>DATKZY010000256.1:0-19519 GCA_035527715.1 Planctomycetota bacterium | reverse complement strand
CACCCAGTGCGACTTCTCCTGCCTCCTATCCCCCGAGCAGTTCAACCAGTTCGTCCTCCCCGCCCTCACCGACGAATCCGAGTTCCTCGACCACTCCGTATATCATTACGACGGAAGGACTTGTCTCCAGCACTTCGACGCCATTGCCGGCATCAAGGCCCTCGACGGCATCCAGTGGACCCCCACGGCTGGCGGCCCCCTGATGATGGACTGGCTGCCCCTCCTCAAGCGCTTCCAGGCCACGGGCAAACACGTCTACGTAAGTTGTTCGCCCGACGAGCTTAAGGTCTACCACCGCGAGCTCAAGCCCAACCTCGTCCTCTACAGCGTCGCCTGCAAGACCCAGCGCGAGGCCGACGCCGTGCTCCGCTGGCTCGAGCGCAACACCTGAGCTTCGCCAAGACGCCCCTTCATTTGTCGGGCTCATCCGACCCGCTGACGCCAGCAACGCAGCCCGCGTGGGTTTTGAGATAGTTTCTTAGGCGCTCACCCGTGCACCAGGGGGGGTGAGCGCCTAGCGGGGGGCGGCGGAGCGAGTGCCGTGATGGCCGTAAGAGCCCAATCTGCCGAAGGTTACAGCCAGTGGAGCGTCCCACGCAGCCGGCTAGTTGCGCTAGGCGCTCATGCGTGCGCAATGGGAGGTGAGCGCCTAGCGCGGGCGCCTGCGGGGCCGCTCCGGGTGATCGGTTCAGGCGGATGAGCCATTTTTCGACACCCGTCTGCCCCCTCGCGGCGGCCCAGAGGTACCCTTTTCTGCCACATCGAGGGTTCGTTTTTCGCCATCCGCCCCGCCGCGAATGCAGAGCGAAGATCTCACGCAGAGGCAGCGGAGGGAGCCGAGAGCTCGCAGAGAAGAGGATGGGGACCGCGGATTGCGCGGATGGCCGCGGATGGGAAGAGGAGGGTCCACCACGGAGACACGGAGGCCACGGAGGGCGGCGCGGAGGCAACCCAGACCACCCGACCCAGACCCCCGAGCCGCGGTCACCGGTGTTGGGGCAGGAGAGGATAGGCCTGGTCCCTGCGGCCTCTGCTGCTCTGCGTGAGATGTTCCACCTCGCGTTCCGCGTTTGGTTTCCTGATTCGCGCAGATTCGCTGGATTCGCGGTCACTCCCCTCTCTTCATCCGTGCCCATCCGTGCCATCCGTGGTCGCCTTCTTCTCTGCGTGCTCTCTGCTCCCTCTCCGCTCGCTCTGCGTGAGACTCTTCTCTTCTGATCCGCGGTCGCCTGTGTTGCGGGCCGTGGGGGCGCGTGGTATGCTCTCGGGCAGGTCCCAGGAGGCACGCGATGGTTCGACCCTGCCTCGTGTTCTCCGCGATCGCGGTCGCTGCGGCGGCGGGCGACGTGGTGGTCGAGAGCCCCCGGCTGCGCCTGGTGATCGGCGAGGACGCGGCCTGGCGGAGCGTGGCCGGCAAGGCGACGGGGAAGGACTACTGCGCCCAGGGGAAGGGCGCGCCGCTGGCGGCCGTGCGCATCGCCGATAGGACCCATAGGTCCCATAGGTCCTATTGGGAGCCCGGCGGCAAGCTCACCCTCGCCTTCGACGGCTGCGACACGCGGCTGGCCTATGCGGTCAAGGCCGAGCCCGACTGGATTCTCTTTCGCCTCGAACGCATCGAGGGGACACGGCCAAGCCACGTGACGCTCCTGAGCGTTCCCGTGACGATCACGGAACGCGTCGGGCGAAGGCTCGGCGGGGCGTGGAACGACGAGTTCGCCCTCTGCCTCATGGCCGCGAACCTTCAGACGCACTGCTCGGCGCAGCGGCGGGGCACCGTGGCGGAACTGACGGCTACGACGCAGGACGCCCCCGGCCCGAAGCTCGAGGGCGCGGCCTTCGCACTCGTCGGCTGCCCGACGAAGGACCTCGACGCCGTCCTCCAGAAGCTCGCCGTGGCCTGCGACCTGCCGCGGAACAGCGACGGCAAGGGCACGCCCTCGCGCAACCTGCCCCTCGCACGCCAATCCTACTGGTTCCTGTCGTTCGGCGAGAAGGACGCGGACAAGGTGATCGAGTTGTGCAAGCGGAGCGGCTTCCGCCAGGTGATGATGGGCAGCGGCTCGTGGTGCCGCACGGTCGGGCATTACACCTTCAACGCCAACTATCCCGACGGGATCGAGAGCCTGCGCCGCACCGTGGCGAAGCTCCACGACGCGGGGATTCTGGTGGGCATGCACTGCTTCGCGTCCAAAATCTCGAAGACCGATGCCTACGTGACGCCTGTGCCCGACCGCCGCTTCTGGGTGGACCGCGAAGCGGCGCTGGCCGCCGATATTGCCGCGGATGGCGACACGATCCGCACGTCGAGCGACCTCCGCGAGTGGGCAGGCAGCCCCGTCGCGAAGCAGAAGATCTGGGAGGGCGGCGTCGCCAAGCACCAGGAGGTGATCCTCGACGACGAGATCATCCGCTACAAGGCGATCGGCCCTGAAGGCAAGTTCGACGCCTTCCTCGGCTGCGAGCGGGGCGCCTGGGGCACCAAGGCCGCTGCCCACAAGGCGACGACGCAATGCCGCCACTATGGCGTGGACGGCTGCATCAACGGCTACATCGTGGACCAGGAGACGACGCTGCTGGACGAAACGACGACCCGCCTGGCCGGCATCTTCAACACCTGCGGCTTCGACATGGTCTACTTCGACGGCGGCGAGGACGTGGACCGCCGCCGCTTCAACTACTACGTCTCGAAGTTCCAGGCCGTCGCGATGAGCAAGTTCACCAGGCGCCCCCTCATCCACATGGGCACGATCATGACCCACAACCTCATCCACTCGTTCACCCGCAGCGGCACGGTGGACACCTATCTGAACACCCTTCACGGCCATATCATCGCGGGCGGCAAGATCGAGACGTGGCCGACGGTGAAGGATCACATCGATCGCTCGGTGGCCTACATGCAGAGCGTGGGGGAGGACAGGATTCCTGGCGAGCTTGGCTGGTTCGGCATCTGGCCGAAGGGCAAGGACACCGACGGCCTTCAGCTCGACGAGATCGAGTACCTGATGTGCAGGAGCCTGGCCTACGACGTGCCCATCTCGCTCCAGACGAGCTTCGGCCAGATGGAGCGCCATCCCCTCACCCCCGGCATCCTGGAGATCGTGCGGGCCTACGAGGAACTTCGCCTAGCCGGCAAAGTGGCTGAGGTGACCCGCAAGCGGCTGCGCGAGAAGGGCAAAGACTTCACGCTGGTCAACGATGAGACGCGCAAGTCCTGGTTTGTGGAAGTGAGGGCGATGCCCAAGGTGGCCGGGAGCGATGCTCTGCGGGCCTTCGTCGGCGAGACGGTGTGGATGGTTCCCACGGGCTTCGCCTGCGTGTGGCACCACGCGGGCGGGGAGGGGAAGCTGATTCTCGGCACGGGGCGGGTGAAGGCCTTCGATGTGAGCGGCAGAACGATCGACGTAGAGCGCGGCACCGCGGGAAGCATGGCGGTTCCCATCAGCGGCCGCCGAACCACCCTTCGGTTTGATCAACTCTCTACGGACAAGGTGCGTGAACTGCTGGCCAACGCCAGGTTCGAGCCGCGGGCGCCGGTCACCCTCTGGCTCCAGGCCGAGGACGCCGCGCGCATCGTCGGCACGATGGCGAAGGGCTCAGCCGTCGGGGTGAAGGAGGAGGGGGCCTTCGGCGACGTGGTCGTCTGCACGGCGCGGCCCAACCGCGCGAAGCCCGGGGACGCGTTCTGCGAGTACCGCGTCGAGATTCCCCACGAGGGGCGCTGGACCCTCTGGGCGCGGGTGCGCTATCCGAGCGGCGGCGACGAGAGCTTCGGCGTCGCGCCCGTGGGCGAGAAGGTGACGCTCGACGGCAACCAGGTGCTCGGCAACTGCGGCGTCAACGAGAAGAAGTGGCACTGGACGGGCCGCGGCGGGGGCGTGGCCTCCGTGCCGCCGGGCCAGCCGATCACCTTCCCGTTGCCCAAAGGCCCCTTCGCCTTCCGCATCTACCCGCGCGAGGGCGGCGGCACGGCGGCCGTCAACCCGCGCCTCGACTGCCTGTGCCTGAGCGACGACCCTGCCTATGTGCCCACCGATGCGGAGGCCCGGCAGCGCCTTGGCGGATTGACATCCGAGTCTCGATAGAGTACACTATTCTGTACACGATATAGAGGAGCCATCCAATGAAGTTCATCACGGTCCGCGACCTGCGCAGCCGCACGGCCGCCATCCGCAAGGAGCTGGCCACGGAGCGGGACATGGTGGTCACGGCCAACGGCCGGCCGTTCGCCTTACTGTCATCGGTGCACCCGGATCGTGTGGAGGAGGATCTGCTGGCGATCCGCAGCGCGAGGGCTCTGCGCGCCATGGACCGAATCCAGGCGTGGTCGAAGGCCAGGGGCCTCGACAAGATGACGATGGAGGAGATTGACGCTCTGATCGCCAAGGTGCGGCGCGAGCGGGGGGCGCGGGTGGCACGCCGGGCATGAAAGCCGTCTTCGACACGAACATCCTGGTCTCTGCGCTCCTCACGCCGGGCGGCACGTGTGACCGGGCCGTCCGTCTCGCGGTCAGGGGGGCCTTGCCCTGCGCCGTGGATTCAAGGCTCGTCGCCGAGTACGAGCATGTGCTCTATGGCTCTGCTATCCCCATTCCATCCGAGGAAGTTGACGAACTCCTGGATGGCATGAGAGCGCGCGCCGAGGTCGTCACGGCGCCCCCTCTCGGTGCAAGGCTCCCCCACGCCAGCGATCTGCCATTCCTGGAGGTCGCTCACGCTGCCGGCGCCATCCTGGTTACTGGCAACGTGCGGCACTTCCCAAAGAACCAGCGGGCGGGGGTCGCCGTGATGGGCCCGGACGAGCTGCTGGACCTCTTGCGCGAGATGGCCTGAGGCGGCGCCGCCAGGCCGCCGCAGGGAGGCATTGCCATGTGGCTGTGGATCGCTGAAGCCGTCGCTCTTGCCCTCGCCCTCGCGGCGATGCCCGTGGTGCTCGTGCAGCGGCGGCACCCCACGGCCACGCTCGCCTGGGTGCTCGCCGTGGTCTTCATCCCGTTCGTCGGCGTGCTGCTGTTCTTCGCCCTGTCGTGGCGGCGGCCCGAGCGCGTGCGGCGGAAGTACGAGCGCAAGGAGGAGGAGTTCCGCGAGCGGACGGCTCTCCTGCCCCCCATCGGCGAGGCGGCGGAGGAGTTCGCGCGCGGCGAGTTCCGCGCCCTCGCCGAGGCCATCGAGCGCATGGAGGGCTTCCCCGCCCGGCCCGGCAACGCCGTGGAGTTTGCCGCCGACGGGCCGAGCTTCCGCGAGATGCTCCTCTCGGGCATCCGCTCCGCCAGGGACCACGTCCACCTCGAATTCTACATCTACCAGAACGACGCGACGGGGAACGCGGTGACCGAGGCCCTGTGTGCGAAGGCCCGTGAGGGCGTCGAGTGCCGCCTGCTCCTCGACGCCGTGGGCGCCCTGTGGTTCCACAAGAGCTGTCTCGCGCGCCTGCGGGCCGCGGGGGTGCAGGTGGACTTCTTTCACCCCGTGGACCCGCTGCGGAAGCGCTTCTACCTCAACTACCGGATGCACCGCAAGATCGCGGTCTTCGACGGCGCGGCGGCGCTCACGGGCGGCCGCAACGTGGGGGATGAGTACGCGACCCGCCGCAAGGGGAAGCGGGCCTGGCAGGACCTCTCGATGCTCGTCCGCGGCCCCGCCGTCCTCGACCTCCAGCAGGTGTTTCTCAAGGACTGGTATTACACGACGGGCGAGCCGCTCGAGGTGGGGCGCTACTGCCCGGCCCCGGCGGCCGCGGGCGACGAGGTGGTGCAGATTGTTCCCAGCGAGCCGACCGCGCTGGGCAGCTCGGCCGAGTTCGCCCATCTCCTGGCCGTGCGCAGCGCGCGCCAGTCGCTGCGCATCGTCACGCCCTACTTCATCCCGCCCGAGTCCATGCAGTCGGCGGTCATCTGCGCCGCGTTATCGGGGGTGAAGGTGGAGATCGTCGTGCCCGAGGTCAGCGATTCGTGGCTCACGCTCTGGGCGGGCCGCTCGGCCTACCGCGAGCTCATCGAGGCCGGCATCCGCGTCTACGAATACCGCGGCGGCATGCTCCACGGCAAGCTGATGATCGTGGACGACCACTGGTGCACGGCGGGGTCGGCGAACATGGACTGCCGCAGCTTCCGCCTGGCGTTCGAGGTGAGCTGCTTCGTCTACTCGCGGCACGACATCCCGCAGCTTCTCGACCTCTTCGAGCAGTACCGAGTCAGGTCCGTCCCCGTCGAGGACCCGTTGGCCTACGAGACGCGCCTCGGCGACCGCCTCCGCTGCTCCTTCGCCCGCCTGGCCTCGCCGCTCCTCTGAGAAGGCAAAAACGACTCCGGGAGTCTTTTTCGCAATCCTAAGATATTGCCATGCAGGTAGTTAGGACTGCAAAAACGACTCCCGGAGTCGTTTCTCCCGGCGTCGTTTCTCATGCGGAGTCTTTTCTTGTGCCCGGAGTCAGGAGTCTTCTCTTGTGTGCGAGACGGCCGCTCGCGTGGTCATGCTGAACGCAGCGAAGCATCTCGCCAAGGAGAGCGCCGGCCCTTGGCCCCGCGAGATTCCTCGTCGTCACGCTCCTCGGAATGACAAGGAGGGCGGTCTTGGCGCACTACTTGTGCCCGATCCTATAGCGATGGACGGCGTAGGGGGCGAAGTCGTCGGTGAGGACCCCGCCCTTGACGGCCACGGTGCGGCCCTCGAAGAGCGCCTCGGCCTTTGCGTCGCCAAGGCCCTTGACTGTAATCGTGGCCTTCTCGGGCTTGCGGAACATGTTGACGGCGAAGACCCAGGTCGCGCCCTCGTGCCGCTTCACCATCACGTCCACACGGCTGCCCATTGAGGGCTTCACCGCCGCGGCGTCGGCGATGGTCGGGCTGTTGAGCACGGGGGCGAGCTTGTGGACCTCGGCGTTGACGGGCGCGAGCGCGGCCTGCATCTCGGGCGCGATGGCCGACACGCTCGCCCGCTGCCCCGCCCACGAGTGGCAGAAGAAGCCGTAGCCGTCGGCGCCGTGGACGAGGGCCATCCAGATCTGGGTTTTCACCTCGTCGGGCGTCGGGGCGCGGCCATCGCCCTTCGATATCTTGTTCGCCTCGATCCAGCACCAGACCTTCTTGCCCGGGCCGGCCCACTTGCGGAGGCGGTCAACGCCCTTCGCCACGAGGTGCAGGCGGCCGGGGCCGTCGGGCTGGATGCTGTTGCAGGGATAGACGTCGTAGGAAACGATGTCGCACGCCTTCGGGTAGTCGGCGTATTGCTCGTCGGTGGCGCCGCGCCCGACGAAGCGTTCGTTGGCCACGCCGCAGCCGAGGTTGAGGTAGACGCGGTGGGCGGGGTCATCGCGGCGGATCTTCGCAAAGTCGGCCAGCAGCGCCTCGGGTGTGTGCTTCACCTGGCCGGTCGCCGCGTCCACGTTGTCCGGCTCGTCGCCGAACATCCAGCCGATGAAGGCGGGATGCTCGTGGAGCTTCGCCTCGACGTATTGCTTCTTGTAGGGGCAGATGGCGTACATCCCCTGCTTCTGAATCGCGTCGAGGAACTCGCGGTCCTTCGGCCGCGGGTAGGAATCCACGCCGCCGACGTAGACGTTGACGCCCATCGCCTTGTACTTCTCGGCCTGTCCCGCCGGCTGAAGCCACACGCTGACGGGGAAGAAGCCAGGGTCGTCCATTACGGACTTCGCGAAGTGCGAAATCGGAATCTTCGCCACGTCAATCGGCTCGTCCTTCCTCGGCGGCGCGACGAGGAGGTAGCTCTCGCTGACAAGCGTCTTCCCGTCCCTCTGGGCGGCGAAGCTCAACTCTTCTCCCTCGGTGGAGTTGGCCACGGCAGGACTCCAGCTCACCTGTGCCCGCTGGCCCGGCTCGACCGTCGCTGCGATCTCCTTCCTTCCCTTGGCGCCCGAAACGATCAGCGTGAGCTTCTCCGTCTTCGTTCCCAGGTTGCGGATGCCGAGGCCATCCACGACGAGCGTGCGGCCGTCGAAGACGAGGTCGGGGTATTCGCGGGGGCGGTTGAAGCCGCCCTGGAAGCTCGAGACCTCGGGCGGGTCGCCGTGCTTCTCGCGGTTGAAGCCGAGCGCCCACACGCTCTGCGGCGTGACGGCGTGGCCGAAGGCGGCGATGGGCACCGCCAGCTCCATCGTCCAGGCGTCCTTCTCGCGGCCCGTGGCGGCGGCGAGCTTCACGTCCTTGCCGCGGGTCGGCTCGCCCCACTCGTCGGGCACCCAGGTCGTGCCGGCCGTCCGCCCGTCGCAGGTGGCGATCAGGTGGGCGAAGAACAGCTCCTTCTTCTCGGGCACGACGAACAGCTCGATGCAGTCGTTCTTCCAGAGCGCCCGGCCCTCGAACTCGGTGACGAGGCCGGCGAGGTTGTCATCGAAGCAGCGTGCGGCGAAGTAGAAGTTGGCCGCGTCGCGGCAGAGCCAACCCTCGGTCTGGTAGCGCACCGCCTTGTTGCGGAAGCCGAAGTGGCGGAGCGGCTGGGCCTTCTGCCACACGGCATCGTCCAGCTTCCCATCAATCTTCGGCGCCGCCTCCACGAGCGGCGCGACCAGCCCGCTCGACTGGCGGATAGGGACGAGCGGCTCCTCCGAGAACGCGCTTCCCGCCGCTGCCAGGACAGCCACCACCAGAGACAGCGTCCTCATCTTCTTTGCTCCTTGGCGGCCATGCCGCCGATTTGCACGGGGGCCTTCTTCGTCGTCAGCAGGTCCTTGTCGTGGTAGAGATCCGCCTGAATGATCAGCTCGCGGTCAAGCTCCAGTTCGGCCAGCGGGTCGCCGCCCCTCGCTTCGCCCAGGGCTGGCCCGGGGGCCTTCGGCGCGGCCAGGGTGAGGCGCGTCGCGCCCGTGCCGAGCCAGGGCGTCAGCTCCGCCGTGCCGAGGGGCGCGGCCGGCGCCTCGGCGTCGAAGACGGTGAACTTGACCGCCGTGACCTTCTCCCAGTCCTTGGTGTCGGCCAGGTGGATGCCGACGGCCAGCTCATTGAGCTTCTCGCCCCAGGCGCGCACGTCGAACGCATCGCCCCGCGGGGGACGCTTCGCCGGGGCCATCGGGCCACGGCCGACCAAGTCCTCGGGCCGCAGCGCCCAGTCGTAGACCAGCACGTTGTCGAGCACGGCCTGAGCCGTGTCGCCCCCTGTAGGCGGCGTGTCCCCACGCCGCGAATCGCGGGACGGGGACGTCCCGCCTACAGGACCATCGCCAAGCCAAACGCCGCACGCCGGCGCCGAGGCGTCGCGGAGCCTGGGCGCTGCGGGGGCGGTGATGCCGCCGAGCCGCTTCCCGCTCCAGTAGAGGTCATACTGCCCCGACCGCCACACGAGGGCGACGCGCCCCCATTCGCCAACTGGCACGGGCACGAACGCTTCGTGCTTCGCCATCGGCAGCCGGCCGCTCTGGTAGGCCAGCTTCTCCTGGGGCACGACCTCATTGGCGACGAGCAGCAACCCCTTCTCCTCGCCCCGCTGCACCGCGGACAGCGTGACGTCGAGGTGGTGCTCGATGCCGATGATCCGCAGCGGGCGCCGGCTCAGGGACTTCACATTCAGGTCGAACTCGACGCTCCCCTGCACCCACGACGGCACGATGGGATAGCCGACGGCCGGCTTGTCGAAGCCCGCGGCGAGGGCCTTGCCCGACACGTCGCCCGCGCCGCTGGCCACGAGCAATCCTCCGCCAAAGTCGGGCTCAATGCCCTTGTCGAAGGAGACGCCGAGCAAGGCGCCCTCGGGCCGCGATGCCTGCGGCTTGTCGGCGCCACGGGCGAAGACGACCGCCACGTCGTTCGGCATGGCCAGGTCAACGAGCGTCTTGCCGCCCACGACGAGCGACGCGCCGGTCTCGGCGTTCCAGGCATGGACATGCGGCTTGCCGAGGTCGAGGGGCTTGAGGCCGTCGGCGAAGTCGATCCGCGAGCCCTTCCACGGCGCCGTGGCGTAGAGGAGCGCCTGGCCGCGCTTGCGATTCGCCACGCCGCCACACGGCTCAGTGACCTCCTCGACCCCCTCGTCGCCGATGCCAAACCAGTGCCAGAGATTGTGAATGCGGTCCAGCTCGTCGGTGATGCCAATGGTCTGCGGCAACACCTGATTGGGCAGGGTGACGGCGAGATACGTGCGCGACTTCACCCAAAGGCCGGGGAACGTCTTCGGCTCCGTGTTGCCGTGGAACATCTGCGTGCCGACGAACCCGAACGGAATCCCGCTGATGTAGCCCCGCGACCGCTCGGCGTTGTAGAAGATGTGATAGTCCTGGAACGACGGCACCCAGATCATCGGGTGCTCGCCGTCCATCGAGATGTCCACGAAGGTCAGGGCGGGCGTGGCCTTGTAGTTGGTGGTGTGGACCCAGAGCGAGTATTGCAGGCCGAGGTCGGTGAAGGTCTGCTTGATGCGGCGGAAGTAGTCGCGGGCCTCGAGCCAGCGGTAGCCGACCGCCCGCGTGCCGTCGGCTCGAATGTAGGGCGCGTCGCTCGCCAGGACGTTATACGAGTACGGCTCGCAGTACGGCTCGTCCACGTAGACGCCCTTGATGCCGATCTCCTTCGCGCACTTGTCGAGCCAGTAGGCCACGTAGTCCTGGTGCGGGCGGCTGTTGTGGAGCTTCCACGAGTAGGGCAGCACGGCCATCTCGTCGAAGAAGGGCGGGCCGTAGAGGCCGCTGTCGGCGGGCACGCCGAAGTTGATGAAGGGCGCGTGAATCAGGTCGTCGTTCTTGAACTTCCCGACCCAATCCTGATAGGTCTTGCCCTGGACGCCGCCGGGATAGGGCACGAAGCTCTTGGCGTACTCATTCCAGTGCCACCAGAAGCGATAGGGCGCTTTCTTGGCGAACTCCGTGTCCTTGCGGTAATCGCCCACGATCCACGACCGCCAGTCCTTCGGCATCGGCTTGAAGGGGTTGGCGAGGAGTTGGAACCCGACCCAGAGCGGCTGCTCTTGAGAGAGCGTGGTTGGCTTAGCGATGATATTCAGGCGCAGCGCCATCTCCTTCTCCGTTGCCACGATCTCCATCGGGGGCACCTTCCCCGGATCATGCACCCAGAATCGGTCGTTCTCTGCGAACCAGGCCAGCCCGCGTTGATTGTTCCCGACGTGGACGTAGGGGACAAAACGGAAGCGGTCCACACTGTCCAGGTGATGCACGTCATTGGCGTCGTAGATCACCCCCTCGCGCCGTTTCGGCTCCTTCGGGGCATAGGTGTTCCAGCAGATATTCCGTGCTTGATGGCGCCCCTCCTTATCCCTCTCCACTGCCATGAAGCGGTTGATGAAACCGGATGCGACGCAATGGAAGTGCTGCATCACCTCTGGACGGAAGGGAATGACCAGTTCCACGCGCTCAACGCTCAGTTCCCTCTCTGGTGCCATGAGGACGCCGAACGATGCCATGCCGTCGTAAACCATTCTGCCCAACACCGTAAGTTCGTGGCCTTCGGGGGAGACAGTGGTTGCCGACCAGTCGGCGTGAGTGCCGGCGCTCTTGATCTCTCCGAGACCTTCTCCGCCGGAGAAAACAAGGCGCTTCCCGGCGCAGACTACGTCGAGGCGGACCGGCCCTGCGAGCAGCTCGCTCCCAGCAGCCACGATGCCCTCGAAGAGACCCATCCTGTCCACTCTGTGCTCGCGGAGGAGGGTCCGAACGGAGTGGCCCTTGACCTCAATGGGCGTGTAGGGGGGCAGAATAGTTGGCTTGTCAGGCTGCCCCACCTGGCTCTCGAGCCACGGTTGTTTCATCTCGGGACACGTCCACTCCGCCGACTTCGCCCTCGCCACCTCCTTGCGATCATCATCGAGCGCCGCAGCTTCGAGGCGGTAAGTGCCCGGCGGAATCCGCTTATCAGGTAGCAGATGGGTAGGCAATTCACTCAGTCCGGAGGGGAACTCATCAACCTCGCCGAGCATCCGGAACTGTCCCGATCTCGCGTCGACGAGGCGCACCCTTACCGATGCGCTTGGTGAGGGAACGGCGTCCAAGTACACGATCGCCCTGCCCTTGGCTGGCCCCCAGTCGGCCCAGACGCGAAGCGCGGGGAAAGGCGGGAGGTGTTGGTCGGGGCGGGCGGTGGCGAGGGCGATGGAGTCGGGCGGGTCGAGGGCGCGCTTGTAGAGCCGCAAGTCGGCCAGCTCGGCCTTGCCGAGGAGGACGCGGAAGATGGCCTCCGCACTCGCCATCGGCTGCATGCGGCTCACCTGGAGACTCGTCCCCCGCAGCTTGCCGTCAATGTAGATGAAATGGTGGACCGAACGCCAGGTCCAGATGACCTGGTGCCACTGGCCCCACTCGAAGATTTTTTGCGCGGCAGCCGTCTTACCAGCGATGTTGCCCTCGGCGAAGATCTTGGTGCGGACCTCGCAGGTGAACTGGCCGACGGGTTCCTTCTTCGCGTCGTCCAGCTCCCCTTTGAGAGCGGCCTCGGCGCCGAGCGGGCCGGCGTCGGGCTCGGGGAGCTGGTCGGGCGGCTTGGGCTTGCCGGTGGGCTTCGGCTCGGGCGCCTCGTTCACGAGAAGCGTCCACTCGCCCGCCTGGGTGCCCGAGAGCGACATCAGGGGCCAGGGGTGCTGCGGCGGCTTCTCCTGCTTCGGGATGCGGATGCGGAAGCTCACGGCGCCCTGGGCGTTGTTGAGGATGTCCCCTGCCTTCCAGGCCGCCTCGCCGGGCGACTGCCTCACCGGCGCCGGCCCAAGCGTCGCCGTAACCTCTTTGTCGAACGACACTTGCAGCGACAGCGACCCGCCGGGCTTCTCCTGAAGCTCCGCAGCCGTCGCGGCGAGACCGGCTGCGACGAGGAGGAGACACGCCAGAACAGCTCTCTGCCCGTCATCTCTTGGCATCGTCGTCCTCGCGTTTTCTCAGAATGCCAACCTCCTCGCCCGGGCGGGGTTGGCATTGTGAGAGAATCGGCCATCCGGCCTCGTCCGGCCAGGGGTTCTCAGAGTGCCAACCCCTGAGAGGCGGAGTTGGCATTCTGTGAATGTGAGACTGGATGAGGCCCTGTCCTCGCTGCTCCTCTGTCTCTACTCCCCCTCGTGCAGCCGCACGGCGGCCGGCGTTCGCGGCACGTCGCAGAACGGCCCCGGAACCCGCTTGTCGGCGGGCAGGGGCTTGCCGAAGAGGTCGCGGGTGATGAGCTTGAGCGGCACGCAAGCGGGCGGCTCGCCCGTCACGTGCCAGGTGAGGGTGAGCGTGTCGCGGTCGAAGGCGGCGACGATGCCCTCGGCCAGGTTGCCGCCCGTGTCGGCTTGGGGGTCCTTCGTGCTGATGAGGCCCTTGTTGTCGAAGAAGACGTTGTTGACGGCGACGTGCATGCCGCCGCCGAGGGGCTGGCCCTTGATCTTGCGGTCGGTGACCTTGCCGCGAAGGAGGAGGGCCGGGCCGCTCGACTTGCCGATGAAGTTGTGGGCGAAGGTCTGGCCGCGGCAGTCGTGCTCGTAGATGCCCGCGCCCTGGGTGTCCCAGATGACGTTGCGGTCAATCAGGTTCGGCTCGAGCGACGCCTCGATGAAGATGCCGCCGTGGACGGTTCGCGAGCCGACGATCACGTTCTCGCAGCAGCGGGAGTTGACGTTCGCGAAGTCCATCCAGATCCCGCAGCCGTGCAGGGTGTCGAATATGCGGTTGCGGCGGATGAGCGTGCCGTTGTTGCAGTGGAGCTTGATGCTGCCCGTCTCCCAGTATTGCTCGACGGGGTGGAAGGCGTTGTTGCGGAGCAGGTTCTCCTCGACCAGGCAGTTGGTCGCCGCGAGGCCCTGGATGCCGCAGACGCCGCAATCAGTGACCGTGTTGCGGCGGACGATGTGCCAGGCGGGCTTGATGGGCGGCTTGGGGAGCGCCCAGAACTGGTCGCCGATGTCAATCCCCACGCCGTTGACCTGGCGGACGGTGTTCCCTTCGATGAGCCAGTGGTGTCCGCGCCAGGTCGAGAGCGCCCCGAACTGCGGGAAGGGGAAGGGATTGCCCGCGTGCTCGATGGTGAAGCCCTTGACGTGGATGTAGCCGAGGCCGATCTCCTCGGGGGCGAAGACGCATTGCTGCGTGGTGATCTCCATCGTCGCCTTGTTGGGGTCGGCGTCGCCGAAGAGGCGGACGAGGAGGGCCTTGGCGTCGGGCGACACGAGGTAGGTCCCCGCCTCCTTTGTCAGCTCCTCGCGCTCGCCCACCTGGCGAAGCCGCCGACCGTCCTGGAACACCAGGCCGCGCGGGAGCGTGTAAGGCTTCTTGCCGCGCCAGCGGTGAGCCCAGTCCATCGGCTCGAACTGTTCGGGCGTGATGTTCGCGATGGCGAAGGGATTGTAGCCGTGTGGGAACCATTCGGGGGCCAGCTTCATCGCCCAGACCCATTGGAGCGAGCTGAGGGAGGCCCACTTCTCCGTTACCACGCGAGAGCCGCGGATGACCACCTCAGCGCCGGGTGCGGCCTGGTAGCTGATCAGCTTGTCGGGGCCAGAGCCGCCGCGGCGCGGCCGCACCCACTCGCGGTAGACGCCCGCTGCCACGATCACCCGCTCGCCGGGCTGGAGCACTTCTGCCGCGCGCTGGATCGTCTTGAACGGCTTCTCCTTCGTCCCGGGATTCTCGTCCGAGCCTGCCGAGCCGTCCACGTAGTAGGTCTTCGCGAACTCCAGCACCGGCTGCCAGGTCTTGAACTCCCCTCCGTTCGGCAGGAGCACGGGCGGGTCGAGGCTCTTGAGGTCCGGCTCGGGCATCTTCGGCTCCTCTGCAAGAGCAAGGGCGGCGGTCAGCAGCATCAGGACGGCGACACATCCTCGCACGGGAATCCTCCTGTCGTCCTCCCCGCTCAGCGGTCCTTGAGCCATTCGTAGAGGTGGTAGTGCTCGCGCGACATGCCGAGGGCCTCGTAGACCTGTTGCGCGGCGCGGTTGCGCCTGTCCACGCACAGCCGCAGGCCGGCGAATTCCGCGGAGCTTTCCACCATCGCCTTCAGGGTCAGGTAAAGCCGCCGGAAGATGCCGCGCCGGCGGGCCTCGGGCACGATGTAGACCGAGTGGAGCCAGAGGACCGTGGCGTTCCGCCAGTCGCTCCACTCGGGGATGGTGAGGAGGGAGCCGACGACGCGGCCCGCCTCCTCGGCCACCCAGTAGCAGCCCTTGGCGGCGTCGGCGAAGACAGCCTCCACGCCGCGGGCCACGGTCGCGCGGTCCAGCTCCAGCCCCTCGCTCTCGCGGGCGAGGCGGAGCTGGAACTCCACCAGGGTCGAGGCATCCTCCCGCCTGGCGCGGCGGACGCATACGCTCTCCATTCGCGGCTCTCCGGCAAGAGTCACCTGACAGGGGGCCGACAGACGCGGATGGCCTTGAGGGCCGCCTTGCCAATGAGTTCGAGCTTGTGCCGGGCGTTGGGGAGGCCCTGGGCGAGGGTCGTGGCCAGCTCGTGGCCCGCGTAGTCGCCGAGCGTCGGGGCCTCGAACTGGTCGCGGAAGAGCGCGGTTGTCCACCAGCGGACCTTGAAACCGTCGGGCATGGGCTTGTTGGACACCTTGCGGTCGTAGGCGAACACCCAGTCGTCGGGCTCGATGACGACGCGGCCCGACTTGGAGACGAACCGCTGCTTCGCCGTGCCCTCGCCGTCAGGGCCGGTCTTCGAGCCTACGATGCTGAACCTGAAGTCGTCCGCCGTGTCGTTGAAGCCGGTGCACGTGAGGGTCCATTCCTCGATGACGAGCGGCTTCTCGTGCCCGATGGCCTTGATGGCGGGCCAGCCGATGTTGGCCGTGCCGCTCGGGCGGGCGTGGTGGTACAGCTCGGGGAACTCGCTCGGCTTCTTGCCGTCAATGAGGACGCGGCACTTCCCACCGCCGATGGGCTCGGCGAGGGCGACCACGCGGTTGCCGTCGAACTCCAGGGTCAGGCGATCGCCCTCCCACTTCACGTCCTTGCCGACAGCGTAATCCCTCACCAGGCCCTTCCATTCGTCCTGCGGCAGGTCGGGACGGTAGACCAGCTCCTGGCTGACGAGGGCGGCCATGAGGGCCTCGCCGTGCTCGTTGAGGTGGACGGCGTCGCGGAGGAATTGCTGGGGCTTGAGGCTGTTCTCCTTGAGATACTGCTTCCACGACTCGCGGATGCGGGAGAGCTGGCAGCCGTATTTCTTGGCGTAGGCGGGGAGGAACGTGTAGTTCATCTTCTTCGTCCAGTCGTCCTCCGTCTCGCTCGTCACGTGGTCGGTCTGGATGAGGATTTCGGCGGTCGTGCGCTCGCGGGTGCGGCGAATGATGTCCTCGTAGCGGACGTGGTGGCCGTAGACGTGGAAGATGAGGAGGTCGGGGTAGAAGGGATAGAGGTCGTATTCGGCGGTGCGGACGAGGAGTTGGGAGGCGAAGCCGCCGAGGGCGAGGTTCGTGCACTCGAGGTCGGCGTTGGGGAACCGCTGGCGCAGGTCGGCCTCGACCAGCTTCCACCAGTTCTGCACGGTGATGCTCTGGCCGTAGAAGAGGATGCGCACCTTGTTGCGTTCCTCCGGTGTGCTGGTGGCCAGCAGCGTCATCGTCCGCTGAATGTGCACCCCATAGCCCGACGGGTCGGCCGGCGGCCTGGGCTTCGGAAACTCGCCGGCAAGGGCGGCGGGGCCCGCAAGAATAAGGAGGACGAGCAGCTTGCTTGCGTTCACTCGGGACTCCTCGCGGGGCAGGGACGCCCCGCCTGCACGGTTCGCGTCTTTCGCGTGTCTCGCGGCTTCAAGACCGAATCGAAGATGTTCCACGGCTCGAAGAGGCCGATGGCCCCGCGGTCGGGCAGGCCGATGTAGAGCGCCATTCGACATCTCCTTCGGGGCCGCCCTCCGCAGCGATGTCGCCAAGGTACTCCTGCCGCCCGCGCCTGTCAAGGAACGCTGCCATGTCGTGCTTGACAGCCGGGCCGCGCTTGCCTACCGTAGGGGGCAGCGACACTTGGCTTCGAGGCACCCTGGCCCCGCACGCAAAGGAGACGGCGATGAAGGAGTCCGCTGCGTGGCTGTTCGTCATCGGCGTGTGCGTTCTGGCGGCGGCGCGGGCGACAGCGGGCGAGGTGCTCTACAACGGCATCGTCCTGCCCGACGTCTGGCCGCCCAAGTACGACAGGCCGCCCAACGAGCCGATGCCCGTGCCCTACCTCGCCAGTCCCCCAGCCGTAATCCCCATTGACGTCGGCCGCCAGCTCTTCGTGGACGACTTCCTCGTTCAGGAGACCACGCTCAAGCGGAGCTTTCACCGCGTCGAATACTGCAAAGAGAACCCCATCGTCCGCCCCGACCAGCCGTGGGAGAACAAGGGCCGCGGCCTCTTCGCCGCGCCCTTCAGCGGCGGCGCCTGGTTCGACCCGCAGGACAAGCTGTTCAAGATGTGGTACTGCGGCGGCTACCTGGCGACCGTCTGCTACGCGACGAGCAGCGACGGCATCCGCTGGGAGAAGCCGAAGCTCGACTTCCAGACCGGCACCAACGTGCTCTTCGTGCCCGGCCTCGACCCCGCCAAGCCCCGCCACGACACCACGCTCGTGTGGCTCGACGCCGACGCGAAGGACCCGAAGGAGCGCTTCAAGTACTTCGCCACCGAGAGCGGCAAGGGCTGGGAACTCGTGATGCGCGTGAGCGCCGACGGGTTGCGCTGGTCCGACCCCGTGGCCGCGCAGCGCATCGGCGGCGACCGCACGACCGTCTTCTACAACCCCTTCCGCAAGGTGTGGGTGATCAGCGAACGCATCAACTGGGGCGGCCGCGCCCGAGCCTACACCGAGGACCCCGACCCCCGCGCCGCCGTCGCCAAGCTGCCCAAGGCCCGCGTCAACTGGGTCTCGGGCGAGAAGGAGGACCCGCGCAACCCCAACAAGCAGTGGAGCGGCCTCGCGCCCCAACTCTACAACCTCGACGCCACGCCGTATGAGAGCCTCATGCTCGGCCTCTTCGTCATCTGGCAGGGGCCGAACAACGGCGACTGCGGCCGCCTCAGCATCCAAAAGCGCAACGAGGTGCTCCTCGGCTACAGCCGCGACGGCTTCCACTGGAGCCGTCCCGACCGCACCCGCTTCCTCGAAGTCAACGAGACCGAGGGCGCCTGGAACATGGGCAACGTCCAGTCCGTCGGCGGCGGCTGCCTCGTCGTCGGCGACCGCCTCTTCTTCTACTTCTCTGGCCGCGCCAAGCCGAAGGGGCAGTGGGACGCCGATGCGGCGACTGGCCTGGCCTTCCTCCGCCGCGACGGCTTTGCGTCAATGGACGCCGACGACAAGGGCGGCACCCTCACCACCCGTCCCGTCACCTTCAAGGGCAAGCACCTCTTCGTCAACCTCGCCTGCCCGAAGGGCGAACTCCGCGTCGAAGTCCTGGCCGAGGATGGCAAGCCCATCGCCCCCTTCGCCGCCGACAACTGCATTGTGGGCGGGGCGTCCCTGCCTGTGAGCGGGGCCTCCGTGCCTGTGGGCGGGGCCTCCGTGCCCCGCGTCCTCTCCTCCTCCTCGCGGGGGACAGAGCCCCCGCCCACAACAAAGCCCCTCGACTCCACCTGCCTCCCCATCCGCTGGCAGGGCGCGGAAGACCTCTCCGCGCTCAGCGGCAAACCCGTCCGCTTCCGTTTCCACCTCAAGACTGGCGCCCTCTACGCCTTCTGGGTCAGCCCCGACCCCAGCGGCGCCAGCCACGGCTACACCGCCGCCGGCGGCCCCGGCCTCCCCGGCCCGATTGATACAACAGGAGGGGCAAGATGAAACCGTCCAGATTCCCGCCTGGTTGGGACGAGCAGCGAGTACGACGAGTCCTCGAGCACTACGAGAGCCAGACCGACGAGGAAGCTGTTGCCGAGGACGAGGCAGCCCATGACAGCCCCGATCAGGCCATGATCGGGGTCCCGAACGCCCTGATTCCTGCCGTTCGCGAACTCCTGACCAAGCGGGGAGCGTGAAGCGCCACGGCCGCCGCTGAGGCCAACGCTCAAGACGAGGCGAGCGCATGGCCACTTTCTGTTTGGGATCGGTGTCCTGTAGGCGATACTGAGGTCAGGGAACCTTCGCCTCGGCTGCCCCCTGCTCGAGATTCATTCGCCCCTGGAGGTGGTGTAGAATGGCAGCCGTCAAGACCTTCGACTGCGTGGAGATGAAGAACGCGATCCAGGCGAAGCAGCGGCGCGAATGGAAGGGCCTCCCCGACGAAGAGGTGCGGCGCCGAATCCAGCAGCGCCTGGACGCCTCGAATGACCCCCTGGCCCGCAAATGGCGGCGACTGAGGAAAGCCTGAGCCCACGGCTTCGGTTGGACCGGGGCTGCTCGGCGTCTCTGCCGTAGAAACCGCGCACAAGACAACAGAAAATTGAGGTCTGACCACAGCGCCACAGCGCCTCGAAGATTGAGGTCTGACCCCGTCGCCGAACACCGTCGCCGAAGAAGCAGACGGGTAGCACGTGGCCTGCAACGATTCGGGAACGTCCCAAGTTCTTGAGTTTCTCTCTCAAGCGACTCTCTTCACAACCCATTGGGTGATTTGGATCTTGCAGCGACCCTGGAGGTTCATCCGATCGCGCCAGTACTGGTCCCAGGCCTCCTCATCGTACCGGCGCAG
>DATKZY010000255.1:0-7060 GCA_035527715.1 Planctomycetota bacterium | reverse complement strand
TCCGCCCTCGCCCCCCTCGCCGCCCACCGAGACGCTCAGGATGCAGTACGGCGGCTCGGGGTTCTGGCCCTCCCCGTAGGCGCCCTCTTCCGCCGTCACCTCGACCACCACCTCCGCCTCGCCCCAGCGGCCCTTGGCGTCCCGGGCCTTCACGTTCAGGATGTTGATCCCCGGGAAGACGACGATGCCGTCTATCGTGAACGTCCCGCCGGCGCTCTCCCCGACCACCTCGTTCGTGAACGTCTGGTTCCCCAGGCGGTAGGTCGGGTGGGTCTCATTCTTCCCCCGGATGTAGACGACCGGCTCGTCCACCGTGCCCAGGACCTTCACCAGCAGCAACTCGTCGGTCGAGCGGGGCGAGAACTGCACGTCGGTGATCGCCACGCTCACCGGCAGGTCGCGGATGACCGTGATGGCATGTTGCGAGGAGTAGCCGACGCAGTCCCTGGCGACCGCGGTCACCGTGTTCGGCCCCTCGTTCTCCAGGACGATATCGGCGGAGAACGTCTCGCCGTCAATCTCGGCAGGCACGCCGTTGACCTTCACGTCGTAGAGCGTTTTAGTACGATTCCGGAAGGCCCGTTTGGGGCGGCGCGAATTGGGCGCCCGATGTGGCTTTAGGCGCGGACCGATCTTGGGCCGCATTTTCCCTCTCCTTGCTCCGCCGGCGCCGGGCTTAAGCCCCTGTCTCGGGGCCCAGATCCGGCTGTCGGCGCGCACTGACTCTCTCATACCTCTTTTGGGGGAGGTTGTCAATTCCGTTCTTTGCTTCTCTTCTCGGTCGCTCGCCCGCGGGCGCCTCGCGGCCCGGGTCCTTCTCGGCTCACGGCTCGCCTCGTCGCTCCTTCGGCTCTCTCCTGGCTCGCTTCTTCTTCCCAAGATAAAGCCGGGTTCGGCCGTGGCGAAGCCGCGCGGGGCGTCGGGCGCCGCCCCGCTGGCCCGCGGCGCTATCCGTACCGGCGGCGGAACGTGGGCCGCTGGAAGGGGAGCTTCACGTCGGGCAGCAGTCCCTCTACGATGGGCGCGAGGCGGTGAATGGGGTGGAGGCCTGCGGCCTCCTCGAGGTCCCGCGCCGTGACGTGGAGGTAGACCTGGGTGCTCGTGATGCAGCGGTGGCCCAGGAGGTCGCGGATGGTGACGATGCCCACCCCTGCTCTCACCAGGTGCGTGGCGAAGGTGTGCCGCAGGCGGTGGGGCGACACACGTTTGCTCAGCCGTGCCTTCTCGCCCCACGTGCGCACGCGTTCGTAGATGGCGCCGCGCGAGAGGGCTCTCCGGGTGCGGCTGACGAAGAACGGACCCGTGCGCGAGACTACCCCCCGCGCGCACGCGTAGCGCTGGAGTGCTTCGACCACAGCTTCGTTGAGCGGGACGGTGCGCTGGTGGCCGCCCTTGCCGACGACCTGCACCGTGGCGTTGCCCAGGTCTACATCGTCCACCGTGAGCTGGGCGCACTCGCTGGCGCGGATCCCGGTGCCGTAGAGCAGCATCAAGATCGCCCGGTCCCGCAGGCCTAGGATCGTGTCGCTCGGGGGCGCGTCGAGCAGACCCGTCGTCTCTTCTTCGCTCAGGGCGACGGGGAGCTTGCGCGGGGTGGAGCGCACCTTGGGGAAGTGGGCCATCGGGTTCGCACTCGGCTCCAGGTAGCCCATGGCCACCATTGCTTTGTAGAACACGCGCAGCACGGTGGTGTGCCGGTTCACGGCCGCGTCGCCGTTGTTGCGCTCGCGCCGCAGGTACTCGAGGTACTCCAGAACGTGGCGGGGCGTGACCTCCCCGGGGCCAATGTCGTTCTGTCGCACGCGGATGTAGATCCGGAACTGCGCCAGATCGCCCTCGTACCGCGCGATGCTCGATGGCTTCAAGCCACGCGCGGTGCAATGGGTGCCCGTGAACAGACGGAGCCAGTACGCCCAGGTCATGTGGGGTCTCCTTTGCGCGTCGGCAGGCGGCGGACAGCCTCGTGACGTTGTGAAGCGAAGGCGTGCAGGTACACCCCGGTCTCCTTCGGGCTTCGGTGGCCCAGCAGCACGGAGAGTACGCCGATGTCTACGCCCTGGTCCATCAGGTGCGTGGCGTAGGTGTGACGCAGGGTCTTCGGCGTCACCTTGCCTTCCAGTCCTGCGTATCCGGCCACACGCCGTACCGCTTCGCAGGCGTGCCTCGGTCGAATGCCCGCACGCCCCCCTTCGGTACGGAACAGGGGGCCGCGCTTGGCCCGACGTTCCAGCAGGTAGGCGAGCAGCTCCGCGTGCACCGCAGGGGGAATGGGGACGACGCGCTGCTTGTCGCCCTTCCCCTCACGGACGAACAGCTCCTTGCGCTGAGCATCCACGTCCTGCACACGCAGGGAACACAGCTCCTTCGTCCGCAGCCCACAGCCGTAGAACACAAGCACGATCATACGGTCCCGCCGCTCCTGGAGCGTATCCTTCGGACACGCCTTTACCAGCCTCGTGGCTTCCTCCAACGTCAGTACACTGGGCTCTCTGCGGCTCGTGTTGTCCAGCACCTGGAAGCCGTCCAGCACGTTGCGGTCCGCCCGCCCGGTCCGCCAGGCATAGTTGAGCAAGCCGCGCAGCTGACTCACGCACTTCGCGAGGGTTGCCTCACTGGCTCCTTCCTCGCGCGCTTGTTCCATCCAATGCAGGTAGTCCTCGAAGGCCACCTTCCACAGCGGCACACCGGGGCGCCGCTTCGCCATCGCAGCCCCCACCCGTCGCAGGCTGCACCGAACGTCGCTCACCGTCAGGTGCGCCTTCCTCTCCACGTTCTCCAGGTAGCTCAGGTACGTCTCGATGAACGGATCCAGCAGCCGTCGCTCAGCCATTGTGCGTCTCCTCTCGCAACATGGCATTCACCGGATGAAGCGCCGCCGCACCGTGCAGCTGGGGATCCGCCACCTGGAGGTACCGCATCGTCGTGCTGATGGTGCGATGCCCCAACACCTCCTGCACCTCGGCCACACTCGCCCCAGCCTCCAGCAGGTCCGACGCACACGTGTGGCGGAACCGGTGCAGCGTCAACCCTTCCACTCCGGCGCGGGACGCCAGCCGCTTGAGCCCGCGACTCAGCCTCTCCGCGTGGTACCGAACCCCGTCACGGTTCACGAACAGCGCCCTCTCGTGGGCCAGCCCCAAGCTTGCCAAATGCTCTTCCCGAGCCTCCTTGTACGCCTCCAGACATCGGGCCGTCAACTCCGGCACCGGCACGCGACGTGGCCAGCCCGTCTTCCGCCCGTCCAGCAGAGCCAGCCCGTCCTCGGCGATCCAGTCCTCCACGTCCATCCCCACCAACTCCCCGCGCCGCGCCCCTGTCCCATACAGCATGCCCAGCACCGCCAGCCACAGTTGCCGCCGATACCCGTGCCGGCAGGTCGCCGCTACCTGCCACAGCCGCTGCATCGCCTCGCGATTCAGCCGACGAGGAACCCGACTCCGAGCATCGCGCTTCGGCCCCCGCATCCAACGCAACGGGTTCGACGCCCACACCTTCTCCCGCACCAGGAACTCCCCAAACCCACGCAGGATGCTCATCAGCGTGGCCACCGTCGACTTGGACCGGAAGGAGGCCCGCTCTGCCACATACCGCGCCAAAAGGTCCGCATCCACCTCCTCCAGGCGCCGTCGTGGCCGTCGCCGGTGCTGCCAGCTCATCCAGCACACCAGCTCCGTCTGGACCTTCACAACCGTCTTCCCCGCCAACCCTCGGGCCGCGTACTCCTCCACATACTGAGTCACCCGATCCATCCACTCACTCATCAGCCACTCCTTCCCACGTGGGGCCTCTCACCCAGCCCTCCCCGGCCCGAACACCCTCCACCCGCCCCACACCCACACCATGCGCGCACCCGGTACCCCGGCGCTCCTCCTACATCATAGGTAAGAAAAGATTCCGCCTGACGGCGGTGCGGTTGTGCGTCGCGGTCAAGGTCGACCGCGCCGCCCAATCCGCGCTGCTTGAAGACTCCGTCCCAGGCGCCGCGCCGCCATATTACCACACAATACGACGCACAATATGACGCTCTGCCCCACCTTATCAGCCTCGGAATTGAACTAAAAGGGCGTTTCATTCCGTCCGCGCGACACGGAGCGCAGCATGGGCAGAATGGCGGCGACAGGGGCACCGCCGGCACAGCGCCGGCGGCAGCCAGAGGCGTTCGATCCCAGGACAATGCAGCTCATCCGGCGGACGGCGAGGCAGCTCGCCCGGCAGCCGGGGTTCGCCGACGCCGGCCGCGAGGACATGGAGCAGGAACTCGCCCTGGAACTGCTCCTGCGGCGCGGCGATCACGACCCGGAACGGGGAACTTGGGCCGCCTTCGCCAGAGGCGTCATCCGCCACAGAGCCATCGCCATCCTGCGGCAACGGGACGCGGAGAAGCGGGGCGCCGGAAGCCGCGGCTTGTCGCTCGACGATGAGGTATGGAGCGAGGGCGGAGAGCGCCTGCAACGGGGCGATACCCTCGGCGCGGCAGATGGGGAGCGGCGTCTGGGCACGAAGTCCCCTTCAACATTGCAGCGGTGCGCGTGCCGCATGGACGTGGAAGCGGTCCTCGCGCGCCTGCCGGAGCATCTGCGGCGCCTGTGCGAGCTGCTGAAGGTCATGCCCGTGGCCGCGGCGGCCCGCCACGCGGGGATCACGCGTGACGCGCTGAGGCGTGATCTGTGCCGCATGCGTGATCTCTTCGTTACATCTGGCGTGACATCTGATCTTCCCGCCCCAATCCGCGGCCCGTTTGCGTACTAAGGAGATAGGGGACGTGAATTCCGACGGCGGATGGAGAAACCCGATGAGCGATGATGCACGGCGATGCACGGCGAGGAGCAAGCACACCGGCGGGCGCTGCCGCCAGCCGGCGGCGCCCGGCCGCCGCGTGTGCCACTACCACGGCGCCCGCGGGGGCGCGCCCAAGGGCAACCTGAACGGCCTCATTCATGGCGCGTATGCGAAACGGGTCCTGAACCAGGAGGAGCAGCGCATCCGCGACGCCTTCCTCGCCGAGATCCGCCGGGACTTCGTGCTGAACGGCTCCTCGGACGAGGTCGCCGTCCAGATGGCGTCCATGGCCTTCCTCCAGTACCTGCGCGCCCAGAAGGCGGGCGAAGAGGGAGCGGCCTCGGCCCAGGCGCGGATCGTCCGGAACTGCCTGCGGGACCTGAAGGCCACGCGGAGCGCCCGCGAGCCGGGCGCCCTGCCGCTGGGCACGACCCCCGCCGAGTGGGCCACGGCCCTCGTCGCGCGGCTGCGGGAGGCCCAGACGGCGAAGGAGGCCAGGGGAGCGAAGAAGGACTCAAAGCAGAAGGACGAGCCGCATGAGAGCCAGGCCTGATCGGGGACGGGGAGGCACGGGGCGCCCGGAATGGCGGGCCCTCGCTGCCGCTGCGCTGTGCGTGCTCTGTGGGCCGCTGTGGGGCCCTCCGGGGACGGCACAGGGGCCGCGTGGGACGCGAGGGGGCGGCGGCTGGCGGCGTGGGCCGCAGGGACGCTCGGGGACGGCCCGGGGGCCGCAGGGGGGCGTCCGGGGGCGGGATTCCGCGGGACCGAGGGGTGGATTCGGCCTGCTGCCGCTGCGCCGCAGGGCCTGCCTGTCCCCTGTCGCGGTGTGAAAAGTGTTCTTCTCCGCCGGTGTGTGCGGGGTGTATCGAGAGGGTCTCCGGCGGTCCGGGCCCCAAGACGCTTGCAGGAGGACGGACGTTGAAACGGCGACGCTGCAAGGGGACGGCGAGCAAGGGAGTGGCCTGCCGGGCCGCCGCGCTCGTGGGGAGCGAGTACTGCTTCTGGCACGATCCGCACGCCAGGGCCGCGCGGAGCGCCGCCTCCCGCCACGGAGGGGTCTCCCGGGCGGCGGGGTTCCTCGCGGAGGACGAGGCGACGCTCGCCGAGCGGCTGGCCGACCCGGCGACCTGGGGCGAGCACTACCTGCGGAACCGCGACGGCTCGCCCCGAAGGTACTGGCCCCACCAGGTCGAGGACCTCAGGGCACCCGACCCCCAGATCGTCCACCTGGACGGCCGCGACTGCGGGAAGACCATCAGCTTGACGACCGACGTGCTCCACTTCGCCTTCACCACCCGCGGCGGCCTGGGCCTCGTGGCCGCGCCCCAGCAGGGCCACCTCGATACGATCATCGAGGAGATCGAGTTCCAGCTTCGCGCCCACGAGCAGCTCGCCGCCAGCGTGGCCCCGAACGCCCAGGGCCGGCAGAAGCCGACCCGCGACCCGTACTTCCGCCTCGAGTTCACCAACGGCTCCGTGCTCTACTTCCGCCCGGCGGGCCCCGACGGCGAGGCCTTCCGTTCGCTCCACGTGAACCGCATCTGGGTGGACGAGGGGGCGTGGCTGCCGGAGAAGGCGTGGCACGCGCTCCGCCAGTGCCTGAAGGCGGGCGGGGTCTTTCGCGTCTACTCGACGCCCAACGGCCTCCGCGGCACGACGTACCACAACCTCACCGAGGCGCGCGACTGGCGCGTCTTCCGCTGGCCGAGCTGGCTGAACCCGGCCTGGAGCGCGCAGCGCGAGGCGGACCTCCTCGGGTTCTACGGCGGGAAGGGGAGCGACGGCTGGCAGCACGAGGTCGCCGGCGAGCACGGCAAGCCGACCCACGGGGCCTTCAACGCCGAACTCCTCGAGCTGTGCCGCGTGGCCATCCCCGAGTACCGTTGCGTCGAGGTCCTGGGCGAAACCCTCACGGCCTGCGAGACCGAGGAGGAGGCCTTCGACCGCCTCGAGATGCTCCTCAACCTCGCGCCCCAGGACGGGACCTTCTGGGTCGGCGGCGACCTCGGCTACACGAACGATCCCACGGAACTCGTCGTCCTGCGCGAGACCCCGGGGGAGGAGAAGCGGCCGGCGAGGCTCGTCCTCCGCGTCCACATGGAGCACGTGGCCTACCCCCACATTGCCGTGGCGATCGGCATCCTGGAGCGGTACTACTGCCCCATGGGCATCGGCGTGGACAACGGGGGGAACGGCATGGCGGTCGTCCAGGAGCTGACCACCCTGGACAAGTTCCGCTCCCTCGAACTCGGGCCGAAGCTCCACGGCTACGACTTCGGCG
>DATKZY010000254.1:0-88754 GCA_035527715.1 Planctomycetota bacterium | reverse complement strand
TTACCCACGGCTCCCAAAGCATCGCCGTGGGCTTTACTCCGCCACGCCCTGCGGGCGTTGGGTCAGCTGCGGGATTGGGGGTGCCCGCGATAGTATCGCGCAACTGGCTTTTCCGACCGAAGGAGATTACACGCACCCCTCCTGCGGTTGACAGCCGCGGCCCCGTCGCGTAACCTCTCTCCATCGCCTCACGGACCGACCAACCCGGGAGCCAGGAGACAACGATGGAGGCAAGGCCGCTCGGCCGCACGGGGCTGCGGGTGACCGAGCTGTCGCTCGGCGGGCTCTTCATATCCAAGTTCGGCGGCGACTTCGAGCAGTCGCGGGCCGCCGCGCTCCGCGCCTTCGAGCTGGGCGTGAGCTACGTGGACACCGCGCCGACCTACGGCAACAGCGAGGAGGTGCTCGGGCGCATCCTGCGCGAGGCCCGCAAGCCCCCCATCCTGTCCACGAAGCTCGGCGGCCGGCCCCAGCCCTTCAAGCCGCAGGACAAGGCGTGCCTCCGCCAGTCGGTCGAGGAGAGCCTGCGGCTCCTCGGACGCGAGCGGATCGACGTCCTCTTCGTCCACGAGCCCGACCGGCCCGGGCAATATGACTGGTGGACCCGTTCGCCGATGTGGGAGGTTGGCGCGCCCGTGGAAGGCCCCGTGCTGGAGCTGCTCGACGAGCTGAAGGCCGAGGGCGTCATCCGCTTCACGGGCATCGGCGGCACCACGACGCGCCAGCTCGCGTGCCTTGCCGCGACGGGCAGGTTCGACGTCGTGCTCGCGGCCTTCAACTACAGCCTGCTCTGGCGCGAGGCCGAGCACGAGGTGCTGCCCGCGGCGAAGGCGAACGGCATGGGCATCGTCATCGGCTCACCGCTCCAGCAGGGCGCGCTCGCCCGCCGCAACGATGACGAGGTGAACCACGGGGCGCCTTGGCTCAGCCTGCCACGGCGCAACCAGTTCAAGGCCCTCTATGCGCTCCTCGACGAGCTCGGCATGCCCCTGGTCGAGTGCGCGCTCCGATT
Organism: Planctomycetota bacterium; assembly: GCA_035527715.1. Taxonomy (GTDB): domain Bacteria; phylum Planctomycetota; class PUPC01; order DSUN01; family DSUN01; genus DSUN01. Next base: position 87,742 of record DATKZY010000254.1, on the reverse strand, counting down.
CGTCCTCTCGAACCCCGACGTTTCGTGCACCCTCATGGGCGCGCGCTCGCAGGCGGAGGTCGAGCAGAACGTCGCCTACGCCGCCAAGGGTCCCCTGCCGGCCGACGTGTTGACGCGCCTCGACGAGATCGCGGCCATGGTCCCCTTCCGCCCCTGCGAGGAGCGGCCCACCCTGTGCTTCGGCTGGAAGGGCTACAAGGGGCCAGGCTCTCTGTAGGGCGTGCATACCTGCACGCGGAAATCGGGAGTCATCCGTGAAGGCAGCGGTTGTCGAAGGCCCGAATCGGCTGGTCGTCAAGGACATTCCCGAGCCGACGCCGGGCGACTATCAGGCCCTCTGCGAGCTGCTCTACGGCGCCACGTGCTCGGGCACCGATTCGCACATCATCGAGGGCAACTTCCCCTGGATCTCGCCCTATCCCACCGTGCTCGGCCACGAGAGCGTGGGGCGGGTCGTGGAAGTCGGGCCGAAGGTGCGCCACCTGAAGAAGGGCGACCTCATCGCCCGCGTGAGCACCCCCGCCGTGCCAGGCTACAGCGTCACCTGGGGCGGGTTCGCAGAGCTTGGCATCGCCACGGACTTCCGCGCGGCGCAGGAGGACGGCTTGCCCGCCTCGGTCTGGGGCGGCTGCCGCGTGCAGCGCCCGCTCCCACCGGGCACGGAGCCCGCCGCGGCCACGATGTTCATCACCTGGCGCGAGACGCTGAGCTACTCGAACCGCATCGGCTTCGGGGCGGGCAAGGCAGTGCTGGTCATCGGCTCGGGCGGCAACGCCCTGTCCTACATCGCCCACGCGGCCAATGCCGGTTGCGCCGTTCGCGTGATGATTGGCTCAGCCGTGCGCGAGGCGGCCGCGCGCAAGGCGGGGGCCACGCACTACCTCGACTACAAGGCGGCAGGCGTGAAGGAGGCGGCGGGCAAGCTCTGCCCCGACGGCTTCGACATCGTGATTGATGCCGTGGGCAAGGTGGGGCTGGGCGACCTCGGCCTCGCGCTCCTGCGGGCCGGCGGCACGATCGGCATCTACGGCATTGACGACTACGGCAAGTGCTTGCTCAACCCCGACGCCGCCCGCGGCTCCTTCGCCGTCTACCGCGACTACCTCGACGAGGCCGAGACCCACGACCAGGTCGTCGCCCTCTACCAGGCGGGCGAGCTCGACGCTTCGGTGTGGCTCGACCTCGCGCACCCCTTCGCCCTCGACCAGATCGCCGACGCCTTCGAGGCGGTCCGCGCCCGCCGGGTCGTCAAGGCCCTCGTACGCCTGCGGGGCGTGTAGGGCCGCGTGGCGTGGCCGACGCATTCCGGGGCCATTACAGCCTCGATCCTTTTTTCACAAGGCTCATGCTCCGTTTCGCGCAAGTGGTTCATATAACTGCACTTACGGCGCCTCATGCCGCCTCGCCGAGGACCATAGGTCTCCCAGGTCGCGCGCGCCATCAAACGTGGCTCTACGGGCTTCCTAGAGCGTTTCCATGAATAGGCGTAAGCGCCCGCAGTTACAGTGTTTACAGCCAGTCGCCTTTGCGAGGGGACCCGGGCCGCTCACTTGCCTTTCCGCTCCTCGAACTTCAGCGCGGCGGAGTTGATGCAGTAGCGCAGCCCCGTGGGCTTCGGGCCGTCGTCGAACACGTGGCCCAGGTGCCCGCCGCAGCGGGCGCACGTGACCTCGGTGCGGGTCATCCCGTGGCTCGTGTCCACGCTCTCCGCCACGATCTTGGGGTCCTCGGGCCTCGTGTAGCTGGGCCAGCCGCAGCCGGAGTCGAACTTGTCGTCGGAGACGAACAGCTCGGCGCCGCAGCCGGCGCAGCGGTAGATGCCCTTGTCCTTGTGGTTCCAGTACTTCCCCGTGAAGGCGCGCTCGGTGCCCTTCTCGCGCAGGATGCGGTACTGCTCGGGTGTGAGCGCCTTGCGCCACTCCGCGTCGGCCTTGGTCACCTTGTCCATGCGGTCTTCCTTTGGTGGGCTGGCGGGCCGCGGGTCGGGCTCCTTCGCCGCGCCGCATGCCTCGATGGACACGAGAAGCGACGTTGCGAGCGCCAGCAGGGGGGGTCTCAAGCGCGTCATCTCGGCCTCCTTGCCCCTCCCCTGGAGTACAGCCTAAGCCGGAATGCGTGAAATCGCAAGGGGAGATCATCCTGCCCTTGATCCCGGCCCCGCATCTGCTACGATGAGCGGGGGGACGACGCGTCCAGCGAGGCGAAGGAGAAGGCCATGGCAACGAAGGCGAATCGAAGGCAGTTCCTGGGAGTCGCAGCGGCCGGCGCGGCGCTGGTGGGGCAGTTGGGCGGCCGCACGTCGGGCGCGGCCGAGGAGCAGGACTGGCCGAAGCTGCCGCCGGTGAAGATTCGCAAGCTCTACGCCGGCACGTCGGGCGGCGCCTGGCCCAGCCCGAAGTTCAAGGCGCCCGACGAGATCGCCCGCTACGAGAAGCTGCTCGGCGAAGTCGAGAAGAAGCTCGGCGACGTGCAATTCATCGGCGGCGAGCAGGTGAAGAATGCCCAGGAGGCGGCCAAGGCCGCCGCGGACCTCGGCGACGCCGCCGGCCTGCTGGTCTTCGACCTGAACTTCGACGGCGGCGGGCGCATGGCGCCGCTCGTCAACGCCGGCCGCCCCACGGTCGTCTTCTTCTATCCCTTCAGCGGCCACCAGTGGATGTACTACTCCCAGTGGCAGAAGGCGGGCAAGCGCCTCCTCGTCTTCCCCACGAGCGACTACAAGGAGCTGGAGCGCGCGGCCCGACTCCTCCGCGTGCCCGCCCGCATGCAGCAGACGCGCATCCTCGTCGTCGGGCACCCGCGGGGCACGAAGGCCGCCTGCACGCCCGACGAGGTGAAGAAGCGCCTCGGCTGCGAAGTGGCTGTCATCCCCAAGCAGCGGGTCACGGAAATCTACAACGCGCTCGACGCCAAGGCGGTCGAGGCCGAGGCCGAGGGCTACTGGCTCAGCAAGGCGAAGAAGATCGTCGAGCCGACCCGCGAGGCCATCGTCCACTCCGCGCGCCTCTACCCCGCCCTCAAGAAGCTCATGATCGAGGAGCGCGCCCAGGCCGTCACGTCGTCCCACTGCATGGACATGCCGGCCAAGGGCTGCCTGGCGTTCAGCAAGCTCAACGACCTGGGCTACGTGGGCGCCTGCGAGGGCGACATGGATTCCACGCTGACAATGCTCCTCTTCCGCTATGCCTTCGGCGTCCCGGGCTTCATCACGGACCCCATGTTCGACTTCGCGAAGAATGCGGTCGTGCACGCCCATTGCACGAGCGTGACGCGGCTCGACGGCCCGGCCGGCGAGCGCGCCCCCTTCCTCATCCGCACCCAGTGCGACAGCGAGCAGGGCGTGTCGCTCGAGGTCGAGATGCGGGTCGGCCAGGAGATCACCTGCGCCAAGCTGGCGAACAACGACACAATCCTCATCTCGACCGGCAAGATCACCGAGGTACCCGATTACTACGACCGCGGCTGCCGCACGCAAATCGTCACCGAGGTCCGCGACGCCAAGGCCATGTTCGCCAACTGGGGCGGGGGCGTGCTGCCCAACGACATGATGACGCTCCTCCACCGCGTGGTCTTCTACGGCGATCGCCGGCGCGACATCGCCGACCTGGCGCTCCTGATGGGCATCAAGGTGGTCGAGGAGGGCTAACTACCGTACCAGCCTCTCGGCAGCCAGGGCTCCAGGGCCTTCAGGAAGTCGGCGAGGACGAGCGGGATGTCGTAGAGGTCCCGCACGTGCGGGTCGAGGAAGAGGGCCTGCTGCGCCGCCTCGCGGTCGCAGTGCATCGCCGCCTGGATGCTCAGGTCGTGAATGGTGACCCATCGCTGGACGAGCGAGTGCACGGCCGGCGGCAGCGCGATGGGTTTCGCCGTGAGCTTCGTGCCCGCCACGGTGGCCATGACCTCGACACACGCGTCGCGCGGCAGGCCGCGGATGAAGTCGCCGGTGTTGAGGATGTTGAGGGCGCGGGTGAACGGCTCGCCCGTGAGGTGCGCCCACATCAGCTCGTGGGCGTGCTCGGCCGTGAGCAGGTGCATATCGCCCACCGGCTCGGGGCCGTAGGCCCACTCGCGCAGGATCGCCGGCGGCTCGCGCCGCCCGAACCGCTCGCGGCCCGGGAGGATCTCCTTGATGCCGTGGTCGAAACCCCCGATGCGCCGCGGCGTGAAGAAGAAGTGATAGAACTCGGCCAGATGCGTCCCGCCGCACGAGGGCCACGCGCCGAGCAGGCGACAAATATCCTGCTGGAGCTTCACCTCCTCGTGCGTGCCGATCAGGCCGTCGGCCAGCTTCGCCTGCGACGCGAGCGAGGCGGCCAGGACGTCCCGCGTCCGCTCCTTGCCCCGAATCCAGAGCCTCGTCACGAACGCCTGGTGGTTCACGCCGCCCAGTTCCATCGTGACCTGCTTCTTATTGCAGCCGAAGATTTCGGCGAAATACTGGAACAGCGCGTCGGCCGAGTGGCAAAGGCCGTAGGCGGGGATCGAGCTGTAGCGTGCCGCGGCGCCGGTGACGCACGACATCGGGTTGGTAAAATTCAGCAGCACCGCCTTCGGGCACAGCCGCTCCATCTCGCGCACCAGCTCGACGACGACGGGGATTTCGCGCAGGTTGCGGGCGAGAGCGGTCGGCCCCAGCGTATCGCCCACGCCGACCGGGATGCCGTATTTCGCGCAGACCTCGAACGAGCGGAAATCGCTCTCCTGCCCGCCCGTCGTGATCGACAGGAGCACCACATCGGCGTCCTTCAGCGCCGCCGTGCGGTCGAGCGCGCGGGTCACGGCGACCTTCGTCCGCTTCTGGCGGGCCATGCGTTCCACCAGGTCGCCCACCAGCTTCATCGGCTCGGGGTCGAGGTCGTGCACCACTACCTCGCACTCGTCGAACCCCCCGACCAGCAGCATGTCGCGGAACACCCGGTGCACGAACTTGTAGGACGCCCCGACGAAGACGACCTTTCGCCGTCCCACGGACCCCTTGTTCCGCGTGAACTCCTCCACCGGCCCCTTCCACCCCGCCGACTTGCCGACGACCTTGGGCATCATCATCTCCCGAATGGGGATTTCCTCAGTCAACTGCCCGTGTACGGGGCGTAGTATAGCAGCAGGGTCAACAGTTTTCTACCACAACCCCGTGATGGCCGAGAATGCAGTATGATGTGGCCCGTCGTTAGGGTCGCGCGAGGTTACGGTTCAGGGTAGAGGAGGATGCGATGTCACCGCCAGTCAGCGCTGCGCCTGCCATGGGGACCGCCAAGACTATCGAGTCGCCAGACTTCAACGGATGTACGGCTCTGGTGCTTGGCGCAGGCGCCAGCCGCCCTTATGGCTTCCCAATCGGCAAAGAACTCGTGAAGGAAATATGCGATCAGTTCCTCGGCTTCTTCGAGGCCATGAAGGCTTACGGTGGCACTTGCTGCGAGCGCAGGGCCAAGGCCGAGCATTTCGTCCGAAGGCTGAGCGACTCCACGCATAGCTCTATTGACGACTTCCTGGAGAGCAATACTGATCTCTTGCACTTGGGGAAAATAGCCATAGCAAGCTGCCTCCTGCCCAGGGAAGACGAGTCCGAGCTTCTACGAACCAAAGACTGGTACGAGGCTCTGTTCGACTGGTGGTGCGAGGAGCCCATGAAGCTGGCCGTCATCACGTTCAACTATGAGCGGTCCTTTGAGCACTGGTTCTGGTTGACTCTGAACGAACGGTTCGGCCCAGAATGCGCCAGAGACATCATGCTCATAAACGACACCCAGAGGATCATTATCGATCATGTTCACGGTCATTTCGGTGACCTCCCCTGGCGTCCGGGTGACTACGATAAGGTTCCCTACGGTCTCGCACCAAACGAGGATCTCGGTGAAAGGGTCATGGAAGCTGCGCGACAACTGCGGCTAGTGTTCGAGCCGCCGAGCGACAGGGCATTGGCCGGGGACCGCCCCCTCCTGATCCTGGCTTCGCGCGTGCTGTTTCTCGGCTTTGGATACGATCAGAGAAACCTGGAAAGGATCGAGCCGATATGGTCAGGGAGAAACCTGTGTCCGACGGCGGAGATATTCGGCACCGCCTATGACCCGGGTGGCCCGACCGGCCAGCTCGCGAGAAAAGCAGAGCAGTTGCTTCCGCAATGGGCTGGCAGTGACTGGCACGGGGAACTGAAGGTCGTGCCCAAGAAGGTCATTGAAGCCATCAAGGAGCCCGGTCGGCTCGGCTCATAGCGAATCTCGGATACTCTCAGACCGGCGCGAGCTTCTGCTTCAGGATTTCGCTGGCAAGCTGCTTGACGGGGCGGCGTTGCTTCTGCGCGATCACGGGGTTGATGCGACACTCACCTGGTAGCCCACGAAGTGGGCGAGCCAGTCGTAGCCCAGGGCGACCGAAGGGAGCCCTGGGATCGTGCGGCCCCCCAACAAAGCCCCCGACGGGGGCGCTTCATGGCCATTGAATCGCCCCGTTCGGGGGCTAAACGGCGGTCATTCCATCCGTAGTCGTCAACGGCTTGCGGCGGCGGAGGGCATGCGCTATAAGCCAGGGGCGCGAGCGGCTTCGAGGCGATGGTTGGAGGCCAGGCATGAGCAAGGCGACGATCGGGCTGGGGGTGATCGGGATCAATCCGCACAACATGGGCAGCACGACGACGCTGCTGGCCAGCGTGCCCGATCTGCGCTTCCGCCTCGTGGCCGCGTGCGCGAAACGACGCGAAATCCTCGAGCCGTTCGCCCGTGAGCAGGGCATCCCGTTCGCCACGACCGACTGCCGCGAGCTGGTGCGGCGGCCCGAGGTGGACGTGGTCGCGGTCTACTCGCCCGACGCGCTCCACGCCGAGCACTGCATCGCGGCGCTGGAGGCCGGCAAACACGTCGTGTGCACGAAGCCGATGGTCGCGAGCCTCGACCAGGCGAAAGCCGTTGTGGCCGCGGTCCGGCGGAGCGGGCGGAAGTTCCTCGTCGGCCAGACGATGCGCTTCGACCGCCAGTTCCTCGCCCTATGCCGCATGGTCGCCGACGGGGAATTGGGCGACCTCATGGCCGCCGAAGCCTTCTACATCCACGACCTGCGGCCCGTCTACGCCCTGACCCCCTGGCGGCTGGAGATGCCGCAGGACTTCATGTACGGCGGCGTGACGCATCCCGTGGACATCCTCCGCTGCTTCCTGGGCGACGCCGAGGAGGTCCACTGCTACGCCGCCAAAGGCCGCCTGACGCCCGAATATCCGCTCAAGAACCTCTTCTTCCTCAACCTGCGGTTCGCGGGCGGCGTGATCGCCCAGGTGAAGGGCCTCTACGACGTCGTCGAGCCGCCGCTGCCGATGATGCAGGTGACCCTCTACGGTACGAAGGGCACCGCGGTCGCCGAGTTCACCGACAACAAGCCCGGCCAGCTCCGCGTCGTCCTCGACCGCTTCCCCGCCAAGGAGCCTGTGGTCACGCACTTCGAGCCGGAGCGCGACACGAGCGTCTACGGCCACGGGGCCACGGTCATCCGCTACATGCGCCACTTCCAGGACTGCCTTGACCGCGACCTGGAGCCCAGCCCGGGCGTCCTCGACGGCGCCCGTGCCGCCGCCGTCGCCGCCGCGGCGTGGGAGTCGGTGGAGACCGGCCTGCCCGTGGAGGTCTTCAGCCGGTTCTGACCGTCTCCGAACCCCATTGACACGGCAAGGGATGTCCCGTAGGATGCTGGCGGGCTGGAATGGCCGGTCGTGCGAGGACGCGAATGACCCCGACAAGCGTGCGGATCAAGGGGGGGCGCTCTCCGAAGGCGAACACCTCGTCGGGCACCCACGAGGCGGTGGCCGAGCTGATCCTGCGCCACGGGGGCGGCAAGGTGCTCGACGCGCCCTGCGGCGAGGGCGCGCTCGCCTGGCGGCTCGCCCAACGCGGCTGCGAGATGTGGTGCCTGGACTGCGATGCCGGAGTGCCGCGGATCGAGGGCGTCGAGTTCCACGTGGGCGATCTCCAGCAGCGGCTGCCGTACGACGACGGGTGCTTCGACTGCGTGGCGTGCGTGGACGGGATCGAGCACCTCGAGAACCCGTTCCACGTGATCCGCGAGTTCGGCCGCGTGCTGCGACCCGGGGGGCTGCTCGTGGTCTCGACGCCGAATGTCAGCTCGATCCGCAGCCGATTCCGGTTCCTGATGAGCGGCTTCCACAGCAAGTTCAAGCGCCCACCCGACGAGGCCAAGCCGTCGCCCCGCCACCATCTCGCGCCGATCAGCTTCCCGTGGCTCCGCTACATGCTGCACACGAACGGCTTCCGCATCCGGGCGGCGCGAGCCAACCGCGTGAAGCTGGCGAGTCTCCCGTTCGCTGTCCTCTACCCCGTTTCGGCGCTCTACGCGGCCCTCAGCTTCGCGCGGAACGACGACCCGGCGCGGCGCCGCCGCGACTGGGAGGTGTTCAGGACCCTGTTCTCCGCCGCGGTGTTCTTCGGCGAAACCCTCATCGTGGCCGCGGAGAAGCTTGGCGTCGCAGACCGAGGAGCCGGCCCGTGACACATGGAGCGCGACTTGGCCTTCTGGCAGTGTGCCTGGCCGCGCTCGAACCGTCCCTTCGCACGGCGGCCGCGGAGACGCAGGTGAAGGTCACCGGGCGGCTGCTGGAGGTGAACGGCCACACGGAGTTCCCGAAGGGGCTGATGGGCCTGCATGCCGACACCAAGCTCACCGAGGAGATGCGGCAGGAGTGGGGCGTCGAGAGCTTCCGCCAGATTCACTTCGGCGCGGGCGCAGGCTCCGTCGCCTGGGACAAGGAGGGGAAGCTGCGAGCGCCCTTCAAGAACCTGTTCATGGTCATTGACTGCCAGGGCGACCGCTATGCCCCCGCCACCGTGCTGACCAACCCGAAATACGAGGAGTTCTTCCGCGAGATCGGCCGCAAGTACGCCCAACGCTGCAAGGAGCTGGGCTGGCACGGCTACGCGGAGTTCTGGAACGAGCCCTACCTCAACTGGGCCGAGCGCAGCCGAAAGAACTACGACCCCAAGTACTACGATGCCTCGAAGGCGACCGACGATGGGCCTGTGACGATCAAGGGCTGGGACAAGCCGCTCCAGCACCTCCGCTGGCGCCGCCTGTGGGCGCGCGGCGAGGACGGGAAGATCGCGCACCTCGTGCCCGTGCCCAAGGGCGCCAGGGCCGGCGACACCTTCCGCCACCGCCTCGGATACTACTTCACCAAGAACGAGGAGCAAACCTATACCGTCGTCGAGCACTGGGACGTCTACGACCCGACCGCCGTCTCCTTCTGGTCGGGCAAGCAGAACTACGATTTCTACATGTGGATGTTCCTGCCCTGGGCCAAGGCGATTAAGGAGACGAATCCCGCCGTCACCATCGTCGGCGGCTGGTGCTTCAACCTGCCGGCCAACGGCTGGAAGTCCTGGGAAATCCTCTACAAGCCGATGATCGACGAGGCGATCCAGTGGCTCGACGGCGTGTGCGAGCACCACTACGGCTCCGACACGCGGGTCAATGCCGCCACCTACGAGGTGCTCGTCGGCTACGCCCTCGCCGAGCACGGCAAACGCCTCCACTGCTACAACACCGAGACGGCCGGCTGCGTGGACCCCGCCGTGCCGGGCGCCCGCCACAGCAGCGCCACGCCCTACGGCGCCTACAACTACGGCCTGCGCGATATCATCGAGCTGACCTATCGCTGCCCCGACAAGGCGGCGGCACGCACCGCCCACGGCTCGCTCACGCCCGGCTGGGGCGGCGGCGGCGACGAGTTTCTTTTCAAGCTGCTGAAGGACTTCCGCGGCCGGCTCGTCCACGCGGCCTGCGACGACCCCAACGTCTGGCCCGTCGCTGTCCTCAATGGCGACAAGCTGGTCGTCGTCGTCTTCAACGACCACAAGGAGGAGCGCACCATTCGCCTGGCCATTGACGCCCCGGCCGGCACGGCCCTCGAGCCGGGACGCAAAGTGTGGGTCACGGCGAAGGAGGAGAAGGGCGCGCTAGAGTTCCACGAGGAACCGGTCCCCGCCAACGGAAGCCGCTTCGCGGGCGAGGTGAAGATCGTGCAGAAGACCGGTGTGAAACTCGTCTTCCCCCTGAGGGGCACGCCGCCCACCACGACGCAATGGCTCCGACACCAGTTCTTCGCCAGGGGCGTGCTCAACAAAGTCGAGAAGGGGAAGCCTGTGACCCTCCCCGTCACGCTTGATGAGAAGCTGCTCAGCCGAGCCGAGGCGGCCCGGATGAGAGTTGTCCTCGAAGGCGTCCGGGGCGCGGAGGGCAGCGTGCGCGTCAACGGCACCGCGATCCCCCTCCCTGCGCACGACTGGATCACCGACGTGCCGCTCGACCCCAAGCTGCTCAAGGCGGAAAACACGCTGGTCTTCGAGACGACGGGCGACGGCTACCAGGTGGATGTCGCGTCCCTGCTCGTCGAGCGCCCCGCGGACTGAATTCTCGCCCCGGGTCCGCGTGGCCCTTCAGTTGCCGCTCCCCTTGAGCTTCGAGAGCCCCTGCACGACCTCGTTTTGAGCCTGGGCGGTGATTGCCGGGTCAAGCGTCGCGCCCTCCTCCGCGCCGAGCCGCCGGGTGGCGACGCCGAAGAGGTCGCGCACCTGGTTCCCGAACACCGTGATGATCCCGATCGAGAGCACCGCCACCAGCACCACGATGAGGATGTACTCGGTCGTGGCCTGGCCCCGCACACACCACCGACGCGTCTGGAACATCCCTTGGCCTCCTACTGATGTCCTACGGCGTGTCCTTCAACGCCTTGACGTCCTTCGCGTCCTTGTGATCCTTGAGGTCCTTGAGGTCGGAGAGGCCCCTGCGCACGTTGCCCGCGGCGCTGTCGGTGATGCCCGAGTCGAGCGTCGCATCGGTCTCGCCGCCCAGGCGCTCGGTGCTGACCCGGAAGAGGTCGCTCACGGCTGGGCCGACGGTGAGCGCGCCGACGCCAATGCCCACAAAGAAGGCGCCGGCCAGGGCGGCCACGCCTGCCCATCGCGGCACCCGCCAGAGCGTCCGCGCACGTGGCTGCGCCTCGGCGGCTGGCACCGGCGGCGCGTCGGGGCCGAGGACGAGGGGCAGGCGGAGCCTGGGCGCGAGGTCGGCCCCCGCGTCCTGCCAATCCCTCTGTTCAAGGGCCTCTCGCACCACGGTCGCCACCTCCGCCAGCTCGGGTGAGCCGGCCAGTTGCTCCTCGACCCGCCTCCGCTCCACCTCGCCGAGCGCCCCGGCGGCATACGCCGCCAGCGTCGCATCGTCCACGGCGGCCGGGCTGCGGCCCGCCTCGCGCCGCCATACGCGGATCTCCTCCGCAAGCTGCCGGAGGACATCCTCGGGCACCGACCTCCTTGGACCCGCCATATCACTGCTCTCCTTACCTATAGACGTCCGCTCTCGTCTTCCTCTGCAATGGAGCCGAGGGAATTCCTGACGAGCCGGCGAATCGCGTCGAGCTCGTAGTAGACCATTCGGGGCGAGAGGGCGACCTCGCGGGCGATCTGGCCCTTGGGCTTCCCCTCCAGCAGCGCGTCGAGGATCCGCTGCTGGCGCAGCGTCATTCTCGCCCGGGCCTTCTCGACGGCGTCGCGCAATTCGGCGAGGTCGGCCTGGCCGTCCGAGTGGGGCGCCGCCGCGTCGGCGGCGTCGAGCCCCGTCCTCTCGGCCCGGGTCCGTCGGAGGCGTCGGCGCAGGTCAATCGCCTGCCGCGCCGTGATGGTGCCGATCCAGGCGGGGAGATTCTGCCCCTGCCACTGGCCGAGCCGGGCGAAGATGGCGTAGAAGGCTTCCTGGACGGCGTCCTCGAAGTGCGACCTGTCCTTGCCGCCCAGGATTCGGGAGGCGATGGTGAGGCACAGCCCCGTATAGCGGCGGACCAGTTCCCGCTGCGCCTCCTCCTGCCCATCGAGGCACCGCCGCACGAGGTCGAGCGAATCATCGTCCGCGCCCACCGCGCATCCCCCTGCGAAGTCGCGAGCACACCTCGCTTCCCTCTCACATCGTACCCCACGCAGCCCGGTTCTGCAAGAATGTCCTCAGGAGAGCCTGACCCATGCGGCGCCAGCGCCTTACGCGTCCTCGCACGCCGCGGGGGCATCGGCCCTTCACTTTTCGCATGGGCCCTTCACTTTTCGGGCTCGTCCGGCCCAAGCGATCGTCCGCGCGGCTTCCGACACATGTCTGGCCCACTAGGCGCTCACCCGCGCGCCACGGGGGGTGAGCGCCTAGTGCGGTGCGGCGGAACCAGTGCAATGACATCCGTAAGCGCGTGCTCTACCAAAGGTTACAGATCAAGGAGAGCTCGCCGCAGCCGGCCTGTTGCGCTAGGCGCTCATGTGTGCGCTATAGGGGGTGAGCGCCTAGTGAGCGGCGCCAGGGCGTCTGGGGTCCGTCTGGGGTCAGACCTCAATTTTCTACTTTTTGACGAGCGCCTGCTCGCACTCGGCAGCTCGGCGTGCCAAACGCTTGTCTTTCTGGAGCCGCAGGGCGACGGCGCGAGCCGTCCTGCTGATCGCCGCTGCGCGCACATCCCCAAAGCGTCTCCCCAGTTCCGCCTCGGATTCTCCACTCCACTTCCGGCACAGATGGACGGCCACGGAGCGGGCATCGTTGTGCCAACGCCCCCTCTCCTGCAGCACACAGGGGGAAACCCCGAACACCTCGCACACCGCGGCCTCGATGGCGCCCAGCGTCCCCGTCCGGCGCAGCGCCCGCACCGCTGGCAGCTCGCGGTCCGGGAGGCGCCTCCCAAGCCACGCCCGCACCTTCTCCAAGAACCCCTCCGAGCCCAACACGCTCGACGCCACGACGCCCTCGAACGGCGATGGCGGTGGCGATGCCACGCCCTCTGCCAGGTACTCCGCGTAGGCGCGCCGCGCCGCGCGGAGCGTCCGCCCGTGCTGCGACAGCACCTCCTCCCACGCCAGCCACGCCGGCGCGCCGCCCGCTCCGAAGTAGTGGCGGCAACTCCCCCAACGATACTCCTCCGGGCGCCTCGCCAGGCCGGCCCGCACAGGGTTGAGATGTACGTAACGGCTCAGCTCCCACTCGTGGCGGCCACTTTCCACCACGACGGCCTTGAACCGCCCCTGGAGCAGATGCCCGCAGCGCCCGTGCCGGCGGTTGAACGCCGACACGTAGCCCGAGTTGAGGTCGTGCATCCCCGCGGACAGATTGGCCTCAGGCGTCCGCAGAAACAGGTGGAAATGGTTCCCCATCAGCGTCCAGGCGAACACCTGCCAATGGCAGCGGGTGGCGACTGCATCGAGAAGCTCCTCCCACTTCCGGCGGTCCGCGTCGTCGCGCACGATCTCCCGCCGCTCCAGCCCCCGGCTGGTCACGTGGTAGACCCCCTCGGGAATATCAATCCGCAGTGGACGTGCCATAGCCAGACGCTACCACAACAGGATCCCGCCTGTCAAGGCAAAAAATAGAAAATTGAGGTCTGACCCCAGCTTCGCCAGCTTCGCCGACACTGCGAACGAGAGGGACCAAGCCGCTCAGATCCGTTACCTGGCCCGCGGCAGCCGGAGCAGTTGCACGCGGAACTCCCGCGTGCTATCCTTGCGGGCGCAGCGTCGGGCTTCTGCTGGCCAACAGGGCGGGTTTGCTGGAGGAACGGCCGATGACGATGCTCCTGGTGCTGGTGATCGCCATCCTGGTGGGGACGGGCATGGGCACCGCGCTGCTCGGGAGCATCAAGGTGACCCTGGCCCGGAAGCTCCAGATAGACGAGGCCCGCATCGGCGGCCTCGTCGCCACCTTTGGCTTCACCCTGATTCCCGCCATGCTGGGGGTCGGCTTCCTCAGCGACGCCTTCGGGCGGCAACCGGTCACCATTGGCGGCGCCCTCCTCTTCGCCGCCAGCCTCGTGCTCTTCGCGCAGGCGAGCGCATACTGGATGGTCCTGGCAGCGGTGCTGCTCCTGAGCGCGGGGTGGGCGGCGCTCATCAACGTGGTCAACCCGCTCTCGCTGCCGGCCTTCGGGGGGACGGAAGCATATGCGATCAACCTCGGGTGCTTCATCTTCGGCATCGGCTCGTTCGTCACGCCGCTGGGGGTGGCGTTTCTCGTGCGGAGGCTCGAGCTGCGGGGGACGCTTCTCCTCCTGAGCGTCTCGGGGCTGGTGATGGCGGCTCTCGCATGCGTCACGCACTTCCCGGCCTTCGCGCCGGCGCAGCCAGCGCAAGCAGCCGCCGAGGTTGCCGCTCCCGGCCTTGGCGTCCTGTTGAGCGACCCGGTCATGTGGCTCTGCGCGCTCGCCCTGTTCTTCTACATGCCCGCCGAGGCCACCATGGCGGCTTGGGCGACGACGTATGTGACCGACAAGGGAATGAAGGAAGGGGCGGCCTCGGTGCTGCTCTCCGGCTTCTGGCTCGTTTACACCGCATCCCGGCTCGTCGCCGCCCTCACCATCCCGAAGGGGAGCGAGACGGCCGTCATCCTCGTCCTCTCCCTCGTGTCCGTGGCCGCGTGGGTGGCGGTGGTGCTCTGCCGCGGCCGGTCGCTGGCGGCGACGCTGGTGATCGCCGTGGGGCTGGTCTTCGGGCCGATCTACCCGACGCTGGTGGCCGTGCTCCTCAGACAGTTCCCGCAGTCGCTGCACGGCCGGGCCATCGGCCTGTTCTTCACCCTGGGCGGGTTGGGCTGCACGGCCATCCCGATGCTCATCGGGGCGTACGCCCGGCGCACGAGCGTCCAGCGCGGCTTTCTCCTCGCCGCCGCGTCCGCGGCCGGCTTGTGCGTGATCGCCCTGGTGCTGAAGCTGTACGCGTGAGACCTCCCCGCATCCGCACGGCTACCCGCTCCTGCCGCGAGGCGATTGGCGCTTGCGTGTAGTCCGGCCCGGCCCGCACTGCTCATCACTGTACTCCGCCCGCAAAGGGCGGATGAGCCGAAGAATTGAAAATTGAGGTCTGACCCCGAACCTGCGAACCCCTCACGGATGGGCGGCGGCTACCGCTCGTCGGGCAGCAGGTCGTGCGCATGCTCGAGGAACTTTGCCAGGAGCTCGACCGTGGCCTCGATGTCATCGGCGTGGCAGAGCTGGACCGTGGAGTGCATGTATCGCACGGGCGCCCCAATAGTCGTGGTGAGCGCGCCGGCCCGCGATTGCTGGATGGCAGAAGCATCGGTACCGCCTCCAACGTTGCTCTGGCATGGGATCTGCAAGCGCTCGCACAGGTCGAAGAGGAACCGTACGAGCCGCCTGTCGCCAATGGTCAGGCGATCCATGATGTAGATGCCTGTCCCCTTCCCCAGCGTGCAGGTGCACACGTGCTCCCCTGCATAGGGCCCCCACGTGAGGCTGCCGTCAATGGCGACGCCGATATCGGGCTCGATGGCGTAGGCCGCGGGCCGCATGCCGCGCAGGCCCACCTCCTCCTGCACCGAACTGACGGCGTAAACATCGACGGCCGTGTCGCCGACGCGTCCCATCGCCTCCAGGAGGCAGTACGTCCCGATCCGGTCGTCGAAGTTCCTGCCCACGTAGACCTTCTCATTCAGCAGCTCGACACCCGGTGCGAAGGTCACAACGTCGCCCACGCTCACCAACTCGCACAGGGCATCGCGAGGCAGGCCGGTGTCGAGGTACGCCTCTTCTACCTTCGTCACCTTGTCCTTGCTGTCGGCCCGTGTGTCTGGCACGACGACGGCGCCCACGGGTTTGCGGCCATGGACCACGACCCGTTGAGAGACGATGACCTGCGCGTTGAGCCCGCCCATGGGCTCGAAGCGGATGAAGCCGTTGGAGTCGATGTGCTTCACCATCATGCCGATCTCGTCCACATGGGCGGCCAGCACGACCTTGCGCGGCATGCCGTCGGAGGGCGGCCTGGTGGCCTTCTTCAGGCCGATGACGTTGCCCAGCCGGTCGCGGCGCACCTCGCCACAACTCCCGCGCAGCGTCTCCATCACCACGGCCTGGGCCTCGTCCTCGTACCCCGGCACCCCTGGGGCGTTACAGACGCGCTTGAGCAACTCCATGTCCATCGCCCAACTCCTGTTCCGTGCCTGACCCTCTGTCAATGGCCGGTTCGCTTGCCGAGCAGTTCCAGCATGGCCTCGCCCATCGCGTGGCCGATGCGGTTGAACCAGATCGCGCTGCCGAGGTAGTGGTATGCGCGATCCCCCCCGGTCTTCTTCCACTGCTCGACATTCTTGCTCCAGGTGGGGTACAGCTCCTCGGCCGCCTTATCCACCAGCACGTCCGTGCGGAACGCCTTGACGTTGCCCTTGAACTCCGGCACGTCGTTCATCGCCATCTGCGCCTCGCGCACCGCCAGCATCGCGCCGGCAGCCGGCTTCGATCCGTTCTGGCCCATGGCGGCGATCACAAACGGCAGAGCCGGCGCGCCCAAGTCCTTGCGCACGTCCTGGATGAAGTGCTTCATGTTCGACGCGTACTCGTTCTCGGCGCCGCCGTACATGTCGTTCCAGCCCTGGAACCAGGCGAACCCGGCCAGCTCGAGCTTCCTGCCCTTCAGCGCCGGGAACATCGTCTCGTAGCTGTCGAACGCCTCCTTCACCTCGGCCATCATGTTGCGGTACGACGAGCCGTAGGGCTTCTTGATGTCGTCCATCGTCGGAAGTGGATCGTTCTTCTTCTGCTTCTCGTTGTTCTTCTTGACGCGGTCCTGCGCCTGCGCGAGTTCCTTCTCGAGCACCGCGTCGGCCGGAAGGCCCGCCGACGGCGAGCGGAAGAGCTTGACCAGCGAGTGGCCGCCCCACGCCGCCTTGATCAGCAGCACCGGCTCGTCGAAGCGGTCGCCCATCATCCAGCCGAACTCCAGCTCCGCGCCGGTGCGGCCGGGCGAACCGTAGCCGATCGTCAACGGGCCCTTGCGATCCAGGTATTTGATGAACACGTCGTCGCGGACGATCCACTTGCCGTCCTTGCGGAGGTGCTTGAACAGGTCCTTGGTCTCCGGCGCCTCGGCCTGGCAATCCAGCAAGGTGTTTGGGGCCTTGCCTTCCATGTTCGACTGCCCTGCCAGGATGAAGACCTTCACGGCGCCCTCCGCTGCCGCGCTCGTCCGAGCAACAGCGAGGGACACGGCCAGCGCGGCAAGGGCGACGACCCACCGTGGACTGAGACGACGACTCGACATGGCACGTTCTCCTTCCGTCGAGGTGGCGGCGCTGAGCGCCGAGCATTCTGCGGCAGGCACGACAATGCAAGCGATGGAGCGAGCCGCCGCTGGCCGGGGGCCGCTCGCTTTTCATATTGAACGCAAGGGGCCTGAGGCTTGAGGGGCCAAACCTCAATCCCCTACTTTTCTGGCGCCCCGGCTGCTCAACGCGCGGGGGTCAGAGGGTCCAGGGCGCGCGCATGGGGCGGTCGATCCAGCGGTTGGCCTCGGGGTCGCCGACGATCTCTTCCTTCTCCGGGTCGAACTTGAACGGGCGGCGGAGCCAGAAGGCGATGTTGCCAAGGTGGCAGGTGGCGACGGCGCGGTGGGCAATCTCGATGTCGCGGAAGGGCCGCTGGCGGGTGCGGACGCAGTGGACGAAGTCGCCGAAGATGCCGCCTCTGCCCCGGTAGCCCTGGATGGGGGTGGGGGGCGCCGGGATGCGGGGCTTGCCGCGCTCGGGGACCTCGCCGAGGGTGCCCTTGAAGCCGAGCGGGCCGTCCCACGCGCCGCCCAGGTGCAACTGGACGCCGCTGGCGTACTTGTAGGTGAGCTGCTTGTATTCCTTGCCGTCGGGCGGGATGACCTCGACGGGCAGCGGCTGGTCGTACAACTGGGCGGCGAAGAGGGCGCCGCCCATGTGGTGGGCGCCCCAGTCGGTCATGTTGCCGCCCGAATAGTCGCGGTAGCTGCGCCAGGTGAACGGGTGCAGCCCCTTGTTGTAGGGCCGCCACGGGGCGGGGCCGATCCACCTGTCCCAGTCGAGGCCGGCTGGCACGGGCTGGGCGGGCAGGTAGCAGTCGCCCGAGGGGCCGCCGATGTTGACGTAGACCTCCTGGAGCTTGCCGGCCGCGCCGCCCCACATGACGCGGTGGTACCAATTGTAGTCCTGCCACACGCGCTGGCTGCCGCCGGAGAAGACGCGGCCATACCGGCGGGCCGTCTCGATCATGACCCGCCCCTGGCGGACGGTGAGGGTCTCGGGCTTCTCGCAATAGACGTCCTTGCCGTTCTTCAACGCGCTCACGGTGATGATGGCGTGCCAGTGGTCGGGCGTGGCGCAG
Organism: Planctomycetota bacterium; assembly: GCA_035527715.1. Classification (GTDB taxonomy): domain Bacteria; phylum Planctomycetota; class PUPC01; order DSUN01; family DSUN01; genus DSUN01. The sequence continues at coordinate 69,588 of DATKZY010000254.1, read as the reverse complement.
AAGACGGCGTCAATCTTGGGGTCCTCGGTGATCTCGCGGAAGTCGTTCACGGCCTTGCAGTCGTTGTTGCCGTAGCGGGAGTTGACGGAGCTCTTGGCCTGCTCGCGGTGAGCCTCGTGCACGTCGCACACGGCGACGGCGCGAAGCTCCTTGAAGCCGAGGAACCCGCCCATGTCGCCGCGGCCCTGTCCGCCCATGCCGACGAAGCCCATGGCGAACTGGTCGTTGGCGCCGAAGGCGGTGGAGCGCATCACCACCGGGGCGATGGCGGCGGCGGCCGCCGCGCGGCCAAGGAAGCGTCGTCGCGTTACCTGCCTGGTCCTCGACATGTCCTGTCTCCTTGCCGATGCACAACGGGCGAACTGGCAACGCCTCCAGTATACGAGCTTCGCCGGCCCATGCAAGCGCGTGATGCGGCGCGCGCACGGTCCCCCTCCTTGGCGCCCTGGACTATGGCCCCCATCTCGCGCCATCTCGACCACTTGCGCAACAAGGGGGGTGGTCGAGATGGGGGGGGGGGGAGGGAGGCCCGAAGCCGGGCGAGCGGCCGCCTTCCCACTGGCGCCCTGCGCGCTATTGACAGCAGCCGGGCTCGGCGCAATAATGATGGGCGGACACCCCATTCGGTGGCGGAGACCCATGAGCGCCGCTCGCACTTTCGGTTGTTCCTGTGCACTTCTCGTCCTGCTGGCGGCTGCGGCGAGCCCCGCCACAGCAGCCGCGGCCGAACACGTCCCGGGGCTCGCCGAGGTCACGATCCGTGATGCCAGGAGGAACTGGAAGCAGACGCTGGCGCCCGGGGACTTCGTGCCGATCGCCTACGACATCCCCATGTTCTACCTGTACCGTGAGGGCAAGGAACTGCTGATCGAGCAGAAGGGGCCGACTTTCTCGGTCCGCATTGATGCCGCGCCCGCGCGTCTCGGCGGCGTGGCGGCGAGCCAGCCCGGCGGCCTGGAGGCGCTCAAGGACGCCATTGCGCGCCGGGTGACGCCGCTCACGATCACCTGCGACGCGCCGACTCTCAAAGACCTGCCCGCCATTCCGAAAGAGATTGATGTCGCGCTCGTCGCCCAAGGCGATGGTTTTGAGGGCCTTGCCCCCTTTATCGCGCGATGCCCCGGCCTGTCCGCCCTGTCTGTGTACGCTCACTCGTGGGTGCCCGATGCAGAGCTGTTCAAGGGCCTCACAGGCTTGACGGCGCTCAGCCTGGAACTCAGTCCCACTCCCATGGGAATGATAATAGACGGGGCTGACAACCGGGCCCGGGCGCAGATGAAGGAAGTGGAGGATCTCAGGCCGCTCGCCGAGCTGGCCCGCGTGAGGTCGCTCGCCCTGGGCGGGCGCTTCGCCGCGGCGGATCTGGGGCCGCTAGCCAAGCTCACTCACCTCCACACCCTTTCTCTCGGTGTGCCGCCCAAGGAGGGGGACCTCAGCGCATTGTCCGCGCTGACCGAACTGGAGCGGCTGGACCTAGGCAGGCCCTGGGGAGTCCGCAGCCTTGCTGCCCTTGTTACACTCAAGCGTCTCGCCATCCTGACAATCGGGGCCCACCACACGCTGACGGACATCTCCGCTCTCGGCGAACTCGAGGCCCTCACGAAGCTCCACTTTCATGCCGGCGGTGAGGAATCGAAACTTACCACTCTGACGCCCCTGGCCCGGCTCAAGGGCCTCAGGGAGCTGAGCATCTACGGCCTCAGCACCATCGCCGACCTCACGCCTCTCGCCGCCTTGCGCAACCTGGAGACGCTCTGGTTGCGCGACATGCGCCAGGTCCGCGACATCGGACCCATCGGTGATCTGCCGAGTCTGGAGAAATTGCTGCTTGCCGAGGCCCCGAACCTTCGCGACATCGCGCCGCTCAGCAAGCTCGCAAATCTTACCGAGTTCTCCCTCTTCTCGGCCACAACCGTGGACGATCTCGCGCCAATTCAACGAATGGGGGAACTGAGGAGCCTGTCAATCCACAATCTGCCCGATGTGACGGGGCTTGCGCCGCTCGCCCGACTCCCGGAGCTGACCAGCATCCACATTTCCAGTTGCCCGGGCATTCGCGACCTCTCGCCCCTTTCGGCTCTCGCCAACCTGACCGAAGTCTCCTTCAGCGAATGCGAGGGGCTGGCCGACCTGTCGCCCCTGGCGAAGTTGCCGCGCCTTGCCAACGTGACCCTCTGGCGTTGCGGCAATGTGGGGGATCTGACCCCGCTGCGCCGCTTCGTCAAGCGCGGCGGCAAGCTCACGTTCGAGGGCAATGCGGACCACGAGAAGGTGAAACGGCTGCGCGAGGGAACCGATTTCTGACGCGTATCACTTCAGCATTACAGGTTCAGGTCAGGGCCTCAAGTCGAACCGGACGACGCTGAAGGCGGGGAGCGGAATGTCGAGGGTGTCGCCCGAGAGCTTGCGCGCGGGGAGCTGGCCGATGGCGAAGCGGTCGGCGGCCGAGTACTCGTAGAAGGCAACCTCCTGCTCAGCGACGGGCTTGCTGAGCTTGAGGCGGACGCGGGCGTCCTTCGCTACACGCTTGTTGATGAGGACGAAGGTGAGGCGGCCGGTCTTCGAGTCGCGGGCGGTGTGGACCGAGACGTCGAAGGGCGCGCTCGCGGCGACGGGCAGGCAGCGGTCGCCGAAGGCCGTGTGCTGGCCGTCGGGGTTGCGGAACATCTTGAAGGCGAAGTAGCTGGGGCTGTTGGGCGCGGGGGCGAACCAGTAGAGGGCGTAGTCGAGCCCCTCGCGGGCGAAGATGCCCAGGATCTCGGCCTGGGCGATGCCGCCGGAGAGGTCCTCGTCGCCGCCGAAGTTGTACTCGCCGATGGCCGTCTGGAGGCCGGGATAGCACTCGGCCACCCACTCGCGCATCAGGGGCACGAGTCTGATCACCTTGTCCGTCTCCTTGCCCATCCAGGTCGGGTCCTTCCAGGTGGGGTCCCAGAGGACGCGGGTCTCCTCGACTCGGGCCTCCATGAACTGCGGGTCGCCGCGCTTGCCGGCCATGTAGATGCCGGTCTGGGGGTAGAAGTGCCAGTCCAGGATGTCCACGAGGCGCTGGCCGGTGGCTTTCTCGTGCTCGGCGAGCTTCTTCAGGAGCCATTTCGTGAGGGGCACGCGGCCGTGGGCCACGTGGTCGGGCGGGTCGTCCCACGTGCCCTTGCCCTGGCTGACGAGTTGCATGTCGAGGCCGGAGTAGAAGTAGGCGGTCCAGCCGAAGAAGGTGCCGAAGGCGATCTGGACCTTGGGGTCAATCTTCTTCAGGAGCGACGCATAGGTCTTCGTGCGCTCCCACAGTTCGTCGTAGGAGCAGCCCTTGGGGTGCATGCCGCGGTGGGTGGAGTGCCAGATGCACGGCTCGTTGTCGAGGCACAGGAAGCGGACGCCGCCCTTGTCGGCCGTGCCGCAGCCGAGCTTTTCGATGATGAAGCGGAGCATGTCAGCCTGCTCCTCGGGCGGCAGCTCGACCGACGTGTCGTCGGGGTTCGGCTCGATGAGGCGGGTTTTCTTGTTGCCCTTCGCGTCGAGGACGAAGTTGCCCTTCTCGTCGCGGACGTATTGCACGCCGCTGCCCGCGTGGGGCAGGCGGTCGGTGGGCTGCGACTGGCCGGCCCACGCCGTCTGGTCGGGATACTTGCGGGTGTCGAAGGCGACGGATGTGCCGTCCTTGGCGACGCGGCCCATCATGGGGATGGTGAGGCACGACTCGAAGCCGTACGGCTTATTCGCGGCGTGGAAGGTGACGAGCCAGCTCTTCTCGGGCGGGCCCTCGGTGCCCTCGTTCTGGTAGAACCAGTCGGAGCCTTTGGAGCCGAAGCCCTTCTTCCAGTTGACGGGTGAGACGGGGTTCCCGCCGGCGCGGAGGATGGTGAGGCCCATCTCCTTGGCCAGCTCGCGGTTGGCCATCGCCGCGCCGTAGATCCAGGGGCTGATCGGGGTGCCTTCCGCCGCAACGTCCACGGTCGCGGTGACCTCGGCGCCCTTGGCGAGTGCGGCCGCCTGGCGCTCCTCGGGCAGCCGCACCCAGACGGAATGGGCGCGGACGGGGCGGTTGTCGAAGCCGATGTCGTCAATGTAGACCGAGAACTTCCGCTGCTTCGGCTCCCAGGAGTCGAAGTCCAGCTCCCAGGCCTTGCGCGGGTCGAACTCGGTCTTGTCGCCGTAGAGGTCCACGAGGGGGATGACGATCTCGTGCCACTGGCCGTCGGCGAGGTCGGGGCAGTAATCGCCGACCGAGGCGTCCTTCGTGGTCTTGCGATTCGCCGAGTTGTTGAGCTTGATGGAGAGGCCGCCGGGGCTGTCGCCGAGGACCTTGATCGAGAAGGAGACGTTTCGGAAGCCCGTGATGTCGGTGCCGGAGTTCTCGGGGTACCAGCCGTGCCAGTTCCACCCGCCGCCCATCCAGCCGGCGCCGTCGCCGTGGAACTCCAAAGCCACCTTGCCGCTCTTCGCCTCGTCGGTTTGGGGCTTGACGTAGATGAGGGGCGTCTGCGGGGCGGCCCAGCCGAGGCCGTGGGCGAACTTGTCGCCGTCCCACACGGTCTTCTTCTCCGCGATGCTGGCCACCTTGAGCTGCACGACGAGGGAGTTGAGTCGGCCGGCATCGTCCTCGGCGATGAGGCCGAGGGCCTTGGGGCCGGCGGCCACGCCCTTGGCGAGGCGGAAGGAGCCGCCGTAGACGCGGTCGCCCGCGGCGCCGTCCCCCTGCTGGCCGTCGTCGAGCAGCTCGATGTCGCTGCCCCCAATGGCGCTCAGGTCAGCGAACACGCGCTTGAGGTTGCCGAACTTGGCCGCGGCGGTGACCGCGATGGCCCCCGTCGTCTTCGTGTCGCCTTCGAGGATGGCGGGGGGCGAGAGGCGTTCGCCGCCGAGGATGGGGCCGCCCTTCGACCACATCAGCCGCCCGCGGAACAGCCCCGCCTTGCCGAGCCCGAGGAAGCCGAGCTGGCCATCAGGCGTGGCGGCCCACGCCGTGGCGAAGCGGACGTGGGCGAAGGGGTCCACCTTGTTCTCGATAACCACCTGGCTGCGCCGCGCCTCGGGGATGAGGTCGAGCAGGGCACAGGTCACGTCCTGCCACGAGTTCCCGAAGTCGCTGCTGAGCATCACCGTCATCGCGCGGGCCTCGCGGCCGTAGATGGCCTCGCGGTCCTCGCGGACGAGCAGCGGCCCCAGCGTGCCGATGACGCGGGCGTGGCGCTCCATCGTGTAGGCCCACGTCTTCCCGCCGTCGGTGCTCTTGTTCGTGCCGTGGTGGACGGACGAGAAGAGGTAATCGCCCGTCTGGATGACGGGGAGCGGGCCGGGGAAGATGCCGACGTTGCCCTTGGCCTTCGTCCAGGTGTTCCCGCTGTCGTCGGTGGTGAACATCGCGCCGTCCTTGCGCGAGGCGAGCAGCCAGCGGGTGTCGCTGGCGAAGAAGGGCAACTGGGCATTGACGTCGGCGCCGATGGCCTTCGCCGCCCACGTGTCGCCGCCATCGGCGCTCACCGACACGGCCTTGCCCGCGCGGTGGCCGACCAGCACGAGCTTCGGGTCCTTCTCGTAGACCGTGATCCACTCGACGTCGTCGGAGGCCATGCCCTTGGCGGCATCGCCGCACTTCGCCCACGACTTGCCGCCGTCGGTGCTCCGCCACAGCCCCGTCTTCGGCGTGGCCGAAGCCGCGAAGGCGGCCTTGCCGTCCGGCGCCACGGCCACGGCGTACGGCTCCTTCAGGCAGGCCGCATCGCCCTCGACGGCTGCCCACGAATTGCCCGTGTCCGTTGACTTGAGCAGCCCAACGCCATCCACGATGGCGAACAGGAGCGGCGGCGAGCCGCCGACGGCGAGTTCGCGGACGCCGCCCTTCTCCCCAAGCGGCAGGCCCTTGCCCGCATCCTCCCACTTCATGAACGCCGCGCCGCTGGCCCAGCCCGCGAACAGGCAGATGGCCACACACGCAACGACGGCCCTGCGGACAGCCATCCACCTTCGTGCGTCCACTCTCATCTCCTGTCGTGTTCCACGCGGATCAGCTTCTCGGTCGCGAAGCCCCATTCCTTGGCCTTGGCCACGAGGCCGGAGTAAACGTCGGGCGCAAGCTTCGGCTCGCGCGCGAGAATCCACAGGTAGGACCGCGACGGGCCGGCGACTAGCGCGTAGCGATAGTCCTTCTCGTCGAGGGCAATGACGTGGTAGCCGCCCCAGAAGGGCCAGAAGAAGCAAACGCGCAGGCTGCCGACCGCCCGGTCGCCCCGGAAGCGCGCCACGCCGCGCACCTGGCGCCACTTGCCCGCCGCCGGGTCGTAGCCGCGGTTGACCACGGTGATGCCACCGTCGGGCCGCGCCGTGTACTCGGCCGACACGTTGGTCAGGCCGCGCTCGAACGAGTGGTCGAGTCGCGCGATCTCGTGCCACGTGCCCAGGTAGCGCTGGCTGTCGAACCCCGCCACCGGCGTCAGGCCCGCCGGCACGCGCGTGCAGCCGAGGACGAACATCGCGATTCCCCCAAGGCCAGAGAAGCAAGACAGCCGACGAGTCATTGAGCTATCCCTTCTCTACTCGCTCTGGATGCCGGCGGCGAGCCGAAGCTCGACGCCCGGCTCCAGGACAACGGGGATGCCGTCCTGAAGCTCCTTGCCGGCGCGGGCCGATTCCTTGCCTGTCGCCAGGTTGCGGATAGTATAGCGCCGGTCGGCCTCGGCAACGAACCACTCGGGGAACTGGTTGATGCGGGGGTAGTCCATGGGCATGTGCATGTTGAGCTTATGGCGCGGCTTGTCGAAGACGAGCTTGCCCTCCCAGGGCTTGGCGGCGACGAGGCTGATGCAGAGCCTCCCTGACGCGTGACGCGTGACGCGTGACTCGGAATCGGCAAGCAGCACGGCGCCGAGGCGGACGTCTTCGCGCCAGGGCTGCACGGTGATGCCCTGGGTTTTCCACAGGGCGTACATGATGGCCGTGCGGGCCGAGTTGCCGTCGCCGTGCCAGCCCTCGACGATGCCGTCGGGCTTCTGCACGCGCCACATGTCGTGGATCTCGCTGTCAATCCACTCGGTGGCCTCGGGCACTGGCTCGCGGTTGTAGAGGTTGATGGCGCCCTCGATGGAGTCGGCGTATTCGTCGGCCGAGCCCCAGTGATAGCTCGTCATCTCGGGCAGGTGCTTCAGCACGTGGCGGATGGCGTCGCGGTAGGCCTCGGTCTTGTCGAGCAGCCAGACGGTGTAGACGCCGTTGTAGTTGTAGCCCCAGGTGTCGCAGATGCCTTTGTCGTGGGTGCCGGCCTTGGGGTTGATGGCGTTGTAGAGCATGCCGCGCGGGTCGCGGCCGACCTCGAGGATGCGGTCGAGCATCTCGTGGATGGGCTTTTCGTATGCCTTCTTCTTCTCGGGCATCGCGTGGGCGACGGCGAGATAGAGCTCGCTGAGGCCGCAGACGACCTCGCAGCCGTGGTCGCGCAGGCGCAGGCTGGCGAAGTTCCGCGTCGGGTGGTTGTCGCCGAGCAGGTAGTAGTCGCCGATGCGGATCGCCCATTCGAGATACTTCCTGTCGCCCGTCATCCAGAAGACGCGGGAGAGGGCCTGGAGCTGGTCGCCATTGACCTCGACGTTGGTGGTCGTGATATCGCCGAAGGGGGTCTTGACCTCGGCGTGCTTGAAGAGGTCGTCGAGGAGGCCGATCATCCGGTCGCACCACGGGCTGGGGCCGAGCCACTCGGTGAGGGGAATGAGACCGTCCTTCACGTACTCGGACGAGCCGAAGATGATGGCCTGGAGGTTGGGTGCGTCGCGGACGAATGCCTGCTTGGAAAAACTCCAGTCGTCGGCCAGGCGGTCGAGACGGCTCGTGAGCTTCGCCTCGGTGCGGAGCATGTCGAGCATGCGCCCCTCGAAGAGCGCGCGGTCCGTGAGCGCCGACGTGAGGACCATGAACGGATAGTTGTCGGCCGCTGAGTCCTTGATGACCCACTGGTCGCGGCTGCCGCCGAGGTTGCGGGGGATGAGGCCGGTCTTCGGGTCCGCCTGGGCCAGCCAGCCCTCGACGAACTTGCGGCAGCGGTAGAGCATCTCGTTGGCGAGCCGCCCGTTTTTCTCGGCGAGGCGGAACGCCGCCTCCTGCTTCGCGTCGGGCAGGGGCGTCGTGGGGGCGGGGTGGGCGGTGTCCCAGACCTTTTGCATCTCAGGGAACGCCTCGCCCTGCGGCGGCCCTGTCGGCAACGCCCTCACGGCGAGCTTGAGCGCGACCTTGTGGGCGGGAGCCTTCGGGTCGGGAGGCGGCTCAGCGGCGACCTTGTCCTTGCCCAGCAGCCGGACACCCGAGATGAAGCCTGCCTTCTCCCCGGCGTGGGCGAGGGTGATCTCGTAGCGCTGGCCGGCCACCTTGTCGGGGATGGGGACGAGGAGGGGCTTGAAGCCCGTGTAGCCGCCGGCGCGGAGCTTCACCTGCTGGCCGTTGATCGTCGCCACGCCCTCGCGGGTGTCGTTCTTCGAGCCCCACGACAGCTCGAGCACGTGGCCCGGCTGTGGCGGCACGTCAATCGTGAGGCTGATGTCTGCCCGCCCGAGCCAGATGTAGGGCACGCCGTCAAGCTCCTCACCCGCCTCGATGCTCTTTTCCACGCGGAGCCAGGCGAGGACGTTGCCCGCCTCCTGTGCGGGTTCTCCTGCCTGCGCAGCGACAAAGAGGCTTGCTGCCAGCCATGCGGAACAAACGGCTTTCACCATCGGCCTCCTTCAGCGATCGCAGTAGGTCAGCGGCAGCTCCACGGCCGGCTTCTGCCGGGCCGCCCAGAGCTGGAGCAGGGCCATCATCAGCGTGTCGGCGTCGGTCGCCGCCTCGTAGTGGTCGTAGCAGTGGGCCGCGCGGGGGAGGGGGCATCCATCGCCCACGAGCAGCCGCACGGCCTCCTTCGCCAGGTGGTCGGCTCGCGTGAGCCACTTCTCCTCGCCCGTCAGCTCGTGGGCGTTGAGCATCAGCACGATGGCCTTGCCCACCGTGCCGGGATGCACGGGGTAGCCCAGGCCAATCTCGCCATCGAGATAGCGCGCGGCGGAGTCGAGCACGAGGCCCCTATAGGCATCGAGCTTGACTTGGCGCCAGCGAAGCATGGCGACGTTGGCCCTGCCTGCGACCTCCCCGCCCGAGCCGCCGTAGCCGCTGGACCACAGGTTCGCCTTCACGGGGTCGAGCGTGGGCTGGGGCTTCGCGGCGGCGCGGGCCTTGGCGAACGCCTCGTCGTTGGCCCGTGCCTGGGCGCGCAGCCTCTCGGCCAGGTCGTCGGGCACGCTGGCCGCTGCGTTCCAAAGCGAGATGGCGAGCGAGATGTCGCTGAAGGTGCGCCCGCCCTTCTTCTTCGAGCCGGAGACGAGCATGCCCTGGTCGCGGCGGGCGGCTTCCAGCGCGCCGGCAACGGACTCGATGGCCTTCAGGAAGACGGGGTCCTTGGACTTCGCGTAGGCGACGGCCCAGGTCTCGATGTAGAAGCCGCCGTGTCGGGCGTAGGGGGCCTCGGTGCCGGGGCCGTGGCGGTCAATGGCCGCGTGGCGCGAGTAGTCGCCCGCCTTCTGGTCGCCGATCTGGTGCTCCCAGAGGCCGAGGGCGAACTTGCGGCAGGGCTCGGGCGCCAGCTCCCAGCAGCGGTCCCAGAGCACCCAGGGGCGGTAGAACTCGTGGGTGTTGCCCTGCGAGGTGGCGAGGCGCTTCTCGGTGAGGAAGCCCCAGCCCGCGTGCTCGCCCCAGCAGAAGAGGCCCGTGGCCGGGCTCTGGCAGTGCTCGAGGAACCACTTGAGCGACTCGTCGGCCTCGGCGGCGTACTTCGCCTCGCCCGTGGCCTGGGTGAGGGCGTAGAGCGCCTGGTAGAGGTTCTGGCAGTGCTGCGGGTTGCCGCCGGCGAGCATGCGGTCGCCGGGCCGGATGCCCCAGGCCGCGCGGCTGATGCCCGCCGCCTTCTTCAGGGCGTCGCCTTCGAGCAGCTTGAAGGTCTTGCGGTCGAGCGCCTCGGCGAACAGCGGCGAGTGCTCGGCTCCATACGTGTCGCGCCCGTGCTCGAGCATCGCGTCGGCATAGGCCCGCACAGCCTTGAGCAGTTCCCCTCCCTGAGCGGGCGCCTCGGCCGCCAGGCCGCCCCGAAGCCCCGAGAGAAGGAATGCGGCGAGGACTCGCCCACAGGTTGTCGCTCGTTGTCCCATGTTCCACCTCAGTATCAGGCCTTGGGGTCGTGCGCCGCCTGGGCCGCGCGAATCCGGCCGGTGAGCTTGCGCCAGCGGAGGCGCAGGACGGTGGTGAAGAGGCCGGCGATTTCGCGGAGGGACATCTTGGTGCGGCCGAGGCGGCGGTTCTCGAAGACGATGGGCACCTCGGCGATGCGGGCGCCGGCGAGCTGCATCCGCCAGGTGATCTCCTCCTGGAACGCGTAGCCCTTGGCCACGATGCCGTCGAGGTCCACCCGCCGCAGCGTCGCCACGCGGTAGCACTTGTAGGCGCCGCTACAGTCGCGCGGCTTGAGGCCGAGGAGGAGGCGAACGTAGGCATTGGCGCCCCAGCTCATCAGGCGGCGGAGGCGTCCCCAGTCGCGCACGCCGCCGCCGGGCACGTAGCGCGAGCCAATCACGAGGTCGCAATCGCCCGCGCGGGCAAGGATGTCGGGCAGGTAGCGCGGGGGGTGCGAGAAATCGGCGTCCATCGTCGCCACGAAGTCGTAGCCCTGCTCGATGGCGTGGCGCATGGCGGCGACGTGGGCCGTGCCGAGTCCGAGCTTGCCCGCGCGGTGGAGGACGCGGATGTTGGCGTGGGCCGCGGCCAGCTCGTCGGCGATCTGTCCCGTGCCGTCGGGCGAATGGTCGTCCACCACCAGGATGTCGAGGTCGGGGATCCCCAAGCCGAGGATCTCCTCGATCAACGGGCGCAGGTTCTCGCGCTCGTTGTAGGTGGCGAGGACGATGAGGGTGCGGGGCATACGCGTTGGCCCCCTGCTCTGGGGGATGGGACCTATGGGACGCATGGGACGGATGGGACCCATATGTCCCATATGTCCCATTCCCGACAGCTCACAGGCCCGCCGCAAACTGCTCGCAGGCCTGGTGGCACCGGGCCGCGGCCTCGAAGGGGTCGCCGGCCCAGAGCTCGGGGTTGAACAGCTCGAGCGACCAGTAGCCGTCGTAGCCCGTCTGCTCGATCTGCCGCACGATGTCGCGGAGCGGGAAGCAGCCCTGGCCGGGCAGCACGCGGTCGCTGTCGCGGAGGAGTTCGCGCGGCAGGTCGCGGGCGTCGTTGAGGTGGACGAAGGCGATGGGCGCGCCGCGGAGGCGACTGAAGTCCTCCATCTTGCTGCGGCCCGTCCAGAAGTGGAAGCAGTCGAACAGGATGCCCAGGTGCGTGTGGTCGGCATCGCTCACGACCTTGGCCGCCGTGGCGAGGGTGCCGATGAAGGGGAAGCCGGCGACGAACTCCAGGGCGACGGTGATGCCGAAGCTCGTGGCCAGATCGCACACCTCGCGGGCCTGTTCGGCCGCGCTGTGATAGTCGTCGAGGGTGGGGGCGGCCGGCCCGTCGCCCACGCAGACGATGGTCTTGGCGCCCAGCTCCTGGCACAGCTCGAAGCGGGCCTTGGCGGCGTCGAACGCCTTGCGCTTCGCCTCGCCCGTCGAGGTGAGGAGGCCGGCGACGTAGCAGGCCCCCGCGGCCTCGACGCCGTTGGTCTTCAGCACCGCGCGGGCCTCGGCCGGCGAATGGCCGTCGGCGAGGAACTTCTCGACGTGGGGCAGCCACAGCTCGACGGCGCGGAAGCCCGCCTTCGCACTCGCCTCGATGGACACCACGAAGTCGCGTTCCCCGAGCGTAATCGGGTTCAGGCAGAATCTCACAGACGCATCTCCTCCTTTGCCGTGGCGGGTCGGGAGCGGGGGACGCGTCATCGAATATCAAACACCGGACGGCGAGGCACCGAGCGCCTTCGGCGTTCGCTGTTTGTTACCCGATGTCCACGTGTCGCCTCGACCGTGGCCGCGGGCTGCGAATGGTCACAGATTCTCTCACCTCCTCGCGGTCTTGCTCTCTCCTGTCCTCCTTTCGCGTGTTTCGCGGGCGTGGGGTCACATCTTCATTTGGCACTTAGCCGCCAAGTGCGAAATGAAGATGTGACCCCGTGAACAGCCGAGCCACCTCGTCGGAATCGAAGCGCGGGAGGGGCTCGACCTGTCCCCCGCGCCGAATGGTCACGCCCTGGTCCCGCGGCACCATGCGGCCGATGCGGCGCGCCGCGATGCCCGCGGCGGCGAGGGCCTCGAGCGCCTTCGGCGTGTCGGCGGGCGCCGTCACGGCGAGGAGCGCGCCCGAGGCGATGAGGCCCAACGGGTTCAGCCGGTAGTGGCGGCAGAGCGCCTGGGTTTCGGGGAAGACGGCGATGGCCTCGGCCTCGACCTCGATGCCGAGGCGCGCGGCGTCGGCCAGCTCGTGCAGCCCCGTGGCCAGCCCGCCCTCCGTGGGGTCGTGGAGCGCGTGCGGTCGCGCGGCGCGGCAGACGGCTGCCGCGTCGGGGAGCACGCTCAGGCCGGGGCGGTCGAGGTAGCCGGCCGCTCGCTCGAGCGCCGCGGCATCCACGGCGCCGCGCAAGTCGGCCGCCTTCTCGCGGGCGATGAGGGCCGTGCCCTCGATGGCGATGCCTTTCGTGAGCAGCACGTCGTCGCCCGCGCGGCTGCGGTCGTTGGTCACGAGGCGGCCGCGGGCCACCTCGCCGAGCATGTGGCCGACGACGAGCGGCCTGTCCAGGCCGTACGTGACCTCGGTGTGGCCGCCGCACAGCGTCACGTCCAGGGCCTCGCACGAGGCCGCAACGTCGCGGAAGATGGTTTCCACCATTTCCTCGGTCGCCTTCCCCTCGGGCAGGAGCAGCGTGGCGAGGAAGAAACGGGGCGTGGCGCCCAGGCACGCGATGTCGTTCGCATTGATGTTCACCGCGTACCAGCCGATGCGGTCGGTGGCGAACGTGATGGGGTCCGACTTGGCGACGACCACCTGGTCGCCGAAGGCCAGAGCCGCCGCGTCGCGCCCGATCCCGGGGCGCACGAGCACCCGCGCGTCCTCCCGGCACAGGCCCAGGAGGCGTGCGAGCGCGGCAGCCGGCAGCTTGCCCACAGGGAGCGGCATCGGGCGTCCTCAAAGCGATGGCGCGAATTATAGGGCAAATCCCGCCGTTTGCAACCCCACTTTCGTCGCCGACCTCCCGCGAGCTCCCCACCCTGCGGGAAGCTCACGTGCTGCCTCCATTGTTGCCGGCCCGGAAAGGGGCGTCAACAATGGTGAATCGGCCAATAGCTGTCCCATACGGCGTTCCACCCATTGTTGCCGGTGCGCACACATACACTTTCGGGCCGCGAGGGCCCGGCTCTGGGGGGGCCAGGATACGCGCATGTCCAGTAGCGCCAGCTTCTTATGGCGAGCCACTGCCTCGCTCGCTATCCCCCATTCCTCCATTGTTGCCGGCCGCCAGACCCGCTCGACCGGCAACAATGACAGGCGCGTGGGCCAGACGGGCGACAAGAAATTACACCTTTTCACACCTGCATGCCCTCATGAGGTTGAACCAACCATGTCCCCATGCTACATTGACCAATGAAAGACTCTGCATCCCACTGCCCACGCGAAAGGAAGGACCATGACTTCCCTGACCCGAACGGTGCTCGCCCTCCTCCTGCTCGTCCTTGCGGCGGGAGCGGCCGAGGAGCCCAAGGCCCCCGCTCCCGCCGGCGAGGCCGACGAGGTGTTCAACCTCGCCAACGGCTACATGGCCCGCAAGGAATACGACCTGGCCGTTGACACCTACGCCCGGCTGCTGAAGGCCCACCCCGACTTCAAGAGCGCCGACGTCGCGCTCTATCGCCAGGCCTGGTGCCTCCACGCGGTGAAACGCTACGACGCCGCCATCGCCGCCTTCAACCACCTGCTCAAGGACTTCCCCGATACCGAGGACCTGCCCAAGGCCCTCTACCTGCTCGGCGACTGCTATCTGAAGCGGGACAAGCCCGCGGAGGGCGCCAGGGCGTTCCTCGACCTCGCCGCGAAGTCGCCCAAGTACGCCTTCGCCCCCAACGCCCTCCACCGCGCGGGCGAGGCCCTCTACAAGCTCAAGCGATACGCCGAAGCCGCCAAGGCATATGCCCAGCTCATCGCCGGCTACCCCGACTACCAGCACATCCCCTACGCCCACTACTCGCTCGGCTGGTGCCGCATGCAGCTCAAGGACCCCAAGGGCGCCGCCGAGGCGTTCGGGGCCGTGGTCGCCCAGTTCCCCAAGTCGCCCGTCGCCGCCGAGTCGCAGCTCAAGCTCGGCGAGGCCCTCCTCGAGCAGGAAGCCTACGCCGACGCCCTCGCCGCCTTCAACAAGGTGCTCGACGAGTTCCCCGGCGACTTCAGCGACGACGCGCTCCTGGGCATCGGCCGCGCCTGCTTCGAGCAGGAGAAGTTCGCCGAGGCCGCCAAAGCCTTCCAGCAGGTCGTCACCCGCTTCCCCGACAGCCCGGAGAAGCCCCAGGCCCTCTACGACGCGGGGAACAGCCTCCTGTGCGCGGGCGACGCCGAGGGCGCGCTCAAGGCATTCGACGAGGTGCTCGCCGGCAAGCCCGCGGCCGCCCTCGCCGAGAAGGCCCGCTACGCCCGCGGCCACGCGCTCCTGAAGCTCAAGAAGGCCGACGAGGCCATCGCGGCATTCACCGAATCGCTCATAGCCCCCAGTCTCAAGGACATCATGCCGCGCGTGATGTTCAGCCTCGGCGAGGCCTGCCTCGCCGCCAAGCGCCACGACGAGGCGGCGAGAGCCTACACCGACGTTGTCGAGAAGTACCCCGATTCGCCCATCGCGGCCGACGCCCTGAGCGCCCTAGCCTTCTGCCGACGCGACCAGGGCAAGCTCCCCGAGGCCATCGAGGCCGCCCAGCAGTTCGTCAAGAAGTACCAGCCCGACCACCCGCTCTTCAAGCCCACGCTCTTCGCCCTCGGCGACTTCCAGTTCGCCAACAAGGCTTATGCCGACGCCAAGGCCACCTTCCTCCGACTCCTCGAGGTCGGCCCGCCCGCCGACAAGGCCGACTGGACTCTCTACCGCCTCGGCTGGTGCCACCGCAACCTGAAGGAGCCCGACGAGGCGGCCAAGGCATTCACGAAACTCGTCGCCGACCACCCGAAGAGCGACCTCGCCCCCGAGGCCCTCTGCCTGCTCGCCCACATCGCCGACGAAGGGAAGAAGCCCGACGAAGCCGTCGAGCACTACGCCCGCTGCCTGAAGGATTACCCCAACAGCCCTTACGCCGTCCTCGCCCTCCTCGACCTCGGCCTGCTCGAGTTCAACCGCAAGAGCTTCCCCGAGGCGGCCAGCCGCCTCAAGTCCTTCGTCGAGAAACACCCCGACCACGCCAGCCTGCCCGAGGCCCGGCTCCACCTCGCCGAGGCCCTCTACGAGACCAAGGCATACGACGAGGCCCTCAAGCACTTCTCCGCCTTCCTCGAGAAATCGCCCGACCACAAGCTGGCCGCCCGCGCCCGCGATGGCCTGGCCTGGTGCCAACGCAAGCTCGGACAACTGGACAAAGCGGCTGCCGACTTCCTCGCCGTGGCCGCCGAGCACCCCAAGAGCGATCTGGCCCCCCAGGCCCTCTTCGCCGCCGCCACCATCCGCATGGAGCAGAAGCAGCCAGCCGAGGCGGCCAAGCTCTTCGCTCAGATCGGCACCGACTACCCGAACCACAAGCTCGCCGTCGAAGCCGCTTACCGCGCCGCCAGCGCCCTCTACGCCGCCGACCAGTTCGACGAAGCCGCCAAGGCCCTCCAGGCATTCCTCGACAAGAACCCCAAGACTGACTTCACCGACGACGCCCTCTACGACCTCGCCTGGGCGAATCTCAAGCTCAACAAGGCCGACGACGGGCTCGCCGCCCTCAACCGCCTGCTCGAGGACTTCCCCGAGAGCACCTTCGCCCCCAGCGCCCACTTCCTCCTCGGCGAGCACGCCTTCGACGCCAAGCAATACGCCGAGGCGGCCACCCACTACGAAGCCTGCGCCAAAGCAGCGAAGGGCGAGGAGTTGGCCAAGTCTCTATACAAGCTCGCCTGGAGCCGCTACCACGCCGAGGAGTTCGAGGAGGCCGCCACTGCCTTCGGCGAACTCGTCGCGAAGGCCCCGAACAGCCCCTTCGTCGCCGAAGCCCACTACATGGCCGGCACCCTCCTCCAGAGGCAGGGCAAGCACGAGGACGCGTTGGCCGCCTTCCGCAAGGCCCTCGACGCCAAGCCCCAGCCGAAATACGAGGAGCGCGCCCTCTACCAGGTCGCCCAGTGCCACCAGGCCCTCGGCAAGTGGGCCGACGCCCTCAAGCAATACCAGGCCACGCTGGAGAAGTATCCCGAAGGCGAGATGAAGCTCGACGCCGTCTACGGCGTGGGCCTCGCCAGCCAGCACCTCGGCGCCTACGCCGACGCCGAGGACGCCTTCAAGAAGGTCATCGCGGCCACCAAGAGCGACCTCGCCGCCCGCGCCCAGTACGGTCTCGGCGAGTGCGACCTGCTGCGCGGCAACGCCAAGGACGCCATTGCGAAGTTCCTCGCCGTCGAGATCACCTACGCCTACGAGAAGTGGCGGGCGGCCAGCCTCCTCAAGGTCATGGAGTGCCACGCCAAGCTTGGCAACCCCGAGCGCGTGCGCTACTACGGCGGCGAGCTGATCAAGAAATTCCCCAACAGCGAATCCATCCCCGAGGCCCGCAAGCTCCTCGAATCCCTCGACGCCCCGCCCCCCGCGAAGGCTCCGGCCCCGAAGCCCGATGCCAAGAAGGATGAGTAGCCTTCAGCGGCGGCTGAGGCGCTCGTAGACCTCGTTGTAGTAGAGAGCGGCCCAGACGGGCGTGTTGGCGGGGATCATGTTGGTGACGCCGATGAAGTAGCCGGGGCAGCTTCGCCCGGTCGCGACGCAGCGCTCGACCTCCGCCCGGATCCGCACCTTCGAGCCGCTCAGCAGGACGCGCGTATCTACATTCCCAATGAGGACATGCGTCTTTCCGTAGCGCTCGGCGAGGACGCGCAGGTCGGTGAGCGGCTCGAAGAAGAAGCCGGCCACGCCGCACGCCGCGATGTCGTCCACGAACTCCGTGTAGTCGCCATCGCTGACGAAGATGATCTTCTTGCCCCGGGCGACGAGGGGCTCGTAGTGCCTGCGCAGGTTGGGGAAGACGTAGCGGCGATACCACTCGGGGCGGAAGATGGCGCCGCTCGTCCACACGATGTCGTCGTGGCTGTAGATGACGGGGGCCTCGCTGTCGGCCAGCGCCTCATAGTATTGGCGGACCCAGGTGGCGTAGCGGTTGGTCACCTCGCCGAAGCCCTCTGGGTCGAGGCCCGTAGCGGTGAGCAGTAGGTCCCAACCGAAGATGGCGATAAGTCCTGAAATGCAGGACACATAGATGCCGGTCATGTTGACGGCGGTGGGGTGGGCCTCGCACTGGCGGCGGTAGTGCTCGTTGAAGCGGCGGGTCAGCCCCGCCTTGTCGCGAGGACCGTAGACGGCCCAGGGGTCGAAGGCGAGCACCTCCTCGGGCGTCTTGAACGGGCAGCGGATGTCCGCATCATAGTCAATGCCGCCGGCGGCGTAGACGGCGTGGCCCATGTTGGTGCGGCAGGCGTCGAGTTCGCCGTGGCCGATGAGGCAGCCGAAGACGACGTCGTAGTTCCACGCGCGGATGAAGGCCAGGCGGGCCTTCTGCTTCAGGTCGCCTGGGCTCTCGACGCTCACGGGGATGCCTGTGACGGCCTTGACGAGTTCCCAGTGGCACTCGGCGTCGAACTCGCTTCGCGGGATGCGGCGCGGCATCTCCAGGTTCATCGCCGCCCAGCCGTCTTTGTAGCTCACAGCAGGGGACCTCCAACACCTTCCCCTTGTAGGCGGGACGTCCCCATCCCGCGAGACCAGATGCCGGGTCGCGGGACGGGGACGTCCCGCCTACAGTGTTCACCCGCCGGGCATCGTGGCGGATGCTCTAACCCTCGCCGACCGGCTGGAGAAGGCTGAAGCCGGTCTGCGCGTCCTTCACGCGGGTCGCGGCGGCGCCGAGGATTTCGTAGAGGACGGCCTCGCCGACGAGCCAGGTGGTGACGCCCGGCCGCAGGCAGCCGGTGAGGGTGGCTCCCGACCGCCCCAGGGCGCCGTGAATGTGGAGGACCGGCTTCCCCGCCTCGTTTGGGGCGAGGACGCCCACGGCGGCGACCTCGTGCGCGCCGTCCACCGGCAGCAGCATCGGGTCGGGCGGCATCGCGTCGGACCGCCTCGGCCCCACGACCACCTGGCCGCCGCCGATGCCGCCGATGAGGACGACGTGGCCGACCTTGACGCCCTTTTCCTCGGCGAATCGCTCGATGCACTCCGGCACGACGTCGCCGTCCTCGAGCCGAATCACGAACACGCGGCCGATGGTTCCCTCAGCGGCTTTCATCTGTTCTGGCCTCCTGGGTCTTTCGTTCTGCCGTCCCTTCGGGACTGGCCCTTTCTTCGCCCCGTTCCGGCGGCTGAAGCCGCCGGCTAGATCCCGTTGTCCCTTCGGGACTGGGCTGCCGTGCGACCCAGCGGCTGGGACACTGTCATGGTTCCCACCGCCATTCCGTCATCCGTTCGAGCGTACGCATCTCCTTATGCGAGTCGGCGAAGAGAACCTGCGTATGCGCGTAGTGGCGCAGGACAACGGCCGACGCGCCCCCGTGCTGGTTCCATCCGCCATGCGTCTCGAAGAGGAGGACCACGTCCGGCGGCAGGTCCTTGAGCCTTGCGCCGCTCAGCTTGGCATTGAAGCCGTAGGTGCATCGAGGCAGCGACGGGCCGCCGAGCAGGAGCTTCAGCCCTCCCATGAAGAAGATATTCGGCTTCCAGGTATCCCTGGCCAACTGGGGACATCGGAAGCAACTTGGGTCCGGAAGCATCTTCGGGTAGAGCGCGTCACACCAATTGGCTGCTTCAGGCAGACGCCCATCGCCTTCCATCGCATACGTGGTGAGCGCCTTGCATATCTGGCCCATGTTGTTGCGGCAGCGCATACGCAATCCACTGGTCCGAACTTCGCCAAAGAGCCACCAGTCAACGACGGCATAGAAGACAAGGCAGAAGCACGCGAGGACCAAGGCGAACTTGAGACTTCCCCTGGCAAGGTCGTGTTCGTGGTTTCCCCGCAGCCACCACAGCCCTGCCACGGCCGCGACGAGCGCCGGGATCGCGAAGGCGCCGCCGAGGGGTGCCGAGATGCCCAGCAGCAAGGCGCCCCACCCAACGAGGGCCGCTTTCCAGCGTCGCACCGGCGGCATCCGGTCAACTCCTGCCGGGGTCATGGCTCCCACCTCATCTTCTCGATCTCCTCCCGCGTACCTCCGCCACGGTGGCCACTGACGAACACCACCAACGCGACGACCCTGGACGGGTCACTTGAGCTGTGTTTCCAGTGGAGGCCGGCGAGATCGGGCGGGCAGCCGTGCTGGTTCCATCCCCCGCGCGCATCGAAGAACAGTACGGTGTCAGGCGGGAGTTCCCGCAGCTTGGCGTTGCTCAGCTTCGCATTGAAGCCCCAGGTGCACCTCGGCATCACCGGGCCGCCCATCAGGCACATCAGCCCCCCGATGTAGAAGAACTGGGCGTCCCGCGCATCCTCTATGCGCATCGGGTCTTGGAAGCAGTCTCTGTTCCGGACGCACGTAGGGTAGAGAGCGTCACACCATTGCGAGGCCTCGGGAAGACGTCCGTCGTGCGTGAAGGCATACCAGTCGAAAGCCTGAAGCAAGGCGCGCCACCGCCCAGGGGCGACCATGTTGACATACCTGTTGCGGATATACCGCGTGTCATTGAGTACCCAGGCGTAGCATGCGTGGGCGAGCAAAGAGAGAATGGCAGAGGCCAGCGCAATCCCGAAGGCGATTTTGGCTCGCCGGAAGAAGTAGAGGGTGGCCAAGACGGCAATGGCGAAGGCGCCGCCGAGCCACGCCACGAGGCCGAGGAGCAGGCAGGCCCACGCATGCCGCGTTGCCCTCTTGTCGCGCTGCGGCTCGGGCTGCATCTGATTCGCCTCCTGCTTAGGGCGCCGCGGCAGGGGCGTGGTTGGCCGTGGCCAGTTCGCGGGCGACGAGGCGGGCGATGTCGCGGGCGATGAACTTGAGGAGCAGATTGGGCACGCCGTCGGGGGCCTTGGACTGGGGACGCATGTCCACGGGGTTGTTGACGTAGTCAATGACGAGGAACTTGCCTTCGGGGGTGAGGGCGACTTCGGTGGAGAAGAGGTGGAGGCCGGTGATGTGGACGATGGTCTCGGCGATGCCGCGCAGGGGGCGAAGCCCGTAGTGCTCCTCGGCCGCGCAGGTGACGGTGGTGTAGACGTGGGTCTGGTCGTCCCACCAGCAGGGGTAGTATTTGCCCGCGGCGTAGAGGACGCGGAACCAGGCGGGCCGCCCATCAAGGCGGACGGGGACGATGTGGGATTGCAGCATGTACTTGGTATCAGGGAACATCTGGCGAGCGGCGGGAATCCTGTCGGGGGAGATGCAGGTGACGACGCCGGCCCCTCCACCGCCGTAGGCCGGCTTGATGGTGAAGCTGGGGCCCAGGGGGGCGAGGTCGAGGCCCGGCAGCTCGGGCCGCTCGCGGTAGGGGGGCAGGATGAGGGTGGGCGGGGTGTGGAGCACGGTGCTGAGGGCGGCGTGCATGGCCGCCTTGTCCCAGGCCCGTTCGGCGTGCTCGTGGGGGTTGATGCGGCACGAGCAGCGGGCGCGCGCCCAGTCGGCGATGGGGAGGAAGCCGGGCTCCTCGTCGCTCGCGCGGTCGAAATAGGCCCGGAAGCCTAACTCGCCAGCCTGTAAAGACTTAAGCACCGACTCCAGGTTGGCCGGTGTGACCTGGAGGAGCGAGACGCGTTCCTCGCGGCAGGCCTCGTCGAGCAGGTCAACGAAATCCGCGTCGCCGTCGCAATCCCAGGCGAAGCAAAGGTCGCAGGTCGTCATGACACACCTCAATCCCCCGCGAGCCTCGGGCGCCCGCGGAGGGAGAATTGCTGAGAAGCAGGGACGGGGATGAGTCGTGGCGCCCTCTGAGAGACGCTGACATGCCCCCGATCATAATGGAACGGGGTGCAGGTGTCAACCGCCGGGCTGGCTTGCTTTTTCGGCCGAGATGGGTAGAGTGCAGGTGCCGCGGTGGGAGGTCGCCGGGCGAAGTTCAGGAAGGAGACAGGGGATGAAGGCGAGGCTGGCGCTGCTGGGCGGACCGAAGGCGGTGACGCTGCCTTGGCCGGCGTATCCTGTCATCGGCGAGGAGGAGGTGTGCGCGGCGGTCCGGGCGCTGATGGAGCGGCAACTCTCGGACTGCGGCCGCGGCGGCTTCGTCGGGCAGATGGAGGTGGACTACGCGAAGCACTTCGGGGTGAAGCACGCGGTGGGCTTCTCGTCGGGCACGTCGGCCATCCACGCCGCCCTCTTCGCCGTCGGAGTGCGGCCCGGCGCCGAGGTGCTGACGGCGAACCACAACTGGATCTCGGCCATCACGGCGGTCCTCCACGCCGGCGGCACACCCGTACTGTGCGACGTGAAGCGCGGGGCGTTCCACATTGACCCGGCGGAGATTCGCCGGAAGGCCGGCCCGCACACAAAGGCCGTGGTGGTGACCCACATCTGGGGCCTGCCAGCGGACATGGACCCCATCTTGAAAGTGGCGCGCGAGCGGGGCCTGGCGGTGATCGAGGACTGCTCGCACGCGCACGGGGCGGTCTACAAGGGCCGGCTGGTGGGGACGATCGGCGACATCGGCTGCTTCAGCCTCCAGGGCAGCAAGGCCATCGTGGCGGGGGAGGGGGGCGTGCTGGTGACGAACAGCCGCCGCCTCGCCCAGCGGGCGCTCGTGCCCGGCCACCATCCCGGCCGCATCGGCTGGGCGCTCACGCTACGGGAGACCAAGCCCTTCGCCCGGGGCGGCGGGATGTGGACCTATCGCATCATGCCCGTGTGCGCGGCCATCGCGTCGGCCCAGCTCAAGAGGCTGAACACGCTGAACGCCGCGCGACAGGCAAACTTCGACCGCCTCCATGGGCGGCTGCGGAAGAGCTGTCCGTTCATCCAGTGGCCCAAGCTCCCGCCGCGCTCGAAGCGCGGCTGGTATGGCACGCCCGCGTTCTTCACGCTCGAGCGGAAAGGCGTCACGCGCAACAAGTTCGTGCAGGCCGTGCGAGGGGAGGGCGCGCCCATCGGCGGCGAGGGCTACACGGATTGGAGCCGCATCCCGCTGTTCCAGGACCTGCGGCTCTTCTCGCAGATGTTCGTGCCCCGGCACGCGAACGGCGTGGAGTTCCGACCCGTGCCGCCGGGGTCGCTGCCAAACAACGAGTGGCTTCGGGCGCACATGATGCTCTTCCCCATCCCGGCGGTCGAATCGCCCGCTCTGATGGACCAAGTGGTGGAGGCGGTGGAAAAGGTGGCGGCGAACCTGCCCGCCCTGGCCCGCTACAAGCCGAAGGAGGCCCGGAAATGACGCGCGGAGCCGTTCTGTTGTCCGCCTGCGCTCTGGCGGGACCACTTCTCGCCGCGGAGGCGCGGCCGAACGCGCTGCGCGAGCTGTACGCGAAGCGGACGAAGGAGGGCCGTGCGCTGTGCATCGGCGGCGCGGGCGGGACGACCGCCGAAGCGGAAGCCGCGGTGGACGCCGGCCTCGCGTGGCTCGCGAAGGCCCAGGAGCCCGACGGCCGCTGGAGCACGAAGAACTGGGGCGGCGCCGAGGGCTACGACCTCGGCATCACGGGGCTCGCCCTCCTGGCCTTCGCGGGCGCGGGCCACGGCCCCGGCATCGGCGACCACCAGGCCACGGTGGCAAAGGGCCTCGCGTGGCTGAGGAGCCAGCAGTTCCCCAACGGCGGCTTCGCCTGGAAGGTCTTCTACGAGGAGGGCATGGCCGCCCTCGCTCTCTGCGAGGCCAGCGGCGTGTCGCAGGACCCCGAACTGACCCGCGCCGCACAACTCGCCCTCGACTACCTGTGCAAGATTCAGCCCGAGCACGGCGGCTTCCGCTACCAGGGCGCGGCGCCGAAAGAGCAAGGCGATCTCTCGGTGAGCGGCTGGCAGTTCCTCGCGCTGGCCCAGGGACTGTCGGCCGACCACGGGCTGCCCCAGGCGGCGCTCGGGCGCTCGCGCACGCTCCTGGTGCCCCAGAGCGCGATCGAGCGGGCGCGCGTGCTCCTCAAGAACACCTACTGCGGCGACGGCGGCAGCTCCTACGTGGCGGGGCAGAAGACCGCCACCCCCTCGATGACGGCCATCGGGATGTTCTGCCGCCAGCTCTTCGGCGACGAGACGGCCGGGCCGGAAATCCGCGCCGCCGCCGACTGGCTTCTCAAGCGCGCCGCGAAAGCGAAGGACGGGAAGGAGGGGATGCACCAGTTGGCCCAGGACTTCTACTTCACCCACCACTCCTGCCTGGCGATGTACCAGATGGGCGGGCGCTACTGGACCACGTGGAACGCCCTCTTCCGCGACGCCGTGGCGAAGGCCCAGGTGCAGGAGGAGGCGGACGCTCAGGGGCGCCCCCTCCGCGGGAGCTGGGACCCCGCGAAGCACGCCTTCGGGCAGGCGGGCGGCCGCGTCTACATCACGGCCATGGCCGTGATGTGCCTCGAGACGTACTACCGCTACGCGCCGTTCTACCGGGGCCGCCTGCCGCTGGGGACCGAGTTCTGACCCGCGGGCCCCGGGCGGTTGCAACGAGCCATCGGTTTTGCTATAGTTGTTTTCTGGAGAAGCGCCTTCCCGCGTGGGGAACGCGCAGCAGAGTCGCAGGGGGAAGTGGAGAATGAAGCTGATAGACGTGCTCGATGAGAGCGTGGTGAAGGTGGGACTGGAGGCCGAGGACAAGGAGGAGGTCTTCGCCGAGATGATCGAGCTCCTGGTGCGCGCGGGACGGGTCGAGGACCGTGACCGCGCGCTGCGGGCCATCGTGGCCCGCGAGGAGATGGCCACGACGGGCATCGGCAGCGGCGTGGCCGTCCCCCACGGCAAGGAGCCATCGGTCAAGTCCCTCATCGCCGCGCTCGGCATCTCCAGGACGGGCATCGAGTACGATGCCACGGATGGCGAGCCCGTGTATCTCGTCTTCCTGGTGCTCGCGGAGGCGAACAACCCCGGCCCCCACGTCCAGTGCCTCGGTGAGATCGCGCGCCTGCTCCAGGTGCCGGGCCTGAACGAGCGCTTGCGCGGCGTGAAGACGGCCAGGGAGGCGCTCGACCTCATCCGCGCCGAGGAGTAGCCCCGGGGGCAGCGGGTGGCACAGGCATCCCGCCTGTAGCCCCTGTGGCCGGCTCGGGGCCTGTGCCACCGGGAAGCGGCCCGCCATGAAAGAGATCATCCAGGAACTGCTGCGGGTCGAGGGCCAGGCGAAGCAGATCGTGGCGGATGCCGAGGCCGAGGCCCGCCAGGCGCTTGCCGAGGCCCGCGCGCAGGGGCAGAAGAAGGCGGAAGAGACCCGGCGGCGGGCCGCCGAGGAGGCCCAGCGCCTCGTGGCCCAGCTCACGGCCGATGCGCGCGCCCGGAAACACGAGCGCCTGGAGGCCGCCAAGGGGGCCGCCCGCGCCGCCGCCCGCGTCCCCGACGCCGCTGCCCCGCAGGCCATCGAGGCGATCTGCCGCGCGGTGATGGGAGCGTAGGATGCCCCTCAGCGGTGACTTCGACTACATTCAGGCCAAGGTCCACGGCCTCCGCAGCCGCGTCTACGAGCTGGAACGCCTCGACCACGTGTGCGACCTGCGCACCATTCCCCAGCTCTGGCACCGCCTGTACCCCGAGGCGAACCCCGGCGACCACCACGAGCTCCAGCGGCGCCTCCTGGCCGACCACGCGGCGACGCTCGAGGGCGTGCGCGACCATCTCCCCGAGCACCTGGCCCCCCTCTACGCCTGGATGATGCGCCGCTTCCAGGTCGAGAACCTCAAGGTCCTCCTCCGCGGCTGGAAGGCCAAGGAGCCTGCCCAGCGGGTCGTCCCCTTCCTCGCCCGGGTGCGCGCCGAGCTGGCCCTCGAGGCCGCCCCGTTCCTCAAGGCGGGCGACCTGGCGAGCTTCGTCCTGCTGATCCCGGAGCCGGCGTTGCGCGCGGCCGCTCTGCGGGCCGCGCCGCAGCACGCCGAGACGGGCGAGACGTTCTTCGTCGAGGCGGCCCTCGACGCGGCCTACTATGCCCGCTTGCTGGCACTCGCGGCGGACCTGCCGGCCGCCCACCGCGGCCCCTGCGAGGCACTCGTCCGCCTCGAGGCCGCCCTGTACGACACCCTCACGATCTTCCGCCTCAAGCTCAACTACGGCGTGACCCAGGACCGCGCCCGCCCGTTTCTCGTCAAGGGCGCTCTCGGCGGGGTCAGCGTCGAGCGGCTCTTCGACTACCCGGACTTCCGCGACATGCTGGGCCACGTGCCGCGCGAGCTGCTGAGCCCCGAGGACGCCGCGCGCGTCTTCACCGTTGCCGACCTCGAGCGCGTCCTCTGGGAGCACCTGCTTCAGGAGGCCAACCGCCGCTTCTACCGCTCCGTCGGCGATCTCGGCCTGGTCATCGCCTTCTACACCGTCAAGCGCATCGAGCTGGCGAACCTGATTCGAGTCATCGAAGGGGTGCGCTACGGCCTGCCGGCCGAGGCCATCCGCACAGGGCTCATCCGGGCGCGCCAGGCGGCCGCCGCATAGCAGGGACACCACCGTGCTCACGCCGGCACGAATGAAACGCATCGAGCTCCTGATCCTGGAGCGCGACGTGCGCGCGGTGACCGAGGGGCTGGGCCGGCTGGGCGTCGTCCACCTCGCCGAGGCCCGGGGCGCCGAGGGCGGCGAGCTGGTGAGCGTCACGCGGCTCGAGGAGCAGCTCGGCCTCGTCCACAGCCTGCTCGAGCGCGTGAGCGCGCTGTGCGATGCCCTGGAGATCGGCGAGGACCATGCCGCCGAGGAGGCGCCGTTCGCGGACCCGGGCGAGCTCGAGGCCCTCCTGCGGCCGATCGAGGAGCGCCTGAAGTCGGTCGTCGAGCGCCGCAAGCGCCTCGACACGGATATCGAGGCGGAGTACCAGGTGCTGCGCGACGTGGAGGCCTACCGCCCCGTCGAGGTGGCGCCGGCGGCGCTGCGCGACCTGTCGTTCCTGCACTTCGCCCTGGGCACGCTGCCGGCCCGCGCGGTGGCGCCGCTGCGCGCGGCCGCGGGCGAGAAGGCGATGCTGCTGCCCTTCAAGTCGCCCGACGGCCGCCAGCACCTCGTGGCGCTCACGAGCCGCACGGGGCGGTTCGCCCTCGAGTCGATCCTGGCCGAGCACGGCTTCGTGGCGGAGCGGCTGCCCGAGCGGCACGGGGGGACGCCCACCGAGGTGTCGCGCAAGGCCGAGGCGCGCCTGCTGGCCCTCGCCAAGGAGCACGAGGCCCTGCGCGCCGGGGCCGCCGGGCTGGCCGCCGAGCTGGGCGGCCGCCTCGCCGCCTATCGCCAACGCCTCCGCACCGACGAGCAGCTCCTCCACGCCCAGGCATTCTTCGGCCACACCAGCGCCACCTGTCTGATCACGGGCTACGTCCCCTCCGTGCGCGTCGACGCGCTCCGCGAGGACCTGCTGCGCCTCACGGGCGGCAAGACCATCATCGAGGTCGCCGACCCGTCCGAGCAGGACGCGAATATCCCCACACTGCTCGAGAACCCCCGGCTGCTCAAGCCGTTCGAGATGCTGGTCGCGGGCTACGGGCACCCCTGCTACCGCGAGATCGAGCCGACGCCGCTCGTCGCCCTCAGCTTCCTGCTGATGTTCGGCATCATGTTCGGCGACGTGGGCCAGGGGGCCGTGCTGGTCGTCGCAGGCCTCGTGATGTCGCGCCGCGCCCGGGGCGAGAAGGTGCGCGACTTCGGCACCCTGCTGTGGCTGTGCGGGGCCACGGCCATGCTGTCCGGTTGGGTCTACGGCAGCGTCTTCGGCGTCGAGCGGGCCATCCCGCGGCCCTGGGGCGGGTGGTTCGTGCTCGACGTCACGAGCATCGAGTCCATCAAGCCCCTCCTCGTGGCCACGGTGGGCCTCGGCGTGGTGATGATGACGCTCGGCGTGGCGCTGAACCTCATCAACCGGATCAAGTCGCGCGACTACTTCGCCCTGGTGATTGACAAGTTCGGCCTCGTGGGCTTCATCTTCTACTGGGGCGTGCTGGGCCTGGGCATCCGCACGCTGGTGTGGGAGACGGGGCCGCCGACGAGCGGGGAGGTGCTGGCGCTTGTGGTCCTGCCCCTGCTTGTGCTATTCTTCCGAGAGCCGTTGCACTACCTGCTGACCCGGCGCGACCCCGCGCACAAGGCGCACCTGCTCGCGGGGCTGATGGAAGGGTTTGTGGACATCCTGGAAACGGTCAGCTCCTACGCGGCAAACACCGTGTCGTTCGTGCGCGTGGGGGCGTTCGCGCTCGCGCACGCGGCCGTGTGCGTGGCGATCTTCGCGATCGAGCGCATGGTGCGCGGCGCGCCCGGCGGGCCGCTGTGGAGCCTGCTCGTGATCGTGCTGGGCAACGCGCTCGTCATCGGGCTCGAGGGGCTCGTGGTCTCCATCCAGGCGATGCGCCTCGAGTACTACGAGTTCTTCAGCAAGTTCTTCAGCGGCCAGGGAAAGGCGTATCACCCGTTCAAGCTCACGTAGGAGCCAGGAGGTCGCATGGAAAGCAAGTTGCGTGTGTCCATCATGGTCTGGGCGGCGGTGGTGCTGCTGATCGCGCTGCCGCTGGGGCTGGGCCTCAGCGTGGTGCTGGGGGGCGAAGAGGCGGCAAAGGGCGCCGAAAAGGCCCCGACGGTGAAGCGCGAGGCGGGCGAGAACATCGCCTTCGCGATCAGCGTGGCGGTGACGACCTCGATGGCGTGCTTCAGCGCGGCCTACGCCGTGGGCAAGGTGGGTGCGGCGGCCCTGGGGGCCGCCAGCGAGCGGCCCGAGCTGCTCGGCCGGGCGCTCATCTTCGTCGGCCTTGCCGAAGGCATCGCCATCTACGGCCTCATCATCGCCATCCTGCTGCTCGGGTACCTGAGATAGCTCCTCCGGCGGAGCGCGGTCCGCAACGAGGAAGAGCATAGGTCCTATCGGTCCTATGCAGCTCGCACAGCCGGGGACGAGAATTCGCCCATGCGCTACCACGTCATCGGCGACGAGGACACCGTGCTCGGCTTCCGCTTCGCGGGCCTGCCGGGCGACATCGCAGCGACGGCCGACGAGGCGCGCGACGCCCTCCAGCGCGTCACGCGGGCGGGCGACGTGGCGGTCCTGATCATGACCGACCGGATCGCCGACCTGATCCGCGAGGACGTGAACGCGGTGCGGTTCGGCTTCGAGCTGCCGCTGGTCGTCGAGGTGCCCGGCCTGGCCGGCCCCTCGCCCCAGCGCAAGGACCTCTTGACCCTCATCCGCGAGGCCGTCGGAATCAAAGTGTAGTCGCCCGCGGCGGCTCGGGAAGCGGTGACGAGATTCGAGAGAGATAGCCACGAAAGGACACGAATCGCCACGAACCTGAGAGGGCAACTGGCCTGGAAGCCGAAACGCCACACAGCCCCGAATCCTGATTCGTGCCGATTCGTGTGGATTCGTGGCTACTACAGGAACCTGGAATGCCCGAAGGGCGCCCTATGGCGAGCGAGAAGGTGCTGTCCGACGAGATTCTGAAGGATGCGGCGACGAAGGCCGAGCGCATCCGCAAGCGTGCCGAGCGCGACGCGAAGAAGCTCCTCGGCGACGCCGCGAAGGAGGCGGAAGCCGCCGGGGAGACCATCCTCGGCGTCGCCCGCCGCCGCGGCGAGCGCGCCGCACAGTGCGTCCTCGCCACCGTGGACCAGGAGGCCCGCGGCGACCTCCTGGCCGCCCAGGAACGGGAGCTGGACAAGCTGTTCGAGGCCGCCGGCCGGCGCCTCGCCGACCGTTCGGCGTGCGACTACCCGGCCGTCGTCGCGGGCCTGGCCGCCCAGGCCATTCAGGCGATGGGCGCCGACCGTGTGGCCCTGGAACTGGCCGAGGCCGACCGCCCGATGGCCACCGAGGCCTGGCTGGCCGAGGTCCGCCGCCGCGTCGGACGCGACGTGGCCGTCACGGTCTCTCAGGAGCCCGCGGCGATTGACGGCGGGGTCGTCGTCCGCTCTGCCGACGGTCGCCTGCTCTACGACAACTCCTTCGCCGCCCGCCTCCGCCGGCTGCGACCCGAACTGCGGCGGGAATTGGCGACGAAGGTCTTTGAGGAGAGGAATCCGTAATTCGTAATCCGTAATCCGTAACAAGAGAAGAGGAAAGCCGGTCTCGGCTTGTCTGGTTACGGATTACGCATTACGGATTACGTGTACTCCGCGAAGGACAAGAACGAGGCAATGGAAAGTCACGGCACCATTACCAGGGTTTCCGGCCCCATCGTCCAGGCCACGGGCCTGGCCGATGCGATGATGTACGAGGTCGTCGAGGTGAGCCGCCTCCGCCTCATCGGCGAGGTGATCCGCCTCAGGGGCGAGCTGGCGACCATCCAGGTCTACGAGGACACGACAGGCGTCCAGCCCGGCGAGCCGGTGTTCCGCACGGGGGCCGCGCTGTCGCTGTCGCTGGGGCCGGGCCTCATCGGGAGCATCTACGACGGCATCCAGCGGCCCCTGCCCGAGATCGCCCGCGAGAGCGGCTCCTACATCCGCCGCGGCGAAAAGGTGCCGCCTCTCTCGTTGGAGAGGGCCTGGCACTTTGTCCCCTCCGTCACGGAAGGGGTTGCCGTCGCAGCGGGCCAGGTGCTCGGCACCGTGCAGGAGACGCCGTGCATCGAGCACCGCGTCCTGTGCCCGCCGGGCGTGGGCGGCACGCTGGCCAAGGTGGCGAAGGAGGGCGACTACAAGATCTCCGAAACCGTCGCCGTGGTCCGCACGGCCTCCGGCGACCGCGAGCTGACGATGATGCAGCGCTGGCCGGTGCGTCAGGGGCGGCCCTACGGGTTGCGCCTGCCGCCCACGGCGCCGCTCATCACGGGGCAGCGGGTGATTGACACGCTGTTCCCGATCAGCCGCGGCGGGGCCGCGGCCATCCCCGGCGGCTTCGGCACCGGCAAGACCATGACCCAGCACGCCCTGGCCAAGTGGAGCGATGCCGACATCATCGTCTACGTCGGCTGCGGCGAGCGCGGCAACGAGATGACCGACGTGCTCACCAGCTTCCCCGAGCTGACCGATCCCCGCACCGGCCGCCCGCTGATGGAGCGCACGGTGCTCATCGCCAACACGTCGAACATGCCCGTCGCCGCCCGCGAGGTCTCGATTTACACGGGCATCACCATCGCGGAGTTCTTCCGCGACATGGGCTACCACGTGGGCGTGATGGCCGACTCGACCTCGCGGTGGGCCGAGGCGCTGCGCGAGCTGGCGGCCCGCCTCGAGGAGATGCCGGCCGAGGAGGGCTTCCCCGCCTACCTGCCGAGCCGCCTGGCCGACTTCTACGAGCGGGGCGGCGCGGTCGAGACCCTCGGCGGCAAGCAGGCATCCATCAGCATCGTCGGCGCCGTCTCGCCGCCCGGCGGCGACTTCTCGGAGCCCGTGACCCAGCACACCCGCCGGTTCATCCGCTGCTTCTGGGCGCTCGACACCACGCTGGCCAACGCCCGCCACTACCCGGCCATCCACTGGCTGCGCAGCTACAGCGAGTACGTGGCCGACGTGGCCGAGTGGTGGCAGGAGATCGAGCCCGAGTGGCCGCGGCTGCGCCAGCGCTTCATCGAGCTGCTCCAGCGCGAGGACAAGCTCCAGCAGATCGTGAAGCTCGTCGGCCCCGACGTCTTGCCCGACAGCCACCGCCTGGTGCTCCTGGCCGCCGAGATGATCAAGAACGGCTTCCTCCAGCAGAACGCCTTCGACGAGATCGACATGTACTGCCTGCCCCGCAAGCAGGCGGCGCTCATGCGCCTGATCCTCGAGTTCTACGACCGGGCCGAGCGCGCGCTCGCCAAGGGCGCACACCTCGTCCGCGTCCGCGACCTCCCCTGCGTCAACGAGATCGTCCGCGCCCGGTCCACCGTGCCGAACGACAAGCCGGAGGAGCTCGACGCCCTCCGCGACCGGATGCGAGCCCAGCTCGACGAGCTGGAAAGGAGCTGTAGCTGATGGCCGTGGCGGACCGTGGCCTGGAATACGTGGGCCTGGAGCAAATGGTCGGCCCGCTCGTCTTCGTGGAGGGGGTGCGCGACGTGGGCTACGGCGAGGTCGCCGAGATCCGCGACGCCCAGGGCAACACCCGCGTCGGCACCGTGCTCGAGGTCTCCGACAAGCGGGCCGTCGTCCAGGTCCTCGAGGGCACCAGCGGCCTCGCCGGCCGCTCCACCCGCGTGCGCTTCCTCGGCAAGCCCATGTGCCTGGCCGTGTCCCGCGCCATGCTCGGGCGGGTCTTCGACGGAATCGGGCGGCCGATCGACGGCGGCCCCCCGCCCCTGGGCGGCGACGAGCGCGACATCAACGGCCAGCCGATCAACCCCTTCTCGCGCGAGTACCCGCGCGACTTCATCCAGACGGGCATCTCGGCGATTGACGGCATGAACACCCTCGTGCGGGGCCAGAAGCTGCCCATCTTCTCGGGCAGCGGGCTGCCCCACGACCGCATCGCCGCCCAGATCGCCCGCCAGGCCAGGCTGCTGGACGAGCAGGTGGACTTCGCCATCGTGTTCGGCGCGATGGGCGTGAAGCACGACGTGGCGCACTTCTTCACCCGCTCGTTCCAGGAGAGCGGGGTGCTGGGCAACGTGGCGCTCTTCCTCAGCCTGGCCAGCGCCCCCTCGACCGAGCGCCTCCTCACCCCCCGTTCCGCCCTCACGCTCGCCGAGCACCTGGCCTTCGACTGTGGCCTCCACGTCCTCGTGCTGCTGACCGACATGACGAACTACTGCGAGTCGCTGCGCGAGATCGGCACGGCCCGCGGCGAAATCCCCGCCCGAAAGGGCTACCCCGGCTACCTCTACAGCGACCTCGCCTCGATCTACGAGCGAGCCGGCCGCGTCAAGGGCTCGGCCGGCTCCATCACCCAGATGGCCATCCTCACCATGCCGTCGGACGACATTTCGCACCCCGTGCCCGACCTCACGGGCTACATCACCGAGGGCCAGATCGTGCTGGAGCGCGACCTGTTCCAGCGCGGCATCTACCCGCCCATCGCGGGGCTGCCCAGCCTGTCGCGGCTGATGAAGGACGGCATCGGCAAGGGCCGCACGCGCGACGACCACGCGCCGCTGGCCAGCCAGCTCTTCGCCGCCTACGCCGTGGTGAAGCGCGTCCGCGGCCTCGCCGCCGTCATCGGCGAGGAAGAGCTGCCGACCCTCGACAAGGAATACCTGGCATTCGGGGAAGCGTTCGAGCGCCGCTTCCTGAGCCAGGGCGAGGACGAGAATCGCTCGATCCAGCAGACCCTCGACCTCGGCTGGGAGGTGCTCTCGCTGCTGCCGCGCTCCGAGCTCTACCGCATCAGCGACGCGCTGCTCGACGCCCACTACAAGCCCCACGCCGCCCCCGAGGTCGTCGAACGCAAGGAAACCGACGGGGAGCAGTCCCCCCCCGAACCCAGAGAGGCATAGCCCGTGGCCAAGATGGACGTGCCGCCCACCAAGTCGAGCCTCCTCACCCTCCAGCGCGGCCTGGAGTTCGCCCAGGAGGGCTACGACCTGCTCGAGCAGAAGCGCCAGATCCTGGTCATGGAGCTGATGGGCCGCATCGAGGCGGCGAAGCGCGCGCAGGCGGAGGTGGACGCGGCAATGGCCTCGGCCTTCGCGGCCCTGCGCGAGGCCGCGCTCCGCTCGGGCACCGAGACGCTGGCCCGCGAGGCCATGGGCATCATCCGCCGCCACAGGCTCGACTACCGCGGCCGCCCCGTGATGGGCATCGAGCTGCCCACCGTGACCGCCGAGCACGAGCCGCCGAAGCTCGAGTTCAGCACCGCCGCGGGCAGCGCGCTGTCCGACGACGTGATGAAGCGGTTCACGAAGGCCCTGGACGTGATCGCGCGGCTGGCCGAGGTCGAGAACGCCGTCCTGCGCCTCGCCTCCGAGGTCCGCAGAACTCAGCGGCGCGTCAACGCCCTCGACAAAATCTTCATCCCCGACTACAAGGAGTCCGTGGCCTACATCGAAGACGTCTTGGAGGAACGCGAGCGCGAGCAGTTCGTGATCATGAAGATGGCCAAGGGGACGGTGTAGCATGGCACAGCAACCGTTTCGGCACATCCTGGTCCTCGTGGATGGCACCGAGTCGTCCCTCAAGGCGGCCGAGTGCGCCGTGCAGCTCGCCCGGGCCTACAAAGCCCAGTTCACCGCCGTGGGCGTGGTGGACACGGCGACGCTCAAGCACCTGCTCACCAGCGGCATCATGGTGGCCGCGGAGATGCAGGAGTACGAGCGCGAGCTGGAGGCCTCCGGGCGCAAGCACCTCAGCTACGTGGCCGACCTGGCCCGCGAGAACGGCGTGAAGGCCCAGACCGTTCTCCTCAAGGGCGCGGTCCACAGCGCGGTGCTGGCCGAGCAGAAGAGCTGCGGCGCCGACCTGGTCGTCATCGGCGCCTTCCGTTGGACGCTTTGCCACCGCGACGTGTCGGCCCGCGAGCGGCAGCTCATCCTCGACGAGGTCCCCTGCCCCGTCCTCGTCGTCCGCTAGACGCGGCCGACCGCTGGACGGGCAGCCCTCGTGAGAGGACAGCACTCGCTCGGCGGCCCCCTTGGCATGGCCCGCGCCAGCTATTCTGGAACCTGGGACTTGTGACCTGGGACTCCCGTCGTGGCGAGACACATCGGCATCGTGGCGTGCAGTGCGGAGGGGGCGGCGCTGTGCTATCGCACGATCTGCGCCGAGGCGCCCGCCCTGATGGGCGAGCACGCCCACCCCGAAATCACGATGCACACCCACCCCCTCGCCGACTACATGGTCCACATCCGCCCGGGCAACTGGGCGGGCGTGGCCGAGTTGATGCTCTCGTCGGCCAGCAAGCTGGCCGCCGTCGGCGCGGACTTAGCCATCTGCCCCGACAACACGATTCACCAGGCGTACGGCCTCGTCGAGCCGCGGACCCCCAGCCCCTGGCTCCACATCGCCCGCGTCGTCGCCGCCGAGGCGACGCGGCGCGGCTTCGCCCGCCTCGGCATCCTGGGCACCCGCTACCTCATGGAAGGGCCCGTGTACCCCGACGCGCTGGTCCCCGCCGGCATCGAAGCCCTGATTCCCGACCCGCCCGAGCGCGAGCGGGTCGATGCCATCATCTTCCAGGAACTGGTCAACGCCGTCTTCACTGAGGAATCCCGCCGCTACTTCAACGAGGTCATGGCCCGGCTCAAGGCCCGTGGCGCCGACGCCGCGGTCCTCGGCTGCACCGAGATCCCCCTCATCGTCCGCCCCGACGACTCGCCGCTGCCCACTCTTGATTCCACTCGCCTCCTCGCCCGTGCCGCCCTCCGCCACGCTCTTGGGGACGCTTCTTGACCAACCTGCGCCCCAACTTGCGCCCCCCCGGAGGGGCGCAAGTTGCCCGGATCGCCCAATGGCCCGCGCATACGTGGGTCATGCCATCTTGCGCCCCTGCGCGTGCCCACACTCATGGATGTGGGTAACTCCATAAGTCCTGAAATACCAATGGCGCAGGCCTCTTGCCCCGACCAACTTGCGCCCCATGAGGCCCACCGGGGGGCGCAAGTTGGTCAAGGGAGGGGGAGACAGAACCCCCGTCCGGCGACGCCGCCCCCGCTCCCTATCCCGATCATCTCAGGCGACATGGCCGAGATAGCAACAGGGGCTTGACTCCGCGCGCTCACTCTGCGAAGATAGGGGAAACAGGTAGTCCAGAGCAGGAGCCGTGCATGCGGCAGTTTCGACGCCACCTCCAAGCCCTTGCGCTGCTGGCCTATGCCTCGGTGGTACTGGCCGGGCTCGACGGGCACGAACTGTGCATCGGCGCCGACGGGCATGTGGCGCTCGAGCTGAGCGACCACAGGTGCTGCACGGTGTGCTTCGACTACGAGGCAGGCGATGCCCAAGGCGCCCAGTGGGTCGCGGGCCCGGGCGGCTGCGGCGACTGCATGGACATTCCGCTGGGCTTCGCCGCCGCCGACCATCACGCCTCCCACGGTGGTCGCCTTGTGAAGAGCACAAGCGCCCAGCCCATTCCTCCCACAGGCGGGGCGCTTCTGCCTTCGGTGGCACAGGCATCCTGCCTCTGTCTGTCCGCCCTCGATTTCCGCTCGCCTCCCCCGCGCTCCGTCCTCGACCTCTCCCTCCTTAGCGTTGTTCTCCGAATCTAGCCGCCCGCCTCCGCAAGCGTACCAGTGTCCTCGGCGGCACAGGCATGTTGCCTGTGTTTGCTGGGCCACTTTGCAGGCAATGGTTTCGGAGAGCGTGCTGATGAAATGTCTGTTCAGAACGAGATTCGCCGGGCTCCTCCTGGCCGGCGTGGCCGTGGGGTGCAGCCGGCTGGGTCCGGCGCCACAGGTTGCGTTCGTGCCCCGCCGCCCGCTGGGCGCGGAGCTGCCGGCCGCTGACGCGCCCCGCACGGCCCCGGGCGGCGAGGAGCCGAAGGGGCCGCTCACGCTGCGCGCCGCGCTGGCCCTGGCGCTGCTGCGCAGCCCCGAGCTGGCGGAGAGCGCGTGGAACATTCGCGTGGCCGAGGCGAGGATGCTCCAGGCGGGCCTTCGGCCCAACCCCGAGCTGGAGTTCGGCATCGAGGGCTTCGGCGGCACGCGCGACAAGGCGGGCCTCGGCGCCGCCGAGTCCTCGCTCACCCTCACCACCGTCGTCGAGCTGGGCGGCAAGCGCCTGAAACGCCTCCGCGCCGCCGAGGCCGAGGGCCGCCTGGCCGCGTGGGACTACGAGGCGAAGCGCCTCGACGTCCTCACCGCCACCGCCAAGGCGTTCATCGTCCTGGTGGCCGCGCAGGAGCGAGTGGCCCTCCAGGAGGAACTCGTCGCCCTGGCGGAACAGGTCCTCCGCAACGTCGCGGAGCAGGTGCAGGCGGGCAAGGTGTCGCCGCTCGAGGAGCACAAGGCGAAGGCCGAGCTGGCCTCAGCGCGCATCGCCCGCGAGCAGGCCCGCCACAAGGCAGCGGCCGCCCGCCGCCGACTCGTCACCTTCTGGGGCGGCACCGACCCGGTGTTCGAGCGCGCCGCCGGCGACCTGGCCGCCGTCCGTCCGCCGCCGCCCGAGGCACACCTCCTAGGCCTGCTGGCGCAGAACCCCGACCTCGAGCGCTGGGCCGACGAGGCCGAGCAGCGCCGCGCCGCCCTGGAGCTGGAGAAGGCCAACCGCATCCCCGACCTCAACCTCTCCCCCGGCCTCGGCTACTTCGGGGAGACGGGGGCCTTCGGCTGGCTCTTCGGCTGGGCGCTCCCGCTGACGGTGCGAAACCGCAACCAGGGCGCCATCCTGGAGGCGACGCATCAAGTCGCCAAGGCCAGCGAAGAGCGGCGGGCCGCCGAGGCGCGCGCCCGGGGCGAGCTGGCCGAGGCCTACGGCGAGCTGGCCGCGGCCTTCGCCGAGGCCCATGGCATCCAGGCCGAAGTGCTGCCCGCGGCCCAGGCCGCCTTCGCCGCGGCCAGCGAGGGATTCCGGCAAGGCAAGTTCCGCTTCCTCGATGTCCTCGACGCCGAGCGGACGCTCTTCCAGGCCCGGGGCGACCTGATCAAAGCACAAACCGAATACCACAAGGCCCTGGCCGACCTCGAGCGACTCGTCGGCCAGAGCATCCTTCCCATTGAAACCAAGGAGAAGAGGAGCCAGCCATGAAGAGAATCCGGAGTGCGCTGAATCACGCGGGATGGGCGCTGTTCGTCTTCACCGCGCTCACCGCCACCTTCCTCTGGCGCACGGGCAGCCTTCAGCTTCGCCTGGGCGCCGCCGCGCCGCAGGAAGCCCCCGCCGACACAGGCGGCCACAGCGTGGGCGATGGCCACGACCACGCCGAGGCCAAGGAGGACGAGCACGCGAGCTGTAGCCACGAGGAGGGGGTGGACTGGTGCGCCGGCCACGGCGTGCCCGAATCGGCCTGCACCCAGTGCAACCCCGACCTCATCGCGCAGTTCAAGGCGAAGGGCGACTGGTGCGCCGAGCACAACCTGCCCGAATCCCAGTGCGTGAAGTGCAACCCCGAGGCCGCGCAGAAGCTCAAGCCGCCGGCGGCCCACGCCGAAGCCGCCACCCAAGCCAAGTGCGAGCACGGCGTGGCGATCATTGACTGCGACAACTGCCGCTTCGAGGTCGGCGCCGTCAAGGTGCAGCCGGACGTGGCGAAGGCGCTCCTCAAGCCGGCCAAGGTCCAGCACCAGGAACTTGCGAGTGCAATGCGGCTGACCGGCCAGGTGCAGCTCGACGAGACGCGGGTCGTGGACGTGGCGCCGCCCGCCACGGGCCGCGTCGTGCGCGTCCACGCCCTCCTCGGGCAGCCGGTGAAGGAGGGCGACGTGTTGGCGGTGGTCCACTCGGCGGAGTTCGGCGTGGCCAAGGCGGCCTACCTGGACGCCTGGACGAAGCTCGACCTGGCCCGCCGCGAGCAGGAGCGGCAGGCGGCGCTCGGCGGCACCCTCGAGAAGGCGCTGGCGCACCTGGCCACCGACCACGGCCTGCCCGGGAAGTGCGACCTGCTGAAGGGCAATTGCCTGCCGCAGGCCCCGCTGGGCGAGTGGCGCTCGAAGCTCCTCGGCGCCGCGGCCAAGCTCCGCCTGGCCCGGTCCGTCTACGACCGCGAGAAGGCCCTCGTCGAGAAGCAGGTGTCGAGCCGAGCCGAGCTCGAGCAGGCCGAGCACGAGGTCCAGGCGACCCAGGCCGAATATGCGGCCCTGGTGGACGAGGCGCAGCTCGGGCTCCGCCTGGAGAAACTCCGCGCCGAGAGCGCCACGCGACAGGCCGAGATCGCCCTCACGGCGTCCGAGCAACTGCTCCACATCTTTGGCCTCAGCGATGCCGCGATCGGGGAGTTCCCCCAGGCGAAGCACAACGGCGGCATCGCCCTCCTGCAGGTGACGGCCCCGCGGGCCGGCACCATCCTCGCCCGCAGCGCCGCCGAGGGGAAATTCGTCGAGGCCAAGGAAAGCCTCTTCACCCTCGGCGACCTGTCGAACCTGTGGGTCTGGTGCAGCGTCTACGAGCGCGACCTCGGTCCCCTCCACGCCGCCCTCGCCGAGGGCAAGCCGCCCCACGCGTGCGTGCGCGTGGCCGCGTTCGGCGACGAGCCCTTCTGCGGCGCCGTGGACCTCGTGGGCAGCACCGTGGACGAGCATACGCGCACGGTCAAGGTGCGCGTGCAGGTGGACAACGCGCAGGGCAAACTCAAACCCGGAATGTTCGCGGCCGTCGAGGTGAAGTTCGCCTCCGGCAAGCAGGCGGCCCTGGTGCCGCGCGACGCCGTGCTCTCCGACGAAGGCAAGCCGTTCGTGTTCCAGGAGATGAAGGACGGCCTCTGGCTGCGGCGCGACGTGGTGACGGGCCGGAGCCAGGGCCGCCTCGTGGAGATCGTCAGCGGCCTCGAGCCCGATGCCACGGTGGCCGCGGGCGGCGCCTTCATGCTCAAGAGCGACATCCTGCGCGCCAAGATGGGCGCGGGGTGAGCGGACTAGCCGCCCGGGGGACAGTTCGTCCCCACCCAATCGTCCTCGTCCTCGTCGTCGTCCTAATTCTCGATCTTCTTCTGAGGCTCTCGCAATGCTCGATCACGCCCTTCAGTTCGTCCTTCGCCAGCGCTTGCTGGTGATCCTCGGCGGCATTCTGCTGCTCGCCGCCGGGTTCGTGGCCTGGCGGCGGCTGCCGATTGATGCCTTCCCCGACGTGACCAACGTGCAGGTGATGGTGCTCACCAACACGCCCGGCCTCGCCCCCGGCGAGGTCGAGCGCCTCATCACCTTCCCCATCGAGGTCGAGATGGGCGGCCTGCCCGACGTGCAGCAGGTGCGCTCGCTCTCGAAGAGCGGCCTCTCGCAAGTGGTCGTCATCTTCGAGGACTCTGTGGACATCTATTTCGCCCGCGAGCTGGTCTTCCAGCGCCTCGCCTCGGCGCGCGAGCAACTCCCCGAGGGCGTCGAGCCCGAGCTGGGCCCCATCTCGACCGGCCTCGGCGAGATTTACCAGTACGCCCTCCTCGCCGGCCACTACTGCCCCGACCACCCCCGCGTCTGGTCGGAGGAGCCGGGCAAGTGCCCCGAGTGCGGCGCCGCGCTGCGCGAGAATGAAGCCGACCTGATGGAGCTGCGAACGCTTCAGGACTGGGTCGTCGCGCCCCAGCTTCGCCGCCTCCCAGGGCTCACCGAGGTGAACAGCTTCGGCGGACTCGTCAAGCAGTTCCACGTCGTGCCCGACCCGGCGAAGCTGCTGAAGTACGACATCTCGCTCCGCGACATTCTCGAGGCCCTGGAGGCCAACAACGCCAACGCCCCCGGCGGCTTCATCGTGAAGGACTGGGAGCAGATCAACATCGTGTCGAAGGGCCTGCTGCACGGCGTGGCCGACATCGAGCGAATCGTGCTCAAGGCCGAGGACGGCACGCCCGTCTACCTGAAAGACCTGGCCGAGGTGAAGATCGGCCAGCAGACCCGCCACGGCGTCGTCACCCGCAACGGCGAGGGCGAGACCGTCATCGGCATGACCATCATGCTGAAGGACGCGAACTCGAAGACCGTGGTGGACCGCGTGCGCGCGGCGGTGCCGGAGATTCAGAAGACCCTGCCGCCGGGGGTGAAGGTCGAGCCGTTCTATGACCGGTCGTCGCTCATCCAGGCCTGCGTGAACACCGTGTCGGGCGCGCTGCTTCAGGGCTCCATCTTCGTGATCGCGGTGCTGTTCCTGATCCTGTGGGACCTGCGCGCGGCACTCACCGTGGCCTTCACGGTGCCCGTGGCGGCTGCGACCGCCTTCCTGCTGATGGGGTGGCAAGGGGTGACGGCCAACCTGATGAGCCTGGGCGGCCTGGCCATCGCCGTGGGCATGGTGGTGGACGGCGGGATCGTGGTGACGGAGAACATCGCGCGGCACATGTGCGAGAAGGCGGAGACGGGGCTCTCGCGCGTGGAGATCGCCCTGGGCGCCGTGCGCGAGGTCGCACGCCCCGTGATGTTCGCCATCCTGGTCATCCTGGTCGTCTTCCTGCCGCTCTTCACGCTCGAGTCGCTCGAGGGCAAGATGTTCAAGCCCCTGGCGCTGACAATGTGCTTCGCGATGGTCGGCTCGCTCGTCGCGTCGCTCACCGTGGTGCCCGTGCTGGGGTCGCTCCTGGTCAAACGCTCCGCCGCGCAGGCGCGGGGGAACATCCTCGTGCGGGCCATCGTGGCCGGCTACACCCCGATTCTGCGGCTCGCCCTGCGGGGCCGATGGGTCACCGTGGCGGTTGCGGCGGCCGCACTGGTCGGCGCCTTCTCGGTGCTGCCCCAGATCGGCACCGAGTTCCTGCCCGCGCTCGACGAGGGGGCGCTCGCGATCAACGTCGTCCGCCTCCCCACGGCCAGCGGCGAGGGCTCGGCCCTCCAGTGCTCGGCCATCGAGCGTCGCCTCCTCGCCGCCATCCCCGAGGCCACCACCGTCGTGTCCAAGACGGGCCGCGCCGAGATCGCCGAAGACCCGATGGGGCCGGAGCAGAGCGACATCTTCGTCATGCTCAAGCCGAGGGAGCAATGGGCGCCGGGGCGCACGAAGGAACAACTCGTCCAGGCCGTTCGTGATGAGCTGGCCGCGTTCCCGGGCCTCAGCGCCGCCTTCTCGCAGCCCATCGCGCTCCGCGTCAACGAGCTGATCAGCGGCATCAAGTCGGATGTTGCCATCAAGATCTCGGGCGACAACGCCAACATGGACACGTTGCGCGCGATCGCGGAGGAGATGGCCCCCCTTCTCTCATCCATCCGGGGGGCCGCCGACATCAAGATCGAGCAGGTCTCTGGCTTCTCGGAACTGGAGGTGCAGATGGACCGCGCGGCGATGGCGCGGCACAAGGTGAACGCGGCGGACATCAACCTGCTCATCGAGGCCGCGGTCGGCGGCAAAGTGGCGACCACGGTGTTCGAGGGGCAGCGGCGCTTCGCCGTGCAGGTGCGCTACCCGGCCGAGGACCGCAGCGACATCGAGGCGCTCGAGCGCCTGCTCGTGCCCTCGCCGGCGGGCTACCAGGTGCCGCTGGGCGACCTGGCGCGAATCCGCGAGGTCCAGACGCCCGCCCAGGTGAGCCGCGAGGACTCCAGCCGGCGGCTGGTCGTCGAGTGCAACGTGCGGGAGCGGGACATCGGGGGCTTCGTCGAGGAGGCGAAGCAGAAGCTCGCCGCCATCGAGCAGGGCCTCCCCCAGGGCTATCGCATCGCGTGGGGCGGCCAGTTCGAGAACCAGCAGCGTGCCATGGAGCGTCTGCGTCTCGTCGTGCCGGTGGCGCTGCTCTTGATCTTCGTGATGATCTTCAGCTCCCTGGGCTCCCTGAGGAGCGCGCTCCTCGTGCTCGTGAACCTGCCATTCGCCCTCGTGGGCGGCATCCTGGCCATCTGGCTCCTGCGGATCAACCTCAGCGTGTCGGCCTCCATCGGCTTCATCGCCCTCTTCGGCGTGGCCGTGGAGAACGGCCTCGTGCTCGTGAGCTTCTTCGACCAGTTGCGCGCCGACGGCCTGCCGGT
Organism: Planctomycetota bacterium; assembly: GCA_035527715.1. Lineage (GTDB taxonomy): Bacteria > Planctomycetota > PUPC01 > DSUN01 > DSUN01 > DSUN01. The sequence continues at coordinate 27,982 of DATKZY010000254.1, read as the reverse complement.
GCGCGAGGCGGTCCTCGATGCCTGTCGGCTGCGAGTGCGTCCCCTGCTCATGACCACGCTGACCACGCTGCTCGGCCTGCTGCCGCTGTTGTGGGCGACGGGATCCGGCTCCGAGATCCAGAGGCCGCTCGTCGCCGTCATCTTCGGCGGGCTGGTCAGCTCGCTCGCCCTCACGCTCATCATCCTCCCGGTCCTCTACACCCTCGTGAGCCGCGACAAGCCGCTGCCCGAGCAGATTGCGGGCGAGCCGGTGTAGCCAGTGGCGAGGGACGAGCGTTTTCGGTAGAATATGCCCTCCCGTCCCTCCCCTCTGTGTCAAGGAGCAGAAGGCATGGAGCCCGTCCGGATTGGCATCGTCGGCCTTGGCGGCATGGGCAGCCACCACGCGAACTACCTGCGGAAGGGCGAAGTGCCCAACGCGCGGCTCACCGCGGTGTGCGACGTGGCGCCCGCGCGCCTCACCTGGGCCAAGGAACACCTGGGCGAGGGCATCGCGACGTTCGACAGCTCCGACGCCCTCCTCGACGCCAAGGTGGCGGACGCGATCGTGATCGCGACGCCCCACTACTTCCACCCGCCCATCGCGGTCGCGGCGTTCGAGCGCGGCCTGCACGTCCTCAGCGAGAAGCCCGCCGGCGTCTACACCCGCCAGGTGCGCGAGATGAACGAGGCCGCGGCCCGCTCGGGCAAGGTCTTCGGCCTCATGTTCAACCAGCGCACCGTGCCCGTCTACCAGAAGCTCAAGGAGCTGATCGCCTCGGGCGAGCTGGGCGCGATGAAGCGCAGCGTGTGGATCATCACCACCTGGTATCGCGCCCAGAGCTACTACGACAGCGGCGGCTGGCGCGCCACCTGGGCCGGCGAGGGCGGCGGCGTGCTCATCAACCAGTGCCCCCACAACCTCGACCTCTGGCAGTGGATCTGCGGCATGCCCAGCCGCGTCCGCGCCTTCGTCGCCTTCGGAAAGTACCACGACATCGAGGTCGAGGACGAGGCGACCGCCTACGTCGAATACCCCAACGGCGCCACGGGCCTCTTCCTCACCACCACTGGCGAGGCCCCCGGCACGAACCGCCTCGAGATCACGGGCGACAACGGCAAGATCGTCCTCGAGGGCGGCGCCCTCACCTTCTGGCGCACGCGGGTGCCCGCCAGCCAGCACATCCGCGAGTACAAGGGCGGCTTCGGCGAGCCCGAGTGCTGGAAGTGCGACATCCCCGTCCGCAGCGGGGGCGGCGGCCACGTCGAGGTCACCCGCAAGTGGGTCGAGGCCATCCTCAAGGGCACGCCCCTCGTCGCCCCAGGCCAGGAGGGCATCAACAGCCTCCAGATCTCCAACGCCATGCTCCTCTCCGCCTGGACCGATGCGTGGGTGGACATTCCGGTGGACGAAGAGCTCTTCTGCCAGAAACTCCAGGAACGAGTTCGAGCATCCGCCTCGAAGAAGGGCGCGGGCAAGACCATGAGCGTCGAGGGCACGTTTGGCACCTGAACCGGGAACGGCTCCTGTTCGTGAGCCCCCCCTGTTTCGGGCATCGTCGTCGTCGTCGATTCTTTGGGCTTCCCCCCCCTCCGCATTCGACGACGAGGACGACGACGACAACGACGACGATTCAAGAGCGAGGCCAGCGCCAGGACTGGGGGCCATACTCGCACGTTGCCTTGCTTGACACACGGGCGGAGACTCGTATAATACGAGCAGGTAGGGCTGCGCCCGTGTGGGGCACAGCCGAGGTGGCCACTTACGCAGGAGGACTTTGGACCATGGCGATCCGCATCGGGATCAACGGGTTCGGCCGCATTGGCAGGCTGTTCTTCAGAGCGCTGAAGGGCTGCGATGATATCGAGGTGGTGGCGATCAACGACCTCGCCGATGCGGAAATGCTGGCGCAACTGCTGAAGTACGATTCGGTGCACGGCCGCTACAAGGGCTCCGTGGCCGCTGCCAAGGAAGGCGATAAGGCGTTCCTGGTGGTGGACGGGAAGAAGATCCCCGTGCTGTGCGAGAAAGACCCCGCGAAGCTGCCCTGGGGCGCGCTGAACGTGCAGATCGCCGTGGAGTCCACCGGCATCTTCACGAACAAGGAAGCGATGTCGAAGCACATCCAGGCCGGCGCCCAGAAGGTGTTGCTCACCGCCCCCGCGAAGGGCGAGATTGATGCGACGATCGTGTTCGGCGTGAACGACAAGTCGCTGAAGCCGACCGATGTGTTCGTGTCGAACGCCTCGTGCACGACGAACTGCCTGGCTCCGCTGGTGAAGGTGCTGAACGACAACTTCGGCATCGAGTACGGGCTGATGACGACGTGCCACGCCTACACGAACGATCAGCGGATCGCCGACCTGATCCACAAGGACCCGCGTCGCGCCCGCGCCGGCGCCATCAACATCATCCCCACCACGACCGGCGCGGCCAAGGCCGTCGGCGAGGTGATCCCCGAGATGAAGGGCAAGCTCAACGGCTTCGCGCTCCGCGTGCCGGTGCCCGACGGCTCGGTGGTGGACCTCGTGGCCGTGCTGAAGAAGGACGTGACGAAGGAAGAGGTCAACGCCGCTCTGAAGGCGGCGGCCGAGGGCCCGATGAAGGGCATCCTCGAATACACCGAGGACCCGATCGTGTCGAGCGACGTCGTGGGCAATTGCGTGTCGAGCCTCCTCGACGCGCAGTGCACCATGGTCATGCAGAAGCGCATGGTCAAGGTGGTGTCGTGGTACGACAACGAGATGGGCTACTCGACGCGCTGCGTCGAGCTGATCCGCCTGATGGCCAAGTGAGGGAGCGTGCATGGGCAAGCTGACGATTGACGACCTGGACCTCCGCGGGAAGCGGGTGCTGATCCGCGTGGACTTCAACGTGCCGCTGAAGGAGGGGAAGGTCGCGGACGACACGCGTATCGTGGCGGCGCTGCCGACGATCCAGAAGGCCATCGCCGACGGCGGCAAGGTGGTCCTGATGTCGCACCTGGGCCGGCCCGAGGGCAAGGTGAACGAGAAGTACCGGCTCGCGCCCGTGGCGAAGCGTCTGGGCGAGCTGCTGGGCAAGCCCGTGGCCACGGCGCCCGACTGCGTCGGCCCCGAGGCCGAGGCCGCCGTGGCGAAGCTCCAGGCCGGCGACGTGCTGCTCCTCGAGAACCTGCGCTTCCACGCCGAGGAGGAGGCCAACGACGCCGCGTTCTCGCAGAAGCTGGCGGCCCTGGGCGACGTGTATGTGGACGACGCGTTCGGCTGCGCGCACCGGGCGCACGCCTCGGTGGCGGGGGTCGCGAAGCTGCTTCCCGCCGCGGCGGGCTACCTGCTCCAGAAGGAGATCGAGAACCTGGGCAGCGCGTTGGGCAAGCCGAAGCGGCCCTTCGTGGCCATCCTGGGCGGGGCGAAAGTCTCCGACAAGATCGGGGTCATCACGAACCTGATGACGAAGGTGGACGCGCTGATCATCGGGGGGGCGATGGCCTACACGTTTCTGAAGGCCAGGGGCGTCGAGATGGGGGCCTCGCGGGTCGAGACCGACCGCCTCGACGACGCGAAGGGCATGCTCGACATCGCGGCCCGCCGCGGCGTGGCCTTCCACCTGCCCCTGGACCACGTGGTCGGTGATAAGTTCCCCATGACCAAGGAGGGCGTTGCGATCCCCGACGTGCGCCGCGCGGTGACGCCCGACGCGGCGATTCCCGCGGGCCAGATGGGGCTCGACATCGGCCCGAAGACGATCCTGGAGTTCGCGGCGGTCGTCGGCCAGGCGGGCACCGTGGTGTGGAACGGCCCGATGGGGGTGTTCGAGGACCCGCGCTTCGCCGAGGGCACGAGGGCCGTGGGCGAGGCCCTGGCCGCCTCGGCGGCGGCCAGCATCCTCGGCGGCGGCGACACCGCGGCGGCCGCCAACACCTTCGGCATCGCCGGCCGGATGACCCACATCTCGACCGGCGGCGGCGCCTCGCTGGAGTTCCTCGAGGGCCGGGAGCTCCCCGGCATCGCGGCACTGAAGGACAAGTAGACGCCCGATGCAAGTGAAAATCGCGCCGTCGCTCCTGGCGGCCGACTGGCTTCGGCTCGGCGAGGAGATCGACTCGGTTGAGAAGGCGGGAGCCGATCTCCTGCATTGCGACGTGATGGACGCCCATCTCGTGCCGAACCTGGCGATGGGGCCGCACGTCGTCGAGGCCATTGCCAGGGTGGCGAGGGTGCCGCTGGATGTCCACCTGATGGTGGACAACCCCGCCGCCTACGTGGCGAGGTACGCACAGGCCGGCGCCTCGACCCTCGGCTTCCACGTCGAGGTGGTGCGCGACCCGGGCACGCTGATCGCTCAGATCCACGCCTGCGGCAAGCGGGCGTCGCTGACGCTCAACCCGGGCACGCCGGCCCACGCGGTTGAGGATTACCTGGGCGCCGTGGACCAGGTGCTCGTGATGACCGTGCACCCGGGCTTCGGAGGCCAGGAGTTCATTCCAGAGGTGCTGGACAAGGTCCGCCGGATCCGCCGGTCGGCCCCCAGTGGACTGGACATTGAGGTAGACGGAGGCATCAACCCGCACACCGCGCGCGAGGCCGTGGCGGCGGGAGCCAACGTCCTGGTGGCGGGCACGGCGATCTTCGGCTGCCGCGACCGGCAGCAGGCCATCCGGACGCTTCGCGGCTGAGCGGGTTCAAGAGGGTGTCGCCGACCGGCCACTTTGCCGGGAGGGACGTGATGTCCTCGATTGACCGCAGCCGGGACACGAGACAGGAAAGCCAGAAGATCTCGACGGGCATGCTGCTGAACAGCATTGCCTCGACGGAGCAGCGCTTCGTGGCGCGCGAGCTCCACGAGGCGCTGCTGGACCTGCCGCGGATCTGGGCCCCCAGCGAGGTCTTCGCCCACGAGTCCATTTCCTATCGCCTCAACGGCCGCGCCTTCGTCCACATGGCGCCGCCGCTGGAGACGGATCGCACCGAGGTGCACGTGCTCGAAGGCCCCTATGCGCTGCCGACCCTGCTCGACATGGTCAAGCACGCGCTGCCCTCGACGGCGGAGGTCGTCAGCCACCCGACGGCTCCGCACCGCCACACGAAGGGGGGCGAGATCATCATCCGCGTGGACCGCGAGACTGTGCGCGACGTCTACCGCTTCCTCCTTCAGCTCTACCGCCGCGAGTGCGGCTACTGATGCCCCCGCAGGGAGGCCGTGACCCATGGCCTGGATGACCAAGCGGCGCTCGATTCCCGATGGCCTGTGGATGAAGTGCGACGCCTGCGGCGCGATGGTCTACAAGCGCGAGGTCGAGCAGGGCCTCTGGGTCTGCCCCAAGTGCCAGTACCACTTCTCCCTCTCCTCGCCCCTGCGCATCCACATCGCCTTCGACCCGGGGTCGTTCCAGGAGGCGGATGCCGACATGGCGCCGACCGATCCGCTGCAGTTCGCGGACCGCATTCCCTACACGGAACGTCTCCGGGAGATGCAGCAGCAGACCGGCCTGCGCGACGCCGTGGTCATCGGCCGGGCGAAGATCGATGGGCGCGACCTGTTCACGGCCATCATGGACTCGCGCTTCATCATGGCCTCGATGGGCTCGGTGGTCGGCGAGAAGATCACGCGGGCCTTCGAGCACGCGGCCGAGCTGCGCCTCCCGCTCGTCCTCTTCTGCGCCTCGGGCGGCGCCCGCATGCAGGAGGGCTGCCTCTCGCTCATGCAGATGGTCAAGACCAGCGCCGCCGCACGCCGCTACCGCGACCGCGGGGGCGTCTACATCGCCGTGCTCACCCACCCCACCTACGCCGGCGTCATGGCCAGCTTCGCCTCGCTCGGCGACATCATCGTGGCCGAGCCCAAGGCCCTCATCGGCTTCACCGGCGCCCGCGTCATCCAGCAGACCCTCAAGGCCGAGCTGCCCGCCAGCTTCCAGACCGCCGAGTTCATGCTCGAGCACGGCTTCCTCGACCGCATCATCCACCGCAAAGACCTTCGCAAAGAGCTCGCCCTCCTTCTCGACTACGCCAAGCCCGTCTTCGATGGCAAGCCCACCCCCCGACCGACGGGAGCCGCCGCCCCATAGGTCCCATCAAGTCAGGGCTAGCGCCGCCATCAGCTGGGGAATCGTCTTCGCCTCATCGAAGCGCTCTTCGACCGCCTCGCGGGCACGCCGGGCGCGGGCGATGGCTGCCTCGGGTGTGGCGAGCACCTCATCGAGCTTAGCCGCCAGGTCGGCCGCATCGCCGGGCTTCGCCACCAGCCCCGTCTCGCCGTCGCGCACAAGGTCGGGCAGGCCCCCCACGTCGGTCGTCACCAGCGGCACGCCCAGCGCCGCCGCCTCCACCACTACGTTCGGCAAGCCGTCCATATCGCTGTCGCGGGCCACCACGCTGGGGGCGGCCAGGGCCGATGCCTGCTCGTACGCTGTCTGCACCTCGTCGTGCGGGAGCCAGCCCTTCAGCTCGACGGCGTCGCCGACGGCGAGCTGGGCGATCTCGCGTTCCAGGGCCTCCCGCTCCGGGCCGTCGCCGATGAGCCAGCAGCGGATGCCTCTCCCCCGTCGTCGCAGGGAGGCCACGGCTTCGACAAGGTGCGTGAAGCCCTTCTTCTCGACGAAGCGGCCGACACCCAGGATGAGCTGCTCGCCGCTTGGCAGCTCGGTTCGGAATGGGTAGCGGTCGAGCGGCAGGCCGTGGGGCACGAGGACGACCTTCGCCCTGTCCGCCTCGTCCGTCAGCTCCGCGGCGCGTGCTGCGGCCGCCGAGTTGCAGGCGATGACGCGGTCGGCTGCCCGCGCCTTGGCCGCGAAGAACTCCGCCTCGACAAACACGTCCCGCGCATGCACGGCGAAGCTGAACGGCAGCCCGGCGACATCCGCCGCGAACCAGCCGAAGGTCGAGGGCGCGCTGCCGAAGTGCGCGTGGACGCGCCCGATGCCCAGGCGCTTCATCCGCCGCGCCATGTTGCAGGCGAGCCCCCGGTTCACGAGCGCGCGCCAGGCGGTGCGCCCTTCGCGGCGCAACTGGCCAAAGAGATAGGTCTGCCAGCGGATGCTGGCCCGCATCGCGGTCAATTCGCCCCACGGCGGCCACTGGCGGCACCGTTCGACGTGCCGCCCGGGCGGCGTCGTCGCCTTGTCGCCCCTCGCGCGCCAGAGCGGGAACACGACCACCTCGTGGCCCCGCGCCTCCAGGGCCGCGATCTCGCGCTCGATGAAGGTTTCGGACGCACAGGGATACGTGCCGACGACACAGGCTATCCGCATCCGGCTGCCTCCCTGTGAACGGCTCGCGTCATCTCGGCGGTCCGCTGCCAGGTGAACTGGGCGGAGCGCTCGAAGCCGGCGCCGCGCAAGCGCTCGCGGAGCGCCGCGTCGCCCAGTACCCGCCGCATGGCCTCGGCCAGGGCCTCGGGATCGAGGGCGGGCACGTGCTCGGCCGCGTCCCCCGTGCTCTCCACCAGCGCCTCGGCGTCCGAGGTCACGACCGGCGTCCCGCAGGCCATGGCCTCGAGGGGCGGCAGGCCGAAGCCCTCGACGAGCGAGGGGAAGGCGAACAGCTCGGCGCCGCCGTAGAGGCCCGCCAGGTCGTCCTCCTCGACGTAGCCGAGGAAGCGCACATCGTCCTCAATGCCCAGCTCGGCGGGGAGGCGGAGGACCTCGCGGCACTTCCAGCCGCGCTTGCCCGCGAGCAGCAGCTCGTGCGGCAATCGGTCGCGCTTGAGCGCGGCGAAGGCGCGCAGCAGCGTCGCCAGGTTTTTCTTCGGCTCGACGTTGCCGACGAACAGAATGTAGGGGCGGGCCAGGTGGTGGCGTGCCCGCGCGCGCGCCCGGTCGTCGAGCGAGGGCGGCTTGAGCCGCGCGTCCACGCCGAGGGGCACCACTCGGACCCGCTCGCGCGCGATCCCGAGGCGCTCGACCACCTGGCGCGCGACGCACTCGAGCGGCACGATGATCCGCGCCGCGGCCCGGGCCGACCGCGGCAGGCGCCAGCGATAGTGCCACGCGTTCGACCGCCTGGCCAGCTCGGGATGCGTCAGCGCGATCAGGTCGTAGATCGTCAGCACGAGCGGGCAGGGGAGATGTTTCGGCGCCACGTAGCCCGGGGCGTGGAACAGGTCGAAGCCCGTGAGCCGCCGCCGAAGGAAGTGCTCCTCGTAGACGATGCGGAAGAGCCGCGAGCGATTCGACACGGGGAGCCGCTCGATGCCGATGCGCGCGCCGTTCAGCACCCGCTCGTCGAAATCGCTGCCCACCAGGGCCACGAACTCGTCCTCGACGCCCTCCCCGATGTGCCGCAGGAGGGCGTAGATCGCCTTCTCGACGCCGGAGAAGCGACCTGACAACAGTAACGCGTTGATCGCTGCACGCATGGCTGCTCAGGAGAGCTTGACGCGTCACGGGTCACGCGTCACGCATCCGGTCTCTTCCTCCTCTACACGCTGAACCGAATCTGAAGCACATCGCCGTCCTGGACGACGTAGTCCTTGCCCTCGAGTCGGAGCCTGCCGTGTGCCTTGACCTCCTTGAGCGAGCCGAACTGGCGGAGGTCGGCGGTGGCGACGACCTCGGCGCGGATGAAGCCGCGGGCGAGGTCGGTGTGGACCTTTCCCGCCGCCTCGACCGCCGTCGAGCCGCGCGACAGCAGCCAGGCCCGCAGTTCCTTCTCGTTCGCGGTGAAGAACGTGATGAGGCCGAGGGCCTGGAGCGATGCGGCGATGACCTTCTGCGCGCTCAGCTCCGTGATGCCCAGGTCGTCCATGAACGGCTTCCGCTCCTCGGGGTCGAGGGCGAGCAGCTCCTTCTCCATGTCGGCGCAGAGGGCGAGGACGGGCGGGGCCAGAGCCACCTCATTGCCGATCTGGGCCTCGCCGACGTTCACGACCACCGCGGCCGGCTTCTGCGTGAGGAAGGTGTAGCCCCGGAGGGCCTTGCGCTCCTCGTCCTTCAGGTCCAGGCGGTCGAGCGCGCCGACCGTGTCGAGCTGCGCGCGGCAGCGCTCGAGGAGCGCCAGCTCGGCCTTCTCCTCCTCCTGCTTCGGCGTCGGGTGCCGCACGCTGACGTGCAACGTCTCGATCCGCCGCTCGATGACGTCGAGGTCGGTCACGAACAGGTCGCCGTCTATCTCGTCCAGATCGCGCTTGGGGTCCACCGAGCCCTTGGGGTGCGGCACGGCGTGGCTCTCGAAGGCTCGGACGACTTTCACCAGGGCGTCGGCCTGGCGCATCGCCGCCACGGAATCGGGGTTCGGCTTCTCGCCCGTGAACAGCCCCCCGATGTCCACGAACTCCAGCGTCGCATGGGTGGCCTTCTTCGGCTGGAGGATGCCGGCGAGGAACTCCACCCGCTCGTCGGGCACGGGCACGACGCCGATGTGGAGGGAGCCGGGCGCGGCATAGGCCCCTGGCTCGTCGCGGCGCCCCGTCACGGCGTCGAACAGCGTGGTCTTCCCCGATAGCGGCATGCCGATGATGGCGATTCGCATGGACACTTACCTCAGTTGGGGAGGGGATGAATGGATGGATGCCGGAAGGTTTGTTGCTGTTCTCTGCACTCATCCATTCATCCACTCATCCAATCATCCCCCGTCAAGGCTTTCCCAGCACCCCGATGGCTTTCTCGTAGAACTCCAATTCCGGGGCCAGCCCCTGCTCCTTGCAGAACTCGGCCAGCCTGCGATAGCGGGCGACGGGGTCGGCCCCCGTGATCCACCACAGCTTCGCCACACACTCGGGGCAGCAGGCCAGCGGGCGGCGGTCGCTCTCCGCGCGGTGATTGCTCCCGCACATGTTGCACTCGTAGGCAGTGCAGTGGTACATCGAGAACATGTGCCCCGTCTCGTGCGTCGCCGTCTTGATCGTCCGCAGCAGGCAGAGCTTGAGCTCCGTCTCGGGGTCGCCGTTGCGGGCGATGGACCAGACGCCGACGCGGTCGGAGAGCGAGGCCTGGCCGAAGACGAAGTTCCAGCCCTCGCCTGGCCACAGGTCGCTCGCGGTGAAGGCGATGCTGGCCACGGCGTCCTTCGGCAGGCGCGGCTTGAGCACCTCGTCGAGCACGTAGGTGGACAGAATCTGCTTCACCCCCCACGACGGGTGCACCCGCCGCGCGCGGGCGGGGATGAGCGAGAGGGGCAGGTCGTCCAGCACCTTGACCGGCAGGGTGAAGTAGCGGCCCATGAAGTCGGCGGCCAGCGTGATGATCTGGCGCTGCGGCTTCGTGAAGTCGCCGAGCGGCTGCACGTAAATCGTTCGGCGCTTCTCGGTCGGCCCGGTCGGCTGGCTCGCCAGGTACTCCTCAAACGTCTGCCCGGGCTCCTTGTGGCGTGCCAGCCAATCGCTTGGCCCGGGCTTGCCGAGCTTTGTGGCCAGGGGCCGCAGCTTCTCCATTGCGGCGCGAATAGCCGCCACGCGGTCGTCGCCCGCCGAGCACGACGAGGCGAGCAGCAGCACGCCCGTGAGCGAAAGTGCGAGCGACAGGTCGGGCCTCATGGCTCCCTCGCCTTCGGGTGGTGCCTCAGGTTGGCGGCTCGAAGTCCAGCGCAATGTCGAGCGCGGGCGCCGAGTGGGTGAGGGCGCCGGCGGAGATCCAGTCCACCCCCGTCCTGGCGATGTCCTCGACGCGGGCCTCGTTGACGCCGCCCGACGCTTCGAGAAGCGGCCTCGGCTCGCGGCCGCGGGCCAGGGCCACCGCCTGGCGCATCTCGTCGTCGGGCATGTTGTCGAGGAGAATGATGTCGGCCCCCGCCTCGATGGCCTGGCGCACCTGGTCGAGCGTCTCGGCCTCGACTTCGATGCGGATGCCCCCCGGCGCGGCGGCCCGCGCGGCCTCGATGGCGCCGGCCACGGCGCGGCCGGGCCAGCGCTGCTCGGCGACGAGGAGATGGTTGTCCTTGATGAGCACCTGGTCGTAGAGGCCCATGCGGTGATTGGTGCCGCCGCCGGCCCGCACGGCGTATTTCTCGAGGAAGCGCCAGCCGGGCGTGGTCTTGCGGGTGTCGAGGATTTTCGCGCCGTGCGGCGCGGCCCGCTCGACGAAGCGGCGGGTCATCGAGGCGATGCCGCTCAGGCGCTGGAGGAAGTTCAACGCCACCCGCTCGCCCGCGAGAATCGTCCGCGCCGGGCCGCGAATCGTGGCGATGGCGTCGCCCTTCGCCAGCCCGTCGCCATCGTCCTTCAGCAGCGTCACCTCGACCGCTGGGTCGAGTCGCCGGAAGATCGGCGCGAGCAGCGGCCCGCCGGCCAGCACGCCCGCCTCGCGCGCCACGAACGCCCCGCTCGCCACGGCCTCGGGCGGGATCACGGCGCACGACGTAATGTCGCCCGGCCCGACGTCCTCGGCCAGCGCCGCCTCCAGGAGGCCCTCGACCAGTTCGACTTCCAGGCGCAGCATGGGCACGCTCTCCCTCGGCGCGTTGCGGAAGCTCCTCGATGGGGATTGTAGTCCTGCGCCAGAGCCAAGTCAAGCAACCCGATCTGCCACGCCCCAGCCGCCCCGTTAGAGGATCACTCTTGACTTGACCGGTGTCAGGTCTTTACTTTTTATTTTGTGCAAAAGAGTAAGAAGTAAAGACCTGACACCAATTCTCATCTGCCTCCGCATCTGAAGCCTCTTCGGTTCCTTGTTCCGCCTCACTTTCCGCCGGCCTTGCGGCGAGGCGTCTTGGGTTGCCCGCCTGCCGGTCCTTTGTTGCCCGCCTTCGCCGCGGCGGGCGGCCGCTTGGGCGGGAGCGTGGCGTGCCAGGCTCTCAGCTCAGCCGAGAGTCGCTGCACCACGTCGGGGTTCTTTTCCGCCAGATTGGTCGCCTCGGCGGGATCGGCGGGGATGTCGTAGAGCTCGATGCGCGAGCCGTTGGGGTTCATGAACAGCTTCCACTTGCCGTCGCGGACGGCGAGTTGCGGCGGCCGGTAGCTGCGGTTGCCCGCCAGGGGGAAGATCCATTCCCAGAAGATCGGCGTGGTCCTCGGGCGGGAGGCGTGGGTGAGCATGTCGCTGACGTCCTCGCCGTCGGGCTTGAGGTCGGGCGGCAGGGATGCGCCGGCGAGCTTGCACATCGTGGGAAGGAAGTCCACGCCGGCGATGACCGAGTCGCTGTCCACCCGGCCAGCCGCCACGTGCCCCGGCCAGCGGACGATGAGCGGCGTGCGGACGCCGCCCTCGTAGAGGCTGCGCTTGCGGCCGTTGAACGGGCCCGGCGAGCCGACACCGGCATTGCGGGCGTTGCCGACGTGGTAGTCCTCCGGCCCATTGTCGCTGGAGAAGACGACGATCGTGTTGTCGGTCAGGCCCAGATCGTCCAGGGCCTTGAGCACCCTGCCGATGCCGGCGTCGAGGCCGGTGACTGAGGCGCAGAAGACCTGCATCTGCGACTTCAGGTCGGGCGCATCCTTGAGGTACTGCTTGTACGGCCCCTGGAAGGCGGGGGCATCGGGGTCGGGCTTGAGGTCGGCGTAGACCCTCAACTGCTCGGGCGTGGGCTTGAGCAGCGCGTGGGGCAGAAGCGTCCAGAAGTTGATGTAGAAGGGCTTGTCCTTATTGGCCTGCATGAAGCGAATGGCCTCGTCGGCCATGCGGTCGGTGGAGTTGGCCCTGAAATACGGCTCCTTGGCCTCCTCCCCGAGCGAGGGGCCGTTGGAGTTGACGGTCTTGTGCACGTCAATGCCATACTCGCCCGGCGCGGGCGCGCCCGGGCCGCTGCCCAGATGCCACTTCCCGAAATGCGCGGTGATGTAGCCGGCCTGCTTGAGCAGGGCGGTAACGGTTGTGGCCTTGGGGTCGAGCCAGTCGGGCATGCCGCGGGCGGCGTTCTGCTCGTGTGTGGCGAAATGGCCGTGCACGTGGTGGCGGGTGGGGTAGTGGCTGGTCATGAATGCGGTGCGGCTGGGAGAGCACACGGGGTTGGCCACGTAGAACTGCCGGAACACGGCGCCTTCGCGGGCCAGGCGGTCAATGCTGGGCGTCTTCATGTAGGGATGGCCCTGAACGGCCGGATCGCCCCAGCCCAGATCGTCCGTGAGGAGGAAGACGATGTTGGGCTTGCGTCCCGCCGGCGATTCGGCCGCCATCAGCCACCTGGGCAGGGCCATCGCTGCCGCACCGAGTCCGGCGCGTTCGAGGAAGGCACGGCGCGTTGTCGGCTTCATTGGTGCTCCTTCAGGCGGCGACCCCCTTGCGGGTGCAAGCAGTGTCCAGTGCTGGATAGAACGCCCGGCAGAGTCCGAGAATCAGGTTACCCTTGTGCCCTCCCGCTGTCAAGAGGGTCTCTTGCTCCCGCGAGACGGTTTACAAGATGGTGTCAGGTCTTTACTTTCTACTTTGTCGGAGATAGTAAAAAGTAAAGACCTGACACCACTTCCCCTCCAAGACATGCAGCAACAGCAGCGTACGCCTCTTCAAGGTCAAGGTGCCTGGCGCCGCATCTCCGTCAATGATGCGGGCCGCGACGGGCGGGTTCTCTTTCGACCAACTCGTCTCCGGCCGCCGGCTCGGGATCGGACAGCCGGAAGTAGATTTCCTCGCCGGTCGGGTCGGGGAATTCCGTGAGTGCCAGCTCGAGATCGGGTTCCCCGGCGAGGGGTTTTCCGGGGGACCAGCCCTTGACACGGCACCGGAGGCCATCGGGTCGGATGGTGGTGTCGGGCTGCGGCGCCGTCACCGATGCGGGATCGAGGGTGATGTCACGGAGCCGCATCTTCTCGGGCAGGGAATTCTTCGAACGCGACAGGCAGTACACGACCGGGCCGCGCATGAGGGCGCAGCGCCCGGCCTGAAGATCGCGGCCCGCGACCCAGCGCCACCGCATCGGCAGCGACAGTTCGATACGGTCGCCCTCCCGCCACTCGCGCTGGATGGCTGCGCCGCGCACGGGCTTGCCATTCACGGAAACCTGGGGACCCGCGCACCAACGCGGGAGGCGGAGGTGAACGGGGAACGTCGCTGGCTTGGATGGGGAGATGGCGATGCGAATGGTGCCGTCGTTGGGATACCGGGTCTCTTGGGAAACCTTCACTGTAACGTTTCCCGCGAGGGCGACGCTCGCGTTGCACGGGGTGTAGAGGTTGATCGCGACACCGTTCCGAAAACGGTAGAGCACGCTCAGGGGCAGGCGGGAGATGCCGCGGCGGAAGTTGCCGGGGCAGCAGTAGAGATCGGACGTGTAATAGATTCTCTTGTCGCTGAACGGCGTGAAGTATCGCAGTTGGCGCCCGGCGGGGTCTTGGGCGGCGAACAGGGTGTTGTAAATGACCCGCTCCATCAGATCGCCCTGGCGGAGGTCCTCATCGAGGTTGATGAGCTCCTCGAAAAACCGGACGCTGTAGGCCGACGCGCACGACTCGGCGTGGCCGTGAGGATCCTGATCTTCGGACCAGCCCTCGTGGCTGCCCATGCCGCCCGTGATCGACATGCCGGCGCGCCGGGGTCGGGTCAACGCTTCACGAATGGTACGCGTCATCCTCAGGTACCGCGGGTCGGGGGCCACGCGGTCGAGCAGCATCTGAGTCACCATGCGGTCCAGATGCCGATAGACGTGCCAGATGCGGCGCTTCTCGCGCCCCGTGGCATCCGTGACCGCATCCGGCTCGTCCTTCTTCCTCGCGTCGTCCCAGCCCCGGTCGAAGGGCGGGTCGTCGCCCCATTCCAGCAGGGAGGCGGCCTGGGAGGTGCGCTCGGGCCCCAGTACCGTGTGCCGGGCGATATCGAGGTATTCTCTCTCGCCGGTGAGCCGGTAAAGAACCAGGGCGGCCTCGCACAGGCTGATCGCGCTGTAGTTGTAGCCCTTGGCATGTTCGTAATGCTTCTGCGCGTCCGTGAAGCAGCACAGCAGCTTCTTGGCGGCATCGAGTGAATCGGGCCTGCCGAACAGTACTGCGTCATTCGCGAGCCCGAGGCACAGGAAAGCCACGTCCTCGGCCGCAAAACCATCGAAGAATTGGCGGTTGCCTTCGGTGGGCGTGAATTGGCCGATGTAGCCGTCGTCGCGTTGGGTCTTGAGCACGGCATTGATGAGGCGATCTTTGAGCTGGAGCACCCGCGGATCCTTGGAGTATGCCGCGAAATAGACCGCGGCATCGATCGTCTCGCCAAGACCGTTGAACAATTTACGGCCCGATTTGTTGAATGCCTCCCGGTCAGAGGCGGAGCGGGGACAGGCGACGGGTTCCCGGAACGGCCTCAGGAAGTCCTTCTCGTAGTCGAGGGCGAGGAGGTTCTTCTCGATAGTGAGGTCGATCCGGCGACCGATCTCGCCGCCTACCCGGATGTCGCCGGGAGAGATGTGTTGGAGCGGACCGGGCAGCGGCAGCGGGCCCTGGACCAATGCATCGGCATACGCCGCCCCGGAGACGAGCAGGGATATCATGCCGTGGATGAAGCACGGCAGGCCTGCTCCTTGTGTCTTCGGCCGCTGTGACGCGATCGCATGTTTCGTTGTGTTGTTGTGAGTCATCCGGTGGTCCTTTTCATTCCCCATTCGTGCCAGGCACATGGTCTGCCTGAGCTGTGGGGATACCATGCCTGATTCCCGAACGGGTCACGGCAGCACCGATAGCTCCACGTAGGACGCGTGGGCGGGGTCGTGGTAGAGCTTGTTCTCGGCTGCCTGGGGCTTTGCCCAGGAGGCGGGATGGTCGGCGACGTTGAGGTTGCGGTCGAAGCGGGGGAAGTTGCTGCTGCTGATGTGCAGTGCGATGCGGTTGCCCTTCTTGAAGACGTAGGCGGTGCTCCACAGGTCAATCTCGACCTCGACGACTTCGCCAGGCTTCAGGAGCTTCGGCTTGCCGCGGCCCTCGCGGTAGCGGCAGCGCACAATGCCGTCCTGGATGTTCGCCTGATAGCCGTCGGGGCGGACGTCGAGGAGCATGGCCGTGAAGTCGGTGTCGGGCGCGCTCGACGACACGAAGAGGTGCGCGCGCATCGTGCCGACGACGGCGAGGTCGCGGTCGAGCGGCTCGGTGAGGAACTGCCGCACGTCGGGCCGCTCGGCGTTCTTGCGGTGGTCCTTCATTCCCTTGGGGATGATCAGGTTGTTGCCGCCGAGGGTAGGGACGGGCTTGGCGGGGTCGTAGGTGAAGGCGGAGGGCGCTTCGTCCTGCTTCGGCGGCTCGGGGGCGAGCTTGCCCTTGGCGAGGTAGAGCTTCGTCGGCTTGCTCGCGGCGGGGGGCCAGGTGTCGGTGTCGAGCCAGCGGTCCTGGCCCATGATGTAGGCGCGGATGGGCGGCCACTTGTCGGCGTCGTTCGGCTGGTTCTTGAGCCAGCGTGCGAACCATCTTTCCTGGATGCCGCCGAGGGCGCTGCGGGCGGAGGGGAAGTTGGCGTCGCCGGCCGCCGAGCCGATGCCATGTGGCCAGGGGCCGATGAGGATGTGGCTGTGCTTGCGGGCCAGGTCGCTTCCGCCGCGGGTGCGGAGGGCGAGGAGCAGGTCGAGGTTCTCCTGGGTGAAGATGTCGTAGAAGCCCGCGGTGATGCAGACGGGCACCTGGATGTCCTCGGCGCGCTGCACGGCGCTGATGTCGCGCCAGAGGCCGGGCTTCTCCCAGTTCCGCACGCCGTCGAGCCAGTAGTTCACGTAGCCGGGGCCGCCGACGGTGAGGGGGCCGGGGTCGGTGAGGGGCAGGTGCCAGCACCACTGCATGAAGTTGCGGTGGGGCTGCCACTTCTGGAGTTCCTCGGCGGGCGCCTGCTTGCGCTGGACGCGCTGGCTCGACCAGGCCTGGCCGATGAGCCAGCCTTGGACGAGCTCCTGGCGGAGCGCGCCGCCGAAGAAGGCCACGCGGTGGTCGAAGTCGGATGGCGGCACGCCGGGCAGGATGCAGCGGAGGGCAGGGGGCCTGGTCATGGCGGCGGCGAGCTGGGTGTAGCCCACGTAGCTGCCGCCCATCATCCCCACGTTGCCGTCGCACCAAGGCTGCCTGGCGAGCCAGGCGATGGTGTCGAAGGCGTCGTTCGGGTCGTCGAGGAACGGGCGGTGGTCGCCCTCGCTGGCGAAGCGCCCGCGGACGTCCTGGCACGCGAAGGCGTAGCCGGCGGCGACGGCCATGCCCGCCGGCCCGAGGTTCTTGCGGTAGGGCGTGCGCGTGAGGATGACGGGGAACTTGCCTTCGCCCTTCGGGCGCACGAGGTCGGTCGCCAGCTTCACGCCGTCGCGCATCGGCACCATCACGTCGGTCTCGACGACGGCGTTCCGCTCCAGCAGGGGGTGTGGCCGTGCGCCGGCGAGGCACGTCGCCCCGAGCGACACGAGGACGGCCAGGGGGCAGGCAAGGCGCTTCCTCATCGCGTGGTTCTCCTGAGGGTTGTGGGCGCCAGTAAACACCCCCGGCCGCCGGAACGCAAGCGCGGGTCGAAGCCCTTTACATGCCGCCCAGATCGTGCTATAGTAGTGTTTACTGTAAGCGAGGGTCACAGGGATGCTCAGGATTGCCACGGCTGTCGTGGTGGCCGCCCTGGCCGGCGCGTGCGCGGGCGGGGAGCCCGAGACCCCTCGTGAGCACCCTCGCGACACGTCTCCCCGAACCGGCATTGACGAGGTGGTCTTCGGCAGGCTGGAGAAGCTGGGCATCCCGCCGGCGGAGGCGTGCAGCGACGAGGTGTTCGTCCGGCGGGCCTACCTCGACGTCATCGGCACGCTGCCCACGCCCAAGGAGACGCGGCAGTTCCTGGCGGACAAGTCGCCGAACAAGCGCAGTGCGCTGATCGATCAGCTCCTCGAGCGGGAGGAGTTCGCCGACTACTGGACGATGAAGTGGGGCGATCTGCTGCGGGTCAAGGCCGAGTTCCCGATCAACCTGTGGCCCAACGCGGCGATGGCCTACTACCGCTGGATTCGCGCGAGCGTCAAGAGCAACCTGCCGTACGACCGGTTCGCGCGGGAGCTGCTCACGGCGAGCGGCAGCAACTTCCGCGTGCCGCAGGTGAACTTCTACCGCGCGACTCAGACCAAGGAGCCGGAGGCGCTGGCCAAGGCGGTGGCCCTCACGCTCCTGGGCGCGCGCGCGGAGAAGTGGGACAAGGGCCGCCTGGCCGGCATGGCGGTCCTCTTCTCCCAGGTCGGGTTCAAGGGCACGCAGGAGTGGAAGGAGGAGATCGTCTTCTTCGACCGCGTGAAGGCCGCCAAGGACGCGGCGTCGGGCGCGGCCAAGGCCGCGGCCTTCCCGGACGGGACGCCCACGCCGCTTCCGCCCGACACCGATCCCCGCGAGGTCTTCGCCGACTGGCTCATCCGGCCCGAGAACCCCTGGTTCGCGCGCAACGTCGTGAACCGCATCTGGTACTGGCTCCAGGGGCGCGGCATCATTGACGAGCCGGACGACATCCGCCCCGACAATCCGCCGAGCAACCCCGAGCTGCTCGCGCACCTCGAGAAGGAGCTGGTCGCGGCCAAGTACGACCTGAAGCACGTGTATCGGCTGATCCTGAACTCGAGGACCTATCAGCTCTCCGCCATCCCCCGAAGCAAGCACGCCGACGCCGAGGCCAACTTCGCCTTCTACGCCATCCGCCGCCTCGATGCCGAGGTGCTCATTGACGCGCTGTGCCAGATCACGGGGACCACGGAGCAGTACTCAAGCCCCATCCCCGAGCCGTTCACGTTCATTCCGGCATGGCAGCGCTCCATCGCGCTGCCCGATGGCAGCATCACGAGCGCCTTCCTCGAAATGTTCGGCCGTCCGCCGCGCGACACCGGCTTGGAGGCGGAGCGGAACAACATGCCCTCGCCGGCCCAGCGTCTGCACCTGCTCAATTCGAGCCACATCCGGCGGAAGATCGGCGAGAGCAAGACCCTTGCGCCGCTGCTGGCGGCCAGCGGCATGAGCCAGCGGAGCGCCGTAACCGAGCTGTACCTGACCTTCCTCTCTCGTTTCCCAACGGACGAGGAGCTGGCGATTGTGAAGGCCTACGGCCAGTCGGGCGAGGCGAAGGGCCCGGAGGCCCTGGTGGACCTTGCCTGGGCGCTGATCAACAGCGCGGAGTTTCTCTACCGGCATTGAGCCGCAGGGCGCGAAAGGCGAGGTGAGAACATGAGCACGGAACGCGACTCGGGCACGGGGCGTTCGATCGCGGGCTTGGGGACGGCTCTGCCGGGAGCGGGCGGTGCGCCGGTCTCGCGCCGCGCGGCCTTGCGCGGCGGCTTGTGCGGCGCGGCCGGGCTGCTGCTCGCCGGCCCGCTGGGCCGGCCCGCCGCCGCGGCCGTGCCGGCCGCGAAGGCCAAAGCCGTCATCCAGATCTGGATGTGGGGCGGGCCGCCACACACCGACACCTTCGACCCCAAGCCCGACGCCGGCGAGGACTACACCGGCCCGCTCAAGGAGACGCTCCCGACCAACGTGGACGGGATCCGGATTGGCTCCCTGCTGCCCCTGCTGGCCCAGCACGCCGACAAGTACTCGATCATCCGCAGCATGACCCACGGCAACAACGGCCACGAGACGGCCGCCTACATGGTCCAGACGGGCCGCCAGCCCGGCGGCAGGATCGTCTACCCGAGCTTCGGCGCCGTCGTGTCGTACTTCAAGGGCTACAACGCGGGCTACAAGGGGCTGATTCCGCCCTACATCGTGGTGACCCAGCCGCAGGGCCGCTTCTCCGAGGCGGGCTTCCTGGGCTCGCGCTACAAGCCCTTCGCCACCGGCGGCGACCCGGCCAGGCCGGTGTTCCTCGTCGAGGGCATCACCGCCCCGGGCATCTCGCGTGAGCGGCAGGAGGCCCGCCGCGACCTGCTGCACAACCTCGACTCCTTCGGCCGAGCCCTGAAGGGCAACCCACGGCTCGAGCCGCTCACGAAGGCCGAGGAGCAGGCATACGACCTGATCCTGGGCGAGGCAGGCAAAGTCTTCGACCTCTCGGAGGAGGAGGCGACCCTGCGGGAGCAGTACGGCCGCAGCTCCTTCGGGCAGTCGTGCCTCGTGGCGCGCCGCCTCGTCGAGCGCGGCATCCCCTACGTCACCATCAACTACGGCGGGTGGGACACCCATAAGGACCACTTCCCGGCCATGCGCCGCAAGCTCCCCGAGCTCGACAAGGGCATGTCCACGCTTCTGGAGGACCTGAGCGGCCGAGGCCTGCTCGACAGCACGATCGTCTGGTGCGGCGGCGAGTTCGGCAGGACGCCGAAGGTGGACATGAAGTCCCCGTGGAATGGCGGCCGGCACCACTTCGGCGCCGTGTTCTCGGCGGTGGTCGCCGGCGGCGGCTTCAAGGGCGGCCGCGTGGTCGGCGCGTCCGATGCCACGGGAGAGCACGTCAAGGACCGCCCGGTCTACCCGTGGGACCTGATCGGCACGATGTACGAGCTGCTGGGCATAGACCCCGAGGGAACGCTGCGGCATCCCCAGGGCATGGCCATCCGCGTCACGCCCTCCGCCGACGAGGGCTACCAGATCGGCGGCCGCCTGAAGGAACTCGTGTAGGCGACGGAGTGCGCCATGAGCAGCCAACCCCGGTGGCACGCCGCCCTGTGGCTTGCGGCCCTCGTCGTGGCCCTGCCAGGCGCGCGGGCCGAGCAGAGCCCGCACATCGGCTACCTCTACCCTGCCGGCGGCCAGCGGGGCACCGTCGCGAGAATCACGGTCGGCGGGCAGTATCTTGCCGGCGCGCGCCAGGTCTACGTCTCCGGCGCCGGCGTTCGGGCCACGGTGGTCAAGCACAGTCGAGCGCTGTCGGGGGGCACGCTCAACAGCCTGCTCGATAAGCTGTCCGAGGCGGCGGCGCTACAGAGGCGCAGGTACGAAGCGGCCGAGGAGGGCGACACGAAGCAGGCGGGCATCCTCGGCCTGCTCATCGCCAAGACGCACGAGGAGTTCGAGATGCTGGCGCTGAAGGCCGGGCTGGACGACCCGACCCCCAGCGGCCTCGCCACGCTCCGCAGGAGGCTCTCCGATCCCAGGAGACAGCCGAATGCCCAGATTGACGAGACCGTGATCCTCCGCGTCGCGCTCGCCCGCGATGCCCCGCTCGGCCAGCGGGAGCTGCGCCTCGTGACGCCCGGCGGCGTGACGAACCCCCTCTACCTCCAGGTCAGTCAGTTCCGCGAATACCTCGAGACCGAGCCGAACGACCGGACGCCCGACAACGCGGTGCTCACGGCCAGGGTCGGCAGCACCGAGCCCTCGAGGCCCGAACTCCCGTCGCGCATCCCCGACGGCAAGCTCGCGGCCGGCGACATCGAGGTCCCCAGCTTCGACCTCCCGAACCTCGAAACCCTCCCCGTCGTCATCAACGGCCAGATCCTGCCCGGCGACGTGGACCGCTTCCGCTTCGAGGTCCCCAAGGGCACCCGCCTCGTCGCCGCCGTCAGCGCGCGCAGCCTGGTCCCCTACCTGGCCGACGCCGTGCCCGGCTGGTTCCAGGCCACGCTGCGGCTCCTCGACCCCAAGGGCAACGAGCTCGCCTTCTCCGACGACTTCCGCTTCCTGCCCGACCCCGTCGTCTACTTCGAGGTCCCCAAGGATGGCGAGTACATCCTCGAGATCGCCGACTCCATCTACCGCGGGCGCGAGGACTTCGTCTACCGCATCACCGTCGGCCAGATCCCCTTCGTCACCCACGTGTTCCCCCTCGGCGGTCGCGCCGGCGACACGCTCCGCGCCGCCCTGAGCGGCTGGAATCTTCCTACGAAGCAACTACTGCTCGACACGCAGCCCGGCGCTCCCCCCGTCCGCCGCGCGGTCCTGGACTTCGCCGGCCCGCAGTCCAACGAGGTCGCCTACGCCGTTGATTCGTTCCCCGAGAGCGCCGAGACCGAGCCCAACGACACGCCGGCGACGGCGCAGAGCCTCGTCCTGCCGCACGTCGTCAACGGCCGGATCGGCCGGCCCGGCGACGTGGATGTCTTCCGTCTCCAGGGCCACGCCGGCGACCAGGTCGTCGCCGAAGTCCAGGCCCGCCGCCTCTACTCTCCGCTCGACTCCCTCCTGCGGCTGACCGACGAATCTGGCCAGATCATCGCCTGGAACGACGACTACGTGCTCAAGGACGGCGACCTCTACCGCGACCTGGGCGTGATCACCCATCACGCCGATTCCTACCTCCTCGCCCGGCTCCCGAAGGACGGCACCTACTACGTGCGCTTGTGCGACACGCAGAACCACGGCAGCGACGCCCACGCCTACCGCCTGCGCATCAGCCCGCCGCAGCCCGACGTCGAGCTCTACCTCAACCCCTCCAATCTCACCGTGCCCGCGGAGGGCCGCACCTCCTTCACCGTGGACGCCTTGCGCAAGGACGGGTTCCAGGGCGAGATCGTCCTCGCCCTCAAGGGCGCTCCCGGCGGCTTCGCCCTCGAGGGAGCGCGGATCCCCTGCGGCTGCGACCGCGTGCGGGTCGCCCTCGTGGGGCCTCGGCAGGCGTCGGGCCGGCCCCTCGCCCTCTGCCTCGAGGGCCGCACCGAGATTGGCGGCGCCGCCGTCACCCGCCCCGTGCTCCCCGCGGACGACGTCATGCAGGCATTCCTCTGGCGACACCTGGTCGGCACGAGGGACTGGTTTGTCACGGTATCGGGGCGCGGGTCCGGCGTCGCGTTGAAGCCCGTCGGCGACGAGCCGGTCAAGCTCCCCGCGGGCGGGGCGGCGCCCGCCCGCGTGTCCGTGCCCAAGGGGCTGCCCCCCGAGCAAATGCGCTTCGAGCTCGACGAGCCCCCCAAAGGCATCGCCATCAAGGAGCTTACGCCCGGCCCCGACGGCGTGGCCATCGTCCTCTGCGCCGCCGCCGAGGCCAAGCCGGGCCTCAAGGGAAACCTGATCGTCAAGGCCTTCCGGGAGACCGTCCCGGAGGCCACCGAGGGCGAGCCGAAGCCTGCCCCGCGCCGCACGCCGCTGGGAATGCTCCCTCCCATCCCCTTCGAGATCGTCCCCGGCCCTCCCGCGGCCGCCCCGGCCCCCAAGCCCGAAGCCAAGTGACCGCGAGGCCGCCGCCCGCCGCCGCGGAGCCGCAGGCGCGCCTGCTCTCTGCCCGCATCTCTTGCCTTGCAGCCCGCGTACGCGGGCGAGCCAGCCGTAGCCCAGGGCGACCGAAGGGAGCCCTGGGACAAGGTTCCCCCCGCCATGGAGCCCCCAACGGGGGCGATTCAGAAGCCATGAGGCGCTGGAGGTCAGGGTGTGAGGGGATAGTTCGCCAGCAGGAGTTCGCTCCCCGTGACCTTCTGTTCCTTCTCGTTGGCCGCCTTCTGCGCCTTGCTCACGGCGTAGCGGCCGCAGTACTTCCACTGAAGCTCGATGACCCGCCAGCGGCGGCCGGCATAGAGGGCGCGCACCTCGGGCCGGTCGTCGTACGACACCATCGCCTTGGCCGGCGAGGCGGCCAGCAGGTCGCGGAGGAGGGTGTGCTGCTCGACGGCGAAGTGGCCATTGAACAGAGAACAGCACCTGGAGCCGTTGCCGTGGAGAAGACGACCGCAGGCGCCGTAGCCTCCAGGTCACAGGGGCACGGCAGCAGGACGGAGAACCAGCTGCCAGGACTTACCGTACCCTTTTGAGTAGCGCTCAGGCTGGAACTTGACCGGGATAGGGAAGATCAGCTTGACGTCGCGGTGCCCCTGCGCGAAGAGCAGGACCCCCAATGTCTGCTGCTTGCTTCCCAAAGGGCACAGGGCAATGTTATAGTCTGGCGAGAATTGCTCGTAAAGCTGCCGTAACTTCACGATCGTCTGTTGGTAGTAGAGGGTCGATAAGTAGGCAATGCTGTTGTCGTCCGGGATGATCTTCGCGTTCCTCGTTCTCACTTCGTCGGCGCGCCACCGGCGGCTTGGGCGAGGCGGGACACCGACGATCCCTATGGTTCGCGCTGGCTGAAGCAAATTGACCGCGCCACGGAGTCGGATCGGATCGAATCCAAGGTAAGTGATCAGAAGAGTTGGGAAACCTGGCACGAACAGGCCCCCGAACTTGGGGAGCACTACGGTGGCGCTAACACCTGAACTGAGATACACTTCTTCCGGCATCCTCTTGTGCCTATCCCTTCTCAACGGGAAGTATGTCCTCGCCTCTGAGTACATCACCCTGACGGTTGCTCCGGAACGAGACGCCAGTTGAAGCACGGTGTCGAGTATCTGCACGATCGCCGCGGAGGAGAAGCTGGTGATGTCCACGGTGACGCTCTTACAGGGCGGGCCTTGCCTTGAAGGCTCCAAAGCCTCCGCAAAACTGCCATGGGACCGCACCGGGTCACGCACAGAGAATTCTGCATCAACGATCCCCTCGCACACGATATGGCTCAGAATCCGAAGCAGCCTGCTTTCGTTTCTGCTGTTCTCTCTCTCGTGCACGTCGTACCTGAGCACAATGGCTCGCCTGGCCTTGTAGCATGACCGCTTCAGCCTGCTGGGCCCCGCAGTGCATCTGTCCTCAAAGCCGAGGGCGCAAACCAGCAGGTCATCGTGCGCAGGTTGCGCCGCGAGTGGTTCCATGTCTGGGAACCCCGGACATGTCTTGACCTCGAGCAATTCTGGATCAACCCTTCTCTGGTTCATCATCATCCCATGCCTTGAATAGCATTCCCTCACGAGAGGCGCTCAACAACCGACGGAGGAAGTTCGTCCCTTGTTTCTGGAACTGGTCCGGCTGCACCAGGAACTTCTCGAATCGCGCAGTGCTCAGTCTGAGACACTCCCGTTTCCTGTAGCTTATCTTGAGAGCGGGTGTGTATATGGGCCTAAGGATGAAGCAGTCATTCAGCACACCACGCCCCCATGGATATCGCCCCCCTGCGTCGGTGAAGATGCCCGCTTGCAGCATGAGCTTGTAGAGGCCAAATGCCTCTTCGCTAAGCCGGGTATTACCCCTGACCTCTATCCTCATGACCTCGTAGTGCCTACCCTCATCCCTGGTGATCCGACCATACTCATACAGGTACTTCTGAGCGATCTCGCCGAATACCTCGACGATCCTGAAAAGGTGATTCCCGTGGTTTTCGATCTCCTTTATCCGTTCAAGCCGCGACTGGGAGAACTCCCTTACGATCCTGTCCTGTAGCAGGAAGGGTATTGGGTCCATACTGTCAGGAACGAATTTGCCCTTGGCTAGAGCCGCGTGGAAAATATCCCTACAGACTTCAAGGATCGTGTACACATCGCCACCGCAGAGCGAGTATATGACGTTCATGCCTGCGTACAGAGTGGCTCTTCTTCCCTTTCCCCTGAGACGGTCGCGTATCAAAGAGCTTGCAATATCGCCTGCCGGGAAATCATAGAGACCGTAGATAGAAAGGCAGTCCCGCGCGGCCCATGACCTTGTTCGTTGCAGGCGCTTGTCAACGATCTGCTGGATGAACTCCTTCCTGTCCTTCTTGCGCGGGTAGCTGAGGTACCTTCCGCCGAGGTCTATGTAAGAGAACTCGCGCCCCTCCTGGAACTCCTTTCCCTCCGGTTCAAGGTCGTAGTCCGTAGGCACGAAGGAGAACTTCTCAGTGGAGATCTTGAAACAGTACTCGCTTGACCTCACACCCAAGACCCTATTGAAGGACTTCTGGACCTGGAGAGGAACCTTCGGCATGCTGTAGTCGTCCAGAATATAGTAGATGTGCTTGTCCCGGAAGAAGGAGACGGTGCCCTTGAGCACTGAGCACAGCTCCTTCGGATAGCTCGCATGCGTGACCTTGGCTGGAATCGCCTTCGTCTCTACGCAGTTCTGCACGTAGATCAGTTCCTCCTGGACGAGTTGACGTAGGTATGAGAAAAGGTCCATGTCTTCCACGAACGGCGCCCGGTGCCTCAACAGTTTCTCACATACGAACTGTGCTAGCCCATCCTTTGAACGACCGGGGATCGCAACTAAGTCAAACTGCTCCAGGGCGATCAGCGTGCAAAGCGCCTCGTCGGTAAAGAGCAGGTTGATGTAGTGGACCATTGAAGCCAGGGTCGTAGCCTGGGAGTAGTCCACATCCTTGCCGGCGAAGGGCAGGTACACGTCGTTATGGCAGTGCACATAAAGACCGATGTAACCCTCTGTCCCGAATAGTTGTTTCCTGTATTCCTCAGACATCAGCTTGGTGTAAAGCCGTAGGTTCTTCAGCACCATGGACTTCCCACAGCCTCGTGGACCGGAAACGACGACATTTCCAAACTGCTCAAGCTCCTTGAACCAGGGCAATCTGCCCGAGTAGAGAAAGTACAGCAGATCCGTGTTCTCGGGCATCTGCTCAGCGCTCAGGTACTCGAACGGGTCACTAAGGTAATGCATGCCGCCAGTCTGCTCCGTCCTTGTCTCCTCGCTGATGCGCTCCAGTTCCCTGATTGTCTCCATCGCGTCGATGAGCTTGCGGTCAAGGGATGTGTCTTGAAGGCGCTTGATCACATTCGGTATTGCCTGAGTGAATCTCTTGTCGTGATAGTCCAGATGGTACATCTCGGTCTTGTTCTTCTCCCAGAACTGTTCGAGCAACTTGGCTACCCATAGCAGGTCCGTGCGAAACCTCTCTCCGCGGAAGGTTTGACTCAAACCAAAGTCCACGACCTTCAGTCGGTAGTTCAGCGGGGATTCGTAGGGCTTCGGCGGAATCAGCAGGATGTTACGGGCATGCAAATCCCCGTGTTGCAGTTTAGCGCCCTGCATAGCCCTAATGGCAAGACAAAGCTGCTTGATCACACCCACTATGAAGCCCGCCGCCAGTCTGCCAGGCGAAGTCAGGTGCTTCTCCAGTGGTTCCCCATCTACATACTCCCAGACCAGGTATCTGAGAGTACGCGTTTGGCCCCCAACCTCCATCTCCTTCTCGCCGACCTCGATTATGAACGCAATCTGCGGCACATCTGAGACAGCTGCAGCCCTGAGCGCCTCTTTCTTCCACGTGGTGTCGGTGAAATCGGGCTTGAGGAACTTGATCGCTACAGGCCTGTCTCCCAGGGCCGTGTCTTCGGCCTTGTACGTGACGCCATAGTTCCCCTCACCCTTCTTGTCAACTACCCTGTACTTGCCGACGGTGAGCCCCGAGAGGTCAGGAAGGTCAACGCTCATGTCCAGCCCTCGATCCACTAGGCCGCGTTCCGGAAGATCCGCGCGGGCAGCCCCATACATCATCTGTGCCGGTCTGGCGCACCCGCTGTGCCGCATTCGCGCGCTCGCGCCTTCAGCAATCGGGTGAGCGACGCCGCGCATTGCCAACCTGCCCGATTATAGCATTCGGCGCCGGTGGCGTCAAGCGTCCGCAAAGTTGAAGATAAGCAGTTCATTTCCCGTAGTCTTGCGCTCCTTGTGCCCATTCGCCCTCTGCTCATTCGTCTTGGCGTACCGGCCGCAGTACTTCCATTGGAGTTCGACAATCCGCCACCTACTCCGGTTGGCGTAAAGCTCTCGGATCTCAGGCCGGTCGTCGTAAGAAACCATGACTTTCGCTGGCGAGGCAGCGAGCAGGTCACGGAGAAGTGTGTGCTCCTCGACGGCGAAGTGCCCCTCGTAGAGCTTGGAGCACGGGCTATCGAGGCTGTCGCGGTAGTAGGGCGGGTCGGCGTAGATGAAGGTATCGGGCGTGGCGCCGGCGAAGCATTTTTCAAACGGCAGGTTGGTGATCTTGACGCCCTGGAGCTTTTCGGAGCAGGCGCGGAGGTGGCGGAGCTTCTTGTCGAGGTTGCCCCAGCCATCAGGGTTGCTGAAGTGGAGGCGGGAGCGGCGGGCGGGGTCGTAGACGACGCGGCCGGTCCAGACGGTGCGGTTGATGAAGTAGTACTGGAGGGCGCGCTCGAGGATTCTGGTATCGCCGGTCACCTTCATGAGTTCTCCTTTTCCTTTCCATAGCTCGAATGTGGCTTCCAGATCCGTCGTGTCCTGGGCGCTACAAAGCTTGGCGAACTCATCGAAGTGGTCGCGGAGCGCCTTCCAGAAAGCATAAAGGCCGGGGTGGAGGTCGTTGATCCAGTTGCGCCTGGCCTTGGGCTTGTGGAAGAAGATGCCGCCGCCGCCGAAGAAGATCTCGCGGTACTCCTCGTGCGGCGGGATGTAGGGCGCGAGGAGCTTGGCGACACGGCTCTTGCCGCCGGGGTAGCGGAGCGGAGAGCGAAGGCAGTCTGTGCTGTGTGTCATAGGGCTATGGGCGGGGAGGAACTTCTTGGAAGAAGT
>DATKZY010000253.1:0-10938 GCA_035527715.1 Planctomycetota bacterium | reverse complement strand
TGCTCCGACGACGTCCCCACCGGCAACTGGCCGAAGTCTACTTCTCCGGCCGGCTCGACAACCAACTGCGACGGCAGGCTTGCCACGCCCGAGCCCGTCACCGTCCGCGCCTGCGTGCCGCCGTTGCTCGCGAACGACACGCTTTCACTGTAGTTGGCCTCCGCGGCCGGCGCGAAGCGGATGCGCACCACCTGGCTTGCCCCGGGGCCCAGGTCGAGCGTGCCGCCCGAGACGACCGAGAACGGGCTCGGCACGCTCACCGTGCCCGAGAGCGTGCCCTCGCCCGTGTTCGTCGCGGTGTAGGCATCGAGCTCCTTCTGGGCGGCCATCAACACCTGGCCGAAGTCCACGTCCCCCGCCGGCGCCACGGACAGCACGGGCACGGCCTCGCGGACCCATTTCACGCGAATTGCGTCGGCCAGCACGTAGGTGCTCGGCGAATCGTTGGCGATCTCCACGCGGTACTCGGTGCCCGCCACGAACTCGCAGGTGCCGAGGGCGTTCCACTGGCCGCCATTGGAGCGCTGGTCCCTGCGGACCACGCTGTTCCCATTGCGGTGGTAGGTGCGATAGGGCACGTTGCTGCCCCAGGCCGAATGCCCATCGGGCCACCAGGCCGAGACATCGTAGATGCCCCCCTCCGGGAGCGTGAAGTACCAGGCCGCCACGGAACTCCCAGTCCCCGTGCTCGTGTAGTGGTAATCGGCGGCCCACCGGTTCGTCTGCCACGTGGAGGTGGACCACGTGCCCGAGACGACCCCGAACCGCCTGTCGGCGGCATTGTCGCGGTTGTCGATCACCAGGGTGACCGGCCCGCCGGAGCCCCTCACGGTGCGGCTGGCATTCCCCGCGTTGCTCGCGAAAGAGACGGGCTGACTGTAGCTTGTCCGGGCGGGCGGCGTGAACCGCACGCGAACCACCTGGCTCGCACCGGCGGCCAGGCTGAACGTGCCGCCCGAGACTAGGTTGAACGGGGTCGCCACGCTCACCGTGCCCGCCAGTGTGCCGCCGCCGCTGTTCCGCACCGTATAGGCATCCTGCTCCGACGACGTCCCCACGGGCAACTGGCCGAAGTCCACATCCCCGGCCGGCTCGACAACCAACTGCGGCGGCGGGGTCGTCCCCGTGCCCGAGCAGGCGACCGTGTCCGTGCCGCTCGTCCTATCCGAGCTGACCGTGACCGTCCCGCTGTAGGTCTGCGCCGCCATCGGCGAGAACGTCACCGTCACCGCCTGAGAGCCCCCGGCAGCTATCGGCCCACTGCTCCACGACCCGCTGAACCCCGAAGGATACGTGATCCCCGACACGCTCAGCGTGCTGTTCCCATCGTTGTAGACCGTGAGCGTCCGCGTCGCCGTCGTGTTCACCACCACGTTCCCGAACGCCAGGTCCCCCACCAGACGGATGATCCGCGTCGTCGGCGCGGTGAGAGTCCAGTTCAGCACGATGCCGCCGCTGTCGCCGCCATAGCCGTCCACGGCAATGCGATAGGTGGTGCCGGCGACCGCGGTAAACGTCACCTGGCTCTGGAGGCCGCCGGTGTCGTCGTTCGAGGCTACGAGGGTCAAGGCCCCGACGGAGCTGCCGGTGTAGACGGCGATTAGGGTGTCGAAGTCGCTCCCGAAGGTATTGATGGTGGCATCGCCGCCGGAGGGCGCGGTCCAGCGCCACCAGACGGATGCCCCGCCGGCGTTGCCCGCGTGGTTCGGTTCGCCGGTCTCCTTCGTGGCGTTGGCGTTCGTGCCGGTTGCCTGCCCGCTCGTGCCGGAGACGGCCGTTGCATTTGCGAAGTCGTCGTTCGCAGGGCCTCCACCCGTAGCACTCCAGTTCAGAACGATATCACCCGTTTCGCCGTCGTAGCCGTCCACTGCGATGCGGTAGGTGGTGCCGGCGACCGTGGTGAAGGTCACTTGGCTTTGGAATCCAAGGGCGGCGTCGTCATTCTCGGCCACGAGGGTCAACGCTCCCACGGAGCTGCCGGTGTAGACGGCCAGCAGTGTGTCGAAGTCGCTCCCGAACGTGTCAAACGTGGCCTCGCCACTGGAGGGCGCGGTCCAGCGCCACCAGACGGAGGCCCCGCCGGCGTCGTACGCGTGGTCGGGCTCGCCGGTTTCTTTGGTCGCGTTGGCGTTCGAGCCCGTCGTCCGCCCGTTGGTGCCAGAGATGGCCGTGGCGTTCGCGAAGTGGTCGTTCGCAGGGCCGGTGCCCGTGAGACTCCAGTTTAGAATGATATTCCCGCTGCCGCCGCCATAGCCGTCCACGGCAATGCGGTAGGTGGTGCCGGCGACCGCGATGAACGTCACCTGGCTTCGGACATCGCCGCCCGAATCGTCATTCGATGCCACGAGGGTCAAGGCCCCGACGGAGCTGCCGGTGTAGACGGCGAGCAGTGTGTCGAAGCCGCTCCCAAAGGTATTGATGGTGGCCTCGCCGCTGGAGGGCGCGGTCCAGCGCCACCACACGGACCGCCCGCCGGCGTTGCCTGCGTGGTCGGGCTCGCCGGTTTCTTTGGTCGCGTTGGCGTTCGAGCCGGTCGTCTGCCCGCTCGTGCCGGAGACGGCCGTTGCATTTGCGAAGTGATCGTTCGCAGGGCCTCCACCCGTGAGATTCCAGTCCAGCACGATGTTCCCACTGACGCCGCTGTAGCCGTCCACGGCAATGCGGTAGGTGGTGCCCGCGGTGACATTCGCGGTCACGCGGCTCTGCAGGCCCCCGCCTGCGTCATCATTGGAGGCGACCCTGGTCAGCGCCGCCACGGAGGTGCCAGTGTAGACGGCCAGCAGGGTGTCGAATCTGCTACCGAACGTGCTGACGGTCAGCTGGCCGCTGGAGGGCGCGGTCCAGCGCCACCAGACGGATGCTCCACCGGCGTTGCCCGCGTGGTTCGGCTCGCCGGCTTCCTTGGTCGCATCGTTGTTCGTGCCCGTCGTCTGCCCGCTGGTGCCAGAGATGGCCGTGGCGTTCGCGAAATGGTCGTTCGCAGGGCCTCCACCCGTGAGATTCCAGTCCAGCACGATGTTCCCACTGACGCCGCTGTAGCCGTCCACGGCAATGCGGTAGGTGGTGCCGGCGACCGCGGTGAAGCTCACTTGGCTCAGCAACCCATCGCCCTCGTCGTCGTTCGATGCCACAAGGGCCAAGGAGCCGACGGAGCCGCCCGTGTAGACGGCGAGCAGGGTGTTGAAGTTGCTCCCGAAAGTGTTGATGGTGGCCTCGCCGCTGGAGGACGCGGTCCAGCGCCACCACACGGACCGCCCGCCGGCGTTGCCTGCGTGATTCGGCTCGCCGGTCTCCTTCGTGGCGCTGGCGTTCGTGCCCGTTGCCTGCCCGCTGGTGCCAGAGATGGCCGTGGCGTTCGCGAAATGGTCGTTCGGCGGGCCCGTGCCCGTCAGAGCCCAGTCCACGACGATGCTTCCGCTGACGCCGTTGTAGCCGTCCACAGCGATCCGGTAGGCGGCCCCTGCGACGGCGGCAAACGTCACCTGGCTCTGCGGGCCGCCGGCGTCGTCGTTCGAGGCAACCGCGGTGAGGGCAGACACGGAGCTGCCCGTGTAGACGGCCAGGAGGGTGTCGAAGCCACTCCCGAAGGTATTGATCCTGGCCTGTCCGCTGGAGGATGGGGTCCAGCGCCACCACACGGACCGCCCGCCGGCGTTCCCTGCGTGGCTTGGCTCCCCAGCCTCCTTCGTGGCGCCGACGTTCGTCCCCGTCGTCTGGCCGCTGGCGCCGGAGACGCTGATCGCGTTCGCAAAATGGTCGTTCTGCGGGCCACTGGTCGCCAGGTCCCAGTCCAGAACGATGTTGCCCGTGGCGCCGTTGTAGCCGTCCACGGCGATCCAGTAGGTGGCGCCGGCCACCGCGGTGAAGGCTACCCGGCTTTGTTGGCTGCCGGGCGCGTTGTCATTCGACGCCACGACGGTCAAGGCGCCGACGGAGCTGCCGGTGTACACTGCCAGCAGGGTGTCGAAGCTGCTGCCGAAGGTGTGGAGTGTCACATCGCCGCTTGCGGGCGCGGCCCACCGCCACCACACGGACCGCCCGCCGGCATTGCCCGCATGGTTCGGCTCCTCGGTCTCCTTGGTGGCCCCCGCGTTGTAGCCTGTCGTCTGGCCTTTCGCCTGCGAGATCGCCGTCGCGTTGGCGAAGTGGTCGTTGGCAGGTGCCGAGCTGGCGCTGCGGTACGCCGCGATGACGTCCTTCACCTCGCGGATCGTGCGGGCGTTGTCGTCGTTGCTCGTGCCAGTCGCGCGGTCCTGGTACTTGATATTCGGGTCGGAGAAGTAGGCCACGGTGGTGTAGCCGCCGTCCGTGTACGACATGACCGAGCAGTACTTGCCACCATCGGCACCAGTCCAATGCCAGCCGGCAGAATACGAGAAGAGGCCCGGGCCGGGTTGGACCGTCTGGTCGCGGCGGTGGTGGCAGCCCATGTTGTGGCCCATCTCGTGGACGTGGGTGTAGGTGTTCGCGGCCTGCTGAACGCGGGTGATGCAGAAGGCGTTGTTGGGATTGCCGGAGGCGGAGCTCAGCAGCCACCCGATCCCGCCGGTGTCCTCCACCCTGGAGAACAGCGCAACGAGGTCGGCGCCGTAGGTGTTGCGCCAGGAATGAACTTCGTCCATGTGGCCGTCCGTGGTGGAGGTCAGCCTATCGAGGTCCGTGCCGCTGTCACCACTCTCGACATAGCTGACCTCGGCGGAGTGGACCAGCCGCAAGGTCACCAGCGTCTGACTGTTGCTGTGGGTCATCTGGGCATTGCTCATCGCCTGCGCGATGACGTTGGCAATGCCGCCGCCCGAGCTATCGGCCCACTGCCGGGCCGCCGGGGTGTAGACGACCATGACATCAATGGTGGCGGGCGTTGTGGCGTCTCCCGCAGGGGCGGCGCGAGGCTCCATGCCCGCTGCTCGGCGCGGAGGAATCAGCGGCGGGCCGTCCTCCAGGACGCGCTCCTGCTTCGGATCTACCTCGAGGACGTAATGAGCTTTGGCTTCCGCATCGCTCTGGATGGCGTATCGTTTGCCCTTCTCGGGCACGTGGATGGTTCCGAGGGTGCGATCCCGCGTCGTGGACAGCAGCACGTAGCCCAAGGGATACCCTTCCACACTTCCCTGGACCGTCACCGTGCCGCCAGCATTCACGGTGACCCGGACAATCCGGGCAGTATAAACCGCGTCCTTGAACAGGTTGAGGGTGAGAAGGTCACCTTTCGTCAGCTTGGCCGGCATCTTCACGGCCGGGCTCAGCGCAATCGGGCGGCACCGGATTGCTGGCGGGAGGCCCGCTGGCACCGCGTCCCGTGCCATGAGCGCAGCGCCCTGACCCGGCTGATCCTGGATGAGGTCATGCTGAACACCATCCGCGCTGGCGCCCATTGCCGCGCAAAGCAGCGCCATCGCTGCGCCGAGGACGGCCGCCGAACGGCTTGGACGCCCACAATCAGTGCCCCTCATGGCAGGTCCTCCTTCGCGGTGAGGACAGTACCCATCACCACTGACTCCAGTGGCGCTGTTCTCCCGGATCTGAGCTAATGCCCCGGAGCCTCGCTCACCACAACGGTCGCGCTGGCCGTCTTGCCCCCGGCGGTGAGGGTGATAGTGTAGCTCCCTGGTGAATAGTAGGTGTGCATGGCCGTGGCGCCCGTGCCCGCCGTGAACTCGTAGCCCCCGCGGCATGGCCGCACAGCTTCGAGTGCATGTGGAGGTCGGCCGGCAGCCTCCTGCGTTCGCACTTCGGCTCGCGGATCGTGCACGCGGCGGAGACAGGCACGCTGCTCAGTGCTCCTTCGCCCCAGCGATGCGCTTCAACCAGCCTTCGAGCGTGAACTCGGGGCGCCCGACCTCCTCGGGCTTGAGGACCGCGAGCGAGGCGAGCGGCGCGATGCCCATGTCGACGACCGTCGCGCCGCGGAGGTGCAGAGGCGTGCCGTACAGCGCCTCGAACTGGATGCCGTGCTTGCGTGCCCAGTCGCCGAAGTGGAGGTCAGGAAGGGCGGCGAGCCGTTCCTCCGTGAGACCATCGGGCGAGGCGTGTCGCGCGAGCCACTTCAGCGCGGCGCGATGGGCCGGGTAGGGACGGTGGCCGCCGCGGGGCTCGAACCAGCACTCGATGCCGCCCGGGCGCCCGAGCGCCGCATAGACCCGCTCGGCCGAGGCCACGGCTCGCCGGGTCTCGCTCCAGGCGGAGCCATCCGCATCGCGGTCTATGATGACGTCAGCCGTGCCGTTCATCACGAGGAGGGCGCACTTCGGGGCCGCGAGCGCCAGGTACTCGTCCCAGCGGAGCCCCTCGCGCATCCGCTCATTGGGGGCCGAGGTGCAGTGCTTCGAGCGCAGCACCACGTCGGCGAAGGCCCAGCCGCTGACGATTGCGAAGCTCAGCCGGCCGTCGAGCACCGCCATCCACCCGGCCTTGGCCCCGCCCAGGGAGTTCCCCGCGACTCCGATGTGGTTCGGGGCGACGTCGGAGCGGGTCAGCAGGAGGTCCACGCCCCGCAGGGTATCGAACACGAGCTTGCCCATGATCGGCCGCCCCGCGTCCCATGCCTGGCGGTGGACGGGATACGGGTCGTGCGCGCGCGTTCCCCGTTGCGCCGTGCGGTGTCGCTCCTCTTCGCCGATGGGGTCAGCCGCCAGGCACACGATGCCCAGCCTGGCGTAGAGCTGGCCGATGTACTGGTAGGACGGCTGGCTCTTGCTCCCCCCGTGGCCGAAGGTCAGCACGACGGCGGGCAGCCGGCCCTCCGCCTTGCGGGGACGGTAGAGCACGGCGGGCACCCGCGAGCCGGGCTCACTGGTGTAGACCCACTTTTCAACCACGATGTCTCCGAGCTCGGCCTGGCCCCGGGATTCGGGCTCGAGCGCCACGCGGTCGCTCGGGATGCCGAGCATGCGGCGCAGCCCGGCGCGGGTCTCCTCCTGCCAGGCGGCGAACGCGGCGCGGCCGGGCTTCGCAGCCAGCCTCTGGGGGTCGAGCACGAGACTGGCCGGCAGTTCGGCCTTGTCGGGGCCTCGCCAGCGGGCCGTGTTGATGGCGAAGTACATGTTCGTGAACGGCGGCTTCTTGCGGCTGGCATACCACATCCGCCAGCTCCCGTCGGCGAGTCGCAGCACCGATTGGCTGGTGGTGTAGTGAGACTCCCACGGGCGCGCGGGATCGGGCCGCAGCACGGGATTCTGGGGGTGCTTGTACCATCGCCAGCCGTCCAGGCTGACGGCGAAGCCGATGGCCGTCTTGTCCGGCTGCTCGCGCCAGTAGCTGCCGTACCACATGAGGTACGCGCCGTCGGCCTTCACCACGGTGGGGTAGAACAGCCGCGCCTTCTCCCAGTCCTGGTCGAGCGTGAGGACGGGCTCCGGGCGGACGGCCCAGCGGGAACCGTCGCCGCTCTCGGCGTAGCGGAGGATCCACGGCTCGGACGACACGTCCACGTACCACATGCGATACGCCGCCCCCTCCTGGAGGATCGTCGGCGCATAGACGTGCTCGAGGAGCGGCTTCGAGGGTGCAGACCAATGGACGCCATCGGTGCTGAAGGTCTCGTGCAGCGTGTGCGGCCCGCCCACCACCGAGAAGTCGGTCGAGCAGAACCACATTCGCAGCCTCTCCCCATCGCGTAGCACCGCACCGTCGGCGCTTCGGAGCAGAGCCGGCGTCAGCACCGAGTGCTTGCCGTCGCCAAACGAGTAGACTGGGCTCGTCGCGGCCCGCTGGAACACCTTGCCATCGCCGCTCGTGGCCAGGCCGAGATGAAACACCCGCTCGGCCACGGCCCCGGTCGAACCGCAGTACCACATGCGGAACGGACCGCCCTCGGAGGCCACGCACGGAGCGAAGACGTGGGTGTCATCGAATGCTCCCGGCTCTCCGAGCCCCACGACGGGCGCCGCGGTGTCCCGCTCCCAGTCCTGCGGGCCGAGCCACCGCCGCAGCTCGGGCGGGGCCGTTGGCCCCGCAGCGCACGCCACGCTGGCCGAGAGAGCAGCCATCACGAACCCGCCTCGCTCAACTGCCTGCCTGAGGGTGGACATCCACACGGTCTTGCCTCTTTCAGGCGCCAAGCCTACTGCGAATCGCTCAGAGAGTCAACCCCCTGTGCCCGAGGGCGGGGTGATACAGATCGGACGGAACGGCGAGAACCGGCCGCCGTTGCGGCTCCGGCCCATCTGTATCAGGGGCAACGAGGGGATGGGGTGATACAGATGGGGCAGGCGAAGTGGGCGTAGTGTCCGAAAACCCGTCCCTCGAAATCGAGACGCGGCTTGCCTTGCCTGCGGGTTGCTGTTTTCCTTCGTGGGCGGGCCGGGAAGGTCTCGGTGGACGGTGCGGGACGAGCCGGCGCCCGAGCCAGTCAGCGGGTTCATTGGCAAGGTCCACTGCGAGGACAGCCTGGGCGGCCTGCTGAAGTCGTACCGCCGAGCCGCGGCCTGACGCGTCGTGGCCCACCTCTGGCACGGAGGAGAACACCGAGAGAGCAGGCCGACTCCGCGCGTCGTACCAAAGACATCCGGCGACACCGCGACAACCCTCAACGTCAGCACCGGCCGAAGACAACCGCCAATGGAGCGTGCTGCCTTCTTGGCCCGCGATCAATTTCTGGACCCTACGCCCTACGGGCAAGCTCCGGAGCGCGGACCGGTATTCGGACACTACGGGGCGCCTTCTTCCCATGCTTGCGCGCGGCGCAAGGGCCGTGTATATTGGGGTTTTGCCGTCCGCGAGGCCGAGGGCCTGGCATGAGCGCAATCCCCGCCGCCGACGCGACGAACGAGGGCCGCGTGCTGGCCATCCGCGGGAGCGTGGTGGACTGCGCGTTCCCCCGCCGTCTGCCGGGGCTCCGGAACAAGCTGCTGATGGGCGCCGAGGGCCGCGTGGTGGTGGAGGTGCTGTCGCACCTCGACGAGCACACGGTGCGGGGCATCGCGCTCACGAGGACCCAGGGGCTGGCCCGGGGCGCCGCGGTGGCCGACACCGGCGGCCCCCTCCTTGTGCCCGTGGGGCGCCACCTGCTGGGGCGGATGTTCAACGTCTTCGGCGAGGCCATCGACGGGCGGGAGGCGGTGACGGGCGGCGAGTGGCGGAGCGTGCACGCCGAGCCGCCGCCGCTGGCGCGCCAGGCCCCGCGGACCGAGGTCTTCGCCACGGGGATCAAGGCCATTGACCTTCTGGCGCCGCTCGAGCGCGGCGGCAAGGCCGGCCTCTTCGGCGGCGCCGGCGTGGGGAAGACGGTCCTCATCGGCGAGATGATCCACAACACCGTGGGCGCCCACGAGGGCGTGAGCATCTTCTGCGGCATCGGCGAGCGCTGCCGCGAGGGCGAGGAGCTCTACCGCGAGCTGGCCGAGCAGGGGGTGCTGGAGAACACCGTGCTCGTCTACGGCCAGATGAACGAGCCGCCCGGCGCCCGCTTCCGCGTGGGCCACGCCGCGCTCACCATGGCCGAGTACTTCCGCGACGACGCCCGCCAGGACGTGCTGCTGCTCATTGACAACATCTTCCGCTTCATCCAGGCCGGCAGCGAGGTGAGCGGCCTCCTGGGCCAGCTCCCCTCGCGTCTCGGCTACCAGCCCACCCTGGGCACCGAGCTGGCCGAGCTCGAGGAGCGCATCACCAACACCCCCACCGGCGCCATCACCAGCGTCCAGGCCGTCTACGTCCCCGCAGACGACTTCACGGACCCCGCGGCGGTGCACACCTTCGGCCACCTGAGCGCCTCGATCGTGCTCAGCCGCAAGCGCGCCAGCGAGGGCCTCTACCCCGCCGTGGACCCCCTGGCGAGCAACTCGAACATGCTTGTGCCCGGCATCGTGGGCGAGCGCCACTACCGCGTGGCGCAGGACCTCCGCCGCGTGCTGGCCACCTACGAGGAGCTCAAGGACATCATCGCCATGCTCGGCATCGAGGAGCTGAGCCGCGAGGACCGCCGCACGGTCCACCAGGCGCGCCGAATCGAGCGGTTCCTCACCCAGCCCTTCTTCGTCACCGAGCAGTTCACCGGCCACGAGGGCCGCAGGGTGGCCCTCGACGACGCCCTCGACGGCTGCGAGCGCATCCTCGCCGACGAGTTCGCCGACCTGCCCGAGCAGGCGCTCTACATGATCGGCGCCATCGGCGATGCCCGCAGGGGCCGCAAGGACACGCCAGCAAAGGAGGAGAGCCGCAAAGAGGCCTGACGGCCCGCGGCGGATGCGATGGACTTGAAGGTTCTCACGCCCGAGCGGACGGTTGTGGACCAGGCGGTGACCAAGGTCATCGCCGAGGGGGCCGACGGCTCGTTCTGCCTGCTGCCGCGGCACGCGGACTTTGTGGCGGCGCTCGTGCCGGGCCTCCTCGAGATCCACGACGGCGGGACGGAGACCTTCTTCGCCGTGGACGAGGGGATTCTCGTCAAGGTGGGCCCCGAGGTGCTCGTTTCCGCCCGCCGCGCCGTCCGCGGCGACGACCTCGAGCACCTGCGGGAGACCGTGGAGCACGAGTTCCGCGCCCTCGACGAGCACCAGCGCCAGGTGCGCGCGGCCGCGGCGCGCCTCGAGGCCGACCTCGTCCGCCGCTTCATGGAACTGAGCAAGTAGAGGGTGCGCATGGCGAAATCGGCGAACAAGATGACCGATGCGGTGGGGGAGCGGGCGCGGCGCAAACTGCGCGCCCGCCAGGAGACCCAGCGCGGCATCTGGTTTGGCCTCGGCATGTTCGGCGTCATCGGCTGGTCGGTGGCCATTCCCATGCTCATCGGCGTGGCCCTGGGCATCTGGCTCGACCGCACGCGCCCCACGACCTTTTCGTGGACCCTCACGCTCCTGGTGCTCGGCATCGCCTTGGGGTGCCTGAACGCGTGGCTGTGGGTGAGCCGCGAGCGCGAGGGCATTGAGAAGAGGGAGGGGGATGGGAAGAGCGAAAGGGACGAGTGAAAGTGTCGAGGGACGAGTGGAAGGGACCGGC
>DATKZY010000252.1:0-61005 GCA_035527715.1 Planctomycetota bacterium | reverse complement strand
GGCCACCTGTCTCGAAGGAGATTACACGCACCCCTTCACATGACACACCCCGCCGCGTGGAGGAAACGGAGCGCGCGTTGACCACGAGAGGAGAGATTGCATGAGCCGGAGCCGTTCCCTGCGGGGTCCGGATCTGGTTCTCGTTGTGGCTCTCGCGCTGTGGGGCCGGGTTGCCGCGGTCGGGGGCGATTGGCCTGGGTTTCGCGGGCCGGGTGGGCGGGGCGTGAGCGCGGAGGGCAAGCCGCCCGTCGAATGGGGCGCGCAGAAGAATCTGCTGTGGAAGGTGGCCCTGCCAGGGGCCGGGGCGTCCAGCCCCGTCGTGATGGGCGAGCGGGTGTTCGTGACCTGCTACAGCGGCTACGGCGTGCGCCACGTGAGGGGCGGCACGCTCAATGACCTCAAGCGCCACGTCCTCTGCCTCGGCCTCAGCGACGGCAAGACGCTCTGGCAGAAGGACATCGCGGCGGCCCAGCCCGAGCAGTCGTGCCAGGGGGCGCGCGTCGGCGGCCATGGCTACGCCTCGAGCACCCCCGCGGCCGATGCGGACCGCCTCTACGTCTTCCTCGGCAAGTCGGGCGTCTTCGCCTTCTCCCACGAGGGGCGCCAGCTTTGGCGGGCGGATGTCGGGTCGAGCATTCAATCCTGGGGCTCCGCCACCTCTCCCGTGCTCTATAAGGACATGGTCATCGTCAATGCCTACTCGGAGAGCGGCGCCCTCGTGGCCCTCAACCGCGAGACGGGCAAGGAGGCCTGGCGCGTGGGGGGATTCAAGGAGTCGTGGTCAACGCCCTTCCGGGTGGACGCGCCCGGCGGCAAGACGGAGCTGGTCCTCGGCGCCGACTGGCGGATGCTGGGCTTCGACCCCGACAAGGGGCAGGCGCTCTGGAGCTGTCGGGGCGCGCCGAGCTACATGTGCTCGACCGCCGTGGGACACGAGGGCATCGCCTACGCCCTGTGCCGGGACCAGACCCTCGCCATCCGCGCCGGCGGCCGTGACGACATTACCAAGAGCCACCTGGCCTGGAAGGCCCCCAAGGGCGCCACCGTGCCGTCCCCCGTCTACCACGAGGGCCACCTCTACTTCCCCACGGACCGCGGCGCCGCGGTGTGCCTGAACGCCAAGACAGGCGAAGTCGTCTACGCCGCCGAACTGAAGTCCCCTGGCGGCGAGATGTACCCCTCGCCCGTCGTCGCGGGCGGCAGGCTCTACTACCTGTCGCAGGGCGGTCGCGCATACATCTTGGCTGCCAAGCCCATCTTCGAGCTCCTCGCCCAGAACGACCTGGGGGATGGCAGCCTCTTCAACGCCAGCCCGGCCGTCTCCGGCGCCAAGCTCCTCCTTCGCTCCGACAAGTTCCTCTACTGCGTGGGCAAGTGAAGCGACGAATTGCGGCGCCCTCTTGACACCCCGGCGCGGGCGGGATATGATCAGGCCGGCCTGACCCCATCTTCCCACATCCACGGCAAGCGAGGTTGGGTTCCCAGATGAGGAGCAAAGTCAAGACCCTGCTGACAGGTCTACTCGGAGCTGTCATCGGTGCGGCAGTGACGTTGGTGAGCCGACCCATCGTCAGATCCGCAATGGACTACTTCGGGCCACCACACGTGACACTCATGAACGCAACCGGCGTTGAGATTTCCGCTGTGACGATTTCGCTTGGTGGCGTTAAACGACGGGTTCCGGATCTCAAGGATGGGCAGGCGATCACTGTCTCGATTCCCGGACGCTTCGCCGGATGCTCCACCCGCGTTTCCTGGACTGACTCGCTGGGCAGCCATGAGGAGCGCGCAGATGATTACATGCAAAGCTATGGATTCTACCATGCCAGGGTTGCCTTGACCCCAGACCGGAAGGCGAAGGCAATCTTCGAGATCGCGGAATAGAGGAATAGTGTCGCGTCTCCACTCCTCGAACTATCGCCCAACGGAGCCTGGCCTGGGGCCAATGGGGGCTTTGCCCCCAGACCCCCAGGATTTTGCCGCTTTACAGCCACCGGCACGCCTGCTAGACTCTGCGTGCCGTTGTGGAGGACAGGGCTCCAGTGGAAGCTGAGCCGTTTGCGCTGCGAAGCCGCTTGCGGCCATGGGCGCAACCGGATATGATTTGAATGGAGGTGAGGAACATGGGAAGCCTTAGCCGAATCACATTCGACCCGGCGATCATGGGCGGGAAGCCGTGCATCAGGGGGATGCGGGTCACAGTCGGGACCATCGTGGGCCTCTTTGCGGCAGGCCACACGGCGGCCGAGATCCTTGAAGCGTATCCGTACCTCGAGGAAGAAGATCTCCGCGAGGCGCTGGCCTACGCCGCGTGGCGCGTGGAAGAGATCGAGGTCCCGCTGGCGCAGCCCGTATGAAAATCCTCGTAGATATGAATCTGTCGCCCCAGTGGTGCCGGGTTCTCCACGGACACGGCCATGAGTGCCTTCATTGGTCCGAAGTGGGTAGCCATCGGGCCAGCGACACCGTAATCATGGAATGGGCGCGGAGAAACGGGCACGTGGTGTTCACCCACGATCTAGACTTCGGGACGCTTCTCGCTCTCACAAAGGCAACCGCCCCAAGCGTCATTCAGGTTCGCACGCA
Organism: Planctomycetota bacterium; assembly: GCA_035527715.1. Lineage (GTDB taxonomy): Bacteria > Planctomycetota > PUPC01 > DSUN01 > DSUN01 > DSUN01. The sequence continues at coordinate 58,419 of DATKZY010000252.1, read as the reverse complement.
GGACGTGATGCCGGCCGCTCTGGAGGCAATGATCGCCAGCCTCTTGCGGACGTACGAAGGCGTGCTTGCCGCTGGCGCGCTGATTGTCGTTGACGAAGCCAGGTCCAGGGTTCGTGTCCTTCCTCTGTCTCGTTGACCGTTCGCTTGTGCCGCGCATCCCGAATCAGGACTTCCACGTGAGACGTTGCTCCTGGTGTGTCCTCCTGCCAGTGCTGTGTTCCCTGGCAATGGGCGCCGGGGGCGTCGTCAAGGTCGGCTTGGGGAGTTACGCGACGCAGGCGCCGGCAGGGGCGAAGGGGCCGCCAGAACTGATGTGGAAGACCGACGCGGTGAAGGGGCCGCTGCCGACGAATCGCTGGTGGAGCTCGCTGCTCTGGACGAAGCATTCGCTGCCCCAATTCGCCCACCCGCTCGCCGTGTGCGCGCAGCCGAACGGGCTGAGGGTGTTCTATCCGGCCGTCACGGTCGCGCCCATCGGCATCATGGGCGGGATGCCAGGCGGGGGCGAAGACCTGGTGCTCGGGCACAGCGGCGTCGCGGAGTTCCTCGACGCGAGGCTGGCCAAGTGGAGCGATTGGTTCGTCACCGCCTCGTTTGCGGCTGCGCCCGGCAAGAAGATGCTTGTCTCCTACGGCCACGGCAGCCCATTCGTCTATGCGACGTTTCGGGGCGGCAGCTCGAAGGTGACGCTCAGTGCGGAGCCCAAGGTGTGGCAAGGCGATGCGGCGGAGGCCACGCTCGGCCTGTCGGTGCGCGGCAAGCACTACGGCCTCTTCGCCCCGAGCGGCTCGGCGTGGACGGGGCTCGGCACAAGGACGCTCGTCTGCGAAGCGAAGGGCAAGGGCTACTTCTCCCTCGCCCTTCTGCCCGATGATAAGCCCGAGACGCTGCGGCTCTTCGAGCGTTTCGCCCACAACCACGTCACCGACACCCGCATCGCGTGGGCCTATGACCCCGCGAAGAGCGAGGTGACGACGACCTTCACCTTCACCACCGTCGCCCGCGAGGGGCAGGGCGAGGGCACGCTCTTCGCCCTCTACCCGCACCAGTGGATGCGGTGCTCCGCGTTCGGAGTGCGGCCTTCAGGCCGTGTCGGGGAAGAGCGGGCTGAAGCCCGCACTACGAACTGCACGTATCGCTCGGTGCGCGGCGAGATGAAGCTTGCATCCGGCGCCTCGTTCACCACCCGCTCGACCTTTCACGGCGTGCTCCCCGTCCTGCCGGTCGTCGCTGGAGAGGACAAGGCGAAACTCCGCTCGTGCCTGGGAGAAGAGCTGAAGGCTAAGCCGCCGGGCACGGGCGACACCTACTGGGAGGGGAAGCGGCTGGGGAAGCTGGCCACTCTCGCCGCCATCGCCGAGCAGGTGGACCCGAAGCTCGAGGCCGCCTTCCTCGGCGAGCTGAAGCCGCGGCTCGAAGGCTGGCTGACGGCCACCGACCCGCAGGGCAGGCTGAAAACCAAGGGGCTGTTCACCTACAACCGCACGTGGGGCACGCTCATCGGCTATCCCGCGGCCTACGGCAGCGACACGGAGCTGAACGACCACCACTTCCACTACGGCTACTTCCTCCGCGCCGCGGCCGAGCTGGCGCGTCGGGACCCCAAGTGGGCCGCTGATGATCAGTGGGGCGGGATGCTGCGGCTGCTCGTCCGCGACATCGCTTCGCCCCTTCGCGACGACGCCATGTTCCCGTATCTCCGCAGCTTCGACTGCTATGCGGGGCACTCGTGGGCCTCGGGCCACGCCCGGTTCGGCGATGGGAACAACCAGGAATCGTCGTCCGAGGCGATGAATGCCTGGGCCGCGCTGATTCTGCTGGGCGAGGCGATCGGCGACAAGGGGATGCGCGACCTCGGCATCTGGCTCTACACGACCGAGATGGAGGCCATCAACGCCTACTGGTTCGACGTCACGGGCTCGATCCGCCCGCCGAGCTACCCATCGCCCGTGCTCACGATGATCTGGGGCGGCAAGGGCGTGCGCGAGACGTGGTTCAGCGCCAAGCCCGAGATCGTCTACGGCATCAACTGGCTGCCGTTCCACGGCGGGTCGCTCTATCTCGGCCTCTACCCCGAATACGTGAAGCGGTGCTACGACGGCCTAGCCGCCGTGAAGGGCGGCAAGCCGTGGACCGATTGGGCCGACCTGGTGCTGATGTATCGCGCCCTGGACGACCCCAATGACGCGATTCGCCAGCTCAAGGCTCGTGGCGACAGGATGCCCATCGAGGCGGGCAACTCGCGCGCCAACCTCGTCCACTGGCTCCACGCCCTCGCCGCCCTGGGCCGCGTGGACCGCACCGTGACCGCCGACCATCCGCTTTACGCCGTCTTCAGCAGCGGCAAGGGCAAGGCATACGTGGTCTTCAACACCAGCGCCAGGCCGCGAACAGTGAAGTTCTCCGACGGCACGGCGCTGGAGGCGAAGGGGAAGGGCTTCTTCATCAAGCGACGAGGCGCGGAATGAGGGATATCCTGCTCGTCCTGGCATGTCTTGGGGGAGGCGTCGTGAGCGGAGCTGCCGTGGACTTCTCGGCCATCAAGTCGCCCATCCTCTTCCGGGGCGACGCGACCACGGCCTACCGCGACCCGGCCGCCGTGTACCACGGGGGCGTCTTCCGCCTGTTCTTCACCCTGGTGAAGACCGAGCCCGACGGCAAGATCTACTCCTACACCGCCACGAGCCAGAGCCGCGACCTCGCGGCCTGGACCCAGCCGCGCCTCCTCACGCCGCGCGACCAGAGCCTCAACTACTCCAGCCCGGGCAACGTCGTGCGCTTCGGCAACGAGTGGCTCCTGTGCCTCCAGACCTATCCGAGGCCGAAGGGCGAGAAGTATGGCAACGCCACGGCCCGCCTCTTCGTGATGCGCAGCAAGGACCTCGAGACGTGGGGCGAGCCCGAACTCCTCAAGGTCAAAGGCCCCGACGTGCCGGTCGAGAGGATGGGGCGGATGATTGACCCCTTCGTGCTCCAGGACAAGGACGACCCGGGCAAGTGGTGGTGCTTCTACAAGCAGAATGGCGTGAGCATGTCGTGGTCGCGCGACCTTCGGACCTGGACCTATTCGGGCCGGGCCAACGCGGGCGAGAATGCTTGCGTGCTCGTGGACGGCGACGAATACGTGCTCTTCCACTCGCCGGGAAACGGCATCGGGGTGAAGCGCTCGCGCGACCTGGCGGCGTGGCGCGACGTGGCGCTGCTGACCCTCGGCCAGAAGGACTGGCCCTGGGCGAAGGGGCGCCTCACCGCCGGCTTCGTGCTCGACGTGCGCCGCGACCCCGCCGTGGGCAAGGCCCTGCTCTTCTTCCATGGCAGCGGCCCCGGGGACGAACGCACGATGTTCGACACCCACGCCAGCCTCGGCCTTGCCTGGGGCGACGACCTGCTGACCTGGACCTGGCCGGGCAAGTGAGGCGTAAGCCCTTGCCGCTTCGCGCCATGGGCCGCGGCTCAGGCGGCATCGGCCCTGCGGGAAATGTTCGCGCCGCCACTTGACAAGGCGTCGGCGGCCTGTACACTGGGTAAGGGGGTAAGGGGACCGTGCGCGCATGGCCCGCGCGCGTGACAAGTCGTTTTCGTTTCCACCCATCAGGGGGACGACGATGAAGACACGAATGGTGGGCGTGGCGGCCATTGTGCTGGGCGCCTTGTTCCTGGGGGCCGGGATGATCATGGCCGCGGGGGTGCCGGACATCGGGCCATGCGGCAAGCCACCGCCGCCGAAGCCGGCCCAGCGCGCAGGCGCCGAAGGCTTCCCGCCCCTGCCCCTGCCCGCGACCCCGCAACGCCGCACCGAGAAGAAGAAGCCGCCGACGCCGCCCGTCGTCGTCGTCAAGATCGTCACCGGCACGCCGCTCGACTGGGCGACCGACCAGAACGACATCAACAACCTGCTGGCCTGGATGCAGACGAAGCTGAAGATCACGTTCAGTTGCGAGGAGAAGAAGCTCTCGGAGATTCCGCTCGACGCCGAGCGCATGCCGCTGCTCTACCGCACGGGCCACAATGCCTTCACCTTCAGCGAGAGCGAACGGTCGGCCCTGCGCGACTACGTGCTCAAGGGCGGCTTCATCATCTTCGACGCCTGCTGCGGGCGCAAGGAGTTCGCCGACTCCGCGCGCAAGGAGCTGGCGGCCATCTTCCCCGAGCGGCCGCTGAAGAAGCTCGAAGCCGATCATCCCCTCTACCGCTGCTACTACGACGTGTCGCTCGTGTCCTACACGGCGGCCACGGGCATCTCGGGGCCGGCACCGCCCCCGCTGGAGGGCATTGACATCGGCTGCCGCACGGGCGTCGTCTTCTCGCCGCTGGATGTGAGCTGCGGCTGGGACATGCACACCCACCAGCAGAGCGCCGGCGTGCAGAGCGAGGACTCGCTGAGGCTGGGCGCCAACCTCATCGCCTACGCCACGGCCACGAAGGCCATGGGCCACTCGCTCGCCGAATCGCGGGTCTACGTGGACCAGGACGTGTCGCGGGCCGACAAGTTCCGCATCGGGCAGGTCATCCACGGCGGCGACTGCAATCCCGACCCCGCGGGCCTCTCGACCCTGCTCGACACCGTGAGCGGGGCCTCCTCGATGAAGGTCAGCTTCGCCACCCAGCACCTGAAGCTCGACAGCGCCGAGCTCACCACGTTCCCCTTCCTCTACATGACGGGGCACTGGGACTTCACGCTCAGCCGGGCCGAGGTGTCGGCCCTCCAGCGCTACCTGAAGGCGGGCGGCTTCCTGATGGCCGACGCCTGCTGCGGCCGCAAGGCGTTCGACGCCGCTTTCCGCCGCGAAATGGCCCGGGTGCTGCCCGAGCACAAGCTCGTCGCCCTCGACCCCGGGCACCCGCTCTTCTCGGCCCATTACAAGATCGGCCAGATCAACTACGGCCAGGCGGCCGTGGTGCAGCGCAAGGTGCAGAGCCCCGGCCCCGCCCAGCTCGAGGGCATGCTCCTCAACGGCGAGCTGGCCGTCGTCTACAGCGCCTTCGACCTGGGCTGCGGCTGGGAGCTCAAGCCGCACCCCTACGCCGTCGGCTACGAGTCGCGCGACGCAGTGCAGCTTGGCGTCAACATCGTCCTGCACGCCGTCACGCACTGAGGCCAGGCATCGTGCCACGAGCTTCCAGAAGAGGGCGACGCGTGACGCGTGACGCGTGACAAGACAAGAGTACGGATGATGTTCTGCCTGATCACGCGTCACGCGTCACGCGTCAACTGCTCCGCCTGCGCGTGGCTGGCCGTCGCGCTGCTGGCCAGTGCGGCGCCAGCGGATGACCTTACCCCTTTTCTCGCCGTGCACCAGAAGGCCAATGCCCTCGCCGCCGAGAAGAAGTGGCCCGAGGCGGCCAAGGCGTATGCCGCCTTCGCCGCCGCGGCACAGGACGACCCGTGCGCGCCGCTCGCCGCGGCACTCCAGGGCATCCTCCTGCTGCGGGAGCTGAACCAGGCCGCTCCCGCTCGCGAAGCGTTTCTGCGAGCGACGAAGGCGCCCAACAGCCCCTTCGGCCAGGCGACCCGCGAGCTGGCCCGCGGCTGGCTCGCACGCCTCCAGATGGTGGAACTCGCCGCCGCGCTCCGCCGCTACTGGACCGACAAGGTGGAGTACCCGGAGAAGCTCGAGGCCCTCGTCGAGCGCAAGCTGGCGCCACCCGAGTTGCTCGTAGACCCCTGGGGCAAGCCCTTCGCCTATGCGGCGGGGGCGCTGCGGGCCGTGCCCGACCTGCCGCGGCAGACCTATTCGCTCCGCTGCACGGCCATCGAGGGCGACAGCCGGTCGCTCAAGGCCGCCCTCGCGCAGACGGCGGCGGTGCCAGGGAAGTTCCACCTCAGGGCGATTGGCGGGGTAAAACCCCTCGCCGCCCTCATCGCCTTCGCCGAGGACAAGACGAGGAAACCCGTGAACCTGGCCGAGGGCGAGAAGATCGACGGCGCCACGCTCGTGAAGCTCACGCCGCAGGGGGCTATCCTTGTCGAGGGTGGGGCGGTGGCGGTGTTGGCGAGGTAGAGGAGGATGGGTGGATGGGTGGATGAATGGATGAATGAAGGAGCGGGCTATCGTTCTCCTCTGTCATCCATCCAATCATCCAACCATCCATTCATCCCCTTTCACTGGGTCAATAGCCTATGAGAACAGCAAAAGCCGATAGCTCCCGCTTTCTTGACCCCGACGCCCTGCGCCAGCTCCAGCACTGCTCGGTCACGTCGCGCGCGCTCGTCGAGGGGGCGATGACCGGCTCGCACCGCAGCCCCTACAAGGGCCTCTCCACCGAGTTCGCCGACCACCGCCAGTACGTGAAGGGCGACGACCTGAAGCGCCTCGACTGGCGGGTCTACGCCCGCACCGAGCGCTACTACATCAAACGCTACGAGGAGAGCACCAACCTCAAGGCCTACATCCTGGTGGACTCCTCGGCCTCGATGGCCTACCGGTCGAACGGCGTATCGAAATACGACTACGCGTGCCACCTGGCCGCCGGCCTGGCCTACGTGGTGATCAAGCAGGCCGACTGCGCGGGCCTGGTGCTCTTCGGCGAGAAGATCGAGGACTACTTTCCGCCCCGCTCGTCCCTCACGCACCTGCGTGCCATGCTCGACGCCCTGGCCCGCTACAAGCCGCAGAAGAAGACAAACACGGCGGCCGCCCTCCACGGCATGGCCGAGCTGATCAAGCGCCGTGGGCTCATCATCGTCATCTCCGACCTCATGGACGACCCGGAGCAGGTGGTCAAGGGCCTCGCCCACTTCCGCCAGAAGCGCCACGACGTCGTGGTCCTCCACGTCCTCGACGACCACGAGCTGAACTTCCCCTTCGAGAAGGTCGCCACCTTCCGCGACATGGAGAGCGGCGAGAAAATCCGCATCGCGCCCAAAGACCTCAAGGAGGACTATGGGAAGGAGCTCGAGGCCTTCATCGCCCACTACAAGCGCGCGTGCTACGAGAACAACATTGACTACGTGACGATCAATACCAGGACCCCGCACGCCACATTCCTGAGCGCGTACCTGAGCCGAAGGGAAAAGGTAAGATAGGTGTTCGGACTGACGCCGCTGGCACCGTGGTTTCTGTGGGGCCTGGCCGCTGTGAGCGTGCCGGTGGTCATCCACATGCTCCAGAGTCCCACCGCCAAGATCATTGACTTCCCCTGCATCCGCTTCCTCAAGGCCTGCCAGAAGAAGGCGGTCCGCCGCACCCGCCTCAAGAACATCCTGCTCATGCTCCTGCGGATGGCCATCATCGCCCTCATCGCGTTCGGGATGGCGAAGCCGCAGCGCTTCGAGGAGCAGACCGATGTGCTGCCCGACGCCCCGGTCTCGATGGTCATCGTGCTCGACAACTCGTACTCGATGGGCTACGTGGACAAGGGGCGGAGCCGCTTCGAGCAGGCCCGCGAGGCCGCCATCGGCCTCCTCGGCACCCTCAAGCCCGGCGACGAGGTGGCACTGCTGCTCATGAACGAGCAGTGCGAGCCCCTCCTGCCCGAGTTCACCGCCGACCACGAGCGCGCCAAGGCCGCCCTCCACGGGGCCAAGCTCTCCGTCCTCGGCACCAACGCCGACCCCGCCCTACGCGAGGCCATCCGCCTCGCCGCCAGAGCCGGCACCGCTGCTCACGCAGCGGAAACCCGAAACCCGAAATCCGAAATCCGAAATGAAGAGAAGCAAGGCCAAGAAAAACAGCGGCGGCGGCTCGAAATCCACCTCCTCACCGACCTCCAGGCATCGGCCTGGGAACCGGTCCTCAAGAGCGGCTACCTGAAGAACGTGGACACGAAGGCCACGATCTGCGTCACCAGCTTCGGCCGCAAGGGCTCGGCCAACTGCTTCGTCGAGTCGGTCGGCGTCGCCGGCACAGGCCCCGAGCAGTGCAGCGTGACGGCCCAGGTGTGGGCCGTGGGGGCCGGCTCGCCGGGCGGCGTGGCGACGCTGAGCGTCAACGACAAGCCGGTGGTCCAGGAGACCCTCGCCGTGCGCCCCGGGGCGCCCACGCCGGTCACCCTCACCACCCGCCTCGGCCCCTCGGGCACCTATCGCTGCGTGCTGAGCATCCAGGAGGACGCGCTGCCCGTGGACGACCAGCACTTCTTCACCGTGAAGGTCGGCGAGCGCTCGAAGGTGCTGGTGGTGGACGGCGATCCGTCGGCCATCGGCCCGCTGGCCGAGACGTTTTACCTGGGCAACGCGCTGAATCCAGGCGGGGCGGCGGGCGCCGAAGGCCCCGCGCCCGTCGAGGCCCGAATCGTCGCCGCCGCCGAGTTCCCCGCCATCAAGCTCGACGACTTCCGCACCGTCGTCCTGTGCAACGTGGCGGCGCTCGACGGCGCCGACCTGGTGAAGCTCGAAGGCTTCCTCCGCGAGGGCGGCTGCGTCTGGATCTTCCTGGGCGCAAAGGCCAACGCCGAGCGCTACAACCAGTGGGTCTTCCTCCCCATCACGCTCACCCAGCCGGTCGGCGACGCCTCGAAGAAGCAAACCTTCGAGTTCGGCGAGACCCGCGAGGGCCACGCCCTGTTCAAGACAGGTCTCGACCTGCGTTCGGCCCGCTTCTGGCTCTGCTGGGGCAGCGACCGCGCGAGCGTGAAGCGCGACGCCGCCATCCTCCAGAGCTTCTCCAACGGCCAGCCGGCCCTCGTCGAGGGCGCCTTCGGCAAGGGCAAGGTGCTCCTCTTCACCAGCACGGCCGACGCCGACTGGAGCAACTTCCCCCTCCGCCGCGCCTTCCTCCCCTGGGTGCACCAGGTGGTCTACTACCTGTCGGGGGCCGACGTCCGCGGCAGCTCGTTCCGCCTCAAGGAGCCGGTCAGGTTCCAGGCCCTCTCGACGCACTACAAGGAGCGAATCGTCGTCACCGACCCGGCGGGCAAGCGAATCGTCCTGCCCCCACCGCAACTCAAGGGCGGCTACGCGGAGTGCGAATTCAGGGAGACCGATGCGCCCGGCCTCTACCAGGTGGCCGCCGACCCCGCGTTCTCCAACAGCGGCGGGTTCGGCGTGAACCTGAACGTCCAGGAGTCGGTCATCACGATGGAGGACCCCGACAAGATTGCGGCGGCGGCGCCCTCGGGCCTCCTGAAGTTCGTCGAAGGCCCGAAGCGCGACGTCGTCGAAGAGGTCAAGAAGTCCCGCGAGGGGCAGGACTACTGGCCCCTCATCTTCAAGCTCGCGCTCCTGGTCTTCGTCATCGAATCGCTCTTCGGCAACCTGGTGAGCCGCGCGGCGAAGCCCGGCGGCCTCAAGCTTCCGCTCTTCGATGTCCTGCGCCGGCGTAACCCAGGCGTGTCGTAATAAAGGAGGAACGAGCATGCAGCGAGGCAGATTGGCCGCGGGTTTCCTGTGTGTGGTGGTTGCCGGGTGCTCGTCGCCTGTGGGCAAGTACTTCGCCCGGCGGGGGGCGGACCTGGGGGACTGCGTGGAGGCCGAGGTGGGGCTGGGGTGGCCGGCCGCGCCCTTCCTGTTCCCCAAGGCCACCGGCTACACGATGGAGGACGTGGGCGGCACGCCCATCCGCGTGGACGAGCGCAAGCCGAGATCGCGCGCGCTCGCCCTGCCGCACCTGTACATGCGGCTGAAGCTCACCGACTACTTCGTGTTTGGCAACGGCTACGCGCAGCCGGTGTGCACCGGCTGGCGCGGCCGCTACCGCGCGGCGGGGTCCACCGTGCCCCTGGCCGCGGGCCTGCCCGTCTACCGCAACCACGAGGAGATCGCCGGCACGACGGTTCACACCGACTGGCTGGCGCGGACCCGTCGCACCTACGATGGGGAGAAGCCCGGCCCCGGCGGGCAGTTCGCCGAGCGCTGCTGGATGGGCTTCTCGGCAACGATCCTGGTGGCGTTCCGGCTGGACTTCAACCTGGTCGAGCTGGCCGACTTCCTGGTCGGCCTTACGGGCTACGACCTCCTCCGCGACGACAACTGGCACCGGAAAGAGGAGAAACGATGAACCTGCCGCCTCTGGTCACGCGTCACGCGTCACGCGTCACGCTCCTTCTCTGCCTCCTCGCCGCGGGCTGCGCCAACCCGACCCAGACCTACTGGGGCAAGCGCTGGATGGACTTCGCGGATTGCTGGGACGCCAGCACGGGCGTGGCGGGGCCTGTGCCCTACATCCGCCTGAAGGTCACCGACTACTTCGTCCTCGGCGGGGGCGACAACCAAACGATCTTCGCCATCGGCTGGCACGGCCGCTACACCGCCGCTGGCTCCGAGATCGAGCGCGGCGAAGGCGTCCCCTTCTCCCGCGGCACCGAGTGGGCCGGCGCACCGCCGATGATCCAGCACAAGGGCATCGGCGTAAGTGCCCGTGAATACGACGCTTCCGTCAAGCCATGCGAAGGAACGCAACGGGCCGAGAAGTACACCATCGGCCTCTGGCTCGTGTGGCTGGTGAACATCCGCATCGGCTTCAACGTCGTCGAGTTCGCCGACCTCGTGAGCGGCTTCTTCGGCGCCGACATCCTGAAGGACGACGCGGTCGCGCCGCCCAACTGGCCGGCGCTCCTGCGGCAGAGCGAGAAACCGGAGCATCCTGTGCTGTGAAGAGATGCGTGCCGCGTGCCGCGTGCCAGGAAAAGGCGGATGAGGCCCCCTCTTGTCACGCGTCACGCGTCACGCGTCGGGCAACCCGATGCATTGGTCATTTGAATACCCTTGGTCTCCCGCGCTCACCTGGCTCATCGTGGTGGGCGTGCTGATGGTGCTGACCGGGTCCCTCGCCCTGGTGTGGCGCGAGCTGTTCCCGCTCTCGGTCGCCTCGGCAGCGATCATCGCGCTCCGGCTCGGCTCGTTGGCATTGTTGGTGTATCTCCTTTTACAGCCTAGTGTTGTGTTCACGAAGAGCGAGGAGGTGAAGCCGCACGTGGCCCTGCTCCTCGACACCTCGGGGAGCATGAGCGTGGTGGACACGGGCCGCGACAGGCCGCGGCTGCGGGAGGCCCTCGAGGCCCTCCGGGCCTCGGCGCTCGTGGAGAAACTGGCCGAAAAGGCGAAGCTCGACCTCTTCGAGTTCGCCACCGGCCTCTCGCGGCTCAAGCCGGAGGCCCTCGATACCCTGGAGAAGGCCGGAGGCACTGGCACCAGCCTCGGCCTCGCGATCTCGCAGGTCAGGGACGAGTTGAAGGGCGAGGACATCGCGGGCGTGGTCCTGTTTTCGGACGGGCGGGACAACACGGGCAGCGACCCGCTCGCCGCGGCCAAGGAGCTCGAGGCGCCCGTCTACACCGTCGGCTTTGGTCGCCCTAAGCCCAAGGAGGTCAAGGAGAAAGAGAGCGACCTCTCGATCGTCAACGTGTCGCACGACAAGCGGATCGTCGTCGGCCACACCTCGGACGTCACGGTGACCGTGGGGATGAAGGGCTTCGGGGCGCGCAGCGTGCAAGTGGAGCTGGTCCTCGACGGCGCCGTCATCACACAGTCGGCGGTCGCCCTCAGCCCGGACCGCCCGGAGCGACAGGTCTCGATGAAACTCAAGCCCACAAGCCCCGGGCAATTCGTCTACAGCGTCCGCGTCCCCGCCGACCCGGCGGAGGGCAACAAGTCGAACAACGAGAAGCCGATGCCGGTGTTCGTGGCCGACCCTGTGTCGCGGGTGCTCTACGTCGAGGCCCGGCCGCGCTGGGAATTCAAGTTCCTCAGCCGCGTCCTGGCCGCCTACAAGAACGTCGAGCACACGGCCGTGATCCGCATGGCCCCCGGCAAGATGATGATCCAGGGGACGAACCCAGCGGAATCGGCCCGCATCGCCACGATGACGCCGGCCGAGCTCCAGCGGCTCAAGGCGATCATCGTCGGCGACGTGCCGCACACGTTCTTCACGCCGGAGCAGCTCGACGTCATCGCCGCCCTGGTGGAACAGGGCGGCGCCGTGCTCCTGATGGGCGGCAAGGCCAGCTTCGGCACCGAGGGCTTTGCCGGCACCCCCCTCGCACGGGTGCTCCCGGTCCAACTCCAGCGCCTGCCGTCGTATATGGAGAAGCGGTTCCAGGTGGAGCTGACGCCGGAGGGCCGGGCGCACCCCGCCTTCCAGGGGGTGCAGCAGTCGTGGGCCAAGGCCCCCGAGCTGATCAGCCTGATGGCCGTCGGCGAGGTGCGGCCAGGCGCCACCGTGCTGATGAAGACGACCGATGGCTCCGACCTTCCCGTCGTCGTCGCCCACCGCTACGGCAAGGGCAAAGCCATCGTGGTGCTCACCGACTGCACGTGGCGCTGGAAGCTGGGCATGGCCGAGGGCCAGATGCAGGAGGATCTCCAAACGCTCTTCTGGCGCCAGCTCGTCACCTGGCTGATGCCCGAGGAGCAGGCCGAGAAGGAGCGGCGGGCAGTGCAACTGGTCGCCGACCGCCTGTCCTACGAGCTGAACCAGCCGGTGAACCTCACGATCACGGCGGTGGACGCCGACGGGAAGGCGGTGGCCAACGCCAAGGTCGTGTGCCACGTCCACGCGCCCGATGGCAAGGTGATCGAGCGGATGGCGACACGTGTGGGCGGGGGCTCTGTCCCCCGCGAAGGGAAGGGGGAGAAGACGCGGGACACGGAGGTCCCGCCCACAATGCCGGAGGGCTACACGGCCAGCTTCGTGCCCCACGTCGGCGGAAAGTACAAGGTCGTCGCCACCGCCCAGGCCGGCGGCGCCGACCTCGGCCGCGACCAGCTATCGCTCATCGTCGGCGACACCTCGATCGAGATGAACGAGACGGACCCCAACCGCGACCTCCTCAAGAAGCTTGCAACTTCAAGCGCGGGGCGGTATTATGAACCTGTAGAGGCCGAGCGGATCGCCGCCGACATCACGATCAACGCCAAGAAGCACACCTGGACCGAGAAGAGAGAGGTCTGGGACAAGTGGTGGGTGTTCCTCACCTTCCTGGCGCTGATGAGCGCCGAATGGGTCCTCCGCCGAAGGAGACAGCTCGAATGAAGCCGCTTCCGCCTTTTGCCCTTTGCCTTTTGCCTTTTGCCCTTTGCCTTTGCCCGGCTCAGGCCTTCGGCGCCATGAATCTCGTGGCCAACGGCGGCTTCGAGAAGAGCGACGGCAAGGTGCCCGAGGCCTGGCACATCAAGCTCACCGACTACATGCCCAAGGAGGCGGGCAAGGACGACGGCGGCACCATGAGGTACCGCTACATCTGCGCCTGCGGGCACGACCTCGGCGACGTGAAGCCTTGGTGCGGCCTGCTATGCCCCAAGTGCGGCGGCTTCCTCAGCGGCGAGGAGTGCGGCGATTGGTACACGAAGAACCACGAGCGCGTCTCGCTCGACCGCAACGGCAGCGGCTACTGCGTGAAATTCAGCCTCGACAAGTCCACCGGCGAGAACCAGGGCGTACGGATCATGAGCCACCTCATCAAGGTGAAGCCGGCCTGGGGCTACGTGATGACGTTTAGCTGCAAGACGAAGGGCTCGATCGCCCGGGTGTTCGCCGAGTGCTATCGCGCGCCGCAGAGCACCCGGAGCCATCACTGGGAAGGCCCGATGGACCCCGCGAAGCCCAAGGACGGCCTGGAGCGGAGCTATCGCGCGCACGTCAACTGCGGCAGCCCATCTGCCTGGCAGACCTTCACCAAGGAGATCGTCGCGCCCAAGCGCTACCAGTTCGACCACATCAGCGTCAAGCTCTACGCCTACATGCCCGGCGAGGCGTGGTTCGACAACGTGGCGATTCGCCCGATGACACCCAAGGAATACCAGGAGTTCATCTCCTCAAAGAACCCCAGGGACAAGCGCTTCGCGTACTGACCGAGCGCGCGAGCCTCGTGGCCCCGACCAGGAGCGCCTATGCCGCCGACGAACTATGCCGTGTGTGAGACCTGTCGCAAGCACGTGCCTGCCCACCACGAGGTCCGCGAGCAGCGGGTGTACCTGTGTAAGGACTGCCCCGACTGCGGCACCACCGAATCCCTCATCACCCAGCATGCCGACGCCTGGCAGCGCAAGCGCGACGTGTGCCGCTACGACCCCGCGACGGCCCCGACCTGCGACCTCCACTGCACCACCTGCGCCCGCCAGGCCGAGCACCACCCCCGCATGGTGTTCGTGGACGTGACGAACCGGTGCAACATGAACTGCCCGATCTGCATCGCGAACATCCCGGCGATGGGCTTCACCTTCCACCCGCCGCTCGACTACTTCGACCGCGTGTTCGACGGCCTGGCCCGGATGACGCCCAAGCCGTCGGTCCACCTCTTCGGCGGCGAGCCGACGATGCGCGACGATCTCCTCGAGATCATTCGCATGGGCCAGAGCAAGGGCCTGAACATGGGGATCGAGACCAACGGCCTCCGCCTGGCCGACGAGGAGTTCTGCCGCCGCCTGTGCGAGACCAAGGTACGCGTGCTGATCGCATGCGACGGCCTGGCCCCCGAAATCTACACCCGCCTGCGCAAGGCCCCCAACGCCCTCGCCAAGAAGCTCGAGGCACTCAAGAACCTGAAGAAACACAGCCTGCGCCCGCAGACGATCATGTGCTGCGTCGCCCGCAAGGTGAACGACCAGCACATGCGCGCCCTCATTGACTTCTGCCACGACAACCGGAGCTTCCTCCGCAACCTCCACCTCATCCCGCTCACCGAGAGCTGGAAGAAGGGGGAGTTCGAGGCCGAGGCCCACACCTCCATCGAGGACGTGGAGCAGATCATCCAGGAGGCGTTCCCCGACGAGCAGGTGGCCTTCCTGCCGATGGGCTTCTCGCGCCACATCAACCGGGCGTTGCGCTTCTTCGGCGGCGTGCCGATGACCTTCGCCGACGTCCACCCCAACTGCGAATCCGTCACCATCCTCTGGTCCGACGGCGAGCGCTTCCGCCCGCTCAGTTCCTATATGACGAGGCCGCTGTATGACTTCTGCGAGGAGTTTGTCGCGCGGCTCGAGGCCATCGGCCCCCGGCTGAGCCGGCTCGACGAGCGCAAGGCCCTCGACCGCCTGCGCGGCCGCCTGCTCGTGTTCCGCAAGTTCATGGGCTTGATCCGCCGGTCGTTCCGCTGGGATATGATTCTGCGGGGCAACCCCGCGGTCGCGCTGCTGCGGGTCTTCGGCGGCGCCCTCGTGGGCAAGTCGCTGAAGAAGCAGCTCGCCAGGCACTGCAAGGTCACGAACGTGCTGGACATGATCGTCCTGCCGTTCGAGGAATACCACTCGATTGACGGCGCCCGCCTGGCCCTCTGCAAAGGCGGATTCGCCTACGAGGACCCCGACGACGGGGTGGTGAAGACCATCCCGATCTGCGTCTGGTCGCAGTTCCGCGACCAGATCGAGCGGAAGATCGCCGCAAAGGTCGGCGACGCGCTGAAGGGCAAGGCGGGGTCGGCCTAGCGGCCGGCCATCAGGAGCACACGGCGATGATCCCCAAGGAGCAGATCGTGGCCTCGGCCGGGCGGCTGAGGCGGCGGCTGGAGACGCTTCAGGACCATCAGCGCGGCGTGTGGTTCGGCGAGTCGTTCGGCCTCTTCGTCGCCGCGCTCCTCGCCGCTGTCGGCTCCGTGATGGTGTTGGACAATCTCGTGCGCCTGCCGATGGCGGTGCGGCTGGCGCTGCTGGCGGGCATGGCGGCGGGAGCGGTGTGGCTGATTCGCCATGCCGCGCTCCTGCTGCGCGAGCCGCTCACGCCCGAGCGCATGGCCGTGAAGGTCGAGCGGAAGTTCCCCCAGGTGGACAACGCGATGATCAACGCCCTCCTCCTCGCCCACGAGGACGACGAGGAGGCATCCGAGCTGATCCAGGCCGTGGTCGAGGAGGGCAGCGCCGACGCGGCCCGGCTCGACCTCCGCGCCGCCGTCGGCAAGCGCAAGATGGCGGCGTTCCTGGCCGCCGCCCTGCTCGCGCTGGCCGCCATGGGCGCCTACGGCGTGCTCTACCCGAAGCACTTCGGCAACGCCCTCGCCCGCGTGCTCCTGCCCTTCGCCGGCGTCAACCCGCTCACCCGCACGAAGATCATCGCCGTGACGCCCAGGGACCAGAACGTCCTGGTAGGCGACGGCGTGACGATCGGGGCCGAGCTGTCGGGCAAGCTGCCCGACGCCGCTACGGTGCTCTATCGCCCCGAGGGCGACGAGGAGCAGGTGGCCACGATGGGGCCCACGCGGCGTGAGGACACGCCGCCCACAGATGGCGAGGAGGCTACGGGCAAGTTCGAGTGCCTGATGGCCGACGTGGCAAAGAGCTTTGAGTACCGCGTCGTCGCCGGCGACGCGGAGTCGGACACGTATCGCATCACGGCCCACCACCGCCCCGCGGTCACCGACACGAAGCTCCAGATCACCCCGCCCGACTACACCGGCCTGCCGCCCGCCAGCCAGGAGGGGGGTACCGTGCGGGCGCTCCTGGGCTCGCGGGCGGACCTGCGCGCGGCCTGCTCGAAGCCCATCGCCAAGGCATCCCTCGTCCTTTCCACGGCCAGGGAGCCCATCGCGCTCGCCATCGAGGGCGCTACGACGGTCGCCGGCTCCTTCCCCGTCACGGGCCAGGGCACGTACCAGATCGAGCTGACCGACACGGCGGGCTTCCCGAGCAAGCCGGTGTCGCGCGACATCGAGATCCTGCCCGACGAGCCGCCGGAGATTGCCCTCGACTCCCCGCCGAACCAGGTGGTCGTCAAGCCCGAGGCCAGCATCCCCTTCCAGTTCACCGCCACCGACCGCTATGGCGTGGCGAGCGCCGAAATCGTCAAGGTCATCCCCGCCCGCGAGAGCGAGACGAAGGAGACGGAGGAATCGCTGGCCGACTGGAAGGCCGAGGGCAAGACCCAGAGGGCCCTCCAGGTCACCCACCAGCTCCCCGTGTCGAAGCTGGCCATCGCCCCGGGCAAGTCGGCCACGTTGCGGGTCGTCGCGAAGGATTGGAACAACGTGAGCGGCCCAGGCGTGAGCAGGTCGGCCGCCATCGTCGTCACCCTCCTGTCGCCCGAGGAGGCGAAGGACAAGGCCCGCGAGGCCCTCAAGCTGGCCGCCCTCGAGCTCGCCCAGATCATCGCCAAGCAGCGCAAGAACATCCATGCGGGCGACGCCCTGCTGGCGGAAGTCCGAAATCCGAAATCCGAAATCCGAAGTGGCCTCGATGCATCGGTCGCCCTCCAGGAGGAGATTCGCACGGCCAGTGGCAGACTAATCGAGCTGATGGACCCGAAGCTGCCGATGCGCGGGGTCGTCCAGGTGCTCTACGACGGCGAGATGGTGCAGGCGGTGAAGGAGTTGCGCGCCGTGGGCAAGGCGGGGAAGCCGGCCGATGCCCTCAAGGCCGCCCTCGGCACCGAGCGCACCATCCTCACCCGCCTCACGGGGCGCATGAACCAGCTCCAGCGCAGCGTGGACACGGCGGCGCTGCGCGACATCTTCGCCGCCCTCGAGGAGCTGATCCGCGAGCAGAAGGCCATCCGCGCCGCCACCGCCGAGGCAACCGCCGCCGAAGGCGACGCCGCCCTTGCCCAACGCCAGGACAAGTTGACCGTCAAGCTCCTCCAGCTCAAGGAGATGCTCCTCCAGCAGGGCCGCACCGTCGCGCAGTCCGACGCCGAGCAGGCGAAGCGCTTCGACGCGGCGGCGGCGATGATTGACACCCGCCAGATCCGCCAGAACATGATCCTCGCCGTCACCCGGCTCGAAAAGGGGCAGTTCACGCCGGCGCTCCCCGTCCAGGACAAGATTCTCGCCGACCTGCGGGCCATCGGCGACTACCTCCGCGAGCCGATCATCGCCAGCGCCTCCCAGAAGCTCCAGGACCTCCAGAAACTCGTCGAGGAGGCGAAGGAGAAGGCCGACAAGCTGGCCAAGCTCCAGGCCGCCGTGAAGGAGATCAGCGAAGAGCTCGAGCGCTCGAAGGACAACCGGAGCGACGCCGCCAAAGAACTCGCCCAGAAAGCCGCCGAGCTCGAGGGCGTGAAGGAGAGGATCGAGGACGCCGTCGAGCAGATGGCCAAGGACCTCGCCCTCTTCCCCGAGGTGCCCTCGTGCAACGAGCTCGTGCAGGAGATGCGCGAGGTCTTCGAGGACATCGCGCAGGCCCCCGGCAGCGAGAAGGCCCCCGCCGAAGAGATCGCCGTGGACCGCGACGAG
This sequence comes from Planctomycetota bacterium, assembly GCA_035527715.1. Classification (GTDB taxonomy): domain Bacteria; phylum Planctomycetota; class PUPC01; order DSUN01; family DSUN01; genus DSUN01. The sequence continues at coordinate 40,383 of DATKZY010000252.1, read as the reverse complement.
GGGATGCTGGCCGCCCTCGACAAGGTGAAGGAACGCATGGCCGACATGGAAATGTGGATGATGGACAAGCCCGACAACATCCAGTGGAAGCAGGAGGCCTGGGACAAGAACGAGATGCCCAACATCCCGCTCGTGGACCTCCCGCAGGAGCTGGAGGACCTGGTGGGCGACCTGGTGGACAAAGAGGAGGAGGTGGACGAGCAGGCCCAGGACTCCGCTTCGAACGCGGCCACGGCCGACATCCCGGCCGGCTGGGACGTGATGGATGGCCCGATCTCGAACTGGAGTGCGAAGGGCAAGAGCGGCAACGAGAAGCCGAACGCCAACGAGATGGCCGGCCGCTCCGGCTCGGGCCGCGAGGGCAACGCCAACGGCGAACTCGTCGAGGGCAAGGCCAAGGACCTCGAGGGCCGCGCGACCAAGGAGCGCCGCACCCACGACCCCTTCGGCGAGGGCAACATCGAGGAGGAGAACCCCGAGTCGAAGGCCAAGGCCACCGGCGGCGGCAAGCAGAGCGGCATCGGCGGCGAGGGCGGCCTCCAGGGCTCCGCCCCGCCCCGGAACCAGATGGGCATGCGCGACCTGGAGCGCCGCCAGCAGGAGATCCGCCGCAACGCCGAATCCGTCTACTCCAAGGCCACCCTCATGTACCTGCCCACCGGCGAGCTCGACGAGGCGATCGTGCTCATGCAGAAGGCCGAGCGCCAGGCCCGCGCGGGCGACCTCACCGGCTTCGCCGAGACCCAGCGCCGCATCGTCCACGCCCTCCAGAACACCCGGCGCACGGCCGCCGGCGAGCGCGCCCTCGCCCTCGACCCCCGCCATCGGCTCCCCACCGACCTCAGGGAGGAGATGCTCAACGCCAGGGAGGAGCCGATTCCGCCCGAGTTCGAGCGCCTTGTCGCCGAGTACTACAAGGCCATCGCCGCGGGAGCCGTCAGGTGATCTTCGATTGCCGATTGCCGATTGCCGATTTCAGACAGCGGCGGACGGCGCGCCGTTGCTCGTGTCCCCCCTTTGCCCTTTGCCTTTTGCCCTTTGCCTTTTGCCTTTCCTCCGCTCCTGGGGGCGAGTGGAAGGTCCCCCGCGAGTACCGCCGCGCCGTGACCGGCGGCGGGCAGGCCGACAGCGTGGCCTTCGCCTTCTGCGACGGCGGCCACCTGGCCAGCGGCTCGCCCCTCGTCGCCGACGAACGCGACGCCGTGCTGCCCTTCCGCGTCCTGTCGGCCAGGCGCGGCGGGGAGTCCTGGATCGCCTACAACGCCAGCAAGGCCAAGGGCGCCGTCCACGTCTACTACGGCGGCAAGACCGAGGGGCCGCCGTTGACCACCATCCCGGCGGGCAACTGGGAGCCGAAGCTCAGCCTGCTCCTCTACACGATGCCCTGCCCGGGCGGGGCGCTCGAGAGCCACCGGCCCATCCAGACCGCTCTCCGCAGCGGCAACTTCCACGGCGTGGGCTTCGTCGAGAGCATCTTCCACGGCGTCAACCCCTTCGGCCCCGACGGCCTGTTCGCCTCGTACTACGTCGGGTACCTCAACATCGCGAAGCCCGGCCGCTACCGCATCTACACCGCCTCGGGCGAGGCGTCGTTCGTCTTCCTCGACGGCAAGCCGCTGTGCGAGTGGCCGGGCCACCACGACGCCGGCCACGGCCGCCAGGGCCAGCACGGCGCCGACACCCAGCTCAACAAGGGCGAGTACAAGATCGAGTACTACCACGCCAAGACCCAGGGCGAGACGTGTATGATGCTCGGCTGGACCCCGCCCGGCGAGGAGGGCTGGAAAGTCATCCCCGCGTCCGCCTGGCTCCACACCCCCGTCGCGCGGGCCGGCGCGCCCGAGCGCCGCGGCGGCGCCCCCCTCGCCGCCTTCGACTGGCAGCAGGAGGACCAGCTCCTCCACGACAGGCACCAGTTCACCCGCGTCACCTTCCACACCCGCTGCCGCAACGTGCCCGACAAGGCGAAGGTCGTGTGGGACTACGGCGACGGCTCGACCGCCACCGGCGAAGGCCGCGAGCACGTCTACGTGGGCGACGGGCCGTTCACCGCCGTCGCCCGCATCGTCGGCCCCGACGGCAAGGCGCTCGACGCCTACGGCGCCGCGATCGCCCCCGTCCCGGCCCTCAAGAACTTCACCATCCTGGACAAGGATGCGGTGAGCCGCTACGCGGCCATCGCGGTGGCGACCGACTGCTCGAAGCTCGCGGCCTCCGCGATGGATGCCCTCTGGGAGCTCGTGGAGACCGAGGAAGACGCCGAGCACATCCAGGCGTTCGTGGACACCTATGCGAACCGCTTCGGGGTGAAGGGCGCCGTGGGCTGGCACGCGGGCGACCGGCTGGCGCTCGCCGTGTCGGTCAAGGACCCGGAGCGGGCGCTGAAAGTCTACGCCGCCCTGGTGCCCGAGGCGCCCAGCAAGCTCGCCGCGGCCCGGGTGCAGATGGAGCGCATCGAGCTGGTGCTCCACAAGCTCAAGAAGCCCGACGCCGCGCTCGAGCTGGCCCGGGCCATCATCCGCAGCCGCAGCGGCCTCGAGGAGCGCATCGCCGCCGTCAAGATCGGCGACGTCTACCGAGCCCAGGGCGACTTCGCCAAGGCCGAGGGGGCCTACCGCGACGCCCAGAAGATCACCTACGCCGAAACGGACCGCCGCGCCATCGCCGTCCGACAGGGCGGCTACCTCGAAACCGTCTGGTCCCACATCGAGAACGGCGCGCTGCGCGCCGCCCGCGAGGGCCTGGTGATGTGGGAGATCGAGTACCCCAGCGGCAAGCTCAGCGGCGACCTCATCCTCATGACGGCTCGGTACTTCGACCGGCTGGGCGAGCCGGACCGCGCGCTGGCCGAGCTCGAGGCCCTCGTGAAGCTGAACCCGCTCACGCCCTACTTGCCCGACGCCACGCTGCTGATGGCCCGCGCCCACCGCAAGCTCGGCCACGCCGCCAAGGCCCGCGAGCTGATCGAGAAGGTCATGACCGAATTCCCCAAGAGCCGCGCCGCACAACAAGCAATCAGGGAATGAGGGAAGCCAAATGCAAAATGGAAAACGCAAAGTGCAACGTGCAGGATGTGAGACCATAGACCCCGACCCCAGGCGGGGCGGCTTCCTCTCTCCCCATTCTGCCTTTTGCATTTTGCATTTTGCATTCTGCCTTCTCTCCTCTCCCTCCTTCGCGGAGAAGTTCCACGACACCCCTCCCGGCGGCCCCGGCGGCCTCCGCATCGCCGTCCAGCCCATCGCCGACCTCGAGGAGGCCATCGTGGTCGAGGCGACGGAGTACAAGACCTATCTGGCCGAGATTGACCGTGGCTCGGGCACCGTCTCACTCCGCGGCCTGTCGCCCGGCAGGTACGACCTCGTGCTGAAGTTCAAGGACAAGGTTTGCGAGGGCCTCACCCTCGTGCCGCCCGACGGCGTGCAGCCCATCCCGAAGGCCTCCCGCGACGGGATCAAGGAGGTCACCTGGATGAGCGAGGACTACTTCAACGAGAAGCACCTCATCCGCTCGGCCGGCAACCCGGGCACCGTGAAGCTCCTGGTCGAGCAGGTCCGCGACAAGAAGACCTTCGAGCCCGACGGCACCGTGCTCCAAGGCATCCTCATCCGCCGCCTCGATCTGTGCGAGCTGCGCCGCACCCGCGACATCTGGCAGGTGAGGATCAACCGCCACCTCTTCCGCGAGGAGCGCAAGATCGGCGGACCGGGCACCCGACTCGACTTCTACCACGTGCCCGCGCTGGGCGGGGCAAGGGTCGGCGACGAGGTGGTGACCCTGCCCGTCTTCGACGCCGCGAAGCTCAAGGCCCCGCGCCCCGCCGAGGCCAGCTACCGGGAAAAGCCAGGAGGAAGCCCGAAGACGAAGCCGAAACGAAAGCCATGACCCGTGACGCGTGACCCGTGACCAGAGAAGAACAGAACGCGCGCGTCCTGTCACGCGTCACGCGTCACGCGTCCGGAACAGGCCATTGACGTAGAGAAGGACTTCGACGCCCCATGCCGATCCTGAGAATCCGAGCCGGCTCCGGCAAGGAGCTGACCTATCGCCTGCCCAACGCGCCGGTGCAGATCGGGCGCAGCCCCTCGTGCCAGATCCGCCTGGCCGGCGACCGCGTGTCGCGCCACCACGCCCAGATCGAGCCGGCCCCCGATGGCTTCGTCGTCACCGACCTCGAGAGCGGCAACGGCACGTTCGTCAACGGCGAACGCATCCAGCGCAAGCTCCTCGCCCACGGCGACGAGGTGAACATCGCCGGCGTCGCCTTCCTCTTCGACAAGGGCGAGGCCGCCGAGCCCGAGCCGGCCGAGGCCCCCGCCGAAGCGGCCGCGCCCGGCGCGGTCGCCGAAGGCGCGATCGACGAGCAGGCCGCCAGAAACATGAAGGCCGCCTCCGAAGCCATCCGCGCCGAGGTCGGCAAGATCATCGTCGGACAGGCCGAAGTCCTCGACCAGGTCCTCGCCGCCATGCTCGCACGCGGCCACTGCCTCATGGTCGGCGTGCCCGGCCTCGCCAAGACCCTCATGGTCCGCACCATCGCGCAAATCCTCGACCTCGACTTCAAGCGCGTGCAGTTCACGCCCGACCTCATGCCCAGCGACATCACGGGCACCGACATCCTGGAGGTCGACGAGGCGACGGGCCAGCGAAACTTCCGCTTCATCCGCGGGCCCATCTTCACCAACATGCTCCTCGCCGACGAGATCAACCGCACGCCGCCCAAGACCCAGGCCGCGCTGCTCGAGGCCATGCAGGAGTACTCGGTCACCGCCTCCGGCTACACGTACGAGATCGAGACGCCCTTCTTCGTTCTCGCCACGCAGAACCCCCTGGAACAGGAAGGCACGTACCCGCTGCCCGAGGCCCAGCTCGACCGCTTCATGTTCAACGTCCTCGTGGATTACCCCAGCGAGGCGGAGGAGGAGACGATCGTCAAGCGGACGACGTATCGCTCGATGCCGACGCCGAAGAAGATCCTGGGGGCGGCCGACATTCTGGCCCTCCAGAAGATCGTGTGGCGGGTGCCCGTGCCCGACCCGGTGATCCGCTACGCCACGGCACTCGTCCGCGCCTCCCGCCCCGGCGAGGGTGCCCTCGACTTCGTGAACCAGCGGGTCCAATGCGGCGCCGGCCCCCGCGCCTGCCAGTACCTCATCCTCGGCGCCAAGGCCCGAGCCGTCCTCGACGGCCGCCTCGAGGCCACCCTCGACGACGTGCGGGCCTGCGCCGTGCCCGTCATGCGCCACCGCATCTTCGTCAACTTCAACGCCCTCTCCGAAGGCGTCAGCTCGACCGACCTCGTGCGCGAGCTGGCCAAAGCCGTTCCGCCCCCCGCCGAGCGCGCCCCGATCACCCGCGTGTGGCAGCCCACGGCCCCCGCGCTCGAGAAGGAACTGGGCCTCCCCGCCGACGCCCCGACCGAGGGCAAGCTCGACCTCGATTCGCTGCGCCGCATGCGAGTCGCCTCCGCCAAGATCCGCGACGAGGTCCAAAAGGTCATCATCGGCCAGACCGAGGTCCTCGACCAGGTCGTCATGGCCATGATCTCCCGCGGCCACAGCCTCATGGTCGGCGTGCCCGGCCTCGCCAAGACCCTCACCGTCCGCACCATTGCCCAGGTGCTCGACCTCGATTTCAAGCGCGTCCAGTTCACCCCCGACCTGATGCCCAGCGACATCACGGGCACCGACATTCTCGAGGAGGACGAGCAGACGGGCGAGAAGAGCTTCCGCTTCATTCGCGGGCCGATCTTCACCAACATGCTCCTGGCCGACGAGATCAACCGCACCCCGCCGAAGACCCAGGCCGCCCTCCTCGAGGCCATGCAGGAGTACTCCGTCACCACCTCGGGCAAGACGTATCCCCTCGACCTCCCCTTCTTCGTGCTCGCCACCCAGAACCCCCTCGAGCAGGAAGGCACCTATCCCCTGCCCGAGGCCCAGCTCGACCGCTTCATGTTCAACGTCTGGGTGGACTACCCCGGCGAGGCCGACGAGAACGTGATCGTCAAGGCGACCACGCAGCTCGCCAGGCTCAAGCCCCGCAAGGTGCTCGGCAAGCCCGAGATTCTCGCCCTCCAGGACATCGTGCGCCGCGTGCCCGTCTCCGACCACGTCGTCAAGTACGCCACGCGCCTGGTGCGCGCCTCGCGCCCCGAAACCCCCGGCAGCCCCAAGTTCATCCACGACTGGGTCTACTGCGGCGCCGGCCCGCGGGCCTGCCAGTACCTTGTCCTGGGCGCCAAGGCCCGCGCCGTCCTCGACGGGCGGGCGAACGTCTCCTGCAACGACGTCCGCTCCGTCGCCCTCCCCGTCCTCCGCCACCGCATGTTCACCAACTTCAACGCCGACAGCGAGGGGATCACCACGGTCGAGATCATCCGGCGCCTGCTCGAGGCCGTGCCCGAGCCGGGCGAGAAGGACTACGTGCCCTCGGGCAAGGCCAGGGAGGCCGCGCCCCGGCGACGCCCCGAGGCGGCGCCGCTCCCTGCTCCGCCGCGCGAGGCCCCCGTCGTCGCGCCGGCCCCCGCCGACACCCACGCCACCACCGAGGCCCAGGCCCCGCCGCCTGTCGCCGGGCCCGACAAGCCGAAGACCGCCGCGCCCCCCCTCGCCGAGGGCATGTGGGTCGAGGACGAGCCCCTGCCCGAGGCCGAAGTCGTGGACAACAAGGCGGCGGACAAGCACAAGCCTCGTCCCGGCAGCCGCCTCCGCCGGCGCTGAGCCTTTTGGCCGGGGACGGCTTCGACTGGCGCAGGGGGGGCAGTATGATGCACGACAAGTCGTCCGGCAGCGTTGCCGGGCAAGGCTACCAGGGAAACCCCGAATGTGGACTTTGGCGCTGTCTGGGGGACCATGCGATGAAGCGTAGATTCAGTATTCTTCTGGCGGCTCTTCTCGTCTCCTCCATGCTATGGTCGGCCCGGACCGCATGTCTCGCCGGCGAAGAAGCAGCCAGTGAGAAAGCAAAGCAATGCAGGGCCGCGACACCGGTGCCCAACCCGTGGACGAAAGGAAATCCACAGGGCTGGTGGATGAAGAGACATGAGGACATCCTGGCGGCGCCCGGACGGGGAGAGTGTCAGCTTATCTTCATCGGCGATTCCATCACGGATGGCTGGGATGCCGAAGGGCATGGGAAGAAGATCTGGGACAGGGAATACGTGCCGTTGAAGGCAATGAATCTCGGCATCAACTGCGACTGCACGGAGCATGTGCTCTGGCGTCTCGACCACGGCGAGGCCGACGGCCTCCCGAAGCTCAAGGTGGCCGTCGTCATGATCGGCGTCAACAACAAGGGCCTGAAGCGCGACAAGCCCGAGGACATTGCGACGGGCATTGAAGCGATCTGCGGAAGGCTCAAGCAGAAAGTGCCGCAGGCCAAGATACTGCTGCTGGGCGTCTTCCCGCGATTCTTCGGGAAAGACAAGAATGACGATGTGAACGGAGTCATCTCCAAGCTGGACGACGGCAAACAGGTATTCTACCTGAATATCAACGACGCACTTCTCGGGACGGAAGGCGCCATTCGCGACCGCGTGGGCCACTTGAACGAGAAGGGCTTCGAGGTCTGGGCCGAACACATTCGCCCGACACTCAAGAAGCTGATGCAGTAGCCTTCCCCGGAGCGCGGCGTGGCGGCCCTTGTTGGCGTCCTTTGGCACAGCGAGGGCGTGTCGGCAGTGAGCCGCCTTGACATCCAGGGCGGGCGAGGGTAGGATGCGAGCAACGACGCAGCCGCCGCGGGGCGGCGCCTCCCTCGACCCTGTCGCTCGAAAGGATGATGCCGATGAAGGTCGCGCGCACGTGTCTCCTGGCCATGGCGGCGATGGGCCTCGTGGTCCTCAGCGGCTGTCGCGCCGCGGGCCCGGCCACGACGAAGGAAGCGCCCAAGGCCAAGGAAACCGTCAAGGCCGCCGAGAAGGCCAAGCCGCTCACGCCCACGACCGTGCCGCCCGGCGAATGGTTCTCGATGTGCGACGGCAAGAGCCTCAAGGGCTGGAAGACGCTGAAGGAGGATAGCTTCTCGCTGGCCGGCAAGGTGGTGGCGAAGGACGGCGCGATCGTGCTCGGCGAGGGCATGGCGTTCACCGGCATCCAGTGGGAAGGCGAGTTCCCGAAGGAGGGCTTCGAGGTGCGCTGGGACGGGTGCCGCCAGAACGGCATTGACATCTTCGGCGGCCTCACGGTGCCCGTGGGCAACGAGCACGTGACGTTCGTGCCCGGCGGCTGGGGCGACAGCGTGGTCGGCCTCTCGAGCATTGACGACCGCAACGCCAGCGACAACGAGCAGACGAAGATCATGAGCTTCAAGAACAACCAGTGGTACGAGTTCTGCCTCCGCGTCACGAAGGCGAAGATCGAGGCCTGGATTGACGACAAGCAGGTGATTGACCTGGAGCGGAAGGGCCACAAGTTCACCGTCTACGACGAGCTGATGCCCTGCCGGCCGGTCGGCTTCTTCTCGTGGAGCACGGAAGGCGCCGTCCGCAACATCGAGATGCAGCGCCTCAAGGCCAATTGAGGGCCGCCCCATGGAGCGGTCGAGCAGCCCGGACCGGTTCCTCACGCACACGGAGCGGGTGCAGGTCGAGGCCGCGGTCGCCGAGGCCGAGCTGCGCACCTCCGCTGAGGTCAAGCTGGTCATTGCGCGCTACTGCTGGTCCGACATTCGGGCCAAGGCCGCGGCCGTCTTCCGGAAGCTCGGCCTCGACAAGACGGCGGAGCGGAACGCCGTCCTGATCCTCCTGGTAACCACGAACCGCGAGTTCCTCATTCACGGCGACGAAGGAATCCACCAGAAGGTTGGGCAGGGCTTCTGGGACGACGTGCGCGGCGTGATGGAGGAGCACTTCCGGGAGGGCCGGTTCGGCGAGGGCCTCGCCGAGGGGATTCGGCGGATCGGCGGGAAGCTCGCTGACCACTTCCCGCGCCACGCGGAGGACAAGAATGAGATTCCCGACGAAGTGGCGTTCGAGCAGTAGCTGGGCGGCCGCCCTCCTGGCCGCACTTGCCGCGGCGGGCTGCGTCGCTGACCGTCCCACCGGCGCCCCACCACAGACGCGCGTCCAGAAGGACTACTCGCCCTTCCCGAACCCCGACGCCGGCTACGTCACCGACCTCGCCGGCCTCCTCACGGCCAACGAGGAAGAGCGGATCGAGCGATGGCTCTGGGAGGCCGAGAGCCGCACCGGCGTCGAGATCGTCATCGTCACCCTCGGCTCCATCCGCGACTACCCGGGCACGCCGAACCAGTCCATCGAGGCATTCGCACGAGGGCTCTTCGACGCCTACGGAATCGGCAACATGCCCGCGAACAAAGGCGTCCTGCTCCTCGTGGCGCGGAACGACCGGAAGGTCCGCATCGAGTTGGGGGCGGGCTACGGCCGGGCGAGAGACGCCGACGCCGCGCGCATCGTCAACGACGTCATCGTCCCGAGCTTCAAGAGAGACGACTATGCGGGCGGCATCACGGAGGGCGCGAGAGCGATCCTCCGCGAGTTCGCCGGCGTGCGCATCAGCTGGAACTGGACGCTGATCGGCCTGCTGGTCGCGATCCCCGTCGTCGGCCTCATCGCCTACAGCCTGTTCCGAAGCGGCAAGCGTGGGTGGGGCTGGATGGCTGTGGGCCTGCTGATCATGCTGGTCCTGGCGGCGATCACCCTAATCATCAGCATCCTGCGGCACGCGTCGAGGGGACGCAGCAGCGGCTGGAGCTCTGGGGGCTTCGGCGGCGGCTTTGGCGGCGGCTTCTCCGGCGGCGGAGGAGCCACCGGTAGCTGGTGAGGAGCAGGCCATGAAGTGCCCCAGTTGCCAGACGAGCGATCTCGTGGGGGCCGAGCTTCAGAAGCACAGGGTGATGGTGGACGTCTGCCCGGCCTGCAAGGGCGTGTGGTTCGATGCCGATGAGCTGAACCGCGTTCTCTCGACCGCGGCCAGCCACCTCGAAGTGCCCAAGGACGCGGAGGCCAGCCGCCGCCGCTGCCCCAGGTGCTCCCGGCCGCTCTACACCTTCCGATACCCGCAGACTCTCGCCAAGATTGATATGTGCAAGGCGTGCCACGGACTCTGGTTCGACCCGGGCGAGTTCACTGAGGTCAAGTTGGTGCGCCAGCAACTCAAGAAATCGGGCGAGTTGCAGAAAGAGCCGCCCGTCCCAGGCGTGAAGGGCGCCCTCCTCAAGCTCATTGAGGAGAGCATCGCGTCGCTCAAGCCCTGGTAGGGTCAGAGCAGCCGCCGGGCCTGAGCCCCCAGCTTGCCGCAAAGGAAGGCACAGCCGACGAAGACTGCGGCGAAGCCGAAGAGGGCGTAGCGGAAGACCTCGCCGACCGCGGCGCCGCTCGGCAGCAGGCCCCGCAGGGCGCCGGCGACGAAGAGGGGGAGGACGATCCCCAAGTCGCGCCACACGAAGGCCGCGCCGAGGGCCAGGTGCCGGCTCTCGCTGGGCGCCGCCTGCCCCATCAGCGCCATCGCACTCGACTGCGCCAGGGTGCTCTGCATGGCCATCGCGCCGGCGCACAGGGCGAGCGAGAGCCCGGGGCTGCCCCGCCACAAGGCCGCTGCCAGGATGCCCGCCGCCGCCAGCAGGAAGCTCGCCTTCAGCACCCGCCCCTGCCCGATCGCATCGCCCAGCGCGCCCGCGGGGAAGCAGAGGGCCACCCGCGCCACGTAGAAGGCCACGGCCGGCCACTGGCTGCCCGTCGCCACCCTCGAGATCTCGCTGAACACGCCGAGCAGAATCCCATACGACAGCGACGAGCAGAGCAGGATCACCCCCACGGGCACCACGGGCCGCCGGCGCGCGACCCGCCAGAAGCCGGCAAGCGAGAAGCCCTCGCGTCGCGCGTGCGTGCGCGGCACGAAACACAGGAGCACCAGCCCGGGCACCCCCAGGGCCAGGCTCGTGAGGAGCAGCGCGTCGCGCGTGGCGGCGAGGCCCAGGAGCACGACGCCCAGCGCCTGTCCCGCCGTGAGCGCCGCATAGAAGAGGCCGCTCGACGCCCCGTGGCGCTCCGTGGCGTCGAGCAGTTGCGCCTGGCTCGTGATCCAGAGCGACGCGGCGCCCCAGCCCCACAGCGCGGCCGCCGCCAGCACGGGCACCCAGCCGGTCGAGAGCCACAGCGTCGCCACGAAGCCGAAATACGTCGCCGCGCCGAGGAGCTCCGACGCGAACCCGCCGAGCGCCCGCAGCGTCACGCCCACGAAAACCCGCCAGAAGCAGAACGACAGGTAGACCGTTGCGAGGGCGAGAAACCGCTTCTCGCCCAGCGCCCGGTCGAGATGCTGCTGAATAGCCCCAGGCCCCAGGAAGATGAAGAAGAACGCGCCCGAGAGCAGCCACAACTCCGGCACCAGCAACCGCCTCTTGCCCATCGCCAAACACCCCGATGACGCGTGACGCGTGACCAGAGGAGGAAAGAGCCTGCATCACCTCGTGCTTCTCTTGTCACGCGTCACGGGTCACGCGTCACCCGTCTACCATCTTCGCCCGCCCCGCGCAAGCGCCTTGTGGGCCACGGTTGCGGGTGGTAGAATGCGGACCCGGAACTCTGAACAGCCAGGCAGGAGGCATCCCATGAATGCACGCACTTCATCGGGGACAGGCTTGGGGCGGCGGCAGTTTCTCCAGCGCTGTTCGGCCCTCGCGGCCGCGGCGCACCTGCCCGCCCTCTGCGCGGGGGCCGAGGCCGAGCCTTCGGCGGCCGGGCCGCGCCCCAACATCCTGTGGCTGATCGGCGAGGACCTGGGCGTCGAGCTGGAGTGCTACGGCACGAAAGAAGTGTGGACGCCGAACCTGAATCGCCTGTGCCAGGAGGGGGTGCGCTTCACGCGCTTCTACACCACGGCGCCCGTGTGCTCATCCAGCCGGTCGGCCTTCATGACCGGCATGTACGCCACCACCATCGGCGCGCACCACCACCGCTCGCACCGCGGCGACGGCTTCAAGCTGCCCGAGGGCGTGCGCCTGCTCTCCGAGTGGCTGCGCGACGCCGGCTACTACACGGCCAACGTCGTACAGTTGCCGCCCGCCTGCGGCTTCCGCGGCACGGGCAAGACCGACTGGAACTTCGCGCCCGAGGGCAAGCCCTTCGATGGCAACCGCTGGGCCGACCTCAAGGCGCATCAGCCCTTCTTCGCCCAGGTGAACTTCCACGAGACCCATCGCGGGTTCAACGGCGAGAAGCGCGCCGACCCCGCGAAGGTCGAACTCCCGCCCTACTACCCCGACCATCCCGTCGCGCGCGGGGACTGGGCGCGGTATCTCGACGCGGCGAGCGAGCTGGACCGCAAGATCGGCCTGATCCTCGCGCAGCTCGAGGCCGACGGGCTGGCCGACAACACGCTCGTCGTGTTCTTCGGCGACAACGGCCAGGCCCACGTGCGCGGCAAGCAGTTCGTCTACGAAGAGGGCCTGCACGTGCCGCTCGTCATCCGCTGGCCGAAGAAGCTGCCCGCGCCCGCCCAACTGAAGCCCGGCACGGTGGACGAGCGGCTGCTGTGCGCGATTGACCTCGCGCCCACGATGCTCGCCCTCGCCGGCGCGGCCAAGCCGCCGAAGATGCAGGGCCGCATCTTCCTCGGCGACCGGGCCGAGCCGCCCCGCGAATACGTGTTCGGCGCGCGCGACCGCTGCGACGAGACGGAGTTCCGCCTCCGCACGCTGCGCGGCGCACGCTACCGCTACATCCGCAACTTCACGCCCGACCGGCCGTTCCTCCAGGCCAACGCCTACAAGGAGCGGTCGTACCCCGTGTGGAACCTGCTCAAACAGCTCCACGCCGAGGGCAAGCTCACGCCCCCGCAGGCGGCCCTGTGCGCCCCGACCATGCCCGAGGAGGAGCTGTACGACCTCCAGGAGGACCCGCACGAGATCCGCAACCTCGCCGCCTCGCCCCAGCACGCCGACACGCTCAAGCGCCTGCGGGCCGCGCTGGAGGAGTGGCTCAAGGAGAGCGACGACCAGGGCCGCATCCCCGAGCCGCGCGACGCCGCCGGCAGGCCCGGCAAGGCGAGGAAGGCCAAGGGCAAGAACTGAGCGCCCGGCGGGCATGTCGGCGTAAGATCAAGCCAGTTATATGGTTACGAGACGGGGCTTCCGAATGGGGCGCCATGCCCGCTCCACTGGCCTCAGAATGCCAAGCACCTCGCCCAGGCGCTGTTGGCATTCTGTCCAAATCGGCGATCCGGCAGCGTCCGGCCAGGAGTTCACAGAATGCCAACCCCTGAGAGAGGCAGTTGGCATTCTGTGAATCTGAGGGAGGGAAGGCCGCAGGGAGGGCAAGGGCACTGGTGGGGCTGGGGGCAATGCACTCAAGCGTCCTGAGTATGGCCCCCCCGTTTGAGAATCGCCACCGGGCATGGTAAAATGCCGGGATAAGGGTCATTTCCCCTGCGAGGACGATGCATGAGTCAGAAGTTCCTGGTCACCTCCGCGCTGCCCTACGTGAACGGCGTGAAGCACCTGGGCAACGTGATCGGCTCGCTGCTGCCGGCCGACATCTACGCGCGCTGGCGGCGGATGCAGGGCCACGACGTGCTGGCCGTGTGCGGCACCGACGAGCACGGCACGCCCTGCGAACTGGCCGCCCTCGAGGAGGGGCTGCCCGTCGAGGAATACGCCGCCAAGTACTACGCGGTCCAGAAGCGCATCTACGAGCAGCTCGGCCTGTCGTTCGACTACTTCGGCCGCACGTCCAGTCCCCAGAACCGCGCGATCACGCAGCGCCTGTTCCTGCGGCTGTGGGAGCGCGGCTACATTGCCGAGCGGGCCATCCGCCAGCTCTACTGCGCCGATTGCCTGCGCTTCCTGCCCGACCGCTACGTGCAGGGCACGTGCCCCTTCTGCGGCTTCGCCCGCGCCCTGGGCGACCAGTGCGAGAGCTGCACCAAGCTGCTCGACCCCGCCGACCTGCGCGAGCCGCGCTGCGCCGTGTGCCAGCGCAGCAACCTCGAAGTGCGCGGGTCGAAGCACCTGTTCCTCGACCTCCCGAAGGCCACGCCGCTGGTCGAACAGTGGATCGCCACCCGCACCCACTGGCCCAAGACCACCCTGAGCATCGCCCACAAGTGGCTCAACGAGGGGCTGCGCGAGCGCTGCATCACCCGCGACCTCAAGTGGGGCGTGCCCGTGCCTCTCGACGGCTATCGCGACAAGGTCTTCTACGTCTGGTTCGACGCTCCCATTGGATATATTGGTATCTCCATGGAGTGGGCCGACGCCCGCGGCACGCCCGAGGCCTGGCAGCACTACTGGAAGGACCCCGCCACGCGCCTCGTGCAGTTCATCGGCAAGGACAATGTGCCCTTCCACGCCGTCACCTGGCCTGCCGTCATCATGGCGGCCGACGACGGGTTCGTGCTGTGCGACATGCTCAAGGCATTCGAGTGGCTGAACTACGAGGGCGGGAAGTTCTCGACCAGCCAGGGACGCGGCGTCTTCAGCGACCAGGCGGTCGAGCTGTTCCCCGCCGACTACTGGCGCTACTACCTGTGCGTCGTCGCGCCCGAGAAGGGCGACAGCGATTTCACCTGGGCCGGCTTCCAGAGCGCCGTGAACAGCGACCTGGCCAATGTGCTGGGCAACTTCGTCCACCGCAGCCTCACCTTCCTCAACAAGCACTGGGGCGGCGTGGTGCCCGAGGCCATCGGCGCGGGCGAGCCCGAGGCCGCCATCCGCAAGACCCTGGCCGACACCGTGCGCGCCGTGGACGCGGCGATGGAGGAATGCTCGTTCCAAAAAGCCGTGCGCGCCCAGCGCGACGCGTGGGCCGCGGCCAACGGCTACCTCCAGGTGCGCCAGCCCTGGCACCAGGTAAAGACCGACAAAGCCGCCGCCGGCCTTGCCCTGAACACCTGCGTGCACCTTTGTCGCGCCTTCGCGGTCCTCGGCTCGCCCTTCATCCCGTTTGCCACGCGGCAGCTCTTCGCCAACCTCGGTCTCGACGCCTCGCCCGAGACGCAGCCCTGGTCGGGCATCGAGGACTGGGCCTGCCTCACAGGCCACAAGGTGAGCCCCACGCCGACGCCGCTCTTCACCAAGATCGAGGACGCCCAGGTCGCCACGCTCCAGGCGCGCTTCGCCGGGGAGCGCGGCTGAGCCCGCCTCCGGACGTCCAGGGAAAGGACATGGACGCGTTCGACCGAGTCGTGATCGGCTTGAACAACCTCAGCGTGAGAGCACGCCGGCCGCGGGTGACGCCCGGCCAGATCCTCGTGCTGCTGCCCTCGTGCCTTCAGGCGGCCGCCTGCAAGCAGAACGTGGTGGGCGACCTCGCCGAGTGCCGGCGGTGCGGACGCTGCCGGATCGGCCCCCTCCTCGAGGCGTGCGAGCGGGCGGGCGTAGCGGTCGCCCTGGCGAGGGGCGGGCGAAGGGCGGCGGAACTCGCCCGCCAGAAGCACATTCGGGCGATCGTCGCCGTCGCCTGCGAGAAGGAGTTGCGGGCGGGCATCCTCGCGTGCCTGCCCAAGGTGGTCGTCGCGTTGCGCAATCGCCGGCCGCACGGCCCGTGCACTGAAACCGATGTGGACGTGGCCGAGGTGGAGAAGGCGATCGCGTGGCTGACGCGGCCCGCCGCTCCGCGGCAAGTGACCAATGTCGAATGACGAATGACCAGGGCAGGCGGCCCGCCCTGGCCTTACTTGGTCATTGGTCACTGGTCATTGGTCATTGAGGACTGACGCCGGGGGGCAATCAGCGCGGGAAGGAAGATCAGGCTCCAGACCAGGCAGGCCAGGACGCCGATGCCCGCGGCGAGGCCCATGCCGGCGATGGCGCGGTTGTTCCCCAGGGCGAGGGCCAGGAACCCCCCCGCCGTCGTGCCCCCGGCGATGAGCACCGCCCGGCCGGTGGTGGACACTGCCCGCTCCAGGGGCGCGCTCCGCAGGCGGAACAGGATGTAGACGCCGTAGTCTACGCCCAGCCCGACAATGAGGGGCAGGACGATCACGTTGGCGGCGGTGAGCTGTCCGCCGGCCCACTGCACGATCCCGAACATCCACACGAGTGCTCCGGCCAGAGGCAGGATGGCGGCGGCCACGTCGCGGGGCCGCCGCAACAGCGCCGCCAGCACGAGGACCATGACCGCCGCGGCGCCCACACCTGTGCGTATCAGGTTGCCCCGAATCAGACGCGACAGATGATGGTAGACGAGCGGGGCGCCGGAGACCCGCACCACGTCGCGCCCGCACTCCGTGCGGAGCGACTCGGCCGCGGCGACCAGCTCGGCGAGCCGCGTGCCCTCGTAGGGGTCGGCCTGCGGATAGAGCAGCAGGCAGCGATGCCCGTCCTTGCCCAGGAGGGCGCGGGCACCCGGCACGCGGCTCATCAGGAGGTCGAGCGGCTCCGACACCAGGGTGCGGAGCGCGGGCGGCAGCCCCAGGCCGTCGGCATAGGCCGACAGGCATTCGCCCCGGCTGAAGAGCTTCCCCGGCCCCAGGAGGCCCTGGAGGTGGGCCAGGACGCGGCGCTCGGCGGCCAGGTCGCGCGTCGCGACGAGGATGGGGTCGAGCACGAGGCCCATCCGCGCCGCCAGCTCGGCGTGGATGCGGCGGCTCGGCAGCGACGGGTCCTCGTAGGCCATGGGGTCCGTGTTCACCCGGATGCGCAGGGCCGAAAGCAGCAGCGGCACGGTGAGGAGGGCGAAGGCGCCAAGCGTCCACGGGCGCGCGCGGGCGGCCGCGCCCGCCAGGCGCCCGAGCCAGCGTGTGTCGTGCGGCGCCCAGCGCAGCCCCACGCGGTCCCGCGTGTCCATCAGGATCGGCGCCGCCAGGAGCGTGAGGGCGAAGATCGCGATGAGGGTGACGCCGCCCAGGATGCCCATGCGCGCGAGCGACTGCATGTCGGCGAGGAACAGCGCGAAGAACGCCCCAGTCGCCGTCAGCACCCCCACCACCATCGGGGGGCCGACGAGTGTGTAGACGCGCTCCCAGAGCCGGCCGCCCCCTTCGGCCGCGTGCTCCAGTTGCGTGACGCGCAGGTAGAGGGCGTAGTCAATCCCCATCCCCACCAGCGACGCAGGCAGCCCGGCCACCAGGAAGTCCACGTGGCCGAAGGCCCCCGTGGCCAGTGCGCGGCCCCAGATGAGGCCCACGCCCAGCGGCAGCATCGCCACCACGGGCAGCACCGGGTCGCGCAGCATGACCAGCAGGAGCACGGCCACGAACGCGGCGGCGATGCTCCCCGTGACCGTGATGTCGTGGAGCACCGAATCGCGCGACTCCGCGGCAAACACCGGCGCGCCGGTGAGCTCGGCGTCCAGCCCCGTCTCCCGCAGCGCCTGGCGGGCCTCGGCGCGCACGACGAGCGCGAGAGCGATGTCCATCGAGGACTCCCGCGGGAAGGCCATGACTGCGGTGGCCGGCTCCCGGCCCGGCAGCGGCTGCTCCTGCACCATGGTGAAGTGGCCGCCGGCCTCGAGGCGCTCGCGCAGCGAGCGCAGCTTGCCCGATAGCGCCGCCGGGTCCCCGTGCACCAGGAGGACCATGACCCCCGAGATGCCGAAGTTGTCGGAGAAATACCGCAGGTCGCCGATCACCGGGTCCGCCCGCGGGAAGATCAGAACGGGATTCATCTCGATCTGCGGGTGCGAGACCAGCACCAGGCAGGGCACGGTGAGCGCCAGGATGGCCAGGAGAATCCAGCCGCCGCGTCGCCGGGCCGCGGCGCCCAGGGCGCCCAGCCGCCGCGCCAGCGGGCCCGGAGAGTTCGATAGATCATCGGCCAAAGACTCACGTCCCTTCTGCATCCTCCGCGGCTCGGAGGCACCAGATGATACTGGCCGGGCCGGCCAAAGTCAAGGCGCCCCCCAGCCGCACTCGGCTCGCGGGTGATGGGCCGGGGCGGGAGCGCGACACGATGTGAGCCGCGGTTGACACCCCTTCAGGGCTCGTGTACCCTCATCGAAGGCGCCCACCGCCCCGGTGGGCGCGGAAGCAGGGAACATGACCAACGCCAAGCGGTTCATCGTCGTGGTCGCGCTCTTCGCCCTGGGCCTGGGCATCTCGCTGGCCATCCAGGGGGGATGCGGGTCCAGGGCTGCGCGCGCCCCCGAGCGCGCTCAGGCCGCTCCCCCGCAGCGGATCGTCACGATGGCGCCCAGCGTCGTCGAGCTGCTCTTCGCCATCGGGGCCGGCGGCCGCGTGGCCGGCGTGGGCGACTGGTGCTTCCACCCGCCCGAGGCCAAGCGCCTGCCCCGCGTGGGTGGCGAGTACAACCCGAGCCTCGAGCGCATGCTCACCCTCCAGCCCGACCTGCTGATCGTCCAGGGCAGGGCCGACAAGGTCGAGACGTTCTGCCGCCACAACGGCATCCGCGTTCTTCACCTGAACACCGACACGCTGGGGACCCTGCGCTCGGGGCTGCACGAGCTGGGGCGCGCCATCGGCCTCGCCGCCGAAGCCGACCGGCTGGCCGCCCGGATTCAGATGGAGCTGGCAGCCGTCGCCTCGCGCGTGGCGGGGCGGCCGAGGCCGAGCGTCTTCCTGTGCATGAACCACAGCCCGGGCTCCCTCCGCGGCCTCTCGACCGCTCATGGGAAGAGCCTGCTGAGCGAACTGCTCGACGTCGCCGGCGGGGAAAACGTCCTGGGCGACATTGACCTCGCCTATCCCCCGGTGTCCAAGGAGCAACTCCTCCAGCGCGAGCCCGAGGTGATCCTCGACCTGCACCCCGGCGAAGAGCTGTCCGACGGGGCTCGCCGCCAGCTCCTCGCCGACTGGCAGGCCATGGCCTCGCTGCCCGCGGTCCGCGACGGCCGCATCTACGTCCTCACCGACGACTCTCTGCTCGTGCCCGGCCCCCGCGTGCCCCTCGTGGCCCGCCGCCTGGCCGAGGCGCTGCATCCCGAGGCGGAAGCCGAATGACCCATGGCCAGCAGATAGCCACGAATGCACACGAAGGGACTCGAAGGGCCGGCGAACGGAGTCGGCAACGGGGCGGGGGCGGGAGCTCGGCAGCCATGACCCCCGGTCCGGGTTCGTGATCGTTCGTGCCCATTCGTGGCTATTCTGCCCCGAGGCCGCTGCAATGCCCGATAGCCTGCTGCAACTCGACGCGATCGCCTACCAGTATCCCGACTCCGACTGGCGGCTGGAGGGCGTGAGCCTGTCGGTCGGCGCCGGCGAGGTGCTGGCGATCATCGGGCCGAACGGCTCGGGCAAGAGCACGCTGCTGCGCATCGGGGCAGGCGTGCTGCGCCCCGGCGCAGGCCGCGTGCTGCTCGACGGCGGCGACCTCGGCGCGCTCTCGCGCCGCGAGATCGCCCGCTCGCTCGGCTACCTGCCGCAGCAGGTGCGCAGCGACTTCGACTACACGGTCGAGGAGGTCGTGGCCATGGGCCGCTTCGCACACCTGGCAGGGGCCGGCTTCCTCGCGGCAAGCGACGCAGCCGTCGTGGACCGCTGCCTCGCCGAGACCGAGGTCGCCGCCTACCGCCAGCGGCCGCTCTCGCACCTCTCGGGCGGCGAGCGCCAGCGGGTGTTCCTCGCCTCCGTCCTCGCCCAGGAGCCGCGCGTGCTGCTCCTCGACGAGCCGACGGCCGCCCTCGACCTCCACCACCAGGTGCGCTTCTTCCGCCTCGTCCGCCGCCTCGCGCGCCAGGGCATCGGCGTCGCCGTCGTGACCCACGACGTGAATCTCGCCTCGCTCTACTGCGACCGCGTGGCGCTGCTGCGCGGCGGCCGCCTCGCCGAGGAGGGCACGCCCGAGGCCGTCCTCCGCCCCGACGTGCTCCAGGCCACCTACGGCGACGACGTGCTGCTGAGCCGGCACCCGACCACCGGCCGTCCCATCGTGCTACCGGGCGGCGGAGAAGATAGCCACAGAGACACCGAGGGCACAGAGAAGACATGACCTTCGGACCCGGAAGAAATCGGCCATGCTGACCCCTCGCCGCTGCTCCCTCATCCTCGCCGCCTACCTCGTGCCGTGCCTGGCCGTGGCGTGCGTGGCGCCGTTCGTGGGGAGCGCGGCGACGACGCCGACCATCTTCTGGAGCCTGCGCCTGCCCCGCGTCGTCCTCGGCTTCCTGGCCGGCGGCACGCTGGCGATGGCGGGCGCCGCCCTCCAGGTGGTGCTGCGGAACCCGCTGGCCGAGCCGTACACGCTCGGCGTGGCCAGCGGCGGGGCGCTCGGCGCCGTCGTCGCCCTCATGCTCCCAGGGCTCGTCGTGACCCTCGGGCCGCTGTCGTCCGTGCAGCTCTTCTCGCTGGCCGGCTGCGGCCTGGCGCTGGGGCTGATCTACGTGCTCGCCCGGCGGCCGCAGGGGATCTCGATGAGCATGCTGCTGCTCGCCGGCGTGACCATCGGCATCCTGTGCGGCGCGCTCATCCTCCTCGTGCGCTTCCTCGCCAAGCCCACGATCCTGGTAGCGATGGAGCGATGGGTGATGGGCGGGCTGGACGTCTTCGGCTACGGCGACCTGGCGGCGCTCCTGCCGTTCCTGCTCCCCGGCCTCGGGCTGCTCGCGCTCCAGATGCCCTCACTCAACCACCTGTCGCTCGGCGAGGAGATGGCCGCGGGCCACGGCGTGGACGTTGCGGCGGTGCAGCGCGAGGTGTTCCTCGGCGCGGGGCTGGCCACGGCAGCGGTCGTGTCGGTCACCGGGCCGATCGGCTTCGTCGGCCTCATCGTGCCTCACACCGTGCGGCGCCTCTCGGGCTTCGACCAGCGCATCGTCCTCCCTGCGTCGTTCCTCCTCGGCGGAGCGTTCCTGGTCGCCTGCGACGCCTTGGCGCGGGTCGTCCTCGCCCCCGCCGAGATGCCCGTCGGCATCCTCACCGCCCTCGTCGGCGGCCCCGTCTTCATCCACATCCTGCTGAAGAGGAAATGAAGGCGGGGCGCTCTTCGCCGCAATCGGCTTGAAGCTCGGGCGCCGGCGCGCTATACTTGTGTCGTCCAGAGAACCGTGGGCGAACCCAGAGGCATGGAAATGCGCGACGAGAGCGGCTTGGCCAGAATCGAGCGAGAGGTCGTGGGGCTTCCGGCTCAAGACCAGTTGCGGCTGGTCGAGCGCATCGTACACCAGTTGCGCCAGGCGGGCCTGGGCGAGAAGCGCGACCTCGACTGGGATGAGCTGTATGGCGTCGGCAAGGGCCTGTGGGAAGGCGAGGACGCCCAGGACTACGTGAACCGCATGCGGGAGGACCGCGAGTGTCCCTAGCGGACGAGCTGCGCCAGTGCCGCTCGCTCTTCATCGACACCGCTGTAGTCATCTACCACATCGAGGCCCACCCAAAGTTCGGCCCACTCGCTCGCGAAGTTGTCCGCCGGTTCTGCCCCGGGGAGGCTCACGCCTTCACGTCGGTCGTGACGCTTGTCGAAGTCTTGCCCAAACCCGTCGCCGCGGGCAACGAGGAGCTTGCCGGCAAGTTCCTTGACTTCCTCTCGCACACGCGGAACCTGGACCTCCTCGAGATCACCGCAGGCATTGCGGAGGACGCCGGGCGGCTTCGCGCGAAGTACCGAGCGCTGCGCGCCGCGGATGCCATCCAGGTCGCTGCCGCCATCCGCGTCGCCGCCGACGCACTCGTCACCAATGACCAGAAGCTCAAGCAGATCGAGGAGCTCCGAGTCCTGCTCCTCTCGGACTACGTCTAGCGAGGGCGACCCGGTCACTCCCAAACGATGCGCGCGACGTAAACGCTGTTGTCCGAGCCGTGCTTCTCGCAGCCGACGGGCTGCATCCACTCGGTCACGGTGACCCAGGTCTCGGCGTCGCTGACCTCGCAGACGCCGAAGTTGCCGAGCCGCGCGCCACGCTCGGGCACGAGAATCCGCTCGGTGCCGCGGACCACGCACAGCCGCTCGGGGTCCACCTGGGCGAGGAACAGCGGCGCGCGGTGGCGGAACACGTGGTCGTTGTTCGCGCCCCGCCGCGTGTAGACGAGGAAGAGGCCCCGCGGGTGGGTGACCCAGTGCTGCTGGGTGTTGTAGTTGCCCAGCGGCTGCCCGTCGTCGAAGCGCCATTCGACGGGCTTGTCGAAGTGCAACCCGTCGGCCCCGCTCGCGACGTAGCCCTTCTGGTCGTTGCGCAGGGTGAGGTAGTAGCGGCCCTGGAAGCTGGCGAGCGACGGCTCGCAGAAGCCGCGCGGAACGCCCAGCTTCAGCTCGGTGCCATGCTCGACGCACGAGAGCGTCCGCCCGTCGAACGTGCAGCGGAGCACGATGGCCGAGTAGCAGCGCTCGGCCTTGTCGTCGCTCTTGTAGTAGATGGGCAGCAGGATGTCGCCGTTGGGCAGGTCGCAGCGCTGCACGCTGCCGGCGCCGGCGTTGAAGAACTTCCGGCCGTCGGGCATCTCGAGCGTCCGCCACTCGGCCCACGAGCGGGCCTGCGGGTCGTAGACCGACCAGGCGGTCTGGCGGTGGCGGTAGCCCATCACGCGGTTGTCGCGGTAGTGGACGCTGTGGCCGATGCCGAGGAGCTTGCCCGTCTTCGCGTGCCACTTGGGCGTGAAGTCGCAGATGCCCACCTCGATGTCGCCCTCGCGCCGCCGCGCGAGCGTGCCGTGCTCGACAGGCCCCGACCACGTCCGCCCCAGGTCGTCGCTCCGCATCTCATTGAGCGCGTAGAAGACGTCCGAGCCGCTCAGCAGCAGCTTCTGCATCGTCACCACGAGGGCGGGCGGCTGCCCCGGGAGGGCGCCCGCGCGGGCGTGAACCCAGCACGTCTTGCGGTCGAATCCCGAGCGAATCGTCTCCAGCTTGACCTGGTACTTGACGGCGGGCAAGGGCATCTTTTCCCTCCCATCCGTTCCCGCGCGGCCGCTCGCGGCCGCGGCGAGGAGACAGAGCGGCAGAATGCAGGGTCGTGTTGCCACCATCGGCAGTGCTCCCGCGTGCCCTCCACTCCCCGCATTATGCCCTGCCGTGCGATGTTGTCAACTGCCCCGCCGGCCCTTGCCCCTTGACATCGCCGCCGCACACCGTGTATCCTCTCTGGCAGCGAGAGGCGAGTTCCGTTTCCCATCATCAGGAGGACGTGACGATGGCCAAGATCTCGTTCATCGGCGCCGGCAGCATCGTGTTCGCCAAGACGATCATGATGGACATCATGGCGACCCCGGGCCTGGAGGACTCGGAGATCTGCCTGATGAACCGCGGCAAGCCGAAGCTCGGCCGCATCAAGGCGTTCGCCAACCGTGTGGTGAAGGACAACAAGCTGCCCACGAAGATCACCGCGACCCTCGACGCCCGCGAGGCGATGGACGGCGCGGACTACGTGGTGAACATGTTCGACACCGGCGGCGCCGCCGCCTACGAGCACGACTACAAGGTGCCGCTCAAGTACGGCGTGGACCAGTGCATCGGCGACACCCTCGGCCCGGGCGGCGTGTTCCGCGCGCTCCGCACCATCCCCATCGTCGTCGCCTACGCCAAGATGATGGAGAGCCTCTGCCCCGACGCCCTGCTGCTGAACTACGTGAACCCCATGGCCGCCGTCTGCTACGCCCTCGGCCAGGAGGCCAAAGTCCAGTTCGTCGGCCTCTGCCACGGCGTGCAGACCACCATTGACCTCATCGCCCACGTGCTGGGCGAGAAGAAGGAGGCCCTCTCCTACTTCGCCGCCGGCATCAACCACATGGCCTGGTTCCTCAAGCTCGAGAAGGACGGCGTGGACCTCTATCCCTTGTTCCGCGCCCTCTGCGAAAAGCCTGCGGTTTACAAAATCGAGAAAGTCCGCATCGAGACCATGCGCCACTTCGGCTACTTCATGACCGAGAGCACCGGCCACCTCAGCGAATACCTCCCCTACTTCCGCAAGACCAGGAAGGCCCTCGACACCTATTGCGACGAGCCGGCCTTCGGCGGCGAGAGCGGCGCCTACTACAAGTACGCCAAAGCCCTCGCCAGGAAATTCGCCAAGGTGGACCCCCTGGAACTCGAGACCACCCAGCTCTCCCCGCCCAGCGCCGAATACTGCACCCACATCATCAAGGCCCACACCACGGGCGAGCCCTTCCGCCTGAACGGCAACGTGCGCAACGACGGCCTCATCACCAACCTCACCCAGGGCTGCTGCGTCGAGGTCCCCTGCTTCATCGACAAGATGGGCATCTACCCCACGCGCGTCGGCGCCCTGCCGCCCCAGTGCGCGGGGCTCAATCAGACCAACGTCACCGTCCAGGGCCTCGCCTGCCAGGCCGCGCTCACGGGCGACCCCGAGCTGGCCTTCGCCGCCTGCGCCCTCGACCCGCTCGCCTCGGCGGTCTGCACACTCCACGAGATTCGCGAGATGGTCCGCGAGATGCTCGCCAAGGAGGCCGCCTGGCTTCCTCAGTTCGATGGCCGCACCCTCGCCGCCCGCAAGCCCGTCAAGGTCACGGCCAAGACCAAGGGCATCGAGGCCCCCCTCGACCCCGCATTGGCCATCGGCAACCGCTTCGGCCAGCTCGCCACCATGAAGGTGAAGAAGGCCAAGAAGTAAGCAGACGAATCCGGGGGAGGGAACCCTTTAGGAAAAGGGCTTCCCTCCCCCGCACCCCCTCTCTCCGAAACCTGTTCGGGAGCAGGTGCAGTGCGGCCCCAACCCGCTGGATGGGCGATGCTCGATCTTGACGAGCCACGTTCCTGGGATGGCGCGTTCGCGGCGCTCGTCTACGAAGACAGCACGTGGAGCTACGTGAAGGCTCAGGCGGACGCTGGGGAGGACGCCTACTACCGTTTCCTGTGCGAACTGGAGGAGCATAGGGACGGCACGCTGGCGGCACGACTCTGGGACAACGCAACGCCGATCCTGTGTCAAAAGCACACGCATGTCGTCGCGTATCACGGATGTCGCGTGGGGGACCGTCGGAGTTACGAGCAGAACGGAATCGTGCCATCGAACCCGGAGAAACTCATCGCGTCGGCAAGGGGGCTCTTCAGAGGGATCGAGGGCATCGAGGATGCGTTGCGAGACGTGAGCAACCCCTTCTTCGGCTACCTCAACCACAACGAAAACAAAGTCTTTCTGCTTGTGTCAGGTGTGTGGGCGAAGAAAGAACGATGCGAGCATGTCCAGGGCAGTGAGCTTGTTCAGGCATTGGCGAACCGACTTGCTGACCCTCGCGAGGCATGGCGACGCTTCATTGCCACGGGTACGCCTACTCTCATCAAGTGCGCAGTTCCTGTGGACTGGCTTGATAGGCATACCACGTACCAGGTAGCCCGTAGCTATGCATACCATGTGGTGAGAGAGCTCATCCGCACTCGACTTGAGCCAAACCGTGAGTACCAGGGTTGCCAGGGTGGGTATGCACTCACCCGGGGGGTGCCGCCGGAGAATCTCCTTGAGTTCGTAGACATGACCGAATTCGCCAACGACGAGGTGAAGTCTCGGGTCAGACCGTAGGAA
The DNA here is from genome assembly GCA_035527715.1 of Planctomycetota bacterium. Lineage (GTDB taxonomy): Bacteria > Planctomycetota > PUPC01 > DSUN01 > DSUN01 > DSUN01. The sequence continues at coordinate 15,053 of DATKZY010000252.1, read as the reverse complement.
TCCAGTTCATCGGGCCGTCGCCATTCGCTTGACACTCGCCTCTTCGTCGTATATACTGCGGATAAACATCCGGTATGGAGGAGTGTGCGATGGCAGCAATCCAGAAATGGGGGAACAGCCAGGGAATCCGGTTCCCGAAGGAGGTCCTGGAGGAGGCGGGGATCGCGGTGGGGGATGAGGTGGAGGTGAAGGCTCGGCGCGGGGAGATCGTCGTCAAGCCGAAGAGGCGTGTCCGCGGCAAGTACCGCCTGAAGGACCTGCTGGCCCGCATGCCCGCCGACTATGCCGTGGCCGAGGAAGACTGGGGGAAACCTGTGGGCAAGGAGGCCTGGTAGGTGGCCGCCTACACGCCCCGGAAAGGCGACTTCATCGCCTTGACCTTCGACCCGCAGTCGGGCCACGAGCAGAAGGGGCGAAGGCCCGCGCTGGTGGTGAGCAACGACCTGTTCAATGAAAGGACGGGGCTCGCCCTGGTGTGCCCGATCACCAACACCGACCGCCGAATCCCGTTTCACATCCGGGTGCCGAGCGACTGCGCGTTGACCGGCTTCGTGATGGTGGACCAGGTGAAGTCAGTTGACTTTGGGTCGCGGCGAGCGAGGTTCATCGAGAAGGCTCCGGCCTCCCTGCTGGCCGAGGTGCTGGCGGTGCTGGACGCGATGGTCTACTGAAGACCACGGGGGAGCACCCGCATCTCACCGCGTGCCTGTTTGCGCAGAGCGACACCTCTGTCATTCCGAGCCTGTCGAGGAACCTTTCAAGGGAGCGACGCGACGCAATCGGGGCACACTCCGGGACCATCGTCAGGCCCCTGAAAGGTGCTTCGACAAGCTCAGCATGACACACTGGGGCATCGCGCCATTGGCGGCCGGGCCATGGGCTCAGGCCGGCGTTTTCGGTCGCGCGCCTTCGCTTGCGAAGCGGGCGAAGCGGGCGTACAATAGCGGACAGGCGGAAGGAGGTGCGACGTGGCCGTGAAAGAGACTGTGAGGCAGGTGGTTGACGCCCTGCCCGATGACGCGAGCATGGACGACGTGATCCACGCGCTTTACGTGCGGGCGAAGTTCGAGCATGGCGAGCGCGAGATTCGGGCAGGGAAGGGAATCTCCCACGAAGCGGCCAAGCGGCGAATCCGCAAATGGGTAAGGTGATCTGGTCGCCACCCGCGTTGGATGACCTGGACTCGATCGCGGGCTACATCGCGCGCGACTCAGTTGACCGCGCGAGCCTGTTCGCGACGAGGCTCATCGAGGCGACCAATCGGCTGGTCCGCTTCCCCCAATCCGGCCGCGTGATCCCCGAGATCGGGGACCCGTCCTGCCGCGAGATTCTCGTTGGCGTCTACCGGATCATGTATCGCCTTGAAGGCGATGACGTCTGGATCACCGGAATCGTCCACGGCGCACGCCAGTGGGGTCATGACCAATGATGCCCGCACGAGGGCAGATCACTCGCCGTAGGTTCCTGGGCGTGGCCGCGGTCGCAACGGCGGGTGCGGCGGTGGGGCAGCCGCGTTGGGCAAGGGGTGCGGAAATGGCGAAGAAGCGAAAGACGGTTCTGTCGTTCTATTGCGACGATACAGGCCCCTACACCGCAGGGGCGAAGGCGTTTGAGACGTTTCTCGATTTCTGCGCGGAGCAGAAGATTGCGGGGGAGTCGAGCCTGATCCTCGGCGGGGGCGGGCACTGCATGGCCCGAAAGCCGAACGAGGAGGAGCAGGCGTACCTCAAACAGGCCGCGCGGGCACTGTCGTGCGGGATTGATGCGCACATGGAGATCATGACGCACGGGGCGCAGTTCGACTTCGAGGCGAACCGCCCGAAGGAGGGCGCCATCCACGAGGGCCTGTGGCTGCACGAGCCGGGCGTCGCGGCCGAAGAGTACGAGCGCTACTTCGCGAGCATCCTCGCCGAGGGGGAGCGCGCGGGGGTGAAGTTCACGGGCCTCACCTGGCCGGGCTGCGGCTGCGAGGCCTGCACGAAGCGGTACGCCGAGCTGCGCGCGAGCGGCCACAAGGAGCCTAACCCCGCCATGTGGAATGCGTTGCTGAGTCTGGCGAAGAAGGGGAAGTTTCGCGGGCGGACCCTGCCCTGCTTCTTCGGCTCGAGCGAGACCGACTTCGGCATCCACCGGAAGGCGAGCGACGGCGAGTGCGGCGTCTACGATTTGATGCCGAACGCGAGGGACTTCTTCGGCATCTGGGAGAACGACCCGAAGCGGGTGGACCCCGACTACTACACCACGGTGGACGGGAAGGCGGGGATCATCGTCCGCCACGTGCAGGCCGGGGCGCCGTACTGCATCTGGTACGCCCACTGGCAGGGGCTGAACCCCGCGAAGGGGGTGGGCTGGAAGGCGTTCGTGACGGTGATCGCGCGGATCAAGAAGCATCTGGGCGAGCGCGTGGTCTGGATGCGGCCGAGCGACATCACGGCCCGCTATCACGCGGCCGGGGGGTGGGGCTTCCTGGATGGCGTGTAACGACGACATCCCCGCCTATGCCGCCCTCACAGGGCTTCACCTGGTTGGCGACGCGAGACCCAGGGCGTTGCCCTGGGCTTTGCCCACCTCTCGGGCTCCGCAGCCCGCCGACGGCGGGCGGCAGGCGGTAGCCCACGGCGTAAGCCGTGGGTTCGGGCGGGTACGAGGTCCAGCCCCCGCAGGGGGCGGCAGAAGCGTTGGCCACCGGCGTTCTACCGCCCCCTGCGGGGGCTGGACCGTGGGCCGCCTAGTCCACGGGCTTACGCCCGTGGCTACCTTCTGACGCCCCTGACGGGGCTGGGAGCGCCCATCCGCGGAGATGTGGGCGAAGATCAGGGCTTTGCCATGTCAGCCTTTCAGGCTTCAGGAGCAAGGGCAAGCAGGCCAACTGACGAGAAGAAAGGATGCTCGCATGGCTCAATGGCTTGGTGGCGTGTTTGGTGTGGGCCTGGCCGCACTGGCCTCGATGGCAATGTGTCTCGCGGCGGAGGAGCCGAAGAAGGCGCCGGAGGCGAAGCCGGAGTTCGTCGTCGGCGAGATGCGGGTGCAGCGTCTCCCGGGGCGCACGTATCTGTACGCGGAACGGGAGACGACGATCGCCAAGGTGGGCCAGGCCTTCGCCGAGGTCGTGCCCGCGATCGTCGAGGTGGCCGAGGGGGGCCGCGCACGCATCACCGGGCCGCTGACCTCGGTGGCTGTGGGCGCCACAGGCGAGCCCGACACCCCGTTCCAGCTCTGCATCGGCTTCCTGGTGGCCGACGACACGAAGCCCGTGGCAGGCTTCAAGGTGAAGAAGCTCGCCGACTTCCGCTGTGCGACCGTGCTCTTCTCCGGCCCGGCCGCCAAGACCGGCGAGGCGTATCGCAAGCTCTTCGAGGCCCTCACCGCCGCGGGGCACGCCCCGACGGGCGAGACCCGCGAGTACAACCTCTACTGGGAATCCGCCGAGTCGCCCAACAACGTCATGCTCATCCAGGCCGGGATCAAGAGCCCTGACTCCTCTGGCCAATTCTGACCACTCGCCCCGTTGCGCAGGTGGTCAGGCTTCGGCGGCGTGGGTGAGGACTGCCGGCGTGCCGGCCGCCTCGCCGGCGAGGCGGGCGCCTGGGGCGAGAGTGGCGCCGAGGCCAACGAGGGCGTTCGCAACGAGGGCGCCGGGGCCGATCGTCGCACCGTCCATGACCACCGCATTGCGGACCTCGGCTCCGGCGCCGAGGGTGCAGCCGTCGCCGATGCTGACGTCGGGGCCGAGGCGGCACGGGGCGATGGAGCAGCGGGCGCCGACGACGACGGGCGGCGCGATCGTCACGCCGGCCGGCACGCCGGGCGGCGGGGGGGCCAGCTCGGCGAGGAGCTCGCGCTGGGCCTCGAGGTAGGTGGCGGGGTCGGTGAGGTTGACCCAGAAGCCGGGGAGGTCGTAGGCGCGGACGCGGCGGCCCTCGTCGAGGAGCATGCGAATGGCGTCGGTGAGCTCGTACTCGCCGCGGGGCGAGAGGCCGACGCGCCGCAGGCGGCCGAAGATGGCAGGAGGGAAGACGAAGATGCCGGCGTTGATGTAGTGGGTGGTCGTTTCGCCCTGCCTGGGCTTCTCGACGATGCGGGCGACGCAGCGGTCGTGGACGTAGACGGCTCCGCCCGAGGCGGGGTCGCGGAAGTAGCGGACGGCGAGGACGGCGTCGGGCTTCTCCTCGGCGTAGATGCGCACGATGTCGGCGGCGTGCTGGCGGGAGGTGACGATATCGCCAAACATCATCAGGAAGGGCTGGCCGCCGGCGAAGTCCTCGGCGAGGGCGGTGGCCTGGCCCGTGCCCTTGGGGTCGGTCTGGACGACGTAGGCGAGCGTCACGCCGCCGCAGCGCTCGCCGAGGGCGTCGCGCACCTGTTGGGCCTGGTGGCCGATGACGAGCAGGAGGTCGGTGACGCCCGCGGCCTCGAACTGGCCGATGGTGTGGACGAGTGCGGGCCGGTTGGCGATGGGCAGGAGGGGCTTGGGCAAGGCGTCGCACAGGCCCTGCATCCGCGTGCCCCTGCCGGCCGCGAGGAGAACCGCCTTCATACAAGGCCCCAGGAGGAACAGGAACCGGGAAGGGGGATCGGGGGAGGAAGCCCTTCGTGCGAAGGAGGGCTCCCTCCCCGTCTTCTTCCGTCTCGCGGCTCAAATGAGGTTGGTGGGGGGGGAAGCGTGCACAATACCTGAGAGCAGTGAACACGCTCGTGGGAAGCTCGGGCTTTCGGGCTCCCCGGAGGTCTTCCCCCCTCACCAACCAAGGCGGTTGCCTGCGCGGCGCCCGCGCCGCTATCTGCCGTTGGCGGCCAGGTAGCTGCCGGAGCGGCGGGGCGTGCGGCGGTGCAAGAGGTCGAGCGCCCGTTGCTCGGTGCGGCGGCCCATGATGCCGTCGGGCGCGAGCCGGTTGCGCCGCTGAAACGTCTTGACCGAGTCGTAGCCGAGCCGGCGCAACAGCTCGGCCAACTGCTGGGCGCGGGTGAGCGTGGCCGCGTCGGGCTGGCCGTCGGTTCGCCCGCGCATCATCTTGGTCTGGAAATGCCCGACGGACTCGTAGCCGAGCGAGGCGAGGGCCTGGTGCACCAGCGCGGGGTCGGCTCGCGGCGGCTGGGGAACGGGGGCAACGGGCGAGGGCGCGGGGGGCGGAGGCGGCGCGGGAAACACGGGCGGCAGGCTCCGCGGGGTCTGCGCGAGGGCGGAGGGCGGCTCGAGGGGCTGCAGGAGCCCGGGCGGGCCCAGCCCCGGCTCACGCAGCGAGCCGGGCCGCCAGCCGAGATCGGCGCGGGCCACGCGCTCGACGAAGTAGCGGTCGCGCGCCAGGGCGTCGGCCTCGAGGCGCAGGGCTCGCGCCCTGTGCCGCAGGGCGAGGGTTTCGCGGGCCAGGCACTGCTCGCGGCGCAGGAGGCCGGCGACTTGCCTGCGGTTCGCGGCGCTCTGCTCGCGGAAGTTCACCGCGCCGAGGGCCACGAGGCACGTCATCAGGATCGTCTCACGCACACTCACGGCTCACCTGTCCACAGGTTCGGGCCTCACCGCCCCTTCCTGGTGCGGGAGGCGGGGTTGCCGGGGCTGGCCTTCTCGTCTTCCTTTTCCCTCGCGAGCTGCCGGTCGAGCGACTCGTCGGGGGGCACGAGGTCGAGTTGGAGGCCCTTGACCTTCGCCGCAATGGCGCCGGGGGTCCTGGCGACGGCGATTTGCGCCTCGAGCTTGCGGTTGCCCTCGATGAGCTTGCGGCGCTCGCCCTCGAGCCGGGCCACCCGGTAGCCCACGCTCGTGACGGCGGACCGCTCGGAGACCAGGAACAGGGCGGCGGCGACGCCCGCGGCGACGATGGTGATGAAGACGATGAGGCGCGCCAAGAGGCCAGCCTCCTTGACGGGGATCAGCCGAACACGCGGGGAGCCAGCCGTTCGTAGGCCGCACGCCGGGCCGGGGCAAGGCCCTGGTACACGGGGGTGCTCCAGAGCTCGATCGCGTTCACGACCCCGACGATGGTCACCTCTCTGCTGATGCCGGCGTAGGCCCGGAGAGGCTCGGGAATGCGAATGCGCCCCTGGCTGTCGGGCGCCACGACGGCAGCGGTGGCGCCAAAGGCGCGCTTGAAGTCGCGCACCGCCGTCTTGCCCAGCGAGGCGTCGGCGTCGAGCGCCGACAGGAGGTGCTCGAGCCGCTCGTGGGTGTAGGCCACGATGCACGGCTCGGCGCCGCAGGTGAGGCACAGGCCGGCGGCGAGTGCCTTGCCCGCGGCCTCGCGCAGCCGGGCGGGGAGCGCGACGCGAAACTCCTTGTCAAGGGCGTGGGTGTATTCGCCGAGGAACACCGCGGGCTTGCTCCAATCTTCCCCGCTCTTCCCCACTTTGCCCCTGATAGTGTAGCGGGTCCCCCACCCGTGTCAAGTCCTTTTTTGCGAAAACTTCGGGCATTTCTGGCCTTATGACTATAGATTGGGCTTCAGAACCCATGATGCACCACAGGTTGAGCCTCGGAGCGGGGAGCAGACACGGCTGGGTGAGCCGGCCGTGCTACAGTGACGGGGAGGGGATCGCTATTCGGGCTTCGGGCGGACCTTGGCGAGAGCGTGGCGGGCGGCGCGGGCGACCTCCGAGGCGCCGTCGGCCAGGCGGCTGGCGGCCTCGAGGGCGCCGCGCGCGGCGGCCTCGTGCGGCGACGCGGGGAAGCGCAGCAGCAGCTCGCCAATGCTCCACACGATCTCGGCCTTCGCCGCTTCCGTCGCGGCGCTCAGACGGTCGAGGAGCGGCTTGAGGCATTCCGCGTCGCCGACGCGGCCGAGGGCGCCCGCCACGAGCGCCGAGGTCGCCTCGTCGCCCAGCGCGCCGAGCAGGGCGGGGACCGCCGCCGTGCCGTGCCGCTCGAGGGCCACGAGTGCGTACCACTGGACGCTTTCGTCGGGGTCCTTGAGCCGTCTGGCGAGGGCGGCGATGCTCGCCTCGCCGGGGAAGTAGCCGAGGGCGATGGCGGCCACGCGGCGGACGTCCTCGTCGTGACACTCGGCGGCTTCCAGCAGCACGGTGAGGGCTGGGGCTGCCTGGGCGCCGATCTGCTCGGCGATGCGGCCCAGCCCCGTGACGATGCCCCACGCCGTGTGCTTCTCGTTGTGCCGCGGCTCCTTGCGCTCGAGGCGCCCGAGGGAGTCGCGGAGGTGCTTGACGAGGGCGGGGACCGCGTTGGCGCCCAGGATGCCGATGCCGCCTGCGGCGTCGGCCCGGATGCTCGCCTCGTCGTCGCCGAGGAGGTCCACGAGGTATCTCACGGCATCGAGGTCGCCCTTACGGCCGAGGGCCTGTGCGGCGACGAGTTTCACCACGCTGTCGCCATCGCCCATCGCCAGGGTGAGTGCCTTGACCGCCGCCTCCGACTCGGATGTGGCGAGGACGCTGGCGGCCGAGCGGCGGATGCGGGCGCCGCTGACGGCGGGGTCGAGGAGCCTGGCCAGCTCCTCGTCGCGATGCGTGCCGGGCAGGAGCACCAGGGCGTCAATGGCGTCGGAGCGCGAGCCGGCGTCGGCGCTCGTGTTCTTCGCGTCGGCAAAGAGGCGCTCCTCGGCCTTCCGCGTGGCGGCCTCGATGCGGGCGAGAAACGTGCCGACCCGTTCGGGCTTGGGCTCGGGCGTGCTCCGGGCGGCGAGGAACGCGACGCGGCTGTCGTCGTCCTTGGCGAACGAGGCCGGGAGCTGCGCGTGGAGCTTCTCGGCGAAGCCTTCCGGCTTGCCGCGCTGGAGGGCCTGGAGGCAGTAGCACAGGGCGGTGTAGCGGACGTCGCGGCTCTTGTCCTGCGCCACGCGCTCGAGAAGGAGCGGGGCGGCGGCCGGGTTGAACGACGGGGCCTCGGGGTCCGTCAGCGCCGCCAGCTCGCGCACCGTGTCGAGGCGGATATCGTCGTCCGTGCTCAGGATGCGTTCGAGGAGGCGCGTCCAGTCCTTCTCGGCGGCGGCCACGGGCGGCTCCTGCGGCGGGGCGAGGAAGTACACGGAGCGCAGGGCGTTGCGGGCCAGCGCCTCGGTGGCGGCGGCCACGAGCTCCGCGTCGTCCTCGCGGAACGTCAGGATCAGGTCGTTCGCGGGGGCGGAGAGCTGGGTGAAGAAGCCCAGGGCCCTCGCGGCCTCGACGCGCAGCGCGCGGTCCTTGCCTTTGAGAACCTCCAGCAGCGGGGCCGAGGCGGTCTCGGCCTCGGAGCGCGCGAGCGATGCCTTGGCCGCGATGACGCCGAGCGCCCGCGCCGCGGGGATGCGCAGTTCCTTGGGGTCCTTCCGGAGGCCGTAGTCGTTGACGGTCTTCTCGATGTCCTTGAGCGTCACGATGCTGCTGAGGGGCTTGACGACCGAGCGCCCGTGCTCGGCGAGCACGCGCTCGGCGCGCGAGCGCGCGCGGGCCGAGGAGCCCATGAGGTCGGCCAGCAGCTTCTCGATGTCGCGCGCGCCCCCGCCGCCGCAGCCGACCAGGAGCAGGCCGACGCACCCGAGGGCAAGGAGCCAGGAGAACGGTCTACGCATGGGACCAGCCTCCGCACGTGCTCGTGGAGCTTTCTGTCTCGTGGCGGAGTATAGCACGCTCAGGCGCGTCGAGTCAACCCACGTCTCCCGTGTGGACACGCCTCCGGAGTTGACTTCCCAGGGTTGCTTGTGTACGATGATCGGCTGAAGCCTGAAGGGGACGCGATGGCCGAGTCGAACGAGGCGACGGGGACGAGCCGCAGGGACCCAGGGAGGGCCCTCCTGCTGGCGTGGCTGCTGCCGGGCGCGGGCCACTGGTTCATCGGCCTGCGCGGGCGCGCCGTGCTGTACGGGGCCTCGGTGCTCGGCATCTTCCTCGTCGGGCTCGGGATGGGAGGGCTGGCCACCGTGTCGGTCTACGGCCACAAGTGGGCCTTCCTGCTCCAGGTGTTTGGTGGCCCGCTCGCCGTGGCGACCGCGGTGGGCCAGCACCTGGCGCAGCAGGCCGTGGCCGCGCCGACCGCGGCCGCGTGGCTGCGGAACCTGGCGTGCCCGTCGCCTTCGCCCCTGGCCGACCTGGGGATGACGTTCACGCTCGTGTCGGCGGCGTTCAACATCCTGGTGATGGCCGATGCCTTCTACCTGGCCGACCGGCCGGCGGAGGAGCCGAACACCGAGGCCCCCAATGCCTGAGTCGCTGCTGCGATATCTTGCCGGGGTGGCGCTGTGCGCGGTGGTGGCGGTGGCCTATGCCGCCACGCGCCAGCGCGGAGCGCGGGCCGTTGCACGCGACAGCGTGTTCATCTTCGCCTGCATGCTGGGGGTGGTGGCGGCCGTGGCGGCCGTGGTGTTCGGCTTGTGCGCGCTCAAGTAGCGTCAAGGGGCCACAGGCAGGATGCCTGTGCCGCCGCGAGGGAAACGATGGTGGCACAGGCTTCCAGCCTGTGGCCGAAGGGGGGGAGTGGAGACAGGCATGGGCCTTCGCGTGGCCGTGCTGGGGGCGTCGGGGTTCGGCCGCCACCACGCCAAGTGGTATGCCGAGCTGGGCTGCGACGTGGTGGCCTTCCTCGGCTCGTCGCCCGACACGGTGGAGGCCACGGCCCGGGCGCTGCGCGACGCCATCGGCTTCCGGGGGCGGGGCTACACGTCGCTCGACACGCTCCTGGCGGGCGAGCAGCCCGACGCGGTGAGCGTGTGCACGCCGCCGGCGCTCCACGGCGAGCACGCGCTGGCGGCCATCGAGGCCGGCTGCGCCGTGCTGTGCGAAAAGCCGTTCGTGTGGCGGCCCGGGGCGCCTGCGGCGACCCTCGTGGCCGAGGCCGCGCGACTCGTCCGCGCCGCCGACCGCAAGCAGGCCGTGCTGGCCGTGAACACCCAGTACGCCGCCGCGGCCGAGGAGTACCGCCAACTGGCCCCGCAGGCGGCCCAAGCGCCCAGCCGCTTTTTCGGCGAGATGACCTCGCTGCGGAAGCCCGACGGCCCCCGCGGCCGCGACATCGTGGTGGACCTGTTGCCTCACCCGCTCAGCGTGCTGCTCGCGCTCGTGCCCGGGGCCGAGCTGCGGCCAGGCACGGTGCGAGCGGCCATCGGGCACGAGGCCACCCAGGCCCAGTTCCAGGTGGCGGCAGGCGGGCGCACGTGCGCCGTGACACTTCACGTCGCCAAGCTGCCCGCGCCCCCCTTCCCGCGCCGCTTCGGCCTCAACGACCAGATCGCCGAGGTCGGCACGCGGCCCGACGGGCAGGGCGTCTACCGCGGCACCGTGCGCCTGGGCGACCGCGAGCGCCTGTGCGACGACTTCATGAAGACCTCGGTCGCGCGCTTCTGCCGCGCCGTGCGCGGCGAGGGCCCGCCCCTGGTGGCCGGCAGGGCCGCCCTGCGGAACCTCGAACTCCTCCTCGCCACCCTCGACGAGGCCGAGCGCACGCCGCGGCGCACGGGAACCCCCGCCAGCACCCCACGCCTGGCGGACGAGACGAAGGGATGAACCCCGAAAGCCTGTTCCACGAGGCCCTCACCGAGGCCGAGCGCCACAAGTACCTCGAGAGCCAGAAGGCAGGCCGGGACCTCGGCCACGGCGCCATAGACGACTGGCACCGCCGCTACTGGACCCTGTGGCTCCGCCACCGCTGGCTCGAGCACCTCCTCGGCCTCCGCTGCTGGGAGGAGCTGGAGGCCTGGCGCTTCGGCCGCCTCCGCGCGCTCTTCCCCAACCAGGGCGCGCTCCTCGACGAAATCGCCGCCCTGGTCCGCCGCGGCGCCGAGAACGCCGATATCCTCTGGTGGGCCGCCAAGGGACGCCGCAACCTGCCCGCCGTCATGGCCATCCTCACCGAAGTGCGCATCAATGAGATCCGCTGCTCCCGCGAATGCTTCCGCTTCGCCCGGCGCGCCGCCGACTGACCTGGCCCCGCACCCGGGCGGGAGGCCGAGATGTCCGTGTTCGTAGACCGCTTCCTCGGCTACCTCGACAGCGAGCGCGGCTGCTCGCCCGAGACCCTGCGGGCCTACGCCGCCGACCTCGCCCGCTTCGCCAACTTCGCCGCCCGCGACCAGGACGACCTCGACCCCGCCGCGGTCACCACCGTGCAGCTCCGGCACTACCTGGCCCACCTGCGCACCCAGGGCTCCGCCCGCACCACCGTGGCCCGCAAGGTCGCCACCCTGCGCTCCTTCTTCCGCTACCTCCTCCGCGAAGGCATCGTCGGCCACAACCCCGCCAGCGACCTGCGTCTGCCGCGCCGTGGAAGGCGCCTCCCCGTCTTCCTCGACGAGGCCGAGGTCACCCGCCTCATCGAGACCCCCGACCTCGCCGGCTTCGCCGGCCGCCGCGACCGCGCCATCCTCGAGGTCCTCTACAGCACCGGCATGCGCATCGGCGAGCTCGCCGCCGCCAACCTCGAGGACCTCGACCTCCTCGGCGAGGTCATCAAGGCCAAAGGCAAGGGGAAGAAAGAGCGCCTCGTCCCCCTCGGCCGGCCCGCCCTCCAGGCGCTCCACGACTACCTGGCGATTCGCGGCTCCCTCGCCCCGCCCACCCGGCGCACCAGCCCCAGGGCGCTCCTCGTCAACAAGCACGGCACCCGCCTCTCCGACCGCGGCATCCGCCGCATCTTCGACAAGCACGCCCGCGCCGCCGGCCTCGGCCCCCGCGTCACCCCCCACTCCCTCCGCCACAGCTTCGCCACCCACCTCCTCAACCGCGGCGCCGACCTGCGCGCCGACCAGGAGCTCCTCGGCCACGCCAGCCTCGCCTCCACCCAGGTCTACACCCACGTCACCACCGAGAACCTCAAAAAGGTCTACCTCAAGGCCCACCCCCGCGCCTGACGGCCCCGGCCTCACATTCACAGAATGCCAACTCCCTCTCCCAGGGGTTGGCATTCTGTGATCTGCCCCCCGGACGTGGCCGGATCGCCGATTCTCCCACAATGCCAACCCCGCCGGAGGCAGGAGCCTGGCATTCTGAACAAAATTGAGCAAGAGCGCAGAAAAGTGAAAGGGCGTGGCCACTTAGTACACCGCCCCACAATAAAGGGGACAAAATCCGGTCCCGCCCCCACCGAGCTTGCCTCGGTGGGGCGAAGGATTGGGCACTACCTGCCGGCCGCCCCCTTACCCCCTCTCCACGAGACGTGGAGAGGGGGATGGGGGGTGAGGCGATGCCCGCGTAGTAGCCAATCCCTTGCCCCACCGACACGAGGTCGGTGGGGGCAGGAGCCTCTGGCGCGGCCAAACCCAATTGTCCCCTTTATTGTGGGGCGGTGTACTTAGTGCTGCCCCACAGAGAAAAGTGTACAAGAGCCACGCTCTGCGGCCTTCGTGCCGAAGGCACGGCAGGACTTAGAAACTATCTCGAAACCTACGCGGGCTGCGACGCCAGGTATTCTGGCCGCAGGCAACGAGCGAGGAGGAGGCGATGCAGCGGAGAGCATCCTTCGCTGCCTCAGGACTGACGACGAGCGACGCGGCATGCGGCCAGAAGACTTGGCGTCCCTTCGGGTTGCGGCGTCAGCAACGCAGCCCGTGTGGGTTTTGAGATAGTTTCTTAGCCGGCGGCTTCAGCCGCCGGACTCGGGTGCGAGAATAGGCCCAGTCCCGAAGGGACGGCAGGAGGGCTTCCCGGCGCGGGGTCTGCCGCCCCTTGCGGGGCTGAGGGCTGAGGACCGCTGGCGTTCCGGCGGCTGAAGCCGCCGGCTAAATCCTGGCGTCCCTGCGGGACGAAGCCCGAGGAAATCCCGCCTCGCTATTGCGCGCCTTTCTCCGTGGGGCGGTACTTCGGGCGCGCCCTGAAGGGCGCACTCGGGACAGGTTCCCCCCTCTGGCCTAACCCGCCACGCGGGCCATCGCGATGAAGTTCCGCGCCGCGCGCTCGCCGTAGGTGCCCGACGACGTGCCGCCGAGCATGAAGCCGTCGGGGCCGGCCAACTCGAGGCGCGCCACGGCGATCTCGCACACCTCACGCTCGGGCAGGCGGTCCAGCACCTCCATATCGTCGAGGTTCCCCACAATGCACGTGCGGCCCCGCAGCACCCGCTTCGCCTCGGCCAGGTCGCAATCGCCGCAGGGCGGGGCCTCCAGCGGGTCCATCGAATCAATCCCCAGGCTCGCCAGGGCGTCGAGGAACCGCATGATCGGCCCGTGATTGTGGTAGTGCACCACGGCGCCGTAGCGGAGCATGATCTCCACCTGCCGCGTGTCGAATGGCGCGAGGAGCCTCGGCACCGCCCGCGGGCCGAGCTGCACCGTCACGTATTCCCCGCCGATGATGCGGAAGGCATCCACCCCCGCCTTGCAGGCCGCCTCGATGTAGGCGTCGAGCCGCTCGGAGGCCACGCGGCACATTTCGACGAACAGCTCGGGCGCGTCGGCCCACAGCAGGCAGAAGTCCTCGGGCGACAGCACGGTCGCCGGCCAGCACACCGCGTCGCACACGCCCATGCACACGAGCGCCGCGTCGCCGTGCTTCGCCCGCGTCGCGTGGAACGCCCTGAAGTCGGGCACACGCGGCTCGTAGGGCACCGAGAGCAGCGCCTCGACGTCGGCGGCGGTCTTGCACGGGAACTCGATGCTCGCCGAGGTGACGGCCGTGCGCTTGTGCCGCGAGCGGAGGTCGCCCGCGGGCGTGTGGTAGAGCGTCGTCGTGAGCGTCGAGCCGTCGGGCGGCGTCTCCGTGGTTGTCTCGGCGGCGAGTCGTGCCCCGCTGAACGAGAAGCCGCCGCCCCGGCCCTCGATCCACATATCACACTTCGCCACCAGCTCCTTGCCCAGATCGCTCTCGGCCGGGATGTGCCCGAATCCCCAGGGCGACACCGGCACCCTGTCGGGCCTCCCCCCCTTCGCCGCACACAGCATCCGCTCGCGCGAGGTCAAGGCAGAAACCCTTCATCACGAATGGCACGAATGGTCGAATGACACGAATGTAGGATTCCGGGGCGGGAAGATCAACCAGGCAAGCCCCCACGCCTCCGGTCGGGGCGGTGAAGGGGGCAGCCGGCGTTCTCCATCACAGACACCCTCTGGAATGGAGAAGCGCCCCCTCTTGTCATGCTGAGTTTGTCGAAGCACCTTTCAGGGGGCTGACGCTGACCACGGAGTGTAGTCCTGTCGCGTTGCGTCGCCCCTTTGAGAGGTTCCTCGACACATAGGCGGAAGCAGGGCGGGAGTCTTTGGGGGGAGGAGCGGAGGGGGGCTTCCGGTGCGGAAGCCCCCCTCGGCAGGAGTCACTACGGGGTCTTGGCCTTCAGGTCGGCTGCGGCCGGTTTCTCGGCCGGCTTCTTGGGGGCGGAGCGAGGCTCCTCCCAGGGCCAGCGGCCGTACTTGTAGTCGGGGTTGTCGTCGCCGGCGAGGTCGAAGCCCATCCAGCCGGTCATGGCGTCCATCATCTGAGCGAAGCCTGCGTTGAGCACGAGTCCCACATAGCCTATGTGGAAGAACTTCGTTCAGGTGGGCCTCCCGCCGGGCCGGCCGTCATACGGGGGCCCGAGGATGCCGGCGATGCCGACGCCCTGGCGGTTGATCTTCTCGGGGTCGTCGGGGTCCGGGTCGCCATAGTCCCACAGCGCGCCGTCGCCCCAGCCGACCTCCTCGCGGCCCCAGACCATGAGGCCGACGTGCTTGTAGTGGATCTTCATGGTCCCAACGTCGCCGCCGCCGATGCCGGTGAACTTGCCGTCCACCTCCCCGTAGCCGCCCGGGCCAACCGACAAGAGGGCGGCGTAGAACGAGAACTGCGGCGTGCTGGTGGTGGTGACCCCGAGGTCCACCATCTCCAGCGTGTCCTTCAGGCGGTTCCTCAGGAAGCCGCCGACACCTCCTTGCCAGGTCGTGCAGCCGGGCAGTGCCGCGAGCACGACCGCGAGGGCAAGTCCAGGCACAATGCGTCTGCCCATACAGGCTTCTCCTATCCTGCGCCTGCCCCCGTCTCTTCACGCCGGCCGGGTGCAGGCATTCCCGGTCGGCTCCCCGTCAGTCACCTCAGGCCACATATTTACCACACCCGGCCTCATTTGTCAACGCAAGAGTCTTTGGGGGGTGCGTGTAATCTCCTTCGGTCGGACAAGCCAGTTGCGCGATACTATCGCGGGCACCCCCCATCCCGCAGCTGACCCAACGCCC
>DATKZY010000251.1:0-25225 GCA_035527715.1 Planctomycetota bacterium | reverse complement strand
GCGGGCTCGGCCCTTTGACGCGGGAACCATGCAGGGTCGGTGCGCCTCCGCTCGGCCCGCACCATCCACGGATCGCTTCTCTCCCCGCCCGCAAAGAAGAACAGCAACCCGCCGGCAAGGCAACCAGCCTCTCGATCTCGTCGGACGGATTTTCGGACAGTACGCCAGCGGGCCCGCAATCTTGCAGACCGCGTACCAATATTCGGACCCTACGGGCGTTGGGGTCGGCGTCGGCCTGCCCGCGGGGTCAGAACTCCTGCGGGAGTCGGGCGAGCTCATCGCAGCGGAAAACGGGGCCGTCCTTGCAGACGTATTTGCCGCCGACGTTGCATCGGCCGCACTTGCCGATCCCGCACTTCATCCGGTTCTCGAGGGTCGTGATGACAGAGTCCATCGGGAAGCCGAGCTGGGTGAGGCTGACGAGGACGAACTTGATCATGATGGGCGGGCCACAGGTGACGACGAGCGTGCCCTCGGGCGAGGGCTTCATCTCCGTCAGCACGGTCGGCACGAAGCCGACCTTGCCGTCCCACTCGGGCGTCTCGCCGCCGGGGTCCACGGTGTAGACGGTCTGGACATCGGGCCGCTCGCGCCACTCGTTCAGCTCGTTCTTGTAGACGAGGTCGGCAACGGTGCGTGCGCCGTAGAGGATGGCGATGTCGCCGAACTGGTCGCGGAGGTCGAGGCAGTTCCAGATGAGGCTGCGGAGCGGGGCGAGGCCGATGCCGCCGCCGATGAAGAGCAGGTTCTTGCCGCGCATGTCGTCAATCGGGAACCAGTTGCCGTAGGGGCCGCGGAAGCCGACGATGTCGCCCTCGTCGGAGTCGTGGAGGTCGCTGGTGACCTTGCCGGCCCGCTTGACGCTGCACTCGATGTAGCCCTTGCGGGTGGGGGCCGAGGCGACGCAGAAGGTGGCCTCGCCGGCGCCGAAGACAGAGTAGAGGCCGAACTGGCCGGCGCGGAAGGTGAAGCGCTCGCCTTCCGCCTCGTCGCAGAAGTGCAGGCGAAAGGTCTTCACGTCGCTCGTCTCCTGCGTGATGGCGGCGATGCGCATCAGCATGGGACGATAGGTGACGGGGATGAGCTGTTGGGGCTCGAGGGCGGTGGCGGGCATAGCCACGGGTTCAGCCTCCAGTTCCATTCCTGGCTTCGATGTCGGCGAGCACGGCGACGAGGCTCTGGCCTACGCCGCAGGTGCGGACGCAGCGGCCGCAGCCGACGCAGGCGAGGCGGCCGAAGCGCTCGGGGAAGTACTTGAACTTGTGCATCACGCGCTGGCGATAGCGCGCGGCCTGACTCGCCCGGGGATTGTGGCCCGAGGCGTGGAGCGTGAAGAGCGAGAAGGAGCAGCAATCCCAGTTCCGCCGCCGCTCGCCGCGGTTCCACACCGCCTCGTCCACGATGTCGAAGCAGTGGCACGTGGGGCACAGGTAGCTGCACGCGCCGCAGCCGACGCAGGCGAGGGTGGCCTCGGTCCAGAAGGCATCCTCGAAATGCTCGTCGAGCCAGGGCTTGACCTTGTCGGGGTCGAACTTCGGCTTCACCAGGGGCGGGGCGGGCAGCTTGGCGCCCTCGGGCGCGGGCTGCACGACGCCTTCGAGCCGCTCCATGAGCTGGGCGCCCTTCTCGGTGAGCGGCTTGAGCAGCGCCCCGCCGTCCTTGGTGGGGTAGGCGAGCACGTCGCTGCCGGCCTCGCCTTGGGGCGAGCCGCCGACCGAGGTGCAGAAGCAATGCCCGTCGGGCTCCGTGCAGGCGAAGGCCACGACGGTCGTCCGCTCGCGGTGCTGGCGGTAGCGCACGTCGTCGTAGTCCCACTCGAACACCTGGTCGAGGGCCGCGAGGGCCGATGCGTCGCAGGGCCGGCAGCCCAGCACGACCCGCTCGCCCGCGGGGGCGGAGGGGACATCGAGGGCCACGTCCTTGTTCTCCCGCTTGTCGTAGTTGAGGATGACCTCGGTTTCGGGGAAGGAGAGGCGTTTGAGGGGCAGGACGGTGTTGAGGTAGTTCGCGGCGAGGCCGTTGCGGCCTTCGAGGGGGGCCAGGTCCACGCGGCCCTGCTCGCGCTCGATGGGGGCGAGGACCTCGATGCCGGCGGCCCGGAGCTTCTCGGCGGCGGCAGCCAGCCAGCCGGCCGAGGCCTGGAACAGCGAGGCGGCGGTGGCGGTTGTGGCCATCAGAGGATGCCCTCCTCGGTATCTTCGGCGGCGAACGCGGAGAACGGGGCCGTCTCCTCGGCGGAGAGGCCCGAGCGGAAGCCGTAGCGCTCCTCGACGAGCTTCGCCATCTTCTGGTTCAGGGCGCTCAGGGGAAGGTGCATCGGGCACACCCGCTCGCACTCGCCGCAGCCCACGCAACGCCCCGTGAGGTGCAGGGCGCGGGCAGCGTTCCAGGCGAGGTTGCCACGAAGGTGGGCGCTCGTCTCGACCCACTGCGGCGAGGATTTTTCGACGATGCATCTCCGACAATAACAGAGCGGGCAGGCTTGCCGACAGGCATAACAGCGGATGCAGCTCCCGAGTTGCTCTTCCCAGTAGGCCCAGCGCTTGTCGAGCGGCATCTCCTCGATGGGGGCCACGAGGGGATAGCGGTCCGCCTTCTCCGCCTGGGCCTGAGGCACTGCCTCGCCGACGACCACGTCGCAGCCCTGCGGCTCGTGGACGTCGCACGCCGTGCACTTGGAGAGGAGGGGCTCGCCAACGCCTGGGCAGCGGACGCCAATGAGGACCACGCCGCTGCGCTCGACGACGTGCTCGCGGAGCAGCACGTTCACGGCCCGCAGGTCGCAGCCCTTGACAACAACGCCGACGGCCTGCGACGCGGCGCCGCGCAGCAGGTCGCGGACATCTTTCTTCGCGAGGTAGACGGCCAGGTTGGCGAAGCACGTGGCGTCGAAGAGCAGGCGCTCGGCGTCCTCGGCCCGGCGGACGAATGCCGGGGCGGCCGAGGGGCCGCCATTGGCGCGGCCGTAGCCGATCACCAGGCCGACCTTCCCTTCGGTGAGGAGCTGGGCGGCCGCCTGTTGCAGCGCTCCATTGATCGTCGAATCCATCGGTTGAATCCCTTGTCTTACCACAGCAGGGGCCACCACAGGTCGAAGAAGATGACGAGGGCGGCCATCAATCCCAGCGGGACCGCGAGGAGGACCCACACGGGGACGTCACGCACCTTGTCGCTCGCTTGCTCCACCATGGCCGTTCTCCCAACTGGGGAACTCCTTGAACGGGCCGAGCTGCCGGGCCTCCTCGGTGATCTCTCGGACGACGGTGGACCACTTGCCGCCTTCGGCGGCGGAGACCCAGGACATCTTGAAGCGCCGCGGGTCAACGCCCAGGAACGCGAGCAGCTCGCGGAAGGCCGTGAGCTTGCGGCGTGCGTGGTAGTTGCCGCTCGTGTAATGGCAGTCGCCTGGGTGGCAGCCCGACACGAGGATCATGTCGGCCCCCCGCTCGAAGCTCTTGAGCACGAACATCGGGTCCACGCGCCCCGAGCAGGGCACGCGGATGATGCGAATGTTGGCGGGGTACTCGAAGCGGCTCATCCCCGCCAGGTCGGCGCCCGCGTAAGAACACCAATTGCAGAGGAAGGCCACGATGTTCGGCTGCCAGTCCTGCGGGGCGTTAGGCCCCTGGGACGTGTGGGCCGCGTGGGACGTTTCGGGGGCGTGGGTCGTTTGGGACATGGCGAATCACCTGCTGATGGAGTTGATCTCGGCGAAGAGCTGATCGTCGCGGAAGCCCTGGACCTCAATGCTCTTGGAGCGGCAGGTGGCCGAGCACGCGCCGCAGCCCTGGCAGAGGCCGTTGTTGATGGCGGCCACGATCTGGAGGAGATTGCCCTTGCGGTCGCGGATCTCCCTGGACTCGATGGCGCCGTAGGCGCACACGGGCTGGCACTCGAAGCAGCCGTTGCACGTCAACTCGTTCACAATGCCGATGGTGGGCTCGCGGGTGAGGCGGTTGTGGGCGATGAGGCCGAGGGCCTTCGACGCCGCCGCGCTCGCCTGGGCGACCGTCTCTGGGATGTCCTTTGGGCTGTGCGCGCAGCCGGCCAGGAACACGCCGGCCGTGTTCGTCTCCACCGGGCGCAGCTTCGGGTGCGCCTCGGAGAGGAAGCCGTTCTGGTCGTAGCCGATGCGGAGGGTCTGCGCCAGCTCGCGGACGCCCGAGGAGGGCTGGAGGGCCGCGGCAAGGACCACCATTTCCGCCGCGATCTCGACCTGCCCGCCGCTGAGCGTGTCGGCGCCGCGCACGATGAGCTTCCCGTTGCGGGGGTAGACCTTCGAGACGCGCCCGCGCAGATACGTCGCGTTGTCTTCCTTGATCACGCGGCGGACGAATTCCTCGTAGTTCTTGCCGGCGGAACGGATGTCCATGTAGAAGATAAACGCCTGGCCGTCGTGGACCTTGTGCTTGTAGAGGATGGCGTGTTTGGCGGTGTACATGCAGCAGACCTTCGAGCAGTATTCCTTGCCCGTGCCCTGCTCCTCGCGCGAGCCGATGCACTGGAGGAAGACGACGGTCTTGGGCGGCAGGCCGGTGGAGGGGCGGCGCAGCGCGCCCTCGGTCGGGCCGCTGGCGCTGACCATGCGCTCGAACTCCAGGCTCGTCACGACGTCGGGGTAGCGGCCGTAGCCGTATTCCTCGTAGACGCTGGGGTCCAGGATCTCGTAGCCGGTGGCGACGATGATCGCCCCGACCTTCTCCTCGACGAACTCGTCGGCCGCGTCGTAGTCAATGGCGCCGGCGGGGCAGACGGTTTTGCAGGCGCCGCAGCCGCCGGTCTTGAAGTGGATGCAGTTGTCGCGGTCAATGAGCGGCTTGTTGGGCACGGCCTGCGGGAAGGGGATGTGCACGGGCGTACGGAAGTCGTAGCCGCAGTTGAATTCGTTGGGGATCTGTTCGAGGGGATGGGCGCAGAACTCGGCCGGGTCAATGGCCCCCGTGGGACACACGAAGGCGCAGGCGCCGCAGCCAATGCACACCTCGGAGAGCATCTTGTAGGGCGTCGCCACCTCGCGATGCGGGCCGCGGCCGGCGAAGCAGGTGGCGGCGGGGCCGATGACCTCCTTGCACACGCGCACGCACAGGCCGCACATGACGCACTTCTCGTTCACCACGGAATGCTCGCCGCGCTCCGTTTTGTGCTCGCCGGGGAGGGGCTGCGCGTCGTATTCCTTCG
Organism: Planctomycetota bacterium; assembly: GCA_035527715.1. Lineage (GTDB taxonomy): Bacteria > Planctomycetota > PUPC01 > DSUN01 > DSUN01 > DSUN01. Next base: position 20,047 of record DATKZY010000251.1, on the reverse strand, counting down.
CGAGCTTCTGGATGATCTCCGCCTCGGGGGCGCGGGTGAGGAGCAGGCTGAGGGTCATGCGGCGCGACTGGCGGACCGTGTCGGAAGCCGTCTGAATCACGAGGCCGTTCTGGGCAGGATAGGCGCACGCGGGCACCAGGCCGGGCCGGCCGCCACCCGTCACCTCGACCACACACACGCGGCACGCGCCCGCCGGCGGCACGGCCTTGTGGTGGCAGAGCGTGGGGATCTCGATGCCCAGCGTCTTGGCGGCCTCGAGGAGGGTCTGCCCCTCCTGAACCTGGGTCTCGCGGCCATCCATCGTCAGCGTGATCATCTGTCGGTCCTCGTCTCACTCCACGACGACGGCGTCGAAGGGACATTCCTCGTAGCAGACGCCGCACTTGACGCACGTGGCGGCGTTGATGGCGTGGGGCTGCTTCTTCTCGCCCGTGATGGCGCCGCTGGGGCAGCCGCGCACGCACTTCGTGCAGCCGCGGCAGGCCGAGGGGTCAATGCGGAACTCGATGAGCCGCTTGCACACGCCGGCCGGGCAGATCTTCTGCTTGATGTGGGCCTCGTACTCGTCGCGGAAGTAGCGAAGCGTCGAGAGCACGGGGTTGGGCGCCGTGCCGCCGAGCATGCACAGCGACGAGCTTTTCACGTAGCCCGCGAGCTGCTCGAGCAGCTCGATGTCGCCCTCGCGCCCGTTGCCCTCGGTGATGCGCGTGAGAATCTGCTGCATGTGGTGGACCCCCTCGCGGCAGGGGATACACTTGCCGCACGACTCGTCCACCAGGAAGCTCAGGAAGTAGCGGGCGATGTCCACCATGCACGTCCGCTCGTCCATCACGATCAGGCCGCCCGAGCCCATCATGGCCCCCGCCTCGGCGAGGCGCTCGTAGTCCACCGGCAGGTCCATCAGCGCCTCGGGGATGCAGCCGCCCGAGGGGCCGCCGGTCTGCACGGCCTTGAGCGCGCGGTCCTTCTGGATGCCGCCGCCGATGTCGAAGACGATCTCGCGGAGCGTCACGCCCATCGGCACCTCGACGAGGCCGGTGTTCTTCACCTTGCCGACGAGGGAGAAGACCTTGGTGCCCTTGGACTTCTCGGTGCCCGTGGCGGCGAACCAGGCGGCGCCGCGTTCGATGATGACGGGCACGTTGGCCCAGGTCTCGACGTTGTTGATATTCGTCGGCAGCCCCCAGAGGCCCGCCTGGGCCGGGTATGGCGGGCGCTGCCGAGGACTGCCGATGTCACCCTGCATGGACGCGATCATGCCCGTTTCCTCGCCGCAGACGAAGGCGCCGGCGCCGCGGACGATCTCGACGCTGAAGGAGAAGCCGGAGCCGAAGATGTCGTCGCCGAGCAGGCCCAGCTCGCGCGCCTGCTCGATGGCGATGGCGAGGTTGGCCACGGCGAGGGGGTATTCGGCGCGGACGTAGAGGTAGCCCTGGTGGGCGCCGATGGCGTAGGCGCCGATGGCCATGCCCTCGAGCACGGCGTGCGGGTCGCCCTCCATGATGCTGCGGTCCATGAAGGCCCCGGGGTCGCCCTCGTCGCCGTTGCAGATGACGTACTTTTCGTCACCGGGCTGGGCGCGGCAGATGGCCCACTTCTTGCCCGTGGGGAAGCCGCCGCCGCCACGGCCGCGGAGGCCGGCGCGCGTCACCTCGTCCACGATACCCTCGGGCGTCATCGCCGTGAGCGCCTTGCCGAGGGCCGCGTAGCCGCCGACGGCGATGTAGTCCTCGATGTCGGCGGGGTCAATGAGGCCGTTGTGGCGGAAGACGATGCGCTGCTGCTTCGCGTAGAAGGGCACCTCGTGCTCGCAGCGGCACTTCTGCTTCGACACGGGGTCGCGGTAGAGGAGCCGCTCGATCGTCTCGCCCTTGCCGAGGGTCTTTTCGATGATCTCCGTCACGTCGTCGGGCTTCACGCCGTGGTAGAGCAGGCCGCTGGGATGGAGGACGACGAGGGGGCCTTTCTCGCAGAAGCCGTGGCAGCCCGTGGCGCGGACGACCACCTGGGCGTGGCCATTGCCCTCGAGCTGGCGGCGGAACTCCTCGAACAGCTCCATCGCGCCGTTGGCCCGGCACCCCGTGCCGCCGCAGATGGCGACGGAGACCGCGTTCTCCTCGCGGCGGGCGAGGAGGTGCTCGCGGAACTCCGCGAGGTCGTGTGGCGATGCGAGTCGTGTGGCTACTGCCATGAGTCCCTCGTCAAATGATACGCGACCCCCGACGCGTGAGGCGTGAGAAGAGAGCCATGTCGCTTTCTCCTGTCACGCGTCACGGGTCACGCGTCATGCGTTCATCTCTAGCCGGCCGCCGTTGCGGGCTCCCGTGACGGCTGCGGCTGGGCGGCCAGCGTGCCAATGAGGTCCACCATCTTCCCCACGGTCATCTGGCCGTAGTACTTGTTGTTCACGGTCACCACGGGCGCCAGGGCGCAGGCGCCGAGACAGTTGACGCGCTCGAAGGTGAACTGCATGTCCTTGGTCGTCTCGCCGTGGGCGATGCCCAGCTCGCGGGTGATCGCGTCGGCGACGTGGCCGCCGCCGCGCAGGTGGCAGGCCGTGCCCAGGCACACGCGGATGATGTTCCGCCCCCGCGGCGTGAGGCTGAAGGCGTGGTAGAAGCGGGCGACGGCGTAGAGGCGGCTCAGCGGCACGCCCGACTTCTCGGCGAGGTAGAGCAGGGCGTCCTGGCGGAGGTAGTTGAACGCCTCCTGCACGTCCTGGAGCATGCCGATAACCATGCCGGCGCGGTCGGTGTACTCCTCGAGAATGGCATCCACCTTCGCCGCCACGTCGGGCGGGGTCTGGGCCGCGACGGAGCGGGGCGTGGGGATGCGGATGCGGTTGCGCGAGAGGCAGTTGTTCCAGCAATCGCCGCAGCCCGTGCACTTCTTCATATCCACGCTGCGGGCCTTCTGGCGCACCTTGACCTCGAAGTTGCCCACATAGCCGTCCACCTGCTCGACTTCGGAGTAGGTGAGGAGCTTGATCTTCTGGCTCTGCATGATCTCGACCATGCGGGGCGTGAGGATGCACTGCGAGCAGTCGAGGGTGGGGAAGGTCTCGTCGAGCATGGACATGTGGCCGCCGATGCTGGGCTTGCGCTCGACGAGCACCACCTCGTAGCCGGCCTGGGCCACGTCGAGGGCGGCCTGGATGCCGGCGATGCCGGCGCCGATGACCATGACCCGCTGGGTCACGGGCACCTCGATCTCGGCGAGCGGGGCGTTGCGCCGCACCTTCATGACCATCAGGCGGACCAGGTCCTTGGCCTTCTCGGTCGCCTCGCGGCGGTCGTGGTGCACCCACGAGCAGTGCTCGCGGATGTTGGCCATCTCGAACATGTACGGGTTGAGGCCCACGCCGGCCACGGTGCGGCGGAACGTGGTCTCGTGCATCCGCGGCGAGCAGGAGGCGACGACGACGCCCGACAGGCGGTGCTCCTTGATCGCGTCGGTGATCAGCCGCTGCCCGGGGTCGGAGCACATGTACTTGTAGTCGCGGGCGACCACCACGCCGGGCAGCGTGCCGGCGTAGCGGGCCACCGCGCCGGAGTCCACCGTCTCCGCGATGTTCGCGCCGCACCAGCAGATGAACACGCCCACTCGTGCCACGGGTCGTACTCCGACGGGTTGGGTCGTCTCAGCGCCCGCGCCAGTCACCAGGGCTGCGCCGGACGCGTGAGCCGTGACGCGTCACGCGTCATGCCTTGAGCCCTACAGATACACTCCTGTTTCCACCAGCCCCTTCTCGACCAGGAGAGGGGTTGGGTCCACGATCTGCTTGTCGAGACACACGTCCTCGGGCGCCAGGCCTATCGCCAGCGCCATGAGCTGGGTGAAGTAGAGCACCGGGAGCCCAAGCTGCTGGCCGAGCTGGCCCTCGGCGTCGGACTGGTACATGTCCATGTTCGCCTGGCACAGGGGGCAAGCGACGGCGACGACGTCGGCCCCGCACTCCTTGGCCACCTGGAGGAGCTGGCCGCTGAGGCGGATCACGGTGTCCTGCCGCGCGAGCGTGAGCGCAGCGCCGCAGCACTCGGTCTTGAGAGGCCAGTCCACCGGCTCAGCGCCCGCGGCGGCCAGCAGGTCGTCGAGGAGCGTGGGGTATTCGAGCTTGTCAATCCGCAGCTCCTCGGGGAACCGCGTGAGGAGGCAGCCGTAGTAGGCGGCCACCTTGAGGCCGGCGAGGGGCCGCGTGACGCGGGCGCGAATGGCCTCGAAGCCGATCTCGTGCGCGAGCAGCTCGACGATGTGGAGCACGCGGCTCTTGCCCTGATACTGCTCCTCGATGATCTCGTTGACCTGGGCCAGGAGCTTCGGCTCGTGGACCAGCTCGTGGTTGGCCTGCTTGAGGCGGCTGTAGCAGGCGGAGCAGCAGGTGAGCACGTCGAGGCCCTGGCGCTCGGCCGCGGCCAGCGAGATGCCGGGCAGCGCGAGCGACAGGAGGTGGCTCGTGGCGTGGGCCGGCGTGGCCCCGCAGCACACCCAGTCCTCGACCTCTTCCAGCTCGACGCCGAGGGCGCCGAGCAGCGCCCGCGCCGGGCGGTCGTACTCGACGGCGCTCGACAGCAGCGAACACCCGGGGAAATAGCCGTACTTCATCGGCTCTCGATCTCCGCAACGCGCCGGAAGACGCGCTGAAGCCTGTCAATCTTCTTGATCTTGTGGGGCGACAGGGCCACCTTGCCCTTGAGGAAGAACCAGGGGGCCTTGACCATGTTGGTGAGGAGGCGGCCGGAGTTGATGTTGTAGCTGCCCATGAGGGCGATCTCGCCCAGGCGGCCGAACTCCTCGACGCAGTCGAGGAACGAGCGGTAGAAGGCCCACACGCGGGCCGCCGTGGCGGGCGGCTCGACGCCCCGCCGGTGGGCCATCGCCCGCAGCGTGTCCATCACCCGCACAATGTCCACGTTCATCGGGCAGCGGGTGTTGCAGGTGCCGCAGGCGACACAGCACCAGACGGTTTCGTTGCGGAGGGCTTCGTCCTCAAGGCCGAGCTGGACGAGGCGCAGGACGCGGTTGGGCGAGAGATCGAGATCGGGCATCACGGGGCAGCCGCCGGAGCACTTGCCGCATTGGCAGCAGGTGCTGAGGCCCTGGCCGCTGCGCGCCTCGACGGCGTGGCGGAATTCGGAGTTGAGCGCTTTGTCGGACAGATCCCACTTCACGGCTTGCCTCTTCCTTTCAGAGCAGACTAGCCACAGAGACACAGAGAACACAGAGCAGAAAGCTGCTTGGGTTCCGTACCCTATCGCCCCTCCTTCTCTTCTCGGTGGTCTCCGTGTCTCTGTGGCAATCCTGCCTGTCCTCTGTCCCTCTCGGACGCCTCGGCGCGCGAGAGCAGGGCCGATACCTTCTTCGCCTCGGCCTCGGCGCGGTCGAGCAGGGTGGAGATGTAGGCGTAGTTGTGGGCGCCGTAGCTGCCGTCGCGGACGATGCACGAGACGCGTCCCCTGGCGGCAACGAGGAGCTTGCGCGCTTCGTCGGCTGCGCCCTGCGGCGCGCCGGCCTTCTGAAGGGTCTCGTCGAGCGCCACGAACAGGGGCTCGAGCTTCGCCACGCGCCCCCGCGTCTCCTTCTGCCAGTCGGCGAGCATGTCGCCGTAGTCCTTATCGCCGTGGCAGCCGGCGCACTGGCGGGCGCTGGAGGCGCGGGTGGTGTAGGTCGCGGTGCCGACGTCCACCCGCTTGTCCTCGATGTGGCAGCCGTCGCAGGCGACGCCGGCCTTGTACATCACGTCGGGCTCCGCAGCCAGGTCGGCCACGGCCTTGCCCGCGTAGATCTGCTCCTGCACCGAATGGCGGCCGCCGCCGTGGCAGGTGCCGCACTTGGCCGAGGCCATCATCTGGTGCGGCTTCATCCCGTCGCCGTGGCGAATCTCGTCGTGGCACTGGAGACAGTCGAAGTGGCCCTTCGACACGTGGGTGAGGTGGAACTGGGCCTGGTCCTTGACCTCGGGCGTGCGGCGCAGGTGGCAGCTCTGGCAGCGAGTGGACGACACGGCGCCGGTGCCCTGGGTGATCTGGCTGTGGCAGTGCTCGCAGCGGGCGTCCGTCTTCCCCTTGAGGAAGTCCTTGTGGTTGAAGGCCTGGCCCATGAACTTCACGGGCTTCTCGGGCACGACGTGGCAGGTGAGGCACTCGCCCGCGGCCACGGGCTTGGCGCCGCGGCCGTAGAAGTGGCAGGTGAGGCACGTCGTCTCGGCCACGCTGATGTGCTGGCCCTCGACCATCTGGCCGTGGCAGCTCACGCAGTTCAGCTCCTTGCCCCGCGGGTGGCCGCTGAGGTGGCGCTCGTGGTTGAACTTCACCTTGCCGTGGAAGAGCACCGTCTGCTTGTCGTGGTCCATGCCCGCGTGGCAGCCGGCGCGCATGCACGAGGCGTTGCTGATCATCGCGTGGGGCTTGTTGTCATAGGCGTGGGAGATGTACTTGACGAGCTGGATGAGGCCGGCCATCTTCCCCTCCAGCTCCGCGCCCACGCCCGGCTCGTAGTGGCACTGCACGCAGGCCACGTCGCGGTGCGACGAGTGCTGCCAGCTCTCGTAGTACTCGCCCATGTAGTGGCAGGACGTGCAGAACTTCGGGTGCTCGGTGAGCTTCACCGAGTAGGCGCCCAGCGTGAGCGTGCCGAGGCCGAACACCGGCACCGCCACGAGCGCCGCGCCCCGCCACGTGAAGATCGAGATCATCGGCAGCGTGCCCAACCGGTCCACCAGCCGCTTCACATACGGCAATAGGAAGAAGACCCCCAGCACGGCCGTGCCGATCACCAGGTAGAACAGCACGTCCTGCGTGAACCGGCTCGTGCTCGCCTTCACCCAGTCGTAGGTCAGCAGGGCGAACGACAGGGTGAGGAGGAACGCAAACACGTCCTGCCGCAGGATCAGGAAGAGCGCGGCGAACACGATGCCGCAGACCAGGAACACGTGCCACGAGCCTTGCGCGACGGGCGAGAACACGCTCACCGCCCCGCAGAAGGAGGCCAGGAGCGCCGCGCACACGTAGAGGGCCGGAGGCCAGGCGGGCCGCTTCGCGCTGTGCAGCCCATAGCCGGCCGCGAGCCACACCAGCGCCAGACCCGCCAGCACGTAGGCATGCTGGCGATATGGCGTGCCCGCCCACGCGGCGACGCCCAGGAGCGCGGCCAGCGTGGCCCAGCACACCAGCCCCACGCGAACGCCCGCGGCGCCGTTGAGCTGCACTTTCGCGGCGTAGAGGACGACGAAGGCCAGGCTGCTCAGCGCCAGCGCGGGGCCGTTGCCCCGCCACGCCAGCGCCAGGGCCGCCACGCCGGCGGCGATGCTCGTCAGGTGGCCCACAACCGCCCACGCGCGCGACTCGGCGGGCAGGCGGCTCCGCGCGCCCACCGCGAGAGCGAACAGCATGGCCACCACACCCGCGCAGGCGACGAGCTGCCAGTGGGCCGCGGGCACCAGGCCGAAGATCACCAGCAGCGAGCCGAGCGAGAAGAGCACGGCGGCCGTCCGCGCGTGGCGCGTCAGCCGCCCATAGACCCAGGCCACGGCACACGCGGCGGCCAGCACAAGCACCGAGGCCCCGGCGCTCGGCGAGCTGAAGCCGCTGAACGGCCCCCACACCACGGTGGCGACCACGCCCACCCAGGCCCCTGCCGACACAAGGGTGCGGAACAGGTCGCGCCCGGCTCCTGGCTCAAGGGAAGACCGCCTAAAGGCGGGGCTACATACGAAGCCGCCCAGGAGCAGCGCTACGGCGCCCGTGCCCGTGAGCGCGCACAGCACGGCACGAGCGCCCGACCCGCCGGCGAAGGCCACCGCCGCGACCGACAGCACGGCCCACGCGAGGCACGCGGCCCCGCGGGCGACGCTGCGCCCCGAGCCCTGCGCCCACGCCATCAGGCCCGCCGCCGCTGAGGCGCCCACCCAACAGACGAGCCACACCGAGACCCCACGAGCAGGCGTCAGCACCGCCGCGGCGGCCAGCACGCCCGCCAGACCCGTCCCCAACGCGTAGAGGAACTCACGCGCCTCACGCCGGCTGCCATTCGCCGCCGCGAAGACCACGCCCGCCACCCCGCCCGCGAGCGCCGCCGCGGGAAGGCCCGCCAACAGCGGCACCAGCCATGCGAACAGAGCAGGGAACGCGAAGCCCTCGGCCAGCGCCCGCAGTGCCCTCCCCTCCTGGGCCTTCGCAAGCCACGCCGCCAGGAGCGATATACCGGCGAAGATGGCCAGCGGCGCGGCCCAGGCCCACCCGGCCCCCGCCTGTCCAGGCAGCAGGCGGCCGAGGCCCAGCGCCCCCGCCGACAGGAAGAACATCGCAGGGAGAATGTAGATGTTCCGCGGCCCCGACTCGCGCCGGCGCTCGAAGGCGATCCAGGCGAAGAGCAGGCCGAACGCCAGGGCGGCCAGCGGCACGTCGCGCGCCCCGGGGGCCGCGAAGAGCACGGGCACGAGCGGCAGGCACAGCGCCATCGAGCCGAGGAAGAGCCATTTGGCCAGCGAACGGTCGGCCAGCGTCGCCCGCCGCACGTCGCCCACGGCGTCGGCCAGCCACCGATAGGCCAGCCACAGCGTCAGCGCGGCCAGCGCCAAGTCGAGCAGGAAGAACCCCCAGCGCGACACGGCGAATACCAGCGACACGAAAAGCGCCGCCGCGGCACAGAGGTAGAAGCCACGCGGCCCCGCGAATGCCCTGGCGCGGCGTCCCTGCGCGCCCGCGAAGAGCATCGCCCCCGCCGACGCCACGGCGGGCAACCACGAGAACGCGGACGACGCAGCCGCCGCCACCACCATCATGCTGCCGAACAGCAGGAAGGTGGAGAATATATAGATGTAACGGGCCCGCCCCAGGGCGAAGCAGTGGGCAAGGTAGAGAATGGCATAGCCAAGGAGCGTGGCGCCGGCGACGAACCGCACGATGCCGGCACTCGAAATCAGGCGGGGGGCCTGCGCCAGCGCCCAGACCGCGAACACGGCCACGGTGATGTGCATCGCCCGGAAGACAGCGCAGGCAAAGGCCGGCCGCGCCGCTGATAACCGCCGCCCCACGAACCACAGCGCCACCACCAGCGGCACGGAGAGGAGGGGGAACACGTCGCCCGGGGCACCGAGCGCATGGCAGGTGAGGAAGTAGGACGCCGCGCCCAGGAGCATCGTGGGATAGAGGAAGTGCGGGCGGAGGGTGGCGATGGACGCCACGAGGTAGAAGCACGAGAAGACGAAGACCAGGCCGGCGGCGAGGCCCGGCTGCGCCGTCGCGAAGCCGCTCCCGGCCAGCAGAAGGATGAACGCGATGAGCAGACCGAGGTGCTGTAGAGCCTCGGCAGGAAACGTAGCGAGTCGGTTCCTCACGAGCCCACGGCCCCCACAAAACGCGCCTGCGGACTAACCAACAGGGAACGCCTACATGCACAATCCGTGCCAGCGGTCACCGGAGGGCGGGATCGAGCCCCCGGCGATCCGCCCCTGCGGGCGGATGCGGCGGGCGCTGGGCCGTTCCCCCCGCGGGCGACGCCGCTGGCCATCGGCCCGCCCCTTCGCGCCAGCGGCAAGGTTTCGATCCGCGTTTTCGCAAGGCGCGGAAGACGGCGGGGCAAGAGACTACCTCAAGAGCCGCTCCGGCTGGGGCGCCAGCGACTCAGGCTGCACGCCTGTGCCGCCCACTCCGTTGCCGGTGCGCTCCTGTTCGGTGAGGTAGCAGGCGGGGTCCTCGGCCCAGAGGTCGCCGTAGACGGCTTCCGCGCGGATGCGGCAGCCGCCGCAGATGTCCTTGTGGACGCAGCGCGCGCACTTGCCCTTGACGCGGTGGAGCTTGCTGCGGAGCTGGCACAGCAAGGGGTCGGCAGGGTCGCGCCAGATGTCGCTGAACCGCCGCTCCCGCACGTTGCCCAGCGTGGCGTGGCCCCAGAACTGGCAGGCGTGGACGTTGCCGAGGGGATCTATGCTGGCGATCTTGCAACCCGCCGAGCAGCCGCCCTGCCGCTGGAGCAGGCGGCGCACCTCCGCTGCCCGCTTGGGCGCGCGCTCGGCCAGACAGGCGTGCAGGAACACCCCATCAGCGTGCTGATCGGTCGTCAGCACCTCGATGGGGACGCGGCGGCGGTCCCAGTCCAGCACGCGGTCCACGAGGAGCTGGACCGCCTGGCGCCGCTGGGTCGGCGTGACATCGTGGTCCTTCAGGTGGTCGCCGCGTCCTGCATAGACGAGGTGGTAGAGGCAGAAGCGCGACACACGCAGTTCCTCGACGAGGTTGAGGACGCCCGCCAGGTCGGCGAGGTTGTGGGCGTTGAGGGTGAAGCGGATGCCGGCCTTGACCCCGGCGGCATGGCAGGCCTGGATGCCCGCGACGGCGTCGCGGAAGGCGCCGGGCTTGCAGCGGAAGCGGTCGTGCGTCGCCTCGAGGCCGTCAAGGCTCACGCCGACGTACTGGATGCCCGCCGCCCTGATGCGCGCGGCCAGCTCGTGGGTGATGAGGGTGCCGTTGCTCGATAGCACGGGGCGGATGCCCTTCTCCCTCGCGTAGTGCGCCAAGCCGAGGGTGTCCTTGCGCAACAGCGGCTCGCCCCCGGAGAGAAGCAGCACCGGGACGCGCAGCGCCGCCAAGTCGTTGATCAGGTGGATGGCCTCCTCTGAGTTCAGCTCAGCATCGAAGGCGCGCCTGTCGGCGTCGAGGTAGCAGTGCACGCACCGCAGGTTACAGCGGTGCGTGACGTTCCACACCACGAGCGGCCGCTCGTCGGTCGAGAAGTGGAGGAGACCGGGCTCGACGTGGCCCGACGCCTGTTGCCGGGCGGCTTCGGCAGCCGTGGCGCTCCCGCAGAGAAGCTTGGTGAACCCGATCATTCCTGGCAATCCCCCGCGGCGTGGACGAGGCATTCGTCCCACAATGTCGCCAGGGAGGGGAGCAAACCCCGTGCCGGCGCACCGACGGATGCCATCGCACGGTACGCCGCCGCGCCCCCGCGGCCGGTTCCCGCCCGGGGCGATGATCGATCCGCGATATTCGCAAGTGTAGGAACGACAGGAGCGAGGGCCGGTCCCAAAGCGGTGCGCGCGCGGCAGAAGTCGGCCCGTAGAGGGGGGGAGGGACACGGCACGCCGTTTGCTCTGGCAAGTGGATCAGGGACGATCCTGCGCTCTCATTGTGATTAGGGGATGTGGCCGTGAAGTTGAGAGTGAGTCGTGTCGTGACGCTGGCGTTGGCCGTTGGGGGCGCCGCGCTGCTGGCCGTCGCCGCCACGGAGCCGAAGCACAAGTACATCGGCGTCGGCAAGTGCGCCAAGCTCTGCCACAAGACGACGAAGCAGGGCAAGCAGCTCGGCTTGTGGGAAAAGTCGAAGCACGCAGAGGCCTACAAGACGCTGCTGACCGACGCGGCGAAGGAGACGGCGAAGAAGCTGGGCATTGATGCGCCGGAGAAGAGCCCCAAATGCCTGAAGTGCCACGCGACCGCCTTCGACGTGGCCGACGAGTGGCGGGCCGAGAGCTTCTCGGCCGAGGACGGCGTGCAGTGCGAGTCGTGCCACGGCCCGGGCGACGGCTACAAGGGCAAGGAGACGATGAAGGACAAGGCGAAGGCCCTCTCGCTCGGCCTCGTCATCGGCGACGAGGAGACCTGTCTCGGCTGCCACAACGACACTGCCCCCTCCTGGAAGCCTGACCGCTACACGACGAAGGACGGGAAGAAGGCAGGCTTCGACTACGAGCAGATGTGGCCAAAGATCGCGCACCCGAGGCCCAAGGGCGGCGACGACGAGGAGTGAGGCCCGCTGATGTTCCGCAAAATCCTGTCATTCCTCGGCGTGGACCTGGACAGGAAGCACCGCCTCGGCTTCCGCCTCCGTCGCCGCGGCTGGGTGCTCCTTGTCCTGCTCTTCATGCTCGTCGGCAGCGGCACCTTCCTCTGGGTGAGCACCAAGGCCTGGTTCTGCAAGACCTGCCACATCATGAAGCCCTACTACAAGTCGTGGAAGGAGTCCTCCCACGGGAAGAAGGGCGTCGAGTGCATCGAATGCCACTTCCCGCCGGGCTTCCAGAACGCCGTCGCCGCCAAGATCCGGGCCGCCTCGATGCTCGTCTCCTACATCACCGGCACCTACTCCACCCAGGCGCGGGCCGAGGTCCAGGACGCCTCCTGCCTCCGCTCCGGCTGCCACGACACGCGCCTCCTCGAGGGCAAAGTCGAGTTCAAGGGTGTGCACTTCGACCACAAGCCGCACCTGACCGACATGCGCCGCGGCAAGAAGCTCCGGTGCCAGACCTGTCACTCTCAGATCGTCCAAGGCTCCCACATCACCGTCACCGAATCCGTCTGCTTCACCTGCCACTTCAAGGACCTCAAGAAGGGCCGCATCGAGGAGCCCGTGGCCGGCTGCACCGGCTGCCACGACGTGCCGAAGAAGCCTCTCAAGCTGGCCAATGGCAACGAGTACAACCACGCCGACTACCCCAAGGTGGCCTGCTACAAGTGCCACTTCGACTCCGTCGAGGGCGACGGGCGCGTGCCCAGGCAGGTCTGCATCGGTTGCCACAGCGAGCCGAGCCACTTGGCGCGGTTCGACGACCACGAGTTCATGCACGAGAACCACGTCACCAAACACAAGGTCGAATGCTTCCACTGCCACAACGAGATCCGCCACGGCCGCGCCCCCGAGCCGGAGCCGATGGACGCCACGTGCAGCCGCTGCCACACCGCCAAGCACGACTACACGACCGAGCTCTACCGCGGCACCGGCGCCCGCGGCGTGAAGGACCAGCCGAGCGCGATGTCGGTCGCGAAGGTCCAGTGCATCGCCTGCCACCAGATTCTCGGCGGCCTGCCGGGCCACAGCCCCATGTCCACCTACGAGGCCGGCGAGAAGTCCTGCATCCAGTGCCACGGCACCGACGTGGAGGGGATGCTGGCCGACTGGAAGAAGGAAGCCGACGCGGCGGTGACGCAGGCTGCCGACGACTTCGCAAAGGCCGAGGCGGTGGTCAAGGCGATCCCCGACGAGAAGGCACGCTTGGCCGCCCAGGCCCGCCTTGACGACGCCCGCCACAACCTCAGCCTCGTCCGCTACGGCAAAGCAGTCCATAACCTCGACTACGCCAAGGCGGTGCTCAAGACCGTCCGCGCCGCCGCCGAGGTCATCAAGCAACAGGGCGGTACGCCCACGGAGGCGAAGTGAGCACTGCGGATACCTCCATCGGCCTTTCGGCGGCCGCCGCCCAGTCGCCCCAGAAGCCCCTGCTCGCGCGGTGGTGGCGCACACTGCGTTCGCTCCGCTTCGCCCTCGTGCTCATGGCCCTCATCGCCGTGGCCTGCATCGTGGGCACCCTGGTGAAGCAGGAGCCCTACGACCCCACGAAGGCCATCGCCCACTACGGCCGGCCGCTCGGCCTCCTTGTCGGGCTGCTGGGCCTCAGCCAGCTCTACCACACCTGGTGGTTCCTCGCCCTGCTCTCGCTCTTCGTGGCGAGCACGGTGGCGTGCACGGTACCGCGCCTGCGCCTGCGGCTCCGCAGCCTCGGCTCCGCCGCCGTGCACCTGAGCATCGTGTTCATCGTGGCCGGCGCCCTGGTCAAGGGCATCGTCGGCCAGGAGGGCATGGTCGGCGTGCCCGAGGGCCAGACGGTGGAGAGTTTTCAGACGGACGGCGGCGCCGTGTCGCTCGGCTTCGGCCTGCGGCTCGACGATTTCGCCATCGAGCGCTACGAGGCGCCCCGCGAGGTGCTCCTCGTCGCCCCGGCCCCCGGCCAGCGGCCCCGCGAGGAGCCCGTGCGCGTCGGCCACTCATTCCCCGTCGGCGCCGATGGCGCGACCGTCGAGGTGCTCCGCTACGTGCCCCACTTCGTCTTCTCCCTCGAGGACAAGAAGGTCATCTCCGCCTCCGACCAGCCCGTGAACCCCGCCATCCAGGTGCGGGTGAAGACCGCCGAGGGGGAGACGACCCGCTGGCTCTTCGCGAGATTCCCCGACATGAGCATGCACGGCCACGGCGCGTCGAGCGAAGGCCCCCAACTCCGCTACATTCGCATGCCCGGCCCCGTGAAGTCCTTCGCCAGCCACGTGACCATTCTCGACGCCGAGGGCAACGAGACGCGTCAGGCCGTCATCCGCGTCAACGAGCCCCTCGAGGTCGGCCGCTTCACGGTCTACCAGTCGGGCTACGACCCCGAGACCGAGCGCAGCTCGACCCTCGAGGTCGTGAGCGACCCCGGCGTGCCGCTGGTCTTCACGGGCTTCGTGCTGATGCCCCTCGGCATCGCCTTCGTCTTCTACATCCAGCCGCTCTTCCGCCGCAAGGCGAGGAAGAAGGACTAGCGTGGCCACAGAGACACAGAGACCACAGAGAAGGACGGAAGGGATGCCAGGGTTTCAAGACCCGATGACTCTCCGCTCTGTGCCCTCTGTGCCTCTGTGGCTAATCTTTGGATGGACTCAGAATGCATGAGACCTTCTGGCGAGTCGCCTTCGCCATCTTCCTCGGCGGGCTGCCGCTGGCGGCGGCCCACGCCATCATCACCACTGCGCGCCGCCGGGCGGGGCGCGAGGACTCGCCCCGCTGGCTCACGGGCCTGCGCTGGCTGGTGAACCTGGTGATCGTGGCGGGCTTCGCGGCGCTCAGCGCCTTCATCATCGCCCGCTGGCGCGAGTCGGGCTACCCGCCCTTCTCCAACATGCCGGAGTCCCTCTCCTGGATGGCCTGGGGCCTCTGCCTCGTCTACTTCGTCTCGCGGCTCTTCGTGCGCTTCCCGGGCCTCGAGGCGGCCGCGTGCCTGGGCGTGGTGGCTATTCTCGCCGCCACTTCGCGGTTCGACATGGCGCCCCGGCCGCTGATGCCGGCGCTCCAGAGCAACTGGCTGGTGTTCCACGTGCTCACGTGCATGGTCTCGTATGGCGCCTTCTTCGCCGCGTTCCTCCTCGCGCTGTTGTGGCTTCTCGTGTGGCGCACGCGCGAGGCGGGGGCCGTGGTGGATGCCCTGTCGTACCAGACGATGGCCTTCGGCTTCCTCCTGCTCACCGTGGGCATCGTGAGCGGCGCCATCTGGGCTCGCCAGGCCTGGGGCCGCTACTGGGGCTGGGACCCCAAGGAAACCTGGTCGCTCATCACCTGGTTCATCTACGGCATCTACCTGCACTACCGGCTCATCGCCGGCTCGAAGGGCGCGGGGCGCGAGCGCCTGCCCATGCTCAACAGCGTGTTCGCCATCGTCGGCTTTGCCGCCACCCTCTTCACCTACTTCGGCGTCAACTACCTCCTCCCGAGCCTCCACTCCTACGCCGCAGGCTAAGTATTGACGCCACATCTACTTGCGGCTCTCCGAAAAAACGCACAGAAACGGCCCTTCCTTGCGTTCCGGAGGGGGCATTAGACCTGTGGGTCGTTGAGGCGTCCGGGCAGAGCGCCCCGGGGCCATAAGGGCAGGCAGGTTCTACACTTGTGGCGAGGGGCCTCTCGGCCCCGTCCGGGCCGCGCGACGCGTCCTGGAGCGTGTGGGTGATTAACGCGGTTTTAACCTGCATGGCCCCCGACGCTTGGCGACGGGCCAGGGCAGGAGACCTTCGGGGCGCGGAGGCCGTGAGGAGGGCTGCTACGGCGGCGGCGGCGCGCCGCGGTAGATGATGGGGTCGGGCACGGGGGTGCCGCGGGCGTAGCGTATCAGGTCGGGCGGGAAGAGGTCCTTCGCGTTGAGCTGGTAGAGCAGGTAGAGGTAGAAGAGGAACAGGGTGTCTTCCTGGGACTCGTAGTGGCCGAGGCGGGTGTCGGGGTCGAGCAGGGAGGGAACCCACATGGCCTCGCCCACCCGGTTGACAAAGTAGCCGAAATGGTAGATGAGCGCCCGGTCGAGGATGCACACGCAGTCCACCCACGACCCGATCGGCATGTCGCGCTGGTGCTGGGCGAGGAGGGGGACGATGGTCTTGGCCACGTCGCTGGCGTCGAGGGCGAAGACGGCGCCGAAGATGGGCGGGTTCTGCTTCGGGCCGTGGACGATGCGGTGGCCGCCGTGCTGCTCGACGATGGCCGAGCGGTCGAGCCGCTTGACCGAGGCGATGTTGGCCACCGCCCTGGCCAGTGCGGCCTGGTCGAGGTGGTCCTTGACCTCGATCGCCGCATACACGCTCTCGGCGGGGAAGACGCGCGATGCCTCCGAGCCTTGGAGCAGGGGCGCGTGGAGGGCGTCGTAGACCACCACGTCCACCTGGCGGCTGATCGCGCCGTCGGCGGCGACGACTTCGCCCCGCGCGACGCCGTAGCAGGGCGGCAGGTGGCGGGCGAGGAACTGGCCCAGGACGCTGTCGCGTCGCAGGCCCTTCTCGCCATGGTGGCTGCCGCCGACGCTGTCGGCCTCGTAGCTGGCGCGCAGCGCGCGGCTGACGGCTCGGAACTTCGCCTGGAGGTCGAACGGCTGGTCGGGGGGCATGACCCTCTCCTGAGCAGATGGCATCGCGCGGTCAGCGAGAGGCCCCGATGATAGGGAGAGCGGGGGGTAATGTCAAGGTCCCATTGGTCCCTTTGGTCCCTTCTGTCCCTTGAGTCCCTGTGGTCCCTTTGGCCATCCCGCGGCCCCAAGCCAGGGACCACAGGGACTCAAGGGACAGAAGGGTCTCTCGGTCGTGCCTCGTGCGCGCTTTGCCCCCCTCAGAACGGGGGCTTGGCCCTCCGCCACTGGTGGCGCTCGGGGGCGTCGGGCGGCACGTCCTTGGCGGGTGGCGGCGGGGCCTCGGCAGGCGTGGGGGCGGCGGGCTCGGGCGAGGGCCCCTCGGAGGCCGTCGGGGGCGTCGGCTCGGCCGGCTCGCGCTCTTCGAGCTTGCGGTAGAGGCTGGAGAGGCTGATGCCCATCATCTTGGCCGCCTTCACCTTGTCCTGCTCGGAGAGCGAGAGGACGGCCTGGATGTGCTCCAGCTCGCAGCGGCGGAGATAGCTGCGCAGGTCGAGCGGCCGGCCGCTGGGGCCGTGGGGCTGGGCCTGGAGGCTCACCGGCAGGTCGTCCACGGTCACCACCCCGCTGTCGCAGAGGATCAGCGCCCGCTCGATGGCGTTCTCCAGCTCGCGGACGTTGCCCGCCCACTCGTAGGCCATGAGGACGGCCATGGCGTCGTGGCTGATCTTGACGGCGGGCTTCTTCAGCTCCTGGCCCAGGCGCTCGACGAAGTGCTGGACGAGGTTGGGGATGTCGCTGCGGCGCTCGCGGAGGGGGGGCATGCGGATCTGGAAGACGTTGAGGCGGTAGAACAGCGCGTCGAGGAAGCGCCCGGCCTTGACCTCGGCCTCCAGGTCGGTGCTCGTCGCGGCCAGGAGGCGCGCGTCGGCCTTGCGGGAGACCGTGGTGCCGATGGGGACGATTTCCTTGGACTCCACGGCGCGGAGGATTTTGCTCTGGAGGGCGGGGGGCATGGCGCCGATTTCGTCGAGAAAGAGCGTGCCGCCGTCGGCGGCCTCGAACATCCCTTCCTTGGTCTGCGACGCGCCGGTGAAGGCGCCCTTGGTGTGGCCGAACAGCTCGCTCTCGAGCAGGGTCTCGGGCAGCGCCGCGCAGTTCACGGTCACCATGCGGCGCTCGCGGCGGTCGGAGAGGCGGTGGATGGCGCGGGCGACGACCTCCTTGCCCGTGCCGCTCTCGCCCACGATGAGGACGTTGCTGGCCGTGCGGGCCACGCGGCGGATGAGGTCGCGCACCTTCTCCATGGGCGCGCTCTGGCCGATGAGGCCGCGCGGCTCGTAGCGCGCGTCCAACTCGTCCTGGAGGGCCTCGTGGTCGTGGACCAGGGCCACGTGCTCCATCAGGCGGTCTATGCGCATCAGCAGGTCGTCGAAGAGGAAGGGCTTGGTCAGGTAGTCGGCGGCGCCCAGCTTCATCGCCTCGACCGCCGTCTCGATGTCGCCGTAGGCCGTGACCATGAGGAAGCGGGTGTCGGGCACGTGCTCGCGCGTCCAGCGCAGGCAGTCGAGCCCGCTCATGCCGGGCAGGCGCAGGTCGCAGACCACGAGGTCGAAGGCCCCCTTCTCGAGCGCGGGCAGCGCATCCTCGGCCCGCTCGACGCCGGTCACGAGATGGCCCCGCTGGCGCAGGACGCCGCACAGGACGTTGCAGAAGGGCTGCTCGTCGTCAACGACCAGGATACGGGCGTGAGGCATCTTGAACTCCCAAATGACCAATGACCAATGGCGAAACAGCGTCGGACTTCAGCCGAGCAAAGTCCACGCCCCCACCGACCTTGCGTCGGTGGGGCGAAGGATTGCCCACTACGCCGAGCTGCCCTCCCCCCCTCCCTCGCCCCGACCCCCTCCCTCTCAGAGGGAGGGGGCAGGGGGAGGGTGTACCCACCATCCGAGGTTCCACCCTCACCCATCCCTCTCCCTGGAAGGGAGAGGGATGGAGGGGGGAATGGGGGGTGAGGCCGTGCCACGTAGTTGTCAATCCCTTGCCCCACCGACACGAGGTCGGTGGGGGCAGGAGCTTCAGACGGCTGAAGTCTTGCCATTTTGCCTGTTCTGTTCTTCGCCCTTGTCGGGGGCCGAGCGAATGGGGATGGAGACGGTGAAGGTGGAGCCCTTGCCCGGCTCGCTTCCGACGCGGATGGCGCCGCCGTGGCGCTGCATGATGCTGTAGCTGAGGGCGAGGCCGAGGCCCGTGCCCTTCTGGCCGGCCTTGGTGGTGTAGAAGGGCTCGAAGATGTGGCGGATCTCCTCGGGGCGCATTCCCTTGCCGGTGTCGGTGATGGCCACCTCGATGGCCTCACCGTTGCGCCGGCCCCGGATCGCCAGGTTCCCCTGCCCTGCCATGGCGTCGAAGGCGTTCACCATCAGGTTCGTGAAGACCTGCTGGAGCTGGTGCTCGATGAGCAGGGTGTCGGGCAGGCCAGGCTCGAAGTCCACCGAGATGTCGAGCTTGCGCGCGCGGCGGTCGTAGCGGAGGAGCTTCGCCGTGTCGCGCACGATCCGCTCCACGCTGGTGTGGGTCCACTCCTCCTTGGCGGCAGGGCGGCCGAAGTCCACAATCTCGCGGACGATTTTGGCCACGCGCTCGATGCACGACTGCATGAGCGCCACGTTGCCCCGGGCCTGCTCGTCGAGGGGGGCCACACGGAGCACCTGCACGAGCGAGAACAGCGAGGCCATGGGGTTGCTGATCTCGTGCGCGATGCCGGCCGCCATCTGGCCGATCGTGGCCATGCGTTCGCGCTCGATGGCCTGGTAGCGCACGTGGCGCAGCTCCTCGGCCTTGCGCGCGAGCAGGCACATCATGTTGTTGAAGCCCTCGGCCAGCTCGATGAGGCGGTCCGGGCAGCTCCGGCGAAAGACCTCGCAGGTGCGGCACGTGAGCACCTTCTCGGTGAAGGGCGCCGCGCTCTCCCGGTCGCAGTAGGTGCCCTCCACCTGCCAGCAGCGCACGCCTTCGCGGCCGTGGACGGGGCACCAGGTGTTCTTGCAGTCGCGCACCTTCCAGCAGGTGGCCAAGTGGGGGTTTTCGTAGTAGGTGGTGAGCGCCTGCTCGCGGGCCGCCGTGTCAATCAGCTCGGAGACCTTGGTGGTCGCCGCGGCCAGGTTCCGCTCCGACGCCTCGACCTGTCCCAGGGTGTCGCGG
This sequence comes from Planctomycetota bacterium, assembly GCA_035527715.1. Taxonomy (GTDB): domain Bacteria; phylum Planctomycetota; class PUPC01; order DSUN01; family DSUN01; genus DSUN01. The sequence continues at coordinate 489 of DATKZY010000251.1, read as the reverse complement.
AGCCGCCCCTCGGACTCCTCGAGCTGTCGCGTCCTCTCCCTCACCCTGCGGTCGAGACCCTTGTTGATCCGGGAGAGCAGCACGATGGCCACGCCGGCGGCGGTGACGATGGCCAGGATGACCACCGCCAGCTCGAGGTAGTGCGCCCGGCTCGCCACGAGCGCGTACGCGACCCCCACGGCCAGAGCGGCCGCGCCGACCAGCCACGCGGCTCGGGCGCGGGGCAGCCGGTCCTGTCGCGAGTTTTTCGTGTTCGTGGCAGCCATGTGTCACCTCGGCGCCGAGCCTGGCGGCTCCTCTGTGCCGCGCCCTGAGCGCGTCGAAGGGCGCAGGCCGAACAGCCGCAGTGCGGCGCCCAGGAGGCCCTCCGGGCGCTCGTCGGCGGGGGCCTCGCGCAGGGCGCGGATCGGCTGGTGAAGGATCTTGTTGACCAAGCGGTCCGCCATGCGCTCGACCTCGGCACGCGCCTCGGCCGGCAGCTCGGGCAGC
>DATKZY010000250.1:0-44093 GCA_035527715.1 Planctomycetota bacterium | reverse complement strand
ATTGTCGCGCTTTCGCGCGAAAGCGCGACAGTCGGCGACACTCGACCTGCGGAGTCTGCCAAGGGAGAAACGCCCTCGCGCAGGCCCGGAGGCTTGCGCGAGGGCGGTCGCGGTCAAACGGACAGATTACGTTTGGTGCGGCTCAGCGCCAGAGGCCGGGGTGATGGCGCCAGCCGCGTGGCCCCTTCTCCCACCTGGGGGCGACCCACACGGCGCCGCGGCGCGGTGGGGGGCTCCATCGGCCCGGTGCCCACACGTGCCGCCCGCCCTGCCAGTTCCAGTAGCCGGGGCACCAGACGTGGCCGACGACGGGGCAAGGGGGGCGGACCTCGACGCGAGGCGGCGGCGGCGGCGTCTCGACGATGATCTCGGCAGCCGGCGGCGCGACCACCACCGGTCCCGGCGGGGTGACGACGACCGGGCCTGGACGGTGGCGTGCCGCCCACACACGACGGCGCCAGCAACCGACGGCGGACATCGCCATGGCCGCCAGCAAACACAAGCAGAGCGCTCGAACGGAGGGCCTCAACGCGCGTCTCCTTTCATCGCTTGGCCCGACACCAGAAGGGTCTCGGGCAGTGGGATGACCGTGGCCGGGCCCGGCGGGTTGACGACGACCGGACCTGCCGAATGGTGGCGCCACCACCACCTGCGACCGCGCCAACAGCCCGTGGCCGACAGCGATACGGCCGCCAGCAGGCACAGGCAGAGCGTCCTGACCGATCTCCTCATCCAGCTGCTCCTTTCGGTGTCAGGCGCCGGGGAAGGTGCCAGCCGCCGGGCACGCCGCCCGGCGGCGGAAGACGCTCAGAAGTTCTCCGGCATCACATCCTTGGCCTTGGGCGGGGCCTCCTTGCCCTTGGGGAAGGGGCGGTCGCCCTTCGGGAAGCCAGGGGGGCCGCCGGGGCGCTGGCCGGGCTCGCGGTTCGCCATGCGCTTGAGGACGCTTGCGGCGAGTTGCTTGACCAGCTCCTCGCGGTTCTCCTTGTAGATCTTCATCAAGTTCTCGTAGTGCCTGGCAAACTCGTCGGCCAGTTGAGTGGCGATGGCCTGGGCCTGGGTGCCGAACTTGTCGGCGAGGGCCTTGTCCACCTCGGCCGGCGGGGTGTCCTTGCCGCGGAGCGCCTTGCCCTCGGCGGCGACTTGCTGGACGAGCTCGCGCTGGCCCATCATCAGGGTCCGCATCGCCTCCACGTGCCGCTGCATCTCGTCGCGGACGAGTGGGATGTCCATCCCCGGCATCATCGGGCGCGGACCACCCGGGCCCTGCTGGAGGCCCGGCCTGCCTTCGGCGCCCGGGCGGAACGGGCGGCCCTTCGCAGGCGGCCCGCCCTCGTCCTCGCCGCCCCACGCCGCTGGGCAGAGCGCCGCCGCCAGCCCTGCAACTGCCACCAACGCCCACTTCCTGATGTCCATCGAACGACTCCTTTCCTGGCCCGTGGCCATTGCCTCCCTTCCTGCCAGGGCCAGGAGCAACTCGCATGCCAATTATACGGCGCCAGACGCCGCGGTCAAGCAAAAAGCGGGAGGGGACGCAAGTCACGTTGTGGCAGTCCCTTGTGGCCATGGCGCGATCGCGATGGACAGGGAGAGGCAGGACGCGGCGCAGGGCGCGTGGGGATTCCCCACAGCGCGTGTCGGGATTTGCGTTCCGCCCGTTGCAACCGATTGGCGGGCGCTGCTATAATGGCCACGTTCGTCTGGCGAGGCCAGGAGGCGGCAGTATGAAGCGTTCCATCGGCATTGCGCTCGTCCTCGCGGCAGCCGCGCTATCCGTGAGCGTGGGGCTGGCGGGCGAACCAGCGGCCAAAGGCGACCAGACGGCGCGCATCGCCAAGCTGTGCAAGGAGTTGGGCGAGACCGAGTACGGCAGCCAGGGCGCCTGCGAGCAACTCATCCAGATCGGCTCACCGGCCGTGCCCGCCCTCATCGAGGCGCTGAAGGACCACCGCCCCCAGGCCCGCTGGTGGGCCGTGGCCGCCCTGTGCAACCTCGCGCCCGAGGAGGGCTACCCCGCCGTCGTCAAGGTGCTCGAAAGCGACCCCAACCCCCTCGTGCGCAGCACGGCCGTCTACTACCTCCGCCACTACAGGAACAAGGCGAAGAAGGACATCTGGCCCGAGGTGGAGAAGGCCCTGGCGGACAAGGATCCCGAGGTCGGCCGCTGGGCGCTCCGCCTGATGGTCGAGGAGGGCTACCCCGAGGTGGACAAGCGGCTGCGGGAGATCCTCGCAGGCGGCAGTTCGGCGCTCCGCAGCTATGCCCTCAGCCACATCCGCGACATGGGCGACAAGGGCAAGGCGTATATGCCCCTCGTGCGGCAGCTCCTGAGCGCCGAAGAGCCACGCATCCGCTACGACGCCGTGGCCACCGTCGTCGCGCTGATGGACAGCGGGCAGTTGGACTTCCTGCGGGAGACGTTCCGGAAGGACAAGGATCCCGCGGTGAAGGAGTGCGCTCTCCGCTGCATCACGGTGATCCCCACGCCGCCCGTCGAGTGCTTCGAGTTGTTCGTCGAGGGGATGCAAAGCGGGGACGAGAAGGTCCGGGACACCGCGCACAAGCTCGTTGTCAAGGCGTTCAAACAGTACTTCGGCTTCGGTGCGAAGCTGCCGCTGCCGATGCGCGAGGCGGCGCTCCGGAAGTGGCAGGACTGGTACGCCCAGAACCGGGCGAAGCTCGAGTGGCACCCCGACCTCCGCAAGTTCCTCCCCCAGGGCACCCGCGAGAAGGCGCCGGGGAAGGGCAAGGACGACGCCAAGGAGTGAGCCCAGCCGATGAAGATGACCGATGGCCGGCTCGAGCTCGGCATCGAGGAATCCGTCCTCGACAACGGCCTGAAGGTGCTCACCGTCGAGCGGCACACGGCGCCCGTCGTCAGCGTGTGGGCCTGGTATCGCGTCGGGTCGCGCAACGAGCGGCTCGGCATCACCGGCGCCTCCCATTGGGTCGAGCATATGGTCTTCAAGGGGGGCAGGGAATTCGGCAAGGGCGAGATCTTCAAACAGGTCGCCAAGCACGGCGGGGTGAACAACGGCTTCACGCACTACGACTTCACGGCCTACTTCGAGACGCTGCCCGCCGAGGCACACGACCTGGGCCTGCGCATCGAGGCCGACCGTATGGCCAGCGCCCTCTTCGACCCCGCGGAGGTGGAGTCCGAGCGCACCGTCATCATCTCCGAGCGCGAGGGGGCGGAGAACCACCCCGGCTATCTGCTGAGCGAGGAGGTCAACGCCACCGCCTTCCGCGAGCACCCGTACCGCTGGAGCGTGCTCGGCTACAAGGAGGACCTGCGGACGATGACCCGCGAGGACCTCTACGGCTATTACAGGGCGTTCTACGCCCCGAACAACGCCATTCTGGCCGTCGCGGGCGACTTCGAGCGAGGGCGGCTGCTCGACCGGGTGCGGGCGCTCTACGGTGGCATCCCGCGGGGGCCGGAGCTGTCGCCCGTCGGCGTGCGCGAGCCCGAGCAGCGCACCGAGCGGCGCGTGACGCTGCGCCGGAGCGGCGGCGCCGCACTCGTCTACGTCGCGCACCGGATCCCGGATATCCTGCACGACGATGTGTATCCCCTGCTGATGGCGGGCACGATCCTCAGCGGCGCAGGCGGGATGGGCATGCGGGGCGGCGTGGGGGGGCGGACCTCGCGGCTGCACGTCGCACTCGTCCGCCGCGAGCTGGCGTCGAACGCCTACGCGCAGTGCGGCGCGAGCAAGGACCCGCACCTCTTCCACGCCGGCGCCACGGTGCGCGAGGGCGTCGAGCCCGAGCGCGTCGAGGCGGCCCTCCTGGGCGAGCTCGAGCGCCTGGGCAAGGAGCCGCCTACCGCCCAGGAGATGGAGAAGGCGCGCACACAGGTCCACGCCTCGTTCGACTACGCCTGGGACAGCGTGACCGGCATCGGCGGCGTCGTCGGCTCGGCCGAGGCGGTGCAGGGCTACGGCCGGCTGTTGACCTTGCTCGGCCGCATTGACGCCGTGACCGCGGCCGACGTGCAGCGCGTGGCCGCCCAGTACTTCCGCGAGTCCAATCGCACCATCGGCCGCTTCGTGCCGACCAGGGCGTCTTGACCGACGCCCTACTGTTCAGGAGCAATCGGCAATCGGCAATCGGGAATCGGAAACCTCCCAAGGGCTCCCGGCCGTCGTGCGGCGCACGCTGCCCAACGGCGCCCGGCTCCTGGCCGCCGAGAACCACGCGAGCGAGACAGTTGTGCTCGCGGGCCTCCTCGTCGGCGGCACCGTGCTCGACCCCTTGGGCCGCGAGGGGCTGGCGAACCTCACGGCCGGCGTCGCCCAGCGCGGCACCACGACCCGCTCCTACGACCAGATCTACGACCAGCTCGACTCGCTCGGGGCCTCGCTCTCGATGGGAGCCGGGGGCCACGCCGTGTCGTTCCGCGCCAAGTGCCTCAGCCGCCACTGGCCGACCGTGGCGGGCGTGGCGGCCGACATCGTGCGCCGGCCCAGCTTCCCCGAGGACGAGCTCCAGCGCGCGCGGGGCGAGGTGCTCACGGCCCTTCGCGAGTTCGACCAGAGCACTCGCATGGTCGCCGCCCGCGAGCTGTGCCACTTCGTGTATCCCGAGGGGCACCCGCTCCGCCACCCATCCTACGGCTACCGACCCACGGTCGAAGCCATGAGCCGCGACGACCTGGTCGCGTGCCACGAGCGCCTGTTCCGCCCCGACGCCCTGATTCTGACCATCGTGGGCGATGTCGAGGCGCCCGCGGCACTCGACGCGTTGGAGGGGATGATGGGCGACTGGGCGGCGCCCCGCGAGCCGCTGGCGAAGCCCGACCTCGCTGCCTCGCACCCGCCGCAGGCCCAGCGGGTCGCCTTCGCGCTGGCCGACAAGAGCCAGGCCGACATCGCCCTCGGCTTCAAGGCCATCCCGCGGCGCCACCCCGACTTCGAGGCCCTCGAGCAGGCCACGGAGATCATCGGCGGCATCGGCCTCATGGGGCGCCTCGGCGACAATGTCCGCGACCGCCAGGGCCTCGCCTACTACGTCTTCGCCCACCTCGGCGAGGGCTTCGGCGACTCGCTGTGGAGCGTGAACGCCGGGGTGAATCCTGCAAGCGTCGAGCGCGCCATTGGCAGCATCCTCGACGAGATCCGCCGCATTCAGGACGAGCCGGTGGCCGAGCCGGAGTTGGCCGACTGCCAGAACTACCTCGTGGGCGTCTTGCCCATTCACCTGGAGACCAACGATGGCCTCGCCAGCACGCTCAGCAACATCGAGCTGTTCGAGCTGGGCGACGACTATATTCAGCGGTACCCCGACCTCGTGCGGGCGGTGACGCGCGACGACGTTCAGCGGGCCGCCCAGGCCCACCTCACGGCGGAACGGTACTCGCTCGCCGTTGCTGGGCCGGCGGTTCCCGGGCAATAGCGTGGGAGAGAGGGCACCGATGCGTCTCATGGGTCCCATTCGCCTGTGCGCCGCGGCCTTCCTTGCCGCCTCGGCGTTCCCCGGCTGGGCCTTCGCGGGGCGGCCGCCCGAGCGGCTTCGCGTCGCCGTCGTCGCCCGCCAACCTGGCGACTGGGCTGCGGCAGGCATCGCACGCGTCGCCCTGGCTCAACTCTCACGGCTCGACCCCGTGTGGCCGGCCAATCTGACGGCGGCCCAGCGCCTGGTGCCCACAAGTGAAGGCGCATCTGCCGAGGCCGTGGCAAAGGCGGGGCGTCTCCTTCGCTGCCACTTCGTCGCCGTCGTCGGTGTGCGGGGGAGGGGAGAGGCGGCAGCGGACCTTGTCGAGGTCGCCACCGCGGCGCGCCAGCGCCTGGTCGCCAGCGGAGAGCTCCACGAACTGCCGTGCCTTCTCGCGCTGGCGCTCGCCGAGGCGATGCGGGTCGAGGCGCCCCCAGCCGCGCGGGCGCGATTGGCAATCCCCGCCGTGAGCAGCGAGGCGGCAGCCGAGGCCCTGTGGCGCGGCGACGCCGCAGGACAGCCCGAGGAGCAGATGCGGCTCTACGAGGGAGGGCTGAAGGCCGACCCCGATTCCGCACTCGTCCACAACCAACTGGGCGCAACGTTCGGTCGCGCCGGCCAGCCGCTGCGCGCCCTGGCCGAGTTCGGCCGGGCCATCGCGCTCGACCCCGACTACGCCGCGGCGCACACGAATCGGGGCACCGTCCTCAGGCAGGAGAGACGCTGGGACGAGGCCGAACGAGCCTTCCGCGCCGCCATTCGCCTCGGCGCCAAGAGCCCGACCCCCCATGTCGCCCTCGCCCGGCTGCTCGACCGCGTCGGCGACCTGATCGAGGCCGTGGACGAGCTGGAGCGCGCCCTGGACGCCGACCCCTCGCACGTCGAGACCCTGATGACCCTGGCGGATTCGTACTTCGAGAGCCTGAACTTCCGCGCGGTCAGGGAGATGGCCGAGCGAGTGCTGGAGGTCGAGCCCGACCATCACGGCGCCCTGAATCTCCTCGGCCTGCTGCTGCTCGTGCCCCACGACTACGAGGAGGCGGAGGCGATGTTCCTGCGCGCCCTCACCGTAAAACCCGAAGACCCCGAGACCCTCTCGAACCTGGCCCTCGCCCTCTACGGCGAGGGCGAGGGCGACATGGCCGTCGGCGTCCTCAAGCGCGTCGTCGCCCGCGACCCGGGCTACGCCAATGCCCATCTCTACCTCGGGCGAATCCACCTCGCACAGGACCGGCCGAAGGAGGCCGCGGCGGCGCTTCAGAGGGCCGCCGAGTTGCACCCCACCATGGGCGACGCCCAGCGTGGGCTTGCCACGGCTCGTTCCGCGGCCGCTCGGCAGCCGGGGTGCGGCTGCCTGGGTATTCAGAGTCCCTTCGACTCCCTGTTCTCTGCCAACCACCTCGTCGGCCCCCTCCTGCCCTTTGCCCTCCTCCTCGCTCCGCACATCCGTCGGCTGGCCCGCCGACGCAGGCGCGGAGTGGCTGTGCAGAGCGGCCCCGGTGAGCCTCACAGGATATAGCGGCTGAGATCTTCGTCGGCCACGATGGGCTTGAGCTTCTCGCGGACCGCCGAGCCGTCGAGCGTGATCTTGCTCTCGGGCAGGTCGGGGGCGTCGAACGAGATGTCCTCGAGGAGTTTCTCGAGGACGGTGTGCAGGCGCCGCGCGCCGATGTTCTGGCTGCGCTGGTTGATCTTCGCGGCGATGGCCGCGATGGCCTCGATGGCGTCGGCCGTGAAGGCCAACTCGACGCCCTCCGTGCCCAGCAGCGCGGCGTATTGCTTCGTGAGGGCGTTCTCGGGCTCGGTGAGGATGCGGACGAATTCCTTCTCGCCCAGGCTTTCCAGCTCCACGCGGATGGGGAAGCGGCCCTGAAGCTCGGGGATGAGGTCGGACGGCTTGGCGGAATGGAAGGCGCCCGCCGCGACGAAGAGGATGTGGTCGGTGTGGACCATGCCGTGGCGGGTGACGACCGTCGAGCCCTCGACAATGGGCAAGAGGTCGCGCTGGACCCCTTCGCGCGAGACGTCGGGGCCGGCGCCCTTCGTGCCCGTCGCCACCACCTTGTCCAGCTCGTCGAGGAAGATGATGCCCGAGCTCTGCACCCGCTCGAGGGCAAGGGTGCGAATCTTCTCGCGGTCCAGGAGCTTCTCGGCCTCCTGCTGCATGAGGGCCTCGCGGGCCTGGGCGATGGTCATCTGGCGGGTCACGTGGCGGGTGGGCGCGAGGCGCTCGAAGAGGTTCTGAAAGTCGAAGCCCATCTGCTCGACGCCTGAGCTGGAGAAGATTTCGACGGAGGGCATCGAGCGCTCCTCGAGGCTGACCTCGACCTGGCGGTCCTCGAGCTTGCCCTTGCGGAGGAGGCCGCGGAAGCGCCCGCGCGCCCGATCATACTGCTCCTGCGTGCTCACCTCCGAGCCTGCCTCGGCCGGCTTCGGGCGGTCGGACGGGGCCGGGCGCTCGGGCAGCAAGAGGTCCAGGAGCCGCTCCTCGGCCATCTCGCGGGCCTGGGCCTCGACCGTCTGGCGCTCCTCGGCGCTCACCTGGTTCAGCGCGACCTCGGTGAGGTCGCGGATCATGGACTCGACGTCGCGGCCGACGTAGCCGACTTCGGTGTACTTCGACGCCTCGACCTTGAGGAAGGGGGCGCTGACCAGGCTGGCGAGCCGGCGGGCGATCTCGGTCTTGCCCACGCCCGTCGGGCCGATCATGATAATGTTCTTTGGCGTCACCTCCTCGCGCAGCGCGGGCGCGAGCTGCTGGCGCCGCCAGCGGTTGCGGATGGCGATGGCCACGGCCTTCTTCGCCGCGTCCTGGCCCACGATGTACTTGTCGAGCTGCGCCACGATCACGCGCGGGGTGAGGTGTCTCATCAGGTCACCGTTTCCACGTAGACTTGGTCGTTGGTGTAGATGCACAGGGCGGCGGCGATGTGGAGGGCCTCCTCGACGATGGCCGGCGCGTCGAGCGTGCTGTGGCGGACCAGTGCCCGCGCGGCCGCGGTGGCGACCGCTCCGCCCGAGCCGATGCCGATGATCCCGTCGTCGGGCACGATGACGTCGCCGCTGCCCGAGAGCAGGAGCGAATGCTCCTTGTCCACCGCCGCCATCAGGCATTCCAGCCGCCGCAGCACGCGGTCGGTGCGCCACTCCTTGGCCAGCTCGGTGGCGGCCTTGGGCATGTTGCCCTGGAAGTCCTTGAGCTTCGCCTCGAAGCGTTCGAGGAGCGCGAAGGCGTCGGCGGTCGAGCCGGCGAAGCCGACGGCGACGCGGTTCTCGTAGAGGCGGCGAATCTTGCGGGCGTTGTGCTTGACCACGGTGCCGCCGATGGTCACCTGCCCGTCGCCGCCGATGGCCACGACGCCCTTGTGGCGGACGCTCAGAATAGTCGTCGAGTGCCGCTCGTCGCCTCGCATGCCGAGCCTCCTGCAATCAGCCGCGTGTCTCGTCTTCTCGCACCGTATTATACCAGCGCGGCCATGAGGCGACAACCCGCTTGACCGCTCGGCGGGCGTCAAGTAGAATACAGCCGTTTTCCCGTGTGCACGCGGATGGCCCGCAAGGGGTAGCGACTTGCGCAAGCGCACCCAGGCCCGCGAAGCGGCCCTACAGGTTCTCTACCAACTCGACCTGCGAGGCGCGGAAATCCTCGAGGACGTGGACGGCGTGCTCCGTCGGCTGCTGGACCCGCTGGCGACCGACCCGTCGGTCGTGCAGTTCGCTCGCGACCTCGTGCTCGGCTGCTGGGGCCACCAGGCCGAGCTCGACACGCGGATCCGCGCGATCGCCGAGAACTGGGACCTCGACCGCATGGCGACCGTGGACCGGAATGTCCTGCGGATGGCCACGTTCGAGCTGCTGTTCCTCGACGACGTGCCGGCGAAGGTGGCCATCAACGAGGCTATTGACCTCGCCAAGCGCTACAGCACCGGCGACAGCGGGGCTTTCGTCAACGGCATTCTCGACAAGATACGCGCGCAGAAGCAAGAAGCCGCAAGCGAGGGGGAAGGAGCGCCTGACCGCCCATGAAGGTTAGCTACCGCTGGCTGAAGGACTACTGCGACTTCGACCTGTCCGCCGAGGAGCTGGCCCGGCAGTTGAGCCTCCGCGGCCTCGCCGTCGAGGGCGTCGCCCCCGTCGGCGACGACTTCTGCATCGAGCTCGAGATCACGGCAAACCGCCCCGACCTGCTCTCGCACATCGGGGTGGCCCGCGAGATCGCCGGGCTCACCGGCTCCGTCCTTCGCATCCCAGACGTCCCCCTCACCGAGGAGACCCGCCTCGTCACCCAGATCGCGCGGGTCGAGGTGCAGAACCCCGAGCTGTGTCCCCGCTACACCGCGCGCGTGCTCTACGACGTGAAGGTGGCCCCCGCGCCCGCCGAGATGAGGAGGCGCCTCGAGGTCATCGGCGTGCGGCCGGTCAACAACGTCGTGGACATCACGAACTACGTGCTGATGGAGTGCGGGCAGCCCGAGCACGCGTTCGACCTCGGGCGCCTGCGCGGCGGCGCCGTGGTGATCCGACAGGCCGAGGCGGGCGAGGTGCTCGAGCTCATTGACGGCACGGAGGTGCGGCTGAGCCCGGAGCACTTGGTGATTGCCGATGTGGCGCGCCCCGTCGCCCTGGCCGGCGTGATGGGCGGCCTGGCCACCGAGATCGGCGACGGCACCCGAGTCGTCCTTCTCGAAAGCGCGAAGTTCGATCCCATCAGCATCCGCCGCACCGCGCGCAGCACCGGCAAGGCGAGCGACTCCTCCTACCGCTTCGAGCGCGGGGTGGACACGCCGACGGTCGAGTGGGCCTCGCGGCGGGCCGCGGCGCTGATGCAGCAGCACGCCGGCGCCAAGCTGGCCGCGGGCGTGATTGACGTGAATCTCACCCGCGAGATGCCCCGCACCATCACCCTCCGCATCCCGCGGGTCGAGCGCGTCCTGGGCCTGCCCATCGGCGCCCCCGAGGCCGGCAAGCTCCTCAAGGGCATCGGCCTCGGCGTCAAGCTCGAGGGGCACGACTCCCTCACCGTCGCCGTGCCCAGCTTCCGGCCCGACATCGAGCAGGAGATTGACCTCATCGAAGAGGTGGCCCGCTGCCACGGCTACGACCGCGTGCCCGAGACGGCGCGCCTGGTTGTCACCGACGTGCCGGTGAGCAAGACCGACCACGTGGTGGCCCGGGCCCGCGAAACCCTCGTCCGCCTCGGCTACTGCGAGGCCGTGACCACCAGCTTCCTGGCCGACAAGCTGGCCCAGGCGTTCTCGCCCTGGGACAGCGAGGAGCCGATCCGCGTCAGCAACCCCCTGCGAAGCGACGAGGCGGCGCTGCGCCGCAGCCTCGTCCCCTCCCTCCTCCAGGTGGCGCGCACCAACCAGGCCCAAGGCGTCGGCGAGGTCCACATCTTCGAGGTGGACCGCGTCTACCTCCGGCGCTCCAAGGGCCACCGCCTGCCCGACGAGAAGCGCTGCCTGGCGATCCTGGCCCACGCGGACTTCCGCGACGTGCGCGGCGCGGCCGAGGCGGTGCTCGACCGGCTCGGCGTCCTGCGTGGCGTCGCCTTTGGGCCGGCGTCGCAGCCGTTCCTCACCCCGGGCGCCGCGGGCGCGTGGCACCTGGGCAGCGGCCTCTTGGGCTACATCGGCGAGGTGTCGGACGAGGCGGCCGCGGCCTTCGACCTGCGCCGCGCCCCACACGTGGCCGAGCTGGACCTCGACCTCCTCGCCGGCGCTGCGAGCCTGGACAAGACGTTTCGCGCTCTCCCGCGGTTCCCTGCCGTCGGGCGCGACGTCGCGATCGTCGTGCGCGAGGCTACGACGTGGGCCGACATCCTCGGCGTCGTCGAGGCGGCGGCTGCCGAATACATCGAGAGCGTGTCGTTTGGCGAGGTCTACCGCGGCAAGCAGATCGAGGCCGGCAGGAAGGGCGTCTTCTTCGGCATCACCTACCGTGCTCCCGACCGCACCCTCACCAACGACGAGGTCAACGCCAGCCAGGCCCGCATTGTCGCCGCCCTCGCCGAGCACCTCGGCGCCACCCTCCGCACATAGTTTCTGCTGCGAGGAGCCCCGGGTTCGTAATGCGGCCCTCAGGCCGTTTGTTGGATTGCCGATTTGGACGCGAAGATACGGGCGGAAGCCCGCACTACGGACCTCGCGTCAGCCGCACGTGATGTTTTTCCGGAATACAAGCCACTTGCCCGCCTGGAGGCCGGAAAAGTGCGAGGTGGTCGGCGTAGGACAAGACGCGACTGAGGACGCGCAAGAATGGACGCCGGTTGAAGTCGTTCCTGATTCGCTGCAACTCCGCGACAGGATACTGGTCGACAGGTATCCCCTAACCCGGGCGAGGATAGCGCGGGGCGGCCTGGAGGTCAAGAGGGCGGCGGGAGGCAGTCGATCTTCGGTCTGCCCGTCGGTCGTTGCTCGTCTGACGGGCGGTGGCGGAGGCCCCCGGAATACTGATACAGCCAATGGTTACGCGTGCGATGGATAGGGCCGTCAGATGCCCAAACCCAGGGGGAGGGAAGTGATCGTCTGAGCGCGTGAGGGGTGGGTCACGAGCCGATGTGGGCGGCGAGACGACGCATCATGAGGACGAAGTAGCCGGTGAATTCGTCCACGTAGTTGATGGTGAGGGCGACGCAGAGGCCCTCGGCGACGACGGGGTCGGCGATGGGCACGTCCATCGTCTTGCCGCTGGGGTAGGAGGGGGCGCGAGGGCCGCCCGGCTCGAAGAACTCGACGCGAAGGATGGCGCGGTAGGGGCGCTTGTCGGGGTACTGGTTGGCGAAGTGGGCTTGCATCTCGTCGCGGCTGCCGCCGTAGCGCAGCACCTCGCGCTCGATCTGGCTGGGATCCATGTCCTCGCAGGCCCGCCAGAGGAACGGGAGCATGAAGTCGATTTCGAGCTGGAGGGGGCCGTACCAGCGCTGGCTGGCCGCCTCGGCCCGCATGGCCTCGATGTGGAGGATGTAGAGGCGGGTGAGCTCGGCCAACTCCTGGACGGAGTAGCGGCGCGAGCGGTAGGTGCCCTCGTCGAGGTTGTAGTCGTCGCCGTGCTCGTCCTCCTGGCCCGCGCTTTCGAGGGCGCTTTCGAGTTCCGCGAGGTCCTCGCTGTGCTCGGTGTCGGCCATCCAGGAGGCAAGGTCGTCGAAGGTGGGGGCGTAGAAGCCGAGCCAGTTGACGATCTCGGGGCTTTGGAGGAAGTGGTAGATGAACGCGGGCAGGTCGGCGGCGGAGCGGAGGATGCGCGGGAAGCGGTACATGGCCTCGATCTGGTCCTGGGCCATGGGGCTGCCGACCTGGTAGTCGAGGCGGCCGTGGGCGAGCAGCAGGGCGCGGAGGAAAAGGTTGTCGAAGTCGAAGTTGGACTTGAGTGCACGCTCGACGACGACGGGGATGCGTCGGGCGATCTCGGCAGCGTCGAGGACCTCGAGGGTGATGGCGTGCTGCTCCTTGAGGCGCGCGACCACCTTGGGCAGGGCCTCGGCCACACGGCGGGCGGGCGGGCGCGGCGTCCACACCTGGCAGCGGATGTGGTCGGGCTCGTAGTCCAGGTCGCTGCCTTCCTTCGCGATCTCCACGTAGCGGCGGACCAGCTTCTTCACGAGCGTGTCGGGGCGCATGTCGCGCGGATACCAGTCGAACTTCTCGGGGAAGTCCACGTAGAAGACGCACTGGCCCGCCTCGTTGCGGCCTACGACCTCGATCCAGTATTCCTTGGGGTTGGGCAGCTCGGAGTTGTAGGCCACGCTCTCGCAGCCCTCGGCGAGCTGGAGGTAGGCGCCCACCAGGAACATCTCCATCGTCGGCGTCGCGCGCCCCATCGTGTCTTCTCCGGTGGCGTCGGGGCAGGCCCACGAGCAGGGCTGCTGAGGAACACTGATTATAGGGCGCCCCATGCGGCGAGTCAAACAGCACGGGGCCGCTTGCCTCGGCTTGCCTCGATCTCTTACAATGGCCGCCACTGGCCGCAGAGCAGCCATTCGCCTTCGCCAGGAGCCGGACCGTGCCGACTTCGTTCGTCGAGCCCTCGCCCCTTCCTTCCTGCCAGCCGACGCTGCGGCAGCTCGAGTACCAGGACTGGGAGATGGGCATCCTGTTCCACTTCGGCATCCGCACCTTCCACGAGGGCCACCGCGACTGGGACGGCAAGCCGATGCCGCCCGAGGGCTTTCGCCCCGGCCGCCTCGACTGCGACGACTGGATCGCCAGCGCCGAGCAGGCGGGGATGCGGTACGCCATCCTGGTGTGCAAGCACCACGACGGCTTCGCCAACTGGCCGTCGAAGTTCTCCAGCTACGGCGTCGCCCAGACGCCCTGGAAAGAGGGCAGGGGCGACGTGGTGAGGGAGTTCACCGATGCCTGCCGCCGCCACGGGCTCAAGGTGGGGCTCTACTACTCGCCTGCCGAGTGGGGGAACCCGAAGTTCGATGACGAGAAGGCGTACGACGAGCACTTCCTCAACCAGATCGGCGAGCTGCTCGGGAGCTACGGGGGGATTGACATCCTGTGGTTCGACACCTGCGGCGCGGAGCAGCACACGTTCGACTGGCCGCGGATCATCGGCGAGATCCGGCGCCTCCAGCCCGGCATCCTCATCTTCCATTCGGGCGACCCCGACTTCCGCTGGGTCGGCAACGAAGCGGGCGTGGCCGACCTGCCCCACTGGAACACCACGACGATCGCCTGCCAGCCGGGCTGCGTCGTGGCGAAGGAGCGGGTGAACGACACGCCTCTGTGGCTGCCCGCCGAGTGCGACTGCATGATGCGCTGGAGCAACTGGTTCTACGAGAGGGCCGACGAGCACACCGTGAGGCCCCTCGAGGAGCTGATCGGGCTCTACTACCTCTCGGTCGGCCGCGGGGCGAACCTCCTCATCAACATCGGCCCGGACCGGCGCGGTCTGCTGCCCGACGCCGACCGTGCTCGCCTCCTCGAGTTCGGCGCCGAGATCCGCCGTCGGTTCGGGCGCCCCTTCGCCACCCTCGCCGACGGCAAGCTGAAGGAGACGGGCTGGCGCTATAAGGCCAACGAGCCATTCTACCTCGACCACGTCGTCGTTCAGGAGGACCTCAGGAGGGGCGAAGCCATCCGCCGGTTCGCCATCCGCTTCCAGGGTGCCCACGGCGGCAAGCCGATCACCCTCTGGGAGGGCCGCAACATCGGCCACAAGGCCATCTGCCGCTTCCCCCTCATCGCCGCCCGCGAGGTCCTCATCGAGATCACCCAGTCCGACGCCCCCTTCGCCCTTCGCAACGTCGAGCTTCACAACTCCACCGGCCTCATTCACCAGCACTCTTGAGAACGCCGCACAACCGAGTACAATTTGTGAAGCCTTCATTGAGGGCACACCCCGCCCCCAAGAGAGGAGCCTGGCAAGGTGCTATCAACCAGTCGTCCGTTAACGATGCGCGTCCTGGCGGCATGGTGCCTCGCCCTCAGCTTCGCGGCGAGGGGCGGACTCGCCGCCGAGGCGGACATCGTCCGGCCCGAGGCCCGGCTGGAGACCGACCCCGTGCCCCACGGCGCCGACGCGGCCGACGACCCGGCCATCTGGCTCCACCCGACCGACCCGGCCAAGAGCCTCATCATCGGCACCGACAAGCAGGGCGCCCTCCACGTCTACGGCATGGACGGCCACGAACGCCAACGCGTCTCG
Source organism: Planctomycetota bacterium (assembly GCA_035527715.1). Taxonomy (GTDB): domain Bacteria; phylum Planctomycetota; class PUPC01; order DSUN01; family DSUN01; genus DSUN01. Next base: position 29,000 of record DATKZY010000250.1, on the reverse strand, counting down.
GACGGCTGCCGCCCCGACAATGTGGACGTGCTTTACGGCTTCAAGCTCGGCGACCGCGTGGTGGACCTGGCCGTCGCATCCACTCGGGCATCCAAGGCGAGCGGCGTAAAGGTCTGGCGAATAGACCCCGAAACCTGCACGCTGACCGACGTCACGGCCGGCGGCACGCTCCCCGTGTTTGGCGGCCGCGTGCCCTACGGTGTGTGCACCTATCACAGTGCGAAGACGGGCAAGACGTATTTCATCGTTGTTGACAAGGCGGGTCGGATCGAGCAGCACGAGCTTCACGACGCCGGCGCGGGCACGGTCAAGGCGGCCAAGGTGCGCGAGCTCAAGCTGTCATCCATCACCGAGGGTTGCGTGGCCGACGACGAATTGGGCTTCGTCTACGTGGCCGAGGAAAACGTCGGGATCTGGAAGTTCGCCGCAGAGCCGGACGGCGGCGACCACGCGACGCGCGTGGCCAAGGTCGGCGAGCACGGCCTCACCGCCGACGTCGAGGGCCTGACGATCTACGGCGCCGCGGGCGGCAAGGGCTACCTCATCGCCTCCAGCCAGGGCAGCAACACCTTCGTCGTCTACACCCGCGAGGGCGACAACGGCTACGTGCTCACCATTGACCCGAAGGAGGGGCGGATTGACGACGTGAACGACACCGACGGCATTGCCGTGATCAACCGCCCCACGTCGCCACAGTTCCCCGGCGGCTTCCTCGTCGTGCAGGACGGCAGCAACAAGGGCGGGAATCAGGACTTCAAGCTCTACGACTGGCGCGACATCGCCGGCACCCGCCTGCTGATTGACACGGAGTGGAACCCCCGCGGGCGATAGCCACGCATCCGCGATCCTGCGTTGACAACGCGGCAGCGGGCGCTACAATCAAGGTTGCGGGGTTTGGTCAACGGACATTGGGAACGAGGTGCGAGAGTGCCGGTCGTAAGCAGGTTCTTCGGCATTGCCATCGCCTTCTACTGGGCGGACCATCTGCCGCCTCACTTCCACGCAAAGTACACGGGCGATGAGGCGATGATAGCGATCAGGACTGGGGAAGTGCTTCGCGGCTCGCTGCCGAGACGCGCTCTGGCCCTTGTGGACGAATGGCGCAAGCTGCACGAGACCGAGCTTATGGAAAACTGGGACCGCGCCCGACGCCGAGCCCCACTCAGTTACATTACGCCATTGGAGTAGGCCATGATCCTCCACGTCGTTGAGGCTCATTACGAGCACGATTACACCCTCTGGGTGAGGTTCAACGATGGCGCCGAGGGCCTGGTGGACCTCGCCGGCGAGCTCTACGGCGAGATGTTCGAGCCGCTCCGTGACCCTGCCCGATTCAGGACCTTCCGCGTGGACCCCGAGCTGGAGACCATTGTCTGGGACAACGGCGCGGACCTGGCTCCCGAGTTCCTTCACGAACGCTTGATGGTGCCTGCTGAGCCCGCCGGAGTGACTGACGAGGCGTCGCCCGCGCCGTAGAGCTTTGCAGCTCCACAGGGTTTGCCCACGATGGCTGAGGGCCCAACAGCATCTGACGGTCAACAGGCCCCCAAGCGACGTGGGAGGGACCTCGTGGCGTCGAAGACGTGTATGATCTTCGGCGCCGGGGCGACGGCATTCTGCGATGTCGCTAACCCTGACCGCAGGCCCCCTCTCGTCAGTTCGCTGGATTTCGCCAGGATGTTCGAGGAGCCGCTGGTGGGCGGAATCATATCGTCGGGGGCCATGCAGAGATCATTCGTGCCGTTTCTTAGGTGGGGCTTGGAGTACTTCGGGGAGAACATCGAGGATTTCTTCACAGCGATTCATCTCCTAGGCAGGCACCACAGCTCCGAGGGACTTGTGGAGCGTACCGCTGAGACGTACCGGGATCACGAATGGAGGGAAAAGCTGATTGAGCTTGCGAGGAAGATGGTTGAGCTTGCGCCGAACGAACTTCCCAGGAACTTCCTTACTATTCTGACGGGCATTGTGAGGGAGGAGATCACGTTCTGCGTTGGGACCACCAGCAGGCGGCCCCACGTTCGTGGGGGCTATCAGCCCCTTTCGCAAGATCACGTGAACCTCTGCAGGCCACTGCGCAGTGGCGATGTGGTCATCTCATTCAACTATGATGAGATCGTTGACTACGCGCTCTTGAACTTGAAGCTGCTCAGCCCGCGGTCTTTTGTCAACCCAGGCTTTGACAAGGTGGCGATGCTGGGGAAGTACACCGCGTCAGGCGAGCCGGTGAAGCTCTACAAGCCGCACGGCTCGTTCAACTGGGGTGAGCGGCACATGTCGCATGGCTTGCACTACAGTGTCTTCCTGGGGACGCACCACCACGAGGACTATGACTTTCTCGCTCCCTTGATCCTCCCGTTCCGGGCCAAGTGGGAGGTTCTGGATGACTACCCGATATTCCGGTCTGAGTTGATCAACAGCCTCACGGAACTCGCGCAGTCGGACCAGCTTGTCGTGATCGGCAAGCAATTCAGGGCAGGTGACCAAGACCTTGCGGCCCTCATCAGGGCCGCGTGCAAACACAAGGCGCGCTGGGTCACCTATGTTGATCCCAAGGCTGCCGAACACGATTGGCGGCAGTTCCATGATGAGCTCTTCAACGCGCAAACGTACGTTAAGAGCACATGGTTCCCAGACATCGCGCACTGCCTTAGGGAAGGGTGGGACAGATTTGCTAACCTATTCCCACGGCGAGAGACGGACGGAGGTGAAACGCCGTGAACACGATGGATGCCGGAGGCGTCGCTGTTGCCCGCGAGGCGGACGTGTTGGTCGTCGGCGGGGGGCCGGCGGGGGTGGGGGCGGCGATTGCGGCGGCGCGACAAGGGGCCAGGACGCTCGTGGTCGAGCAGTTCAACTGCCTCGGCGGCGTGGCGACGGCGGGAGGGCACGGGCACATTTCGATCTTCAGCGAGTGGGCTGCGCATCGCCGCATCGTGGGCGGAATCGCTCACGAGATCGCCGACCGCGTCGTCGCCGAAGGCTTCGGCACCCGAAGCCCCCACGGCATCTGGTTCGAGGTCGAGGGCCTCAAGCTCATCCTCGACAGGATGGCAAAGGAGAATGGACTCGGCGTCCTCTACTACACGTTCTTCTGCGAGGCCGTGGTCGAGGACGGGGCGATCATGGGGGCAATCATCCAGAACAAGACCGGGCGACAGGTGATTCGCGCGAAGCGGGTCGTGGACTGCACGGGGGATGCCGACGTGGCCTTCACCGCCGGCTGCCCCTGCGAGAAGGGGCGGCCCAGCGACGGCAAGTGCCAGCCCGTGACGCTGATGTTCACCATCGGCGGAGTTGACTGGCCCCGCGTCGAGAAGTGGCGGACGAGTTTCAACATGGAAGAGGTCTGGGCCGAGGCCCAACACAAGGGCGACATGGAGCCGTTCCAGCGAGTCATCATGGGCTTCTGGTGGACGCCTACCCGCCCCGACCAGGTCGGCATCAACTTCACGCACGTCACGGGCGTGGACTCCACCAGGGCCGAGGACCTGACCGCCGCGACGATGGAGGCCCGCCGCCAGGCATGGCACTCGATTGACGTCTTCCGCAAGTACGTGCCGGGCATGGAAAAGTGCCACATGGTCTCGACCCCGAACACCGTCGGCATCCGCGAATCGCGCCGCGTGATGGGCGACTACGTGCTCACCGAGCAGGACCTGATGGCCCAGCGGCAATTCCCCGACAACATCTGCTACGGCTCGTTCTTCATTGACATCCACAACATTGACGGTGCGGGGATGGACGCGACGACGTGGCGCCCGCCGAAGGGTTTCCGGTATCATATACCCTACCGCGTGCTCGTGCCGCGGGGCGTCGAGAACCTGCTCGTGGCCGGGCGGTGCATCAGCGTCACCCACGTCGCCCTCGGCTCGACCCGCGTGATGGCGCAGTGCATGGGCACGGGCGAGGCCGCGGGCACCGCGGCGGCCATGTCGCTCCAGGACGGCGTGCCGCCGCGGCGGCTCGACGTGGGGAAGCTCCAGGCTGTCCTTCGCCAGAATGGCGGCATTCTGAGCGAGGCGGACATCGAGAAGGCGAACGGGAGTGCGACATGAGCAGATGGTCGCTTTGCGCCGCGTTGTGTGGCCTCCTGGCGCTTCAGGGCTGTTCGGGCCTGTTGCGGCGGAAGCAGCATGTGGTGCTGATGGCCGTCAACGGCCAGCCGAGCGCGACGATCGTGATCGCGAAGGAGCCGACGAAGGTGGCCCAACTCGCCGCCTTTGAGCTTCAGCACCACGTGAAACTCATCACCGGCGCCACGCTGCCCATCGTGGGCGACGACGCCAAGGTTGAGCCCGACACCGACCGCATCCTGGTCGGCGAGAGCGCCGCCACCATCGCCCTCCGCCTCAAGGCCGAAGACCTCCGCTCCCAGGAATACCTCATCCGCTTCCTGCCCCGCGCCCTCGTGCTCATGGGCCGCGACAAGGACGAACGCGGCACCGTGAAGTACGACGAGTCCGACCCCTTCCGCTTCCAGACGTGGCCCGACCTCTTCGACGAGCAGGGCACGCTCTACGCCGTCTACGACTTCCTCGAGCGCTACTGCGACGTGCGTTGGTATTCGCCGACGGAGGTGGGTACGGTGGCTCCGCGCTCGAGCTCGCTGGCGGTCTTCGGCCGCGACGTGCGCCGCGCCCCCGCCTTCGCCTATCGCGATATCGGCTGGCCGATGGGCATGAGCGAGGTCTACAACATGGTCAGCAGCCTCTGGCCGCCGAAGTCGCCGCAGCTCGAGGAGATTGACAAGCTCGGCTATGCCGATCTCCAGAAACGGTTCCCCGACCGCTGGCAATACATCCACGCGAAGCGCGGCATGAACCGCCTGTTCCTGCACCGCATGCGCCTCGGCGGCGAGAGGTACCAGGCCAACCACTCCTTCTACGGCTACTACCCGCGTTTCTGGGAGAAGGCGGCCGACCCCAAGCAGGCCGAGCTGTTCGCTGGGAAGAAGCCCGAGTTCTTCGCTCAGGGCTACGACGGCCAGCCGCCGCAGATGTGCTACACCAACGAGGGCTTCATCGCCCAAGTCGTCGAGGACGCCCGCGACTACTTCGACGGCAAGGGCAAGAAGGCCAACGCGGTGGCCTTCGGCGACTTCTTCGCACTCGTGCCGATGGACAACGGGAGCTGGTGCAAGTGCGATGCCTGCCAGGCCGAGTTGAGAAGGGCGGCGAAGAGCGACTTCTTCTCGAACGGCTACGCGAGCGGCTACGTGTTCGGCTTCGCCAACAAGGTGGCCAAGGCCATCAAGGAGTCGCACCCCGACAAGTTCCTGGCCACCCTTGCCTACGCCCAATATGGCTACTACCCGCGAGGCGTGCGGCTCGAGCCCAACATCGCCGTCCAGCTTTGCCTCCAGATCCGCAACACCTATGACCCGGCGATCCAGGACAACGATCTCAAGTTCTTCAAGTCGTGGGTCGCCAGGGAGAAGAGACGCCCCATCTACCTGTGGCTCTACTACTGCTTCCCTCAGGAGGTGGCGACGAACGGCCAGTGGTACTGCTTCCCCGGCTTCTTCGCCCACGGCATTGAGCGCTGGCTGAAGCTCTACCACCGCTACGGCGTGCGCGGCGCCTTCTTCAATGGCTGGGGGCAGGACGTCGAGAACTACGTCACCTGCAAGCTCCTCGACGACCCGACGCAGAGCGTGGACGCGGTGCTCGACGACTACTTCCAGGGCTACTACGGCGCGGCCGCCGAGCCGATGGAGCAGCTCTACCTTGCCATCGAGGAAACCTACTCGAACCCCGCCAACTACCCCGCCGGGTTCTCTGGCCACCAGACGAAACAGGCGGCCTGGGAACACCTGGGCACCGAGGAGCGCATGGCGCGCTTCGCCGAGCTGATGGCCGCCGCGAAGCAGGCTGCGGCCACCGACGCTGAGAAGCAGCGCGTCGCCCTCTTCGAGAAAGAAGTGTGGGACTACATGGTCGAGGGGCGCGCGAAGTACTTCGCGAGGGCGAAGGCGCCCGTCGGCAAGGCGAGCGTGCCGCGACTCCCCGACGCCGGCGGCGACGCCGCGAAGATTGACTGGGCGAAGGCCGCCGTGCTCACGGGGTTCACCAGGCGGGAAGGCGGCGCGGCCGACCGCAGGCTCGAGGCCCGCCTCGCGCACGATGGCACGCGCCTCTGCGTCCAGCTCGAGGAGAAGATTGACCCCAAGACACTCGTCACCGACGGCGTCGTGTGGGCGAGCGACGACTGGGAGGTCTTCGTCTCGAAGCAGCCCAGCCGCCCGTATCGCCAGCTTGGCGTCGGCCCGACGGGCGCCTTCGAGGCCCTCGCCCACGGCGAGGACGGCAACACGTGGGACAGCGGGGTCGCCCTCAAGAGCGACACCTCGGCCCCCGACCGCTGGACGATCCGCCTCACCTTCCCGCTGGACAAGCTGGTGCCCGGCGGCGCGAAGCCAGGCGACGTGCTTCGCCTCAACGTCATCCGCGTCATCTCCGCCAAGGGCGGCCGCCAGGTCTACGTCTGGAGCCCCGAATCCAACGTCCACGAGCCCGACCGCTTCGGCGAGGTCACGCTGGCGCCGTGAGCCAGGAGATGTCCGACGCCGGGAGTGCACGGTGTCAACGGGCCAACCCCGCCTGAGAGATTCTCCGCTCCGTCCTTGCTCTGCTTAGAGTGCCACGTGCTTGGGCGCCTGCCCAGGCATGGAGCGGGGCAGGGGAGAAGGCCCCTGCCCCGTGGGAGTATGCCGAGTTGTGGCGGCACAGCGGGCGCTATCCGCGAGCCTGCCGCTTGCCCTGCCGCCGGCGGCGCCAGGCGACGCCCAGGCCCCCGAGCGCCAGCAGCGTCAGGCTGGTCGGCTCAGGAATCACCTCGTAGCCGGTGGCAATCAAGTGGTAATCGAAGTACGAGCCGGCGGCGCCAAGGGCCGCCTCCTCGTCGGTGTAGACCCGTAGCCAGGCCTCCTTGTCCCCCGGCAGAGTCGTCGGGAGGAGCTGGATCTTGACCTCCAGGTCGAGGACGGGCCCGCCGACGGGGAGCGCGCCGCCCAGGTACGGGGACGTGCCGTCGGCCCAGTTGACGATGGAGAAGAGCGCCGCGTCGGTGCCTGTGATGTCGTACGACAGGAGCGTCAGGTCGGTGAGGGCATCCAGGTCGCCGTCGGGGCTGACGTTGGAGATGCTGAGGTCCTGAACCCTGCTGCCGCCGAGGACCACCCAGCCGTAGTCCATCGTCCCGTCAGGGGCGACGACGCTGTTGTACACCGGCCCCACGATCTGGCCCTGGAGGGTGTAGGCGACCGGGTGGGCATCGTTCAGGCCGTTCGGGCTGCCGTTGGCGAAATCGAGCAGGAGCGCGCCCGTGGACTCCGTGTTGTTCCGGCCGAGTCCGGCGGTGGGGGTGTAGATGAAGTTCACTGTCTGCCTGTCGAGTGGGGTAATCTCGTCGACGTCCACCGTGCCGTCGTCGTATAGGCTGAGGTTGACCGGACCCCCGACGAGGGCGAAGTTGCCGCCGGGATCCGTGATGGGGGGCCCGGTGAGCAGGTTCGACTGGGTCGTCGGGTCCCAGCGGAGGTCGAGATTGCCGTCGCCGGCGTTGTGCACGTAGAGCTGCGCCGAGTCGGCGAGGGTGCTGGCCGTGTCCACACGGGTGACGGCGGCGACGGTGCTCACGTCGCTCAGGGGCGCCACGCCGCGACCACGGAAGCCAATGGGCACGGTTTGCACGCTATCCGGATTGCCCAACCCGTCGTCGCTGTACAGGATGTGCCCCAGATCCTCATCGTAGATGGGGTTTCCGAGCCCATCGTACCCCGTGCGCACGTCGGGCGTATACGTGTAGGTCCTGAGTTGGTGCCCGCCCGCCGCAATGGTGTAAACGCCGCCGGGGTCGGGGGTGGCGGGGTCAGTCGAGTCGGGAGTGAAGTGCGTTGTATCGGTGACGGCGGGGAAGGTGATGCCGCTGAGGCTTCCCGTGCCGTTAACCAGGGCTTGCAGGTCCTGGGTGAGGGTGGTGCCGCCAGGCACTTGGGCGGCGTTGGGCACGAGCACCGGCCCGAAGTTGATGCCGCCGCCAGGCTCAGAGGAGAGGGTGGGCGTATCCAGGATGACTGGCGTCATCTCCATGCCGAAGATGTTGCCCTCGATGGGCACGCCGCCGAGGCCGGTGACGTCCTGGACGTACATCTGGTTTCCGCTGGTGTCCCAGCCGTAGAGGTTGCTGCCCGTGTGGGTCCAGACGAGGTTGGAGTATGGGTCGAAGGCGAGGCCGAACTGGGAGTTCCGCACGCCAAAGCTTAGGAGCGGCGAGGCAGTGGGCACGCCGGCACCGTAGTCGATGTCGTACCTGTAGATACTCGATCCGTTGTCCGAGTTGCCCCAGATCGTCCCATAGGGGTGGCTGCCATCGAAGTTGCGGTAGTCGTAGGTGATGCCGTTGAGGACCACGTTCTTCGCGGTCCGGAAGAGGGCCTGCCCGTTGCTCCAGTCGTCATCGAACACCCAGACCTCGGTGTGCCGGTCGCCGGGGGTAAGAACCTGGTGGAACGAGTAGTTGTGGCGTGTCACCGCCGAGTCGAAGTAGAGCTGGGCCTCGATGGCGGTGCCATCGTAGAGCAGGTCGTCCGTGTTGGGGTAGTGCAGGTCGCCATCAATGGGGGCCGGCCCACTCCCCGCAGTCTTCGCTGTCAGATCCAGGGAGTACTCGTGACCGTACCCCGACACGTCGGATACATATGCATCCCTGCCCGTCGTGCGCACGGTGTCCCAGATGGCCAGCGGCAACTCGAGCGGGCTGTTGCCATTCGTGTCGGTGGTGAGATTGCGCTCGTAGACCGCCCCCCCCAGGCCGCCGTTGGCCGCCACGTCCCAGCCGTAGATCCAGTTCTGGCCTCCTGTGCCCTCGGTCGTGATGTAGAGCACCGTGGCCGAGGCCTGGGTGCAGAGGGCCAGGAGGATGGCAAAGGACAAAAGCCGCTTTCTCATGAATTCCCCGCCTGTGTTGTTGTGCATCTCGAGGTGACGCGCGCTCACGAATGCATCCGCTTGAGGCTCAGATGCCGCACGCCCCGGCCCGGTGTGTACAGCACCATTCCCACTTCGCTCAAGCGATGCTGGAGAACCTGCAAACGGCATGCCCGTATGGGCATCCTGAGATATTTTTTATCTGAGAACCTAAAGCATTATGCCTTAACGACTTGCGTTGAGTGCGGCCAGTGGTCTGGCACCGCAGGAGTCGGCCATTTTGGCAGGATGTTGATGTCTGGCAACATGCCCACTGCCATTCTTGCCTCGGAGTCATAGCTAAGGCAGGTATGAGTAAGGAGTTACGTGCATGTTGATTCCTGGCAACACGTTTTGCGGGAAATCAACATGTCGCGGGGCCGTCACCGGCCCGCCGGGGCGTCCGCGCCGTGTCCGAGTCGTGGTGTCGAGTGTGGAGGGCGTGTTGCCCAAATCGGGCGCGCGAACCGTTCGGAGTGAGGGCTTTAGCCCGTAGTTGACGGCACCGGAGGCGGAGGATACGGCCTGAAGGCCGCACTCCGAACTGGGTCCCTGGTTCGGGCAGCACGCCCTGGATATGTCGCGCCAACCCCCTGAAAGGTTGCCCTCGCTTCGCTCGGCCCGGGCCCTCGACAAGGCCGGGATGACAAGTGCTAGGCGCTCACCCCCCATTGCGCACGGGTGAGCGCCTAGCGCAACTAGCTGGCTGAGTGGGACTCTGCGCTAGCTGTAACCTTTGGTAGACTGGGCGCTTACGGCCATCACGGCATTGGCTACGCCGCCCCCTGCTAGGCGCTCACCCCCCCTGGTGCACAGGTGAGCGCCTAATGGGCGAGACGCGTGTCGAGAGCCGCGCGGACGAGCCGTCCTTACCCCTTTCTGCGTCGCGGCCAGGCGGCCGCGTCGCAGTGGCCACAGAGTGCCAGACCTCAGAGGGACAGTTGGCACTCTGTGTTGGCACTCTGTGGGGGAAGTGCGCTTGACGCGAGGCAGGGAAGCCGTATGATGCCTCTGCCCCGTTCGCGTGGGAGGCCGAGGAGAAGACACAAGACATGAGGGACCGAGGCGAGGCCACGCGCGCGCTCAAGCGGAAGGCGGCTCGGGCCGTGGCGGCACTCGAGCGACGCTTCGGGGTGCCGGAGCGGGACGGCCCGGAGCCGCCGCTGGATGCGCTGGTGCGCACCGTGCTGTCGCAGAGCACGAGCGACGTGAACTCTGGGCGTGCCTTCGATGCCCTGAGGGCGGCGTTCCCGACGTGGGTGGCGGCGTTCGCCGCGGGGCCGGCTCGCATCGAGGCGGCGATTCGCTCGGGCGGCCTGGCCCGCCAGAAGAGCCGACGCATCCACACGCTGCTCGGCTGGGTGCGCGAGCGCTTCGGGGCCTTCGACCTCGACGCCGTCCATCGGATGCCGACCGAGGAGGTGTTCGCGACCCTTCTGCCGCTGGAAGGCGTGGGGGTGAAGACGATCGCCGTGATGCTCCTCTTCGCGTGCGGGCGCGACTGTTTCGCGGTGGACACCCACGTGCACCGCATCGTGCGGCGATTGGGGCTGGCGCCCGAGACGGCGAGCGCCGAGCGAACGTTTCGCCTGATGCGTCCGCTGGTGCCGGCGGGCAAGGCCCTGTCGTTCCACCTCAACCTGTTGAGCCTGGGGCGCACGCTCTGCCGGCCCACGGGGCTGCGGTGCGCGGAGTGCCCATTGAGGAGGTTGTGCGAGTACGTGAAGCGGCGGTCACAAGCGGGTGCGCTGGGAGCGGAGGACTGAGAGGGCGACGTCGGCGATGAAGAGAGTGAGGGCGGCGACGAGGAAGAGCCAGGCGACGTCGGCCTGGCCAGGGGCGGCCTTGGGCTCGATGGTGCGAAGGTCGTCGAGGCTCGCGAGCACCGCGCCTTGGCCGTTTCGGGCGATGGCCTCGAGGGCGGGGCGGTCCACGCCGAATGCCTCCCACTCGCGCGAGTAGTTCTTGACGACGCTCAGGGTGAGGCGGGGGCCTTTCTCCTGGTCAATGATCGTCGCGTGGTAGGGTCCCTGGAGCGGCGCGGGGAAGGCGGCCTGGTATTCGCCGGGAGCCGTCTGGCGCAGCGACACGTCGAAGGCGGCGCCCAGCGGCGGGGCGACGCGTGCGGCGAGGTGGAGGGCGTTGAGGAAACGCCCGTCGTGCTCGGCCCTCACGGTGAGGAGCATCTCGTCGCCGCGCTCGGCGGCCTCGGCCTCGAAGCCGGGCGTGTGCGGGGGGCGGGCCGCCCAGCGCACGGCCTGGGTCCAGAGGCGCGAGGGGCCGTCGGGGCCCCAGAGCGATTCGTCCCACGCCGTGCCGACGGTGGAGGCGAAGGCGACGGCCCGCCCCAGGCCGAACTGCCAGCGGGCGAGGAGCGGGTCGGAGGGCTCGCCGACGAGCCATTCGGCGACCGCTGTGGGCTTGGCAAATGTGCGGACGTAGCCGGCGACGGCGGCCGGGGCGATACCGCGCGCGATCTCGGCGCCGGGGGCGGCGCGGGCGGCTGCCCGGCCCTGCTGAATCAGGCTGCCGTAGGTGATCTTGCGAAGCTCGTCGAGGAAGACGCCGGGCAGGTCGGCCGGGGCCTCGACGAGGCGGAAGCTGGCCCCGGCCAGCTCGGTCAGCAGCTCGATGGCCTTGGGGTCCTGGCCGGTCATGAGGGCGGAGAGGGTGACGCCGGCGTTGGCCATGCGGGCCTTGAGGTCGGAGGCGCGGATGCGCGTCGCCTGGTCGGCGGTCACCTGGCCGTCGGAGACGAGGATGACGTGGCGCACCTGGGCCGCGGCGGGGGCGAGGAGGGCGAGGGCGCGTTCGAGGGCGGCCGCCAGCTCGGTCGGGCCGTGCGGCGCAATGTCGTCGAGCAGGCGGGCTAAGCGGTCGGGCTTGGGCACGGGGCCGATGGGCTGGACCAGGCGCGGCTCGGCCGCGAAGGCGAGGAGCCCGAAGCTGTCCGATTCGCGCAGGCGGGCGGCGCAGCGCAGCGTCGCCTCGCGGGCGAAGGCGATCTTCGAGCGGTCGGCGACCCGCTCGGCCATGCTGCCCGAGGCGTCGAGCGCCACCAGGAGAGCGATCTTGCGGGGCCGCGAGCACAGGACGGGCAGGGCCTCCTCGACGGGGGTGCCGGCGTAGCCGCCGGGGCCGAAGCTGGCCGGGCCGCCGAGTGCGATGAGGCCGGCGCCCGTGTCGCGCACCCAGTCGCGGATCGCGCGATGCCCGGCGGGGGAAAGCTCCTCGGCAGCCACGCCGTCGAGCACCAGGCAATCGGCCCCCGTCAGATGGCTCGCCGCGCCGCGGAAGTCGGGCGGGCCGAGGCGCTGGACCTCGATGCCCTGGGCCGTGGCCAGCAGGCGCGCGAGCGCGGGGTTGCCGGGGGCGAGGTAGAGGACCCGCGTCGCCCCCTCGGCCCGCACGACGGCCTGGGCCGAGTTGTTCTCGGCGCAGCGGTCGGCCACGGCGAGGGTCGCGGCGTAGAGGCGGGTGCCGGGCGCATCGAGCCGGTCCTGCACCACGAGGCGACGGGGGAGGCCGGGCGCGAGCGCCACGCGCCGCGGCTCGCCCAGGGGAGCGCCGTCGCGGGTGAGCGAGAGCGCGGCCTCGATGGGCGCGGTGGCGAGCAGCTCGACCTCGAGGTCGAACGGCTCGCCGACCCGCACGCGGGAGGGCGCGCGGAGGAGCGCGACCCGGGCGTCGCGGACCTCGCCCGGCCCGACGGGAATGGCGAAGATGCGGAGGCCCGCGTCGGCGACGAGGGCGGCCTCGAGGTCGGCGCTGCCCGCCGTCTGCCGGCCGTCGCACAGGAGGGCGACCTGGCGGTCGTAGGCGGGGTCGGCGAGCTGCTGCGCGGCGGCGCGGAGGGCGGCCGCGATGTCCGTCGCGTCGGGCCGCACGAGCTGGCCGGGCAGCGACAGCTCGGCGGGCACCCTGCCTGGGGCCACGGGAGGAAGCGCGACGAGCGGCTCGGCCGCGAAGGCGAGGAGGGCGACGCGGTCCTCGGCGCCGAGGTCGGCCATGCTTTGGCGGATGGCGGCCAGGGCCTTCGGCGTGTCGAGGAACAGGCTGCCTGAGACATCGAGCGCGTAGAGGCGGGCGACGCGCCGCGTCGCCGTCGCCCAGTGCGGCCGGGCCAGCGCCACGCACAGGCACAGCGCGGCCGCGAGCGTGAGGACGCCGCCCAGCCGCCGGCGCCAGAGCGCGAACGCCCCCAGCGCCAGAGGCACGAGGAGCAGCGCCGCGGGAGTGAGGAAGTGAAGGCGACTCATCGCCCGCGATTATAGGCCCGCCCGCGGGAGTCGTCAAGCAAGCGTTGTCCTGACGCCACCCTCGTTGCGAAGCTCCTGCTTCGCAACGCCGCTCATGCGGCTCCGGCCGCAGAGCAGTGGAAGCGGGAGCTTCCGGCTCGCCGTCGCGAAGCGGGAGCTTCGCGACGAGTTCATGGTCGGGGCGAGGGGGCCGGGGCCGCGGCCGCCTGCTACTTGCCCAGGAGTTCCTTCCGCAGTTCCTCGACCTTCGGCCTCAGAGCGGGGTCGAGTTCCGCCGCCTTGTCGAGCTTCTCAATCGCCTCGGCGTTCTTCAGAAGGGCCTTCAGCGCCAGGCCCCAGTTGAAGTAGGCATTCGCGTATTGCGGGTTGATCTCGATGGCTGTCGCAAACTTCTCGCATGCCTGTGCGTACCTGCCAAACACGTGCAGCATGGCGGCCCACCCGCAGTGGGCCTCCGCGAGGCGCGGGTTGATCTCGACCGCCTTGGCGAACTTCTCGCACGCCTCGGGAGCCTTGCCCATCGCGCGCAGCGCCACGCCCCAGTTGAAGCAGGCCCTCGCGTATTGCGGGTTGATCTTGAGTGCCATCGCGTACTTCTCGCAGGCCTCCGCCGGCTTGCCCATCTTGCCGAGCGCCACGCCCCAGTTGTTGTAGGCCTCCACGAGTCGCGAATCGATCTCGACCGCCTTCGCGTACTTCTCGCAGGCCTCTGAGGGCTTGCCAATCGCGCCCAGCGCCACGCCCCAGTTGCTGTAGGCACCCGCGTGTCGCGGGTTAGTCTCGACCGCCTTCGCGCACATCGCGCAGGCATCCACCGGCTTGCCCATCTTGCCGAGCGCCAAGCCCCAGTTGTAGTAGGCATCTGAGTCTCGCGGGTTGATCTCAGCCGCCTTCGCGTACATCTCACAAGCCTCCGCTGAATTGCCCACATCGTCGCGCAACTTCCCCCAGGCGTAGAACAGAGCGCCCAAAGCGCTCGGAACCGGTAGGCTCACAAGGTGAGTTCCACCGACTTGGCTGAATCGTTGCACCCCCAAGGGCTCCCGAAGATAACCGTCAGTGTCGTGCAGCTTCCCCTGCTGAGTTGTCTCGATGTTGAAGCGTTCGCCGCGGTCTTCGTACCGGACGAAGGCGTGGTCAGGTGAAGTCACGAGGCAGAGCGGCATCCTGGGCTTCTGGCCAATACACAGATACAGGAACGAGAAGCCGAAGCAATCACCCTGTTTCAGGTCGAGGAGATGGTCCGGGGTCTTCACGCCAAGCTTGTTTGTGAATCCCTCGCGCTCGAAGAGCTGGACACCGATGAGGCGGGCTTTCTGGCGCGGGGTCTTGCCCGCGGCGGCTGCGGCGGCGACACGGTCAATGAGGGCGTCGAGCTTGGCTCGGCAGGCGGGGACGTCGAGGTTCGGGTTGAGGTCCTTCGCCACCTTGAGCCACTCGGCGGCGAGGTCAATGTCGTCGTCGGTGAGGAACTTGACGGCGGAGGTGGGGAGGGTGCCGCGGCGAATGTCGGTCCCGACGCAGACCTGGATCTCGACGAGGTCGCCCTGCCGCTCGATGACGCCGAACATGCGGCCCTTCTCGACCGTGGCGACGACCTTGTCGCCGGCCTTGACCTCTGCCTTGTCTACGACGACGGCGACGGTTCCGAGCTTGGGCTGGGGCGGGATAGGCTTGGCCGTCTCGGGGGCGCCGGGATAGGCGCGGCTGGCGAAGGCCAGGACGAGGAGCAGGCGGCGGAAGGCTGTGCGAAGTCTCACGATCGTCCCCCTGAACGAACGCTTGTCGCCCGCATCATCGCGCGGGCGGATGCGGCTGTCAAGCGCGATTCGGGCTTGGGGGGGTGTCTACGAGCGGTCACAGCTCCGAAGGAGCGTACTATGATGGCCCAGGGCAACGCCCTGGCGTACTACGAGCCACGGCCATAGTACGCCCTTTCAGGGCTGCGTGTGTGGTGGCCCTATTCCCAGGGCGTTGCCCTGGGCTACCATAGTACGCCCCGTCGGGGCGCCGAGCTGCGTGGGGGGCATGCTCCCCGCCCACTGTCGGTTGACAGACGCCGGGGAAGGGGCTAGGCTTGTGAGGTCTGTGATGCGATGTCCCCCTGCCTCAGAGAGCAACGCGCCTATGCGAGCGATGGTGCTGGAGAAGTGCGGGCCGGCAGAGCGCGAGCCGCTGCGGCTGGCCGACGTGCCGAAGCCCGAACCCGGGCCGCGCGAGATCGTCGTGCGCGTGCTGGCCTGCGGCGTGTGCCACACGGAGCTTCACACGGTGGAGGGCGACCTGGGCACCGAGTGGGTGCCTATCGTCCCCGGGCACGAGGTGATCGGGGTGGTCGAGGCGCTGGGGGAGGGCTGCCAGCGCTTTGCCCTGGGGCAGCGCGTGGGCATCGGCTGGCTCCACTCGGCCTGCGGACGATGCGGCTTCTGCCGGAAGGGCACGGAGAACCTGTGCGAGTCGGCCCGGTTCACGGGCCTTCACGCCAACGGCGGCTACGCCGAGCACACGCGGGTGTCGGAGGACTTCGCCTACGAGGTGCCCGACGGCCTGGAGGCCGAGCAGGCGGCGCCGCTGATGTGCGCGGGCATCATCGGCTACCGGGCGCTCGAGCTGAGCGAGATTCGCCGCGGCGGGCGGCTGGGCATCTACGGCTTCGGGGCATCGGCCCACATCGCCATCCAGATCGCCCGCCACTGGGAGTGCAGCGTCTACGTCTTCACCCGGGGCGAGGAGCACAGGAGCCACGCGATTGACCTCGGCGCCCGCTGGGTGGGCGATGCGAAGGACACGCCGCCCGAGAAGCTCGACGCGGCGGTCGTGTTCGCGCCCGCCGGCTGGCTGATCCCGCTGGCCCTGCGGGCGCTCAACCGCGGCGGCACGCTGGCCCTCGCGGGCATTCACATGACCTCGATTCCGGAGCTGGACTACGAGCGCGACCTGTACTACGAGCGCACGATGCGCAGCGTGACGGCGAGCACGCGGCGCGACGGCCAGGCCCTCCTGCGCCTGGCGGCGGAAATCCCCCTCCGCACCGACACGATGGCGTATCCCTTGACCGATGCCAACAAGGTGCTGTGCGCCCTGAAGCGCCGCGAGGTGCGCGGAGCCGCCGTGCTGATCCCGTGAGCATTGGCGGTTGACTTTTCCGCGGCCCGCTGCTATAATTCGGGGGAACTGGGGGATTAGCTCAGTTGGGAGAGCGACAGGCTGGCAGTCTGTAGGTCAGGGGTTCGAGCCCCCTATCCTCCACCAGGTCAAGAGGCCGAATCTCAGCCGTATGCGCTTGAGATTCGGCCTCTTGCGTTTCCGGGAGCCCGTTCCCCCACAGGCTGGAAGCCTGTGGCGTCGTGGAGACTACTTGACCTTGTAGACGTGCACCAGCGGATGGGCCTCGGTGCCGACGCGGTAACAGCCCGTCCGCACGAGATAGAGCTTCCTCTCTCCCGCATCGAAGCAAGAGCCGGTGGCTGTTCCTCCCATCCCGTCGGAGTCCTTCGCCATCAGGTACGGCACGACCGAGCCGGGCTTCCTGGCTCCCTTGGCCACGTCGCCGAGGTCCCTGGGATTGTAGAAGTACCAGTACTGCGCGCTCCCGGCCGAGCGGATGGCGCCGTAGTCGTACCCCATTCTGCCGGTGCCCAGCCTGACGAAGGCGATGTAGGCGTGCGAGTCGGGCAGGTCAATGAACACGCCGCTGTGGCAACAGTCGTCGAAGGTCCAGTAGCCGCTGCCGGCGTTCTCGGGCGGGTCGGCCCAGAAGCCGCAGTTGGCGCTGAAGTAATTGCCGTCTCTGGGCGCCTTGGCCGGGCTCTTGTAGCCGAGAAGCTCCACCAGGTCCACGTCCTTGCCCTGGTTGGCGGGGTCCGGGTCGGCGATGGCGCCCAGGGCGGGGCCGCGGCTGGCGGGACCACAGATGCTGTAGTAGCCGCCGAAGCCCAGCGCCAGCGTCCTGCCCCCGGTGTACCGCTCGGCGAACTCGCGGGAGAGCCTGGTCACGCCGCCCCAGTGCCACTTCTGGTTGGGCACGGTCCATGACCCCACAACCGTGACGGTGCCGTCGTCGCCCAGCTTGCAGGCGTTCAGCACGGGCAGGGGGCCGCCCGTCCAGTAGCCGTGGTAGTAGGTCCAGTACAGGGTCTTCGTCCCCTCGTCCCACCAGAGGCCGCCGTTCGGAGAGACCTTGCTGGCGGAGAGCGGTCCCCAGTCCTTCTTGACTTCGGCCACCTTCAGCGGGGCGGCGTTGCGGTTCTCGAACTTCGCCAGTGCGGGGATCTCGATCTCGCAGAGCGTTTGGCCCGGGTGCGTGTAGTTCAGGAGCAGGCGCAGGGAGCCATCCTTGGCCTTGCGGAGGGCCAGTCCACATTCCGAGTAGCCCGCGCCGCCGCGGCCCACCTTCGGCGGCACCTTGAACGAGCCGAGGTACTCGAAGTCCTCGATGGTCAGGACGCGCTTGCCCTTCTCGTCGGGCGGCGGCAGCGCCGGCGGCGGAACAGCGGGGCCTTCCTCCCGCTTCTCGACTACGATGGTCTCCTTCGCCGTCGGCTCGCCGAAGCACCCGGGTTTGCCAGCGACCCTCCACCGGAACCCGTACTCCCCCGGCGTGCTGGGAGCCTTGAGGTTGGACTTGTAGGTGAACTCCTGCCCTGGCGCCACGGTGGTTCCTTGGCCCTGGATGATGTAGTTCGTGCCCCAGGTCGTGTTGCCCTCGGGGTCCTGGGAACGGAGCCTCGTGGGCGTGATGTCCCGCCCTTCCCGCCAGGTTTGGGTGCCGGTGTTCCTCATGGTGATGGTCGCGTGGAAGACCTGGTCGGTGACGAGGCGCTTCGGCACCTGCATCGTCACGAACCTGGCGTCCCACTCGGGCGCCGGCTGTGCCTCGCCGCTCTCCGCCGCGCCGAGGAGGGCCGCCGCCAGGGCCGCGGCCACGGTGAAGTGCACCACGCAGGCCCATCGCTCCGCTCGGTCCACGTCGCTCACTCCTTGTGCCTTCGGCGTCGGGTCGCCCGGGGCTACTTCGGCTGCTGCTTGCGTTCGCAGGCGGCGCAGGCATCCTTGTCGGCGCCCAGGTACTCGAACTTGCCGCACAGCGAGCAGTACCAGGCCAGCTCGGTGGGGTCGCTCTGCTCCTTGCCGCACTTCCCGCACGGGTCGGACTTGCTGACGTAGATCTGCCAGGCCCCGCAGTACTTGCAGTAGCTCATGCGTGCTTCTCCTCGGTGGCTCCCAGGGTATTGAGACGGGGGGCGGCTGTCAAGTGGCCCGCGCGCACACTCGCCACCGGCAGTTGACCGGCGCGGGGCGGCGGCTTATACTGTGGGCACGACCCTCCTTCGCCAAGGCTACGGAGGGCGAGAAGGAGCACGGGCATGGCGAGCCGCAAGGTGAAGTGCCCCGAGTGTGGGCACGAGTTCGAGGACAAGTCGAAGTGGGGTGGCAAGGACTGGGCGCTCTACCTGGTCGCCGTCGTGCCCATCGGCCTGATGGCGCTGGTGATCGTGGGGATGGGCGTCGTCGCAATGCTCCGATTCCTGGGCATCACGAGCCGCTGACGATGCCCGCGAGCAGGCAGGCCCGACAGGCCGGCCCCCGCATCACGAGCCTGCTTCGCAGGTCGCGGAAACACGACTTTGCCTAGTTCCCGATACATTCGCCAAGAGATCCTGGAGCTGATCGGCCCGGAGGGCCAGCGACGGATCTCCGCGGCCGCCGTCGTCGTCGTCGGATGCGGGGCCCTCGGCACCAACATCGCCAACAACCTCGCCCGCTCGGGCGTCGGCCGCCTCCGCATCATTGACCGCGACGTGGTGGAGCTGGACAACCTTCAGCGCCAGGTGCTCTTTCACGAAGGCCACGTGCGCGAGCGGACGCCGAAGGCCATTGCCGCCGTCGAGCAGCTCCGCGAGGTCAACTCCTCGGTCACCCTCGAAGCCGAGGTGTGCGAAGTCGCGTCGGGCAACGTCGAGGCCCTGCTCTCCGGCTTCGACCTGGTGATGGATGGCACGGACAACGTGCAGACCCGCTCGCTCATCAACGCCGCGTGCCTGAAGAGCGGCACGCCGTGGATTGTCGGGGGAGCCGTGGGCTCGACAGGGTTCGTGATGCCCATCGTGCCGGGGCGGACGCCCTGCTACCGGTGCCTCCTGGCCGAGCTGCCGGCGCCGGGCACCACACCCACGGCGGCCACGGCGGGCATCCTGAACTCGACCACGGCGGTCGTCGGCGCGCTCCAGTGCGCGCTGGCGCTCCGTCTCCTCGTCGGCGCGCTCGAGCCTCGCGATGAGGCGATGTGCCTGGATGTGTGGGACCTGGATTTCACCCGCGTGCGCATCCCGCGCCGGCCCGATTGCCCGGCCTGTGGGCAACGCGGCACCTGAGCGTTGCCCGTCCTGGGCGCAGGAGTGTCCTTTGCTTCAGTATGCGTTGGCGATCTTTTTCGGCGCCTTCCTCCTCTTCCAGGTTCAGCCGCTGATCGCCAAGTTCATCCTGCCCTGGTTCGGCGGCGGACCGGCGGTGTGGACGGCGTGCATGCTCTTCTTCCAGTTGCTGCTCCTCGCGGGCTACGCGTATGCCCACCTGTT
The DNA here is from genome assembly GCA_035527715.1 of Planctomycetota bacterium. GTDB lineage: Bacteria > Planctomycetota > PUPC01 > DSUN01 > DSUN01 > DSUN01. Next base: position 9,194 of record DATKZY010000250.1, on the reverse strand, counting down.
GCGCACGAAGCTGCCGCAGCGCAAGCAGATGATCATCCACATCGCGCTCCTCGTGGCCGCCGCGGCCACGCTGCCGATCCTGCCCGGAGCCAAGTGGAAGCCGGGGCCGGCCAGCGACCCGACCTGGAGCATCCTGCTCCTCCTCGCCGCGAGCGTGGGCCTGCCCTACCTGATGCTCTCGACGACCAGCCCGCTCCTCCAGGCCTGGTTCAGCATCGCCCGGCCCGATCGCTCGCCCTATCGCCTCTACGCCCTGTCGAACATCGGCTCTCTGCTCGCCCTGGTGAGCTACCCGTTCCTCGTCGAGCCCGCTTTCGCCCTCCGGACGCAGGGGATTGCCTGGTCTATCGGCTTCGGCCTCTTCGCGCTCGCGGCGAGCTACTGCGCGTGGCGAACGCCTGAGGCGCCGGCCCCCCCGCCCGCGCCACCGCCCGGCCCCGCGCCCCAAGGCGAAGAGAAGACACAGCCGGACGCGCCAGCCGTGCCACGATGCGAGGAAGCCCCGGGCATGACCACGCGCCTCCTGTGGGTGGCACTCACCGCCTGCGGGTCGTTGATGCTGCTGGCCGTGACGAATCAGATGTGCGCCGACGTGGCGATCGTGCCCTTCCTCTGGGTGCTGCCCCTGACCGTCTACCTCCTGTCCTTCATCCTGTGCTTCCACAGCACGCGGTGGTATCCGCGGTTCGTCTGGTGGGTGCTGCTGTTCGTGGTCATGGGGGGCGGGGAGCTGTTGCGCCAGATCCTGCGGCTGCCCGTGAAGGCCGGTTTCGGGGTGTTTGGCACCCCCGAGTCGCCCGACCTCGAGAAGGCCAGTGCGTTCGCCAAGTTCGCCTGGCGATTCGTCACGGGCACCGGGTTCCTCGGCAGCGACATCGAGGCCGGCGAGCAGGTTTCCATGGTCCTGGGCGGCATCCCCTGGATCCTGAGTGAGGGCGTGGACGTGGCGATTCTCGGCCAGATCATCGGCTACTCGGCTGGCCTCTTCGTGTGCTGCATGGTGTGCCACGGCGAGCTGGTGCGGCTGAAGCCGAACCCGCGGTACCTCACCTGGTTCTACCTCCTGTCGTCGCTCGGCGGCGCGGTGGGCGGCGTGTTCGTGTCGCTCATCGCTCCCAGGGTGTTCCCTGCCTACCTGGAGCTGCACATCGGGCTGTGGCTCTGCTGCGCCCTGGCGATGGCGGCCTTCTGGGCCGACCGCAAGCCGCACCGCGACTGGCAGAAGAGATGGTGGGTCGGGCTCTACATCCCCGCGTTCGTCGGCCTCCTCGTCGCCCTCGGCGTCGTGCTCAAGAAGCAGGCCGACGACACGATGAAGGGCTGCCTGTCGCTCACGCGCAACTTCTACGGCGTCCTGCGGGTCAGCGAGTACTACAAGAGCGACCCCGAGAAGCACTACTACAGCCTCCAGAACGGCCGCATCTCGCACGGCAACCAGTTCGCTGCCGACGAGAAGCGCCGCTGGCCCACCTCGTACTACGGGCGCGAGAGCGGCGTCGGCCTGGCCATCCGCCACCTGCCGCGCGGCCCTCAAGGCGGTCTCCGCGTCGGCGTCGTCGGCCTCGGCACAGGCACCATCGCCGCCTACGCCGGGGCGGGCGACTACTACCGCTTCTACGACATCAACCCCGCCGTCGAACGCATCGCCACCACCTGGTTCCACTACCTCGAGGACAGCCGGGCCGAGGGCGCCGACGTCCAGGTCGTCCCCGGCGACGCACGCCTCTCCCTCGAGCGCCAGGAGCCGCAGCGCTTCGACGTCCTGGCCCTCGACGCCTTCACCAGCGACGCCATTCCCATCCACCTCCTCACGCGCGAGGCATTCGACGTCTACCTCAACCGCCAGGTCAAGCCCGAGGGCGTCCTCGCCGTCCACATCTCCAACCGCTACCTCGACTTGGAGCCAGTCGTCCTCGCCCTCGCCGACCACTTTCACTACCAGGCCGTCATCGTCGAATCCAAGTCCGACAAGGAGAAGCGGGTGGACTCGGCCACCTGGATCCTCCTCAGCAACAACCGCGCATTCCTCGATTGCGAGGTGATCCGCGAGGTCATCAGGAAGCACGACGAAGAGGTCGAGGAGGACGAAGATGTCCAGCGCCTCCTCGCCCGCCGCGTGCTCTGGACCGACGACTACAGCAACCTCTTCCAAGTCCTCAAGTGACCTGTGCCGCTGCCCCGCCCTCGCCGCCGCGCGCCGCGCCCTTGTGCGCAATGGGGGGGGGCGACTACGGGGGGAGGGGGCGCGCCTGGGAGAGCGAGGGCAGTCCAGCGCCCTGAGAGCCGCAAGTGTCTGAACGGCAGGACCTTATCGCTCGCAGCAACCCGCCACCTTCGCCCCACCCGCCCAGGGGCTCACCTGTGCGCAGCAGGAGGTGAGCCCCTGGGGCGAGGGGCGCCTGCCGCTGGCCCAGCCCTCCCAATCTCGCTCGATCATGACCACGTGCGTGACACGGGGGCGGTCGAGATGGGGGCCGTGAGCCTGGCCTCAGCGCTTGACGTGGGTGAGGGCCTTGATGCTGGTGAGGGGGATGCGGTGCTCGTTCAGGCCGGCCAGATCCTGGATGACCACGTAGTCGGCGCCCAACTCGGTTTGGGCGTGCCCCCGGTGAAACACTTTCGCCACCGGGAACAGGGTAGTACGGAGCCCCCGATTCGCTTTCAGGAGTGATAGCCATGAAGGCCACACCCCCGCTGCTTGTGATCGCCGGCGCGATCCTGTCGCTCTGCTGTGCGCCTCTCGCTGCGCAGGAGCGCGGCGCCGCTGCCCCCGCACAGCCGCAGGCCAAGCCTTCCTCGGCGGCCGACGCCGCCATCGGTCGCCCCCCGGCCACCGGCGTGGTCGTCCACGAGGACTGGTCGCGATTCCCCGCGGTCGCGGACCTCTATCCCAAGGGCCAACATCCCCACGCGGGCCTCGGCCCCTCGCCCATGCAGTTCCGGGTGGAGGGCACGGTGAAATACTTGCCCGCCGGATGGGATCCGGCCCGCGTCTTCAACACGATGCTCCATCTTGGCCCCGATCCATCGTGCGTGTTCCCGCGGGTGCTAGGCATCCGGCTTCAGCCGGGCGTCAACTTCACGTGGGGCAAGAACGGCCCCGGCCCGGGCGTGACGCCCTACGTCGGATTCCGCATTGCCACGGACGCAACGAACTACCCGAGGCTGTGGGTGCGCACGTACTGGCGACTCCATCCGGGGTGGATTCAGGGGCCGAAGGCATCGCCGGGCGGCGGAGCGCAGAAGTTCGTGGCCGTGGAAAACCTGCGCGGCGGCCGGATGGGCGTGTGGGCCACCTCGGGCGGGCCATCGGTCCAGGCCGAGGCGCTCTTCACCGCTCCCTCGGTCGTGGTGAGTTCCGCGCGAACCCACTGGACGCAGGTGCCTGGCGACGGCCACTGGGATCCGTTCTTCGAGAAGAGCCTAACGGGGGCGTGGCGGAGCGGCCCCAGCTTCGACGGCGATTTCCCCAACGACGGGAGCTGGCACGAGCTGGTCCTGCTGATGTGGCTGGAGGACAACGACACGCGGGCCAAGTGGGGCGTGTACTGGCGCCGGGCGCACGGCGGGCCGAAGAACGTCAAGTGCCTCCTGCGCCAGAAACCCATGGACCCGCCCAACGCCTTCGGCAACGTGGATGAGACCACGGCGGCGGCGGGCTGGATCTACATGTGCGGCGAGAAGACGGCCCGCCAAGGGGCGTTTCCCCGGCCGGCGCGGCTGTGGCTCCTCCAGAACCGCAACCTGCGCGTGGATGTTCCTGCCAACTGGGATTATGGCCCGGTCACGATCGTGGACGGGACGGTGAACCCCAATCCGTTCGGAATCCCGGCGGCGATTCTGCCGCCGGGCGTCGGAGGCCCGAAGCGCGATTGAGCCGGTATCGCCGCATCGCTGCCGGCGTCTGTTGCCTGCCTATGGAGTCCAAATGGCAAGTGCGCCGCCTGCCTGGTGCGGTGCCTGGTGCGGTGCCAGGCACGAATGGCGGGGGCCGCAGCCGCGCCCCCTGCCTCCTGCACGACGCTCAAGATGATCAAGATGATCACGCGCGCGCAAGGGGGGGTGATCATCTTGAAGGGGCCGGCGCAACGGGCGGGCAGTCACCATAAGCCACACGGTAGCAATCACATGCAGCTCTGACTACCCCCGGGCAGGCGGCCTCCGGCCGCTGGTCAAGATGATCACCAGTGTCAGCGCTTGACGTGGGTGAGGGCCTTGATGCTGGTGAGGGGGATGCGGTGCTCGTTGAGGCCGGCCAGATCCTGAATGACCACGTAGTCGGCGCCCACCTCGGTCACCTTGAAGGGGCCGGGGCGCTCGACGGCGAAGACGGTGAGCTGCACGGCCGCTCCCGCATCGGTCATGGCGATGTTCTGCCCGACCCGCAGGCCCGCGAGCACCCCGCCTGCCGGCGGCGCCGGCTCCTGGGCGTAGACGGCCACGACGGCCAGCGCCGCCAGGGCCAGCGGCACGGCAACCAGCCACATTTTCCTCTTCATCTCGTGTCTCCTGTTCACTGAGAGGCGAACGGGGCCAGCACATCTCCTGGGGCCAGCCGATACCCGCGGAGGAACTCGGCAGCCGACATGGGGCGCCCCCCCGCCGGCTGGAGCGAGAAGGGCTGGAGCAGCCCCTCGCCGGTCTCGACGGCGAGGAACTCGCCCTCCGCCGCAGCCACCCGGCCTGGGTGCGCCGCCGTTCCCTCCAGGGCATAGGCGGCGTGGATGATGATGCGAAGGGGCGGCCTGCCAGGCGGGAGCCAGAAGGTGAACGCGCCCGGCCACGGGTTCATCGCGCGCACGAAGCGGGCGAGGTACGCGGCGGGGCGGTCCCACGGAATCGCACCGTCCTTCTTGTCGAACGCGGGGGCGCGCGTGGCCAGGCGATGGTCCTGCGGGAGCGGGTACGCCTCGCGCGCCTCGAGGGCAGTGAGGACGCTCACGAGGGCGCCCCCGCCCATGTCGGCCAGGTGCTGGGTCACGTCGCCCGTCGTGTCGGTGGGGTTGATGGAGACGGCCTGCTGGGCGAGGATGTCGCCCGCATCAATCCGTTCGCTCATCCGCATGATGGTCACGCCCGTCTCCTCGTCGCCTGCGAGGATGGCGTGGGCGACGGGGGCCGCGCCGCGGTGGCGAGGGAGGAGGGAGGCGTGGACGTTGATGCAGCCGTGGGGCGGGAGCGCCAGGAGGCGTCGGCCCAGCTTCTGGCCGAAGGCGGCGACGACGATGGCCTCGGGCGCCCATTGCGCGAGCAACTCCACGAAGGCACGGCGGTTCACGTCGTCGCTCTGAAGCACGGGCAGGCCGCGGGCAATCGCGAGTTGCTTCGCGGGCGGCTCCACCGGCACGTGGTGGCGACCGCTCGGGCGGTCGGGCTGGGTGACTACGCCGGCGACCTCGTGGGCCGACGAGAGCAGGGTCTCGAGCAGCGAGGCCGCGAATTCCGGCGTGCCCATGAAGACGATTCGCATGGACGATGCAACTCAGTAGGTGGCCAGGACGAATTTCTGCCAGGACCGCTCGAAGTCGTCAACGGTCATGCCGAACACCTGCTGGAAGGCGTCGGCCTGGATCGCGAATGCCTTGGCACCGGCCTCGCGCGCCGCTGGGGCAAGGTCGGCCTCCGAGCGGATGTGCACGAAGCCCCTTCGCTCGGGGACAAGCTCCTTGAGCTTGAGGACGAACTTGCCGATCTTCCCCTTGGTCTTCGGGCACTGCGAAAGGTAGTGGATGAGGCTCCACGCCTGCGCGTAGCCCGCACGGTCGGTGGGCGGGAACGAGGCGACCCAGAACTCGCGCAACGGTCGCGCCGTGCCCGCCGCGACCAGGGCCTTGACCGTGGCCTGCCACTGCTTGAGCCGCGAGTCCGCGGCGTGGTGCATGAACTCGAAGAACTGCGCGCTGCCCTCCTGGAGCCACGTGGGCAGGTTCACTTCCTTGCGGTAGAGCTGGAGGAAGATGTGGGTCATCTCGTGGATCACCACCTGCTCGAGGCGGACGCGTTCCTGGCCGTAGAGGGGCATGACGATCAGGGGGGCCCTTTTCGTGGGTCGGGCGAAGCCGCCCGACATGGCCACCGCCGGCCCCGCGATGGCGACGGCGACGCGGAGGAACTGCTCGCGCGTGGCCAGGAGCAGCACCTTGCACTTCCCCTCCCACACGACCTCGCCGTCGGGCACGTTCAGGAGGTCGCAGAACCGCCCGTACGCCCGCTCGCACAGGGCGGCGTAGCCCTTGGCGACGCCGGGCGGAACCGTGAACTCGAGGTCGAAGTGTGTGGTGGCGAGCTTCTGCGGCGCGGCGTCAGGCTTGGGAGGCGGCTCAGGCCTGGGCGCGCGCGGCCGCTGGCCGCCCGCGGCGAGCGAGGTGACGAGGCCCAAGGCAGCGAGGCAGCGGATCCAGGCGCTCATGTGCCGCCTTTCGGGCTCAGGGGGCGCCGGCGCCCCCGCTCTCCGCAGCAGGGCCAAGGGACGATGGCGGATGCACGACGATCGAGTCGTTCGGCCCGGCGGCGGCCCGCAGCGTGGGCAGGTGCCGCGGCTCGACCCGCGCCTGGAAGACCATCCGCTCGTCCTCGCAGGCGCTGGCCAGGATGCTGGCGTGCTCGTGCACGCAGGCCAGCAGGCGGCCGCTGCCGCAGTGGGCGTGGATGGTGACCCGAGCCTCGCGTCGGGTGACGAGAGCCAGGACGTGTTCCCGGACCTGGTCCAAGCCGGTGCCGACGAGTGCGGAGATGCGGATGTGCTCGGGCAGCGCGGCGGCCAGGAGGTCGGCCTCCACGGTCGGTCGCGCCACGTCGGTCTTGTTGAGCACGTTGAGCACGGGCTGCTCGGCGCAGCCGAGCTCGGCGAGCACCTGGCGCACGACTTCGGCCTGGTGGAAGCAGTCGCGATGGCTCACGTCAATGACGTGGATCAGCAGGTCGGCCTCGGTGGCCTCCTCGAGCGTGGCGTGGAACGAGGCGATCAGGTGATGCGGCAAGCGGCGGATGAAGCCCACCGTGTCGCTCAGGAGCGCGCGATGGCTCGAGTCGAGGGGCCACACACGCGTCTTCGTGTCCAGCGTGGCGAACAGGCGGTCCTCGACGAAGGCGTCGTGCGAGTGGGTGAGCGCGTTCAGCAGCGTGCTCTTCCCTGCGTTGGTGTAGCCGACGAGGCAGACCTTGAACTCCTCGCGTCGGGCGCTGACCTCGCGGAGCTTTCGGCTGGCGATGTCGCCCAGCTCGCGGCGCATGTGGCTCATGCGGCGGGTGATCACGCGGCGGTCGGTCTCGAGCTGGCGTTCGCCCGGGCCGCGGGTGCCGATCCCGGCCCCTGTGCGGTCGAGGTGGCTCCACATCCGCGTGAGACGGGGGAGCGTGTACTCGAGCTGGGCCAGCTCCACCTGCACCTTGGCCTGGCGGGTCTTGGCGCGGGTGGCGAAGATGTCGAGGATCAACTCGCTGTGGTCGAGGACCTTGGCCTCGGTGATGCGTTCGAGGTTGCGCAGTTGTGCAGGGCTGAGGTCGTGGTCGCACAGCACCGCGTCGGCGTCGAGCGCCGTGCACAGCTCGGCCAGTTCCTGGGCCTTTCCCTGGCCGATGTAGGTGCGGGGGTCGATCTGCGGGAGCTTCTGAGTCAGGCGGCCCACGACGAGGGCGCCCGCCGTCTCCGCGAGGCGTTGCAGCTCGTCGAGCGGGCCTTCGCCGCCGTGGTCCTCCCCGGGCAGCAGCGTCCCCACCAGGATCGCCCGCTCCTGCCGAACCGTCAACTCGTCGCGCTTCGTGTCGTGCAACCGCGAGTCCTGCCTTGGGGGTCGGAACGATCAGTTGCCGGGATTATACCCTCGCCCCGGCAGGGAGTCAAGGAGGGAGGAAAGCGCTGGGGAGCGCCTTGGCCGCCGGGGGCTCACTTCGGCTTCTCGGGGCTCAGCTTCGCCAGCGCGCCCTGGATCGCCTCCCGGACCCGCGCGACATCCTCGTCGGTAGCTTTGGCCGCCAGCCCTTCGAGGGGGGTGACGTGGAGGGTCTGGAGGGGCGCGATGGCGGCGGGGTCGCCCAGATCGGCCAGAGCACCGACCGCGGCCAGGCGTACCGAGAGGTCGGGGGACTTGAGTGCCCGCGCGAGCGGCTCCACGGCCTCCTTGTGCCGAAGCGTGGCAAGCGTCTGGGCGGCCGCGCACACGACGACCGGCTCGGCGTGATCGAGGAGCTTCACGACGAGGGGGCCGCAGCCGATGTCGTCGAGAGCCGTCAGCGCCTTGCATGCCCCGACAATCACGTCGGGCTCCTCGTGCGTCAGCTTTGCTCGAATGGCCGGGATGGAATCCTGGTCGGCGAATCGCACCAACGTGTCGAACGCGGCCTGGACGACCTCCAGCGAATCGTCGTCGAGCTTCTTGCGGATGGCGGGGAGGGACTCGCGGTCGTCGAACTCGGCGAGGGCCGCGCAGGCGGCGACGACGACCTGGGGGACCCCGTCGTCCAGCTTCTCGCGGATCGCCGGGATGGCCTCCCGGTCCTTGAACTGGGCCAGCGCGCCGCAGGCGGCGGCAACGACGACTGGGGAAGCGTCCTCCAGCCTCTGGCGGATGGCGGGCACGGATGCCTTGTCCTTCAGCCCGGCGAGTGCGAGGCAGGCTTGGGCGAGGACCTCGGGCTGCTCCTTCTCGTCGTTCAGCCTCGCCCGGACGTCTGGGATGGCCCGCGGGTCGCCCAGCTCCCCAAGCAGGCGCACCGCGGTCGCGCGGGTGCCGGCGTCCTCGCTCGTCAACTGCGGGCGGAGGAGCTTGAGCTGCTCATCCTGGCCCATGACGCTCGTCCGCTCGCGCCGCAGGCAACTGAACAGCCAGTAGGCCGCGCAGGCAACGGCCAGCACCCCGAGGATCCAGGGCAGCGCGCCCCGCCAGTCGAACTTCCTCTCCCTCTCCGCCCACACGGGGCCTGGGCTGGGCATGCGCCACGCTCCTGTCCGAACCTGCTCCCCACCGCGCCGGCGATTCTACTCCCGCCGTGCAAGGCTGTCAACAGCGCCCCCGCCGCGGGTGCGTGTAATCTCCTTCGAGACAGGTGGCCGCGTTCTGAGCCTCCGAAGGAGGCGGAGGAATAAAGCCCACGGCGATGCTTTGGGAGCCGTGGGTAAGGGAGCACCCAGGGCTCAGCCCCCGAAGCGGGGCGGCGGAAGCCCTTTGGCCATCCCATCGTTCCGCCGCCCCGCT
>DATKZY010000249.1:0-40296 GCA_035527715.1 Planctomycetota bacterium | reverse complement strand
CTCGTCGTCGCGCATCCTGGCCACGACACCGAGGAGATGCGGCGCCTCGGCCACGCGGGCCTCGAGCCCGGCCAGGTGGCCCGCGAGCGCGAGGGCGACACGCAGATGCTCACGTCGCACAAGGTGCTGGAGTATTGCGGCCACCACGGCGTGCGGTCGAGCCGCTTCACCGATGTGGCTCCTGCTTCCCGCTGACATGGGTCATCTGCCTCAGGCGCGCCTTGCTAGTGGATCAAGCCGGGGGGAGAAGGGCTCTGATCTTCTAGAGCTGCCACGCTTAAGTGCTGCTTTAACAAGGGCTTAGGATGCCATGTTAGTGGATCAAACCCACGGGGGGAGGAGTTGATCCACTAATGGGGCGATGGCATCTGGCAGGCCGCGGGTCACAAATGTCCGCCCGGCACAGCGCGGGTGAGCCACATCTTCGTGCCGTCGTCGCCCGTGACCAACAGGGCCGAGCCGTCGGGCGCCCAGTGGAGGAAGCTGCGCTCGCCGAGGGGGAAACCCTGGGGCACGGCGAGGCGGCCGGCGGCCGCCTTCCCGCGGAACACAACGATCGCGTGGGGTGTCTTGACGAAGCGTCCCTGCCGCGCGAGCACGGCCACGCGGTCGTCGCCCACGGCCTGGCCGCGGCCGTAGCAGTTGCGGACAGGGCCGGCCCACTTGGTGATGATGAACTTGTCCCACGGGAAGCCCGGCACCTTGAGGGGCGAGAGCCTGCCCGTCGCCTCGTCGAGGGTCGCGGCGGGAGCGTCGTCGGCAATGATCAGCAGCGTGCCGTCCTCGAGGTAGCTGCACACGGAGAAGTTGCTGTTCCAGATGGCTTCGGGCTTGATCTCGACGCGGGTCTTGCTGCCCTTGGCGAGGTCGAGGGCGTAGTAGCCGCGTTCGAGGGCAGGGGGCTGCGGCGCGCCGCCTGGAGGAGCGCCCGGGCCGCCGAAGCCCTGGCCGCCCTTGCCGATCTGGGGTTCCTCGACGCAGACGAGCAGCCGCGCGCCGTCGGGCGACGCGGCGCGGACGACGAGGCGCTTCGCCTTGGCCTCGGGCCAGGCGAGGGTCGAGCGCTTGCCGCCGGCCAGCACGTCAATGCGCCCGGGCTTCACGAGCACTTCGCCGGCGGCGCCGAGCGGGTAGCGTTCGGCGCGGGCGTCATCGTCCGCCTCGCCGGCCAGCTTCTCCCAGGCGCCCTTCGCCAGATCGTGATCGAACCAGTCGGGCGTCACGTTGAGCCACAGGCCGGGCATCGCGCGGACGGCCTCCTTCGCGTCCATATCCACCACCTCGGCTCGAAAGCGGTCGGGGGTGAGCCATCGGACGCCGTATCGGAAGCCGACGAGGCGGCCCGCCCGCTCGGCGATGGGCGGCAGAATCGTCGTCGGCTTCCCGCCGAGGGCCTCGACCACGAGCTTCTTGAGGCAGGTGTAGTTGTTCCGCCCCGCCAGCTCCTGGGTCATCAGGAAGCGCTTGCCGGTGGGGGAGGGGACGCACTCGATCGCGCGGGAGGCCAGCTCGCCGACAACGTGGCCGTCGCGCTCGAGGAAGGTGGAGACTCCTCGGTTCCCGTGCTGGCCGGGTTTGAAGGTGAGGGCCTCGACGTCCTTCGTGTCGAAGGGCGCGTAGCCGCGCGCGAGGAGGCGACCGCCAGGCGTCCAGGAGCACTCGTGGGCGCGGCACAGGGGCGTGGCCTTACCCGTCGCCGCGTCAACGACGAAGTAGGCAGAGAGCAGATAGCCTTGCCTGCCGTCCTGCCGCTCGACGTAGTCGCCGTGCTGGCAGATGAGAGCGGCGTCGGCGTGCGGCGCCCAGGCGCACATCCCGAAGCCCTGCGTCCTCGGCGCCTTCGGCAGCTCGACGACGCCTTCGCGTACCGCCCCGGCAACGACGACGAGGGGCGCGAGGGCCAAGGCCACGAGCAGAGGCGGGCGCTTCACTCCTTCTCCTGCCGCCTCACGCTCTCGATGGTGATGGGCTTGAGGGGCACGTCCTTGTAGCCGCTCACGACGCCGGTCTTCACCACGCGAATCTTGTCCACCACGTCCATCCCCTCGGTCACCTTGCCGAAGGCGCAGTAGCCGAAGCCGTCCTCGGTCTCGTCGCGGTGGTTCAGGCCGGGGTTGTCCTTGACGTTGATGAAGAACTGCGCGGTCGCGGAGTCGACTTCGGTGGTGCGTGCCATGGCGATGGTGCCGCGGTCGTTCTTGAGGGTGGCCTTGGCCTCGTTCTTGATCGGGTCGTGGGTGGTCTTGCGGCGCAGGTCGCGGGTCATTCCGCCGCCCTGGATCATGAAGTTGCTGATGACGCGGTGGAAGATCGTGCCGTCGTAAGACTTCTCGTCCGCGTAGCGCAGGAAGTTCTTCACGGTACCGGGCGCCTTGTCGGCCCAAAGCTCGACCTTGATGCTGCCTTCGGACGTCTTGATCACCACGACGGGGTTCGCCACCGCCTTGTCTCCTTCCGCCGAACGGGCCGATGATGGGGTTCCGAGCGCCACCGCGCCCAGGGCCAGAAAGGCAACGCGCCACATCCACATCCGCAGGTCTCCTTTCCTGGGAAACGAGTGGCGCGTAGTGTACACCGCGCGGCCCGACGGGTCAAGGAGCGTGGGGGGAGGTCCGCCGGCCCTCCCGCGGGCGCGGGGCCCGCGGGAGGGGGCAGGACGAGGCGATCAGCCGAGGATGGCCTTGAGGTCCTCGGCGGGGGTGGTGATGGGGGCGATGCCGAACTTCTCGACGAGCACGTTGAGGACGGGCGGCGTGACGAAGGCGGGGAGGCTGGGGCCCAGGCGCATGTTCTTGATGCCCAGGTGCAGCAGCGTGAGGAGGATGGCCACGGCCTTCTGCTCGTACCACGAGAGGATGAGCGTGAGCGGCAGGCTGTTGACGTCGGTGTGGAAGGCATTGGCCAACGCCACGGCGATCTGGATGGCCGAGTAGGCGTCGTTGCACTGGCCGACGTCGAGCAGGCGCGGGATGCCGCCGATGTCGCCGAAGTCGAGCTTGTTGAAGCGGTACTTGCCGCAGGCGAGGGTGAGGATCACGCAGTCGTTGGGCACGGCCTGGGCGAAGTCGGTGTAGTAGTTGCGGCCGGGCTTGGCCCCGTCGCAGCCGCCGACGAGGAAGAAGTGCCGGATGGCGCCCTTCTTCACGGCGTCAATGACGGCGCCGGCGACGCTCAGGACGGCGTTGCGGCCGAAGCCGACGGTGATCTTCTTCTCGGGCTCGTCGGCGGCAAAGCCGGGGGCGGCGAGTGCGGCCTGGATGGCGGGCGCGAAGTCGTGGCCCTGGATCCGGGCGACGCCGCTGAAGCCGACCGGGCCGCAGGTGAAGACGCGGGCCTTGTAGCTCTCCTTGGGCTTCATCAGGCAGTTGGTGGTCATGACGATGGCGCCGGGGAAGGCGTCGAACTCGCGCTGCTGGTTCTGCCAGGCCGAGCCGTAGTTGCCGACGAGGTGCTTGAACTTCTTGAGCGCGGGATAGGCGTGGCAGGGGAGCATTTCGCCGTGGGTGTAGACGTTGATGCCCTTGCCCTCGGTCTGCTTGAGCAGCTCCTCGAGGTCCTTGAGGTCGTGGCCGGACACGACGATGGCCTTGCCCTTGACGGGCGTGACGCGCACCTGGGTGGGCTCGGGATGGCCGTAGGTCTCGGTGTTGGCCGCGTCGAGGATTTCCATCGCCTTGAGGTTCAGCTCGCCCGACTTCAGCGCGTTGCCCACGAGGGCGTTCACGTCGGTAGGGTTCTGGGCGACGAAGTCGAGGATCTCGTAGAGGAAGGCGTAGAAGGCGTCGTCCTCCTTGCCGAGGATGCGGGCGTGGTAGGCGTAGGCGGCGGCGCCCTTGACGCCGTAGACGATGAGCTCCTGGAGGCCGGTGACGGTGTCGCCGTTGGCCTCGATGCGCTTCTGGATGCTCGCGTCCTCGGCCTGGCGGACGGGGCTGTCGAGGTCGGCGCAGGCTTTGCCGGCCTTCTGGCAGGCGGCTGTGCACAGGGCCTTGGCCTTGTCTCGGATGGCGGCGGCCTGGGCGGCGTAGGTCTGGAAGCGTGCCGCGTCGAAGTTCACATTGGTGAGCGTGGCGAAGAGGGCCTCGAGCACGAAGCCGTCAATCGCGGGGTCCTTGGCGCCCTGCTGGCGGGCGCAGTGGGCGTAGCGGGCGATGCCCTTGACGGCCTCGACCAGGAGGTCCTGGAGCGCGGCCACCTCGGGCTCTTTGCCGCACACGCCTTTCACCGTGCAGCCCGTGCCCTTTCCGGTTTGCTCGCACTGGTAGCAGAACATTGACATGCGTCCTTCTCCTTCCTACGGTTTGGCTCTCAACATGGTCAGCAGCATTTTGAAGCGCGTGGTGGCCTTGACGGCGTGCGGGATGTTGGCGGGCATGACCACGAGTTTCCCCGCCTCGGCCCGCACGGTCTTGCCGCCGATGATGAGTTCCACGGCGCCGTCGAGCACCTGCACGACGGCATCGTAGGGGGCCGAGTGCTCGCTGAGGCCCTGGTCGGCGTCGAAGGCGAAGAGCGTGAGCGTGCCGGCCTTGTTCTCGGCGAGCGTGCGGCTCACGATCGAGCCCGCCGAGTACTTCACGAGGGTCGCCAGGTCGTGGGCCTTGGCCGCGGCGAGCTTGCGACGTTTGGGTGCGGCAGTCTTAGCCATCGGGGTGGTTCCCTCCTTATTCCAGGGGTTTCTTGGTGGCTTCGCCAATCTCGCGGCCGAAGGCGCGGCAGGCCTCGAGGTCGGCTGGCTTGGGCTGCCACTTGGCGCGGAGGCCGGGGCGGATGATGGGGATCTTGCACTCCTCGAGGTGCTTCTCGATGAGCTTCACGCCCTCGCCGCTCCAGCCGTAACAGCCGAAGGCAGCGCCGATTTTGTTCCTGAACTTCAGGCCCTTGATCTCGCCGAGGAACGGCTCGAGGCTGGGGAGCAGGCCGTTGTTCATCGTGGGCGAGCCGATGACGATTGTCCTGGCCCTGAACACGTCCACCAGCCCGTCGTTGCGGTCGGTGCCGCCCGCGTAGATGAGCTTGTAGGGCACGGCGGCGTCGGCCAGGCCGTCGCCGATGGCCTCGGCCATGGCCCGCGTGCCGTTCCACATGGTGTCGTAGAGGATCACGGCGCGCGGCTCGGGCTTCTGGGCGGCCCATTCGAGGTACTTGTGGACGATCTGGAGCGGGTCCTTGCGCCAGAGCACGCCGTGGCTCGGGGCGATGATGTCCACCGGCAGCTTGAGGGCCACGACCTCCTCGATCTTCTTGGTCACCAGGTGGCTGAAGGGGGTGAGGATGTTGACGTAGTACTTCAGGGCCTCCTCGTACAGCTCTTCCTGATTGACCTGGTCGTTGAAGCGCAGGTCGGTGGCGTAGTGCTGGCCGAAGGCGTCGTTGGGCATCAGGACGTTGTGGCCCGTGAGATAGGTGAACATCGAGTCGGGCCAGTGCAGCATCGTGGCCTCGACGAAGACGAGCGAGTTCTTGCCGAGGGAGATCGTGTCGCCGGTGCCGACCGCTTTGAAGTTCCAGGGCTGATGGTAGTGGCCCTCGATGCTTTCGATGCCGCGCTTGGACACGATGAGCTGGGCCTTGGTGGCGAGGCGCATCACGGCGGGCAGGCCGCCCGAGTGGTCCGACTCGGAGTGGTTGGCGACCACGTAGTCAATCTTCGCGGGGTCCACGACCTCGCGGATGTTGGCGAGAAGCTGGTCCTGGAAGGGCGACCACACGGTGTCCACGAGGGCCACCTTCTCGTCCACGATGAGATAGGCGTTGTAGGTGGAGCCGCGGTGGGTGGAGAGCTCGACGCCGTGGAAGCGGCGGAGAGCCCAGTCCACCACGCCGACCCAATAGACGCCAGGCTTCAGTTCGGTGACCATGTTCTGGCCTCCTCTTGCTGGGGGTCGAGAAGCTCGGCACCGGCGAGGATGCCGCGGAACAGCAGCTCGTTCTCAAGTTGGATGTGCTCGCGGATGTCGGCATCGAGCGCGCGGAGGAGGTCGTAGAGCGCGCGGAGGGGCTGGGGGGCGTCGGGCGGCAGCGCGTAGTCCGAGGCCGCCTCGCCCAGCCTGGCGAGGGCCGCCAGGAGCAGATCGTGCTCGTACTTCAGGTGGCGGACCAGGTATCTGGCCTTGCGGGCCTCGGGGGCCTGCGGCGACCTGGCGGCGCCGAGGCCGCGGACGATGGGGAAGAGGCCGACCTCCTCGCTGAGCAGATGGTGCTCGAGGGTGACCTTGAGCAGGCGAAGGAGCAGGCGGATACCTTCGAGGGTCTCCTCCGCGCCGCCTGCCGCGAGCGCCTCCGCGACCAGTCGGTCGAGCAGGGGAAGCGTCTCCCCGAACACGACGTCGCGCCTGCCCTCGATGTGGGCGACGAGTTCCGCTGGGGTCCTCGTTTGCCAATCCTTCATTGCTGTGCCCCCAAAAATTCCGTGTGCGCGAGCCAGAAGTCGGCGAAGCGCTGGCCGAACGCCGCAGCGTTCCAGCACGCCCCGGGCCTGGGGTGCTTCCCGATGGTGTCGCGCCCGATCGCGTTCTCAACGGTGGTCGGCACTGAGGAACCTCTCAATGGCCAGGGCTCGCCCCGTCTCGGTGCGGAGCGTCTTCTCGATGAACTCTCGCATGCACCCGACATCCATCTTCGCGCATTGCTCGGGGAAGTTGACCAGCCAGTCGGCGTCCCACACGATGCGGAACTCGGGGGAGTCAATGTCGCCGCCGCTGTGATGGCTGCCGACGATGCGGCAGATGTGCTGGATATCGGCCTCGGCGAAGTCGAGCCCCTCGAGGATGCGGCGGGCGATGGGCGGCCCCTCGAGCTCCTGGAAGCGGCCGGCGGCCGAGCCGTGCTTGCGCTCGGCCTCCTGGATGCCGATGTCGTGCAGCAGCGCGGCGGCGACGACGATGCGGGGGCTAGGAGCCTGTCCGAGAATCCCCGTGGGCTGCGTTGCCGGCGGCAGCGGGCCGGGTGCAAGGAGCGGCGACGCAGGGGATGCAGCGGAGGGCATCGCTGAGGAGCCGCGACGCCGCAAACGGCCCGCTGCCGCCGCAACCCGAAGGGACGCCGCGACTTCTGGCCGCACGCTTTGTCGCTCGTCGTCAACGATGCTCTCCATTGCATCGCCTCCTCCTCGCTCCTCGCGTGCGGCCAGAATCGTCGGCGTCGCAGCCTCACGCGGATTCTTGGACGGGCTCCCAACCGCCTCGTGCCGCAGCAGTCCCTGGGCGTTCTCGAGCACGCGCAGGGCGTGGGCGAGCCGCTTCTGGTCGGCGCCGAACTGGGTCTTCACGGCCTCGACAAGCTGGTCGGCGAGGGACTCCTCGGCGTATTCCTCGAGCTGGACCTTCTTGGGGTCGAAGCCGAGGCACTTCTCGGCCTGCTCGCACCACTGGGCGCAGCCGAGGCTGAGCCTGGGGTTGGCCACGCGGCGGCCGCAGCGCGGGCAGCGGCGGCTGCCGTCGTCGCGGAAGAACTCGATCGCGTAGCCGCAGTGGGCGCACTCGACGTCGAAGATGTCCCCCTTGTCCCAGAAGCGCGTGTCCTGGCCAGGGCAGACGATCTTGCTCATGGGGCGCATCCCTCTATTCTGGCGATCACTTCGCCGCGGATGCTGATCGTCGTCTCGGTGACGGGGATCTCCTTCCCCGCGTCGCCGAGGGCCTGGCGCAGGACGTGGACGAGTCCGAAGCAGCAGGGGACTTCCATGTGGACGATCTCGATGGACTGGATGTCGTTCTGCCGGAACACCTCGGCGAGCTTCGTGCGATAGGCCTGGATGTCGTCGAGCTTGGGGCATCCGACGAGGACGACGCGGCCCTTCAGGAAGTCCTCGTGCAGGTTCGCGTAGGCGAAGGGCACGCAGTCGGCGATGAGCGCCACGTCGGCGCCCTTGAGGTACGGCGCGTGCGGGGGCACGAGGGTGATCTGCACGGGCCACTGACGCAGGCGCGACACGGCGCGGCCGGCCGGCGCCTCGGAGGCCGGCTTCTCCGCGAACTGCATGGCGCGCGACCCCGGGCACCCGCCGCCCGCGTGCGCGGCGGGAGGGGGCACGCGGATGCCGCGCTCCCTGAGGAAGTCGAGCGCGGTCTTCAGCAGCTCGAACTCGCCGTGCTCGCGCAGGTGCTCGAGGTGGGCGTTGATGACGTTGGGCCCCTGGCGGGCGATGTTCTCCATCACCCGCCGCTCGTCGTAGGGCTCGGCCTCGCGCTCCTCGACGGCGATGGCGTCCACGGGACAGGTGCCGATGCAGGCGCCCAGCCCGTCGCAAAAGAGATCGCTGATGAGCCGGGCCTTGCCGTCAATCACCTGGAGCGCGCCCTCGGGGCAATTCGGGATGCACTCGCCGCAGCCCGTGCACTTCTCGTCGTCAATCCGGATGATCTGGCGCATCGCCATGCGTTGTCTCCTGTCCCTCCGCCAGATTGGCGAGCGTGGCATTTGCCAGGTACGCCCTCAGGCGGGCGTCCAGCTCCTCCGTCACGCCGCGGAAGATGCAGCTCTTCCTGCCGCAGACCGGCGTGCCGAACACGCAGCCCGCCGGCTCCACGGCGCCCTCGATGGCCTCGTAGACCGCCAGAAGCGTCACCTCGCCCGCGGGCCGGGCGAGGGCGAAGCCGCCCTTCGGCCCGCGCGTCGAATCCACGATGCCCGCGTGCGCCAGCCGCTGCATCACCTTGGCCATGTGGGCCTCCGAGGCGTCGAGCCGCTCGGCGAGCGCCTTGGCCGACACCAGGCTGTTCCGCTGGCCGGCCAGGATGACGGTGGCGTGGATGCCGAGGGAGGCCGCTTCTGGGAATCGCACGAGCTTCGCCACGAGGGGACCCGCCGTGAGTGGGTGGCCGAGGTGTTTCCTTATTCTGGTATCATAATACCTAATTCCGCCCCCGATGTCAAGCGCCTGGACGAAAAAACTGGCTCATCCGAATGAGGCCGCGCGGTGAGGAGCACGCTCGCGGGCGGAAGGGGGTGGGGCAGCGCCGAACCCACCGCAGGAGATTTCACGCACCCCAGGCCCATTGGCACTTGACAGGGCGGGAGGGGTTGTGTACTGTATAGGGAAGAATGGTGAGCTTTGCACTCCCTCTGGATCTGAAGTAGAGCGCCGCGGTCCCGTCCGCGAGGGACAGCACCCTATCCCATAGCATGTCCGCTCCCTGGCCGCGTGTCGCAGGAGTCTGCCGGCCAGGGCAGGCGCGTTCCGCAAGGTCTCAACCCGCCCCGATTCCGCCCCAGGAGCCCCCGCCCAATGCCCGAGCTTGTCCGTGGCATCTTGACGATCCGCAGGGACGGCAATGGCCTGCTGGTGGACCCCGAGAGCATGTTCCGCTCGCACGGCGCGATCGCGTCGGTGCCGCGCGGACTGGTCCGCGAGCTGGCACTTGTCCACGGCGCGCGCATCGAGGGCACGGCGCAGCCCGACCGGCACCTCGGGCGCATCGTCCACGACATCCGCTCGGTGTGCGGCCTGAGCCCCGACCAGTTCGCGCGCCGCACGCCGTTCGACCGCCTGGTGAGCATCGCGCCGAACAAGCGCTACCACATCGGCCGCTCGGCGAAGATGACGATGCGGATCATGGACCTCTTCTGCCCCATCGGCAAGGGCACCCGCGGCCTCATCGTCAGCCCCCCGAAGGCCGGCAAGACCACCATCCTCGAGGACCTCGCCAACGCCGTCCTCGACGAGGAGCCGGGCGCGCGCGTCATCGCCCTCCTCGTGGACGAGCGCCCCGAGGAGGTCACCACCTTCCGCCGCACCACCAAGGCCGAGGTCTGGGCCTCCAACATGGACCAGTCCTACGCCGACCACGTCGTCCTCGTCAACCTCGCCCTCGCCCACGTCCGCTGCGAACTCGAGTGCGGACACGACGTGATGGTCCTGTGCGACTCGGTCACCCGCATGGCCCGGGCCTTCAACGTCGAGGGCGGCGGCTCCGGGCGCACCATGACCGGCGGACTCGACGCCTCGGCCATGCAAATCCCCCGCCGATTCTTCGGCATGGCCCGCAACATCGAAGGCGGCGGCTCCGTCACCGTGCTGGCCACCGCCCTCGTGGACACGGGCAGCCGCATGGACAACCTGATCTTCGAGGAGTTCAAGGGCACCGGCAACAGCGAAATCGTCCTCGACCGCAAGCTGTCCGAGCTGCGCATCTTCCCCGCCATCAACATCACCGCCAGCGGCACCCGCCGCGAGGAAGAGCTTTACGAGCCCTTCGAGCTGAAGATGGTCCACCGCCTGCGCCGCGTGCTCGCCGACCGCCAGCCCGCCGAGGTCATCACCCACCTCGTCTCCGCCATGCGCAAGGCCAAGACCAACGAGGAGTTCCTCGCCAGCCTCCCCGGCGCCGACGAGTAGGCGAGCTCATTGAAGCGCGTCCCGCGCACAAGGGCCGTGAACTTGCGACCCGACCCCGGGGCGCAGGCTGCCAGGGCCAAGGAAGGCGAAAGGGGATCCCACGTGAGAAGGCGCGATTTCTGCGGGAGCATGGGGCTGGCGGCGGCAGCGCTCTGCCTTGGCAGGAGATGGGCTGTCGCCGCGGATGCGCGCGAGAAGAAGCCCAACTTCGTGGTCGTCTTCACCGACGACCAGGGCTACGGCGACCTGGGATGCTTCGGCTCGCCCACGATCAGGACCCCGCGCATTGATGCCCTGGCCAAGCAGGGCCTGAAGCTCACCAGCTTCTACGCTCAGCCGGTCTGCGGCCCCTCGCGCTCGGCGCTCCTGACCGGGTGCTACCCCCCACGGGTGGCGGCCGACGGGCGCGGGTGGCAGTTGCGAGGCGAAGCGGTCACGCTCGCGGAGGTCCTCAAGGAGGCGGGCTATGCGACGGCCTGCATCGGGAAATGGGATGTCTCCGGGCGCGCCAACAAGCCCGGGATGATGCCCAACGACCAGGGCTTCGACTACTACTTCGGCACCTGGGGCGCGAACGACAGCGGACAGGTCCGCCTCGTGCGCAACCGCGAGCCGCTTCAGAGCACCCGGGACATGGCCAGCCTCACCGGGCGCTACACCAACGAAGCGATCCAGTTCCTCAAGCAGCACAAGGACGAGCCCTTCTTCCTCTACCTCGCCCACACGATGGCGCACGTGGTGATTGGCGCCTCCGAGCCGTTCAAAGGCAAGTCCAAGGGCGACCTCTACGGCGATGTCATCGAGGAGATTGACTGGAGTGTCGGAAGGGTTGTTGACACCCTCAAGGAGCTCGGCCTGGAGAAGAACACCTTCGTCCTGTTCACCTCGGACAACGGCCCATGGTGCGATAAGGAAGCTCACTACCGCAAGACGCACGGTGGCCACCTGGCCACCGGCTCGCCCGGGCCGCTGCGCGGGCACAAGGGCAGCAACTGGGAAGGCGGCGTGCGGGTGCCCTGCGTGGTGTGGGGACCCGGCCACGTCCCCGGCGGACGCGAGAGCGGGGCGATGGCCGCTACCATTGACCTGCTGCCCACCTTCGCCAAGCTGGCGGCTGCTCCGCTTCCCAAGTACACGATTGACGGCGTGGACCAGAGCGGCCTGCTCACAGGAGCGTCGCCGACCGGCGCGAGGGACAAACACTGGTACTACCACAACGGCAGGCTGGGGGCTGTCCGTCAGGGGCGATGGAAGCTCTTCGTGCCCCAGCCACCGAAGGCGGGCCAGTCCCTCGCCGATATCCCGCCGGACAGCGGCGGCCTGACGCTGTATGACCTGGAGAGCGACCTCGGGGAGGAGAAGGATGTCGCGAAGCAGAACCCCGACGTTGTTCGCACGTTGCTGAAGCTGGCGGGCTGGGCCGTTGAGAATATCAAGCCCGTGTGGTGAGTCGCGCCTTCATTTGAACTCCACGGGCGCCAGAGGTAAGATGGCAGTGTGAGCCCAGCATCGCGGGCCGGATTCCGTTCGAGGAGAACCCTGGTGAAGAGACCGAGCGCTGCGGGTATCGTGCTCCTGGCGGCCCTGGCCGCGCGGGCGGGCAGCCTGCCGAAGACCATCGTGGACCGCGTGGCCGCGGCCTGCGTGCTCATCCAGTCGGTCGAGGGCAAAGGGGGGAGCGCGGGGTCGGGCTTCTTCGTGGGCCGCAACGAGGTGGTGACGAATTACCACGTGATCAAGAACGCGGCCGAGGGCGGCGCCAAGGTGGTGCTGGTGCTCGGCACCGACCCCAAGTCGCGGAAGCTGGCGAACGCGACGGTGGTGGCGGGCGACGAGGACCTGGACCTGGCGCTCCTGCGCACCGACCTGCCGTCGATCCACACCCTGCGGCTCGCCACGGAACGCTCGCTCCAGCTCACCCAGCAGGTGTGGGTGGCGGGCTTCCCGTTCGGCGCCAAGCCGGGCCTCGAGGTGTCGCTGACCGCCGGCACGATCACGGCGCTCCGCCACGACGACGAGTCGGGCCGCCTCCGCCAGGTGCAGCTCGACGCGGCGGTGAACCCCGGCAACAGCGGCGGCCCCGTGGTGGACGACAAGGGGAACGTGGTGGCCGTCACCATGGCCACGGTCAAGCCCACCGTGGGCAGCGGCATGGCGCTCGCCATCCCGTGCGGGGCCGCCGAGGGGTTCCTCAAGGTGGCCCGGCAGGCGAAGCGGCGCACGGCCCGCCTCCAGGTGATGGGCAAGCTGCCCATCCGAGGCGTGTACCTCCGCGACGGCGAGAAGGCCGAAGAGGTCTGGGGCACCAGCGTGTCGTTCACCCTGCGCAGCACGCGCGGCACCGACGAGTTGCCCTCGCTCGCGATCGAGGTGCTGAACCGCCGCCGCGAGGTCGTCGCCCGCGAGACCGTCGAGGTCGGCACCCTCGAGCCACGCGAGGAGAAGACGGTGAGCGTGCGCCTCCGCCGCGTGGCCTTCGACGACGTGGCATCCTGCCGAATCGTCGAGTAATCCATTGAAATCCGAAATCCGCAATCGGAAATCCGCAATGGCCGTGGGCGCGGTGCTCCTCCTCGCCGCCGCCCTGCGCGTCATTCCCCTGGGCTTGACGAATCCGCGCTTCTTCCACGTGGACGAGTGGGACTTCGTGCAGTCGGCCGTCGGCATGTGGGCCGAGGGCACGCTCGACCCCGGGCCGCCCTACGTGCATCCCGGCCTCTACCGCTATGCCATCGCCGCCGCCTATCCCATCGTGCCGCACGCGCTCGGCGGCCTGATGGGGCCGGAGGCGGCGCCCTGGTTCCCCTACGTGGCGGGACGCCTGGTGAGCGCGGCGATGGGCGTGCTGGCCGTGTGGCTGGTGTATCGGCTCGCGCGGCGCGTCATGCCGTGGGGCGGGGCGCTGGCCGCGGCGCTGATTCTGGCCGTGGCGCCGCTGCACGTGCAGTTCTCGCACGTCGCGAAGCCCGACGTGATGTCGGCGACGTTTGTGGCCCTGGCGACGCTGCTGGCCTGGCGGCTGGCCGAAGCACCGCGTCGCCGGCTCTACGTGTGGGCGGGCATCGCGGTCGGCCTCGCGGTCGCGTCGAAGTACAGCGGCATTGTCGCGGCGGTCCCTCTCTTCGTCGCCCACCTGGTCGCGCCGGGCAGTGGCCGCCGAGTGAGGCGGCTGGTCGCGCCGAACCTGTGGCTCGCGGCGGCGTGCAGCGTCATCGCCTTCGCCGTCACGTCGCCCTACACGCTCCTGAAGCTCGGCAGCGTGGGGGAGGGCTATCGCATCCTGATCGCCCGCGGGCCGAACCCCGAGGAATTGCCGCAGGCGCCGGCGCTGGTGCAGGTGGCGCGGCAGGCGCTCGACTGGATTGGCCCGGTGCCGCTGCTCCTCGCGGCGGCAGGAGCGGCGCTCTGGTGGCGCGAGAGGCGCGCGGCGCTGGCCGTCGTCGGCTCGGTCGTCGTGGCCACGGTGGTGATGCTCTCGCTGTGGGCGGTGCAGCAGCCCTTCTACCTCCTGCCGCTCGTGCCGGCGGTGGCCGTCCTGGCCGCGGTGCCCATCGCCTACGCGGGCGGCAAGCGGCGGTGGGCCGGGGGTGTGCTGCTCGCCGTGTGTCTCGTGCCATCGGCGGCGCTGAGCACGCGGGAGATCGTGCGCTTCTGGCGGCCGGGCACGCGGCAGCTCGCGCTGGCCTGGCTGCTCCGGTACGCGCCAAATCCCCAGGGGAACATCCTGCGCGACTTCGATAGCCTCGAGGCGACCGCGGAGGAGTCGCTCCCCATCATCGACGCCGGCTTCGGCTTCTACGACAAGGTGGACCGCGCCTACCTGAAACGGCAGTCGGTTACCTACTTCGTGCTCAGCGACACGTCGGCGGCGACGGGGCACCTCACCCCGGAGGCGGCGCGGCGCAGGGCCGACTCCCACGCGCGACTGCTCGCCTGCGGGCAGCGGCTCATGACGATTCCGCGCGAATGGTGGCGCGACGGGCCGGGCATCCACATCTACAAGGTCCAGGAGACCCTGCTCAAGGAATTCGAGGCCGAGCGGGCGCAGCAGGCCGAGGCCCTTCGGGCGAACGTCACGGGGGTCGAGGGCCTCCTGGCGAGCCACCCGCGCGACGCCGGCCTTCACATGGAGGCGGGACGCCTCCTGTGCCACGAGGCCGCGGCGAGCAAGGGGGACGAGGCGGTCGCCCTGTGGCAGCGCGCAGAGGCGCACTTCCGCGCGGCCAGCGCGGCGGAGCCCAGGCTGGCCGACGCCCCCTACGACCTTGGTTGCCTCTACCTCCGCGTGGCCGCGTGGGCGGTTCGCGCCGAGGGCCCCGAGCGGGCCGCCGGCGTGTTCGCCCGGGCAGCGCAGGCGTTCCGCGAGGCCATCGCCCTCGATCCAAGCCAGGCCGACTACCATTTCAACCTCGGCTTCGCCCTCTGGTCGGCCGTCACGCCGGACGAGGCGGCCCGCCGACGCGCCCTGGAGGAGGGCACCCACGCCTACCGCCGCGCTGCCCAGCTCGACCCCGACATCCGCGTGCCCGACCCCCACATCCTCGCCGTCGCCGAGCGCGGCCCGCAGCCATTCCATTGACCCCACTGGAAAGCGACGGCCAAAAGGGATATGCTCGTTCCCGATGAGCACGCTGCGGACCCTCCTCCTCTTCGGCACGCGGCCCGAGGCCATCAAGATGGCCCCCGTCGTGCATGAGTGCCGCCGGCGGCCAGAGGCCATCGAGCCCATCGTCGCCGCCGCGGGCCAGCACCGCGAGCTGCTCGAGCCCGTGGTGGAGTACTTCGGCCTGCGCCCCGATCGCCGCCTCGACGTGATGCGCCCCGGCCAGTCGCTTGCCGAGCTGACCAGCGGCTCCCTGCTGGCGATTGATGCGCTGCTCGCGGAGCTGAAGCCCGATTGCGTGGTCGTGCAGGGCGACACGACGACCGTGATGGCCGCCTCGCTCGCGGCCTTCTACCGCTCGGTGCCGCTCGCCCACGTCGAGGCGGGCCTCCGCACGGGCAATCTGCGCGCGCCCTGGCCCGAGGAGCTGAACCGCCGCGTCGTGAGCCTCTCCGCCGCGCTCCACTTCGCCCCCACGAAGCGGGCCGCCGACGCCTTGCTCGCCGAGGGCGCGCCGCCCGACGCGGTCCACGTCACGGGGAACACGGTGATTGACGCGCTGCTGTGGACAATCGAGCGCGAGCGGGGGCGGGCCGAGCACTGGGAACGGAAGTACGCCATGCTCGGCTCCCGCCGCCTCGTGCTCATCACGGGCCACCGCCGCGAGAACTTCGGCGCGGGGCTTCAGGCCATCTGCCAGGCGATTGCCACCCTCGCCGAGCGCTTCGCCGACGTGGAATTCGTCTATCCAGTCCACCTGAATCCCAACGTCCTGGGGCCGGTGAGGCAGATGCTCTCGAGCCGGCCAAACGTGCATCTCACCGAGCCGGCGGCTTACCCCGAGTTCGTGTGGCTCATGCAGCGTTCGACGCTCCTCCTCACCGATTCGGGCGGGGTGCAGGAGGAGGCGCCGTCGCTGCGGAAACCCGTGCTCGTGACCCGCGAGACCACCGAACGCCCCGAGGCGGTCGAGGCCGGCGCCGCCGAACTGGTCGGCACGTCGGCCGATGCCATCGTGAGCCGTGTGAGCCTGCTGCTCACCGATGCGGCGGAATACGCCCGCCGACAGGTCGCCGTCAACCCCTACGGCGACGGCCAGGCGGCGAAGCGAATCGTAGACGTGCTGGAGACGATGAGAGGAGAGGATGATTGGATGGGTGGATGAATGGATGAATGTCAGAACAGATGGCGCGACTTCTCTGCCATCCATCCATTCATCCAATCCTCCATTCATCCCCCTCGATGGGAGAGAAACGCGACATGAGCGACACGACCGCCCCCTCAATCCCACCGTGGCGACATCCCCGGAGCCGCATCCTCGTCGTGCTGCCCGCCTACAACGAGGAGGCCAATCTCGGCACGCTGCTCGAACGCATTGACCAGGCGATGTTCGAGAACGGCGACGACTACCAGGTGATCGTGGTGGACGACGGGAGCCGCGACGGCACGGCCCGCTTGGCCCAGGAGCACGCGCGGCACATGCCCATCGCCGTCCAGCGGCACGAGACGAATCAGGGCCTCGGCGCCACCATCCGCGACGGCCTTCTCGCCGCCGCCGCCCAGGCCGCCGACGACGACATCGTCGTGGCGATGGACGCCGATAACACGCACACCCCCGGCCTCATCCACAGCATCGTGCAGCGGGTCAAGGAGGGGAACGACGTGGTGATCGCCTCGCGCTACCGGTCGGGCTCCTACGTCCGCGGCGTGCCGTTCCACCGCCGCGTCCTCAGCTACGCCGCGAGCCTGCTCCTGCGCGCCCTGTTCCCGACCCACGGCGTGCGCGACTACACGTGCGGCTACCGCGGCTACCGCGGCTGCGTGCTCAAGGACGCCGTGGCCAGGATGGGCAAGGGGCTGGTGAGCGAGGACGGCTTTCAGTGCATGGTGGACATTCTGCTGAAGCTGCGGACGATGGGCGTCATCTTCGGCGAGGTGCCGCTCATTCTGCGCTACGACCTCAAGGGCGGGGCGAGCAAGCTCCGCATCGGGAGCACCATCGTGCGCACGCTGTGCCTCGCCCTCCGCCGACGCTTCGGACGCTGACCATGGATTCCACAGCGTTCGGCCCCGAATACTACACGAAGTACTACCGGGAATACAGGCGCCAGAACCCGCCGCGGAAGCTGCGCTTCTACGCCCGCATGGTCGAGCGCCACGCGGCGCCCGACGCGCCCCGCCGCATCCACGACCTCGGCTGCGGCTTCGGTGACTTCCTGGCCACCCTCGACGCG
This sequence comes from Planctomycetota bacterium, assembly GCA_035527715.1. Lineage (GTDB taxonomy): Bacteria > Planctomycetota > PUPC01 > DSUN01 > DSUN01 > DSUN01. The sequence goes on along the minus strand of DATKZY010000249.1, from coordinate 23,120 downwards.
AGCTGGGAGATCTGCGGCTCCGACGTGAGCGAGTTCGCCATCGCCCAGGCCGCCCAGCATCACCCGCGCGGGGCCTTCAAGGTCGCCAGCGCGGCCGACCGCGGCGTCTTCCCCGGCCCCTTCGGCGTGGTCACGGCCTTCGACGTGCTGGAGCACGTGGCCGACCTGGAGGCCGTGGCCGCCTCGGTGGCCGAGCAGCTCGCGCCCGGCGGCGCATTCCTCTTCGTCGTGCCCGTCTACGACGGCCTGAGCGGCCCCATCATCCGCGCCCTCGACCGCGACCCCACCCACGTCCACAAGTGGCCCCGCCGCCGCTGGCTCGACTGGGCCGCCGCCCACTTCGAGGTGCGGGAATGGCTCGGCGCGGCCCGCTACCTCTTCCCGCTCCTCGGCTACCTGCACGTGACGACCCGCCTCTTCCGCCGCCACACCCCCGCCATCCTCGTCGCCTGCCGCAAGGGCGGCAGCGAGAAGAAGGCGCGGTAGGCGGCGAGGAGGGCGAGGTAGTTCTCCATCGGCACGCTCGCGGTGATGGCGTTGCTGGCGCACAGGATGTGGCCGCCGCGGCCCATCCCCGCCTCCAGGCACTCGATGGCGTGCTGCCGCACGCCGTCGGGCGAGCCAAAGCTGAGGACGTTCCCGCAATCCAGGTTGCCGTAGAAGGTGATGCGGCCGCCATACGCCGTCTTCAGCCGCCGCAGGTCCATCCCCGCGTGGAGGTCAATCTCCAGATAGCCATCCACCTCGCAGCCGAACAGGAAGTCCTCGATGACCGGCCAGAGATTGCCGTCGCTCGCGTTCACGGCCCACAGGCCGGCGGCGTGGACGCGGCGGGCGACCTTGCGGACCTCGGGCACGATGAACGTGCGATAGGCGTCGGGCGAGATGAGGGGGCGGTTGCCCGCGAAGTCGCCGCCCACGCCGATCTGGTCGAGGCCGAGGGCAATGTACTTCTCGACGGCGGCGAGCGAGCGGCGAGTGGCGAGGGCGAAGTGCTCGTGCGCCACCTCGGGGGCGAGCACCATCGTCTGCATCAGGTCCACATCGGTCCACACCCCGTGGGCATAGGCGGGGGCGAGGATGGGCAGGTCGAGGCCCCGCCGCCGCATCTCCTCCTTCAGTTCCACGTAGACACGGAGCGAATCGTCGTGGGGCGAGGGGTTTGCCGCGGCGGCCCGCTCGTTGCGCAGGCGCACCCGCTCGACAGGGTCCTCGGGTGCGCCTTCGTTCGTAGTTCGGCCTTTAGGCGGTCTTGCTGCGGGCGGCATCGGGTTCGGCGTGGCGTAGAGCATATCGTGGCCGAGGAGCGCGGCAAGGTCGAGGCGGTCGACCGCATTCTGCCGCACGGCGCCCTCCCAGCCCATCTCGGCGACGCAGGCGGCCCAGTTCGCCGGATCGCCCGCGTAGCGGCGACCAAGAAACCCGTCGGCGAGGGGCGAGAGGAGCACATACTCGAAAAACGGCGTGCGGTCCGGCTCCTCGTGCCGCAGCGTCGCCTCGACCCGCTGGCGCGGGGTCATGCTCACTGCGGGGCCTTCTCGGTCTTGGCGACGCGGCCGACGTGGTCCTGGTCGCTCTCGTACTGGTAGTGGCGGATGGTGTCGCCGGGCTTCTGCTTGAGGACGCGGCTGCGGCGGTCGCCCTCGGCGACGTAGAGGACCGTTCGGGCCTCGAGGGCGCGGCCCAGGTTGTCCTTCTTGAGGACGAGGGCGCCGTCGGACGTGAAGTCCTTCTGCTCGGCGCCTTCGTGGCGGGTCCAGCCGACGAGGCGGCCCTTGTCGTCGTAGTGGTAGACGTCCCGCCAGGTCTTCGGCGTGGCCAGGAAGAAGCACACGAAGTTCCGCTGGAAGCGGCGGCTGAGCGCGCCCGGGTAGAGGAGATTCTGCATGAGGGCGATGTTGAGCCATTCGAGCTTGCTGCGCTCGAACCGGGTGAGGCGCTCGGCGGGCGGCGTGGGGCCGGCCACCACGGGCGCGAGGGCGAAGCCGTCGCCCTCGGCCTTCAAGACGCCCAGCTTCACGGCTTCGTCGCGGGCGGCGAGGAACGCCTTCTTCGCCCCTGCGTCCTTCAGGGCGTCGGCCAGGGCGTGGATGGCCTTGGCGTGGGTGACGTAGAGGGTCGCGTCGGCCCGGAGGGCGTTGAGTGCACGCTCGATGCGCGACCTCACGTCGCCGTCGAGGCCGGGGCGTGTGCCGGTGAGGATGGCGTCGGTGGCCCGTTGCGCGGCCGCCAGCTTCCCCCGGGCGGCCTGGCGCTCGCCCTCGGCGTGGCCGAACTTGTCCTGGCAATCCTTGAGCTCTGCCTCGGCGTCGGCGAGGGCCTTTTTGGCGGCGTCGGTGGCCTCCTTCGCGAGGGCTTTCTTGGCCTCTTCGACCTTCTTCTTTGCGGCGCCGACGGTTCCGCCGAGCTTGTTGCGCGCGGTGTCGGCCTCCCCGCTCCTCTTGCTCGGCTCGGCTTCCGCGGCGGCGGCGTCCGCGAGGTCCTTCGCTGCCTGCCGGAGGGCAGCGACCTCATCGGGCTTGAATTGCTTGCGAAGCAGCCCCGATGCGAGGCCGCCCTTCTCATCCCCGACGATGCCGAGGAGGGCGGGCCAATCGGTGATGTCGTAGTTCTTGTCGCGCGCGTGGAGCGGGCTCTTGGCGTAGCCGATGGTGGAGTCGCCGCAGCCGTAGAACATCTCGAGGATGCGGCCGTTGGCGTCGTAGGTGCGAGCCTCGTCGTCGAGGTAGAAGAAGCAGACGAAGGCCGGCGGGGACCAGTGGACGCCGTTGTGGGCGAAGACCCCGATGTCCACGCGGTTCGACTCCATCGGCGAGCCGGGCAGGATGGGCCGCCGCTCGTGCCAGGGCACGAGCAGCTCGGCGACCGACCCGTCCTTCTCGACCGGGTTGATCCTGATCCGCTCGGCGTCGCCGCGGAGGACGGCCCAGTGGAACTTCAGCGGACGGCCGTTGGCGTCGAAGCTGCCCTTCGCGCTCACGACCATGCGGCGGGTGTGCCTGGTCGAGCGGACGATGCGGGCGATGACCTCGGGCGTGTCGAAGAACCGCTCGCCGAGGCCGGGGGCCTCGAAGTAGTCCACGCCGTTCAGCGCCAGGTCCTCCTCGAACGCGGCGATCTGGACCATCGGCGGCACGGTCTCGCGGCGGATCTCGTGGGCCATCTGCACCATCTTCAGCGCGTCCACGTTCCCGCCCCCGAAGACCGTGGGGTGGGCCTTGCCGGTCAGGTAGTCCTCGGGCTTCTCCACTTGCTTGTTGCATGCGCGGAAGATCATTTGCACGGTGGGCATCACGAGGCCACGGCCGACCAGCAGCTCCTTCACCTCGGGCCGGAAGGCGGCCAGGGTGTGGGGCACGGCCCGCATGAACGGCTGGTCGGAGCCCGACGAGCCCTGGGAGATCATGAAGTAGGGCGTGTTCACGGGGAACAGGTCGCCATAGCCGTCGCCGCGCCCGTTGTGGCCGGCGTCGTGGTCGCGGTGCTCGGGGTAGATGTAGAGGTGGTTGCGCGTGTACTGCGTGTGCAGGATCTGCGGCGCGCCGGGGGCCAGCAGGGCGTGGCGCGGGTTGCTGCCCAGGTGCGGGTCGCCCGAGGCGGTCGAGGAGTTCCCGAAGGTAACGTGGGGGTGGAGGAAGCGGAGCTGGAGCGCCCAGTCCATCCGCCGGTCGAGCTGCTCCTTGGTGTACTCGACCGTGTCGAGCTGGGGGTAGGGTCTCGTGTTGAGGAGCGAGTGGCCGCGGTCGCGGTTGTCGTAGAAGTCGCCGGTGTTGCCCGCGGCGGTGCCCTCCTTGTACCATTCGCGGAGGAGCTTGGCCACCTCGCCCCTTTCGTTAGGCGGCACGATGGGCGGCGGCTCGACGGCGACGCGCCTCGTGGCGTGGGCGTTCTCGCCCTTGGGGTCCCTGATGAGGAAGTGGATTTCGTAGTCGCCGGCCTGGCTGGGCGCAGGCGTCCACGTGAAGGCGCCGGTCTTCGGGTCGAGCTTCATGTGGGGCGGCGGGGGCAGCTCCTTCCCGTTGCGCTGCACGCGGGTGAGGCCGTACTCGCGTTCCTCGCCGGCGGCGATGGAGAAGGCGACCTCCTTCCGCACCTCGGCTGCGATCCTCTCGTCGGGCGCCTTCGGCGGCGCCTCGGCGGCAAGGGGCAGTCGGGCGGCAGCCAGCGCCGCGAGGCCGACGGCGAGGGCGATGCGTCGCATGCGCTCTCCTTCATCGTCCCACAGGCTCAGTGCGGGCGCAGGACCCGCAGGACGACAAGGGCCACCAGGGGGAAGGCCGCGGCGAGGACCAGGACAAGGAACAGGACGAACGACCGGGACCGCGACGGGGCGGTCGCCGGCGCGTCCTCGACCGCGCGGCGTGCCACGTCCTCCGGATCCCGTTGCCCCGGCGGGCGCCCGCCGTCCCGCGCGAACACCATCTCGCGGTTCTCGTCCCACCATTCCTGCCATCTGCGGGTGTCGCGGGCGAAGTTGGCGCCGGTGATGCGCCGCAGGGCGTCCTCGGCGGCCTCCTGGACCTCGGGGTCGGCGTCGGTGATCGCCGCGATGAGGGCCTCCACGGCCTGCGGGTCGCCGAGTGCCCCGAGCGCGAGGGCGGCTTGCGCACGCACGCTGGGATCCTTGTCCCACAGCGCGCCGCGCAGCGCGGTCACGGCGCGGCGGTCGCCGAGGTTGCCGAGGGCCTTGGCCGCGTAGGCGCGGGCGGCCCAGCCCGAGCTTTGGAGGACGCCGATGTAGCTGTGCAGCGCGTCGCCGGTGAGCCTCTCCTCCACCTCTCCGGCCGCCTGGTCGAGGTCGTGCCAGCGCTGCCACTTGTCCGGGTCCATACCGAAGTCCTCGCCCGACATTCTCCGCAGGGCCGTGGAGGCCTCGAAGCGGACGTCGGTGGCTGTGTCCTTGAGGGCCTGGATGAGGGGCCGGAAGGCCCGGCGGTCGCCGATGGCGCCCAGGAGCCGCGCGGAGATGCGCCGCACCTCCTCCTTGCGGTGCTTGAGCGACACGATGAGGGGCTCCACGGCGCGGAGGTCGCGCGTCTCCAGGAGCACCTCCTCCGCCGCCGCACGCACCTCCACCGTGTCCAGCAACGCGTCGAGGAGCGACTCGAGGGCGCGCGGGTCCTTGATCTCGCCGAGGGCCAGGACCACCTCCTTGCGGACGCTGCGTTCGGGGTCCTTGAGTGCCGCCATCAGGGCCTCGGTGGCCGCGGTGTCGCGCAGCCGGCCGAGCGCGTGGGCCGCCCGGGCGCGCACGTCCTTGGCCTCGTCCCGAAGCAGCTCCGTCAGCGGCACCGTGGCCTCCTTGTCGCGGATGCCCCCCAGGGCCTCGGCGACGTGCCGCCGCACCGTGGCCGAGGGGCTCTTCAGCGCGGCCAACAGGCCCTCGGGCGCCTTGCTGCACAGCCGCGCCAGCGCCCGGGCCGCCTCCCGGCCCGGCGAGGTCTCCTTGTCCTTGTAGAAGCCCAGGATCCGCTTCCGCGCCTCCTCCTTCGCGTTGGTGGGGTCAGCATCCCGCGTCTCCCACTCCAGCCGCGCATCGTCGTCGAGCATCGCGAGCAGGAAGGGCACGGCCACGTCGGCCCGGTCGCCCATGCGCCCGAGCGCGAAGGCCCCGTACCCCCGCGTCACGGGGTCGCGCGAGTAGAGCTGCTCGAGCGGACGCCTCACGTCGGGCGGCGTCTCGGGCGGTATCCGCTCCTGAGGAATCGTCGGGCTGGCCTCGCCGCGCCCCAGAAGGGCCGCCGCCGCCAGCACACACAGCCATCCGCTTGCCGCTCTCACCGTTCCGCCTCTGAACCAAGGGCACCGAGCGTCCCCTCCCCACACCCCTAGTATGGCGCAAAGACCGGCGATGTCAAGCACCCGCCGCCGCGCTTGACGGGCCTGCGGCCAATGGGTACGATGCCGAACAGCCCGGAGCGCCAGCCCCGCGGCACGGAATGCCCTCGCAGGAGGAGGCCATGACCGACGCGCCGCAGGACAAGTGGACGAGCAAGCTGGGCATCATCCTGGCCGTGGCCGGCAGCGCCGTGGGCCTCGGCAACTTCCTCCGCTTCCCCGTGCAGGCCGTGCGCAACGGCGGCGGGGCCTTCATGATCCCCTACCTCGTCGCGCTCGTGCTGCTGGGCATCCCGCTGATGTGGATCGAGTGGACGGTTGGCCGCTACGGCGGCGCCTTCGGCCACTCGACTGCCCCGGGCATGTTCCACAGGCTCTGGCGCAACCGCTACATCAAGTACTTCGGCCTCATCGGCATCTTCGGGCCCATCGTCATCTTCATCTTCTACACCTACGTCGAGTCGTGGACCCTCGCCTACGCGTTCTTCTCGCTCTCGGGCAAGTATGCCGGCGCGGCCGACCAGAAGGCGATGGCCGGCTTTCTCAAGTCCTACCAGGGCCTGGACCCGGCCGGGCCGTTCCGCGGCCTGGGCACGGCCTACATCTTCTTCCTCCTCACGTTCGCGGCCAATTGCTGGATTGTCTTCCGCGGGATCTCGAAGGGGATCGAGTGGCTGTGCAAGTGGGCTATGCCCGCCCTGCTCGTCATCGCCGTCGCGCTGGCCGTGCGCGTGCTCTCGCTCGGCGCGCCCGTGAATCCCGCGTGGACCCCGCTCGGGGGCCTGGGCTACATGTGGAACCCCGACTTCGAGGCGCTGAAGAACCCCGACGTGTGGCTCGCCGCGGCCGGCCAGATCTTCTTCACCCTCAGCGTCGGCATCGGCGTCATCCTCACCTATGCCAGCTACCTGTCGCGGCGCGACGACGTGGCCCTCTCGGGCCTCACGGCCGCGGGCACCAACGAGCTGGCCGAGGTCGTCCTCGGCGGCACGATCATCATCCCGGCGGCCTTCGTCTTCTTTGGCCAGCCCGAGATGGAGGCGATCGCCAAGGGCGCCAGCTTCGACCTCGGCTTCGTCACCATGCCGCTCATCTTCACCAGGGTCCCCGCCGGGGCCGTCTTCGGATGCCTGTGGTTCCTGCTCCTCTTCCTGGCCGGCATGACCTCCTCGATCTCGCTCGCCCAGCCGGCGGTGGCGTTCCTGACGGATGAGCTGGGCATCACGAAGCGCAAGGCAGCCATCGTCTTCGTCGTCATCTGCTTCGTGCTGTGCCAGCCCACGATCTTCTTCCTCGGGCACGGGGTGCTCGACGAGTTGGACTTCTGGGGCGGCACGTTTTGCCTCGTGCTCTTCGCCACCATCGAGACCATTCTCTTCGGCTGGTTCTTCGGCATTGACAAGGCCTGGAGCGAGCTGCACTACGGCGCCGACATCAGGATCCCGCGCTTCTACCGCTACACCATCAAGTACGTCACGCCGCTCTTCCTCCTCGCCGTCCTCGGCACGTGGCTGTACCAGAAGGGCATCGACAAGATTCTGATGAAGGACATCGCGGCGGCGGACCGCCCCTACGTCCTCGGGGCGCGCCTGATGCTCGTGCTGCTCCTGGTGGGCCTGGCTGTCGCCCTCAAGATCGCCTGGAACCGCCGCCGCGACGTGTGGGACCGCACGGAGGCCGAGCCATGAACACAGGCGGCTGGCTGATGATGATCGCGTCGTGGACCGTCATCCTCGCCCTCAACGCCTTCTGCTTCTATCGGCTCCTCACTGAGAGGCCGGCCGGACAGGTCACCCACGACGACGCCCCGCCGCCCCCTTGCGATGCGTGACCCGCGACGCGTGACCCGTGATCGGATGCCCCAGGAGGTGGCACGGCTGGCTTGACCAGCCGTGTCTTCGCCTCTGGCTCGCTCCTCTCACGCGTCACGCGTCACGCATCACGGTTCATCTTGTCAAAGAGCGCGTGCGGCGGCCCGACGCTACTCGCGTTGGCTATGCTTTCGCCGGCCGCCTCGGGGCCGCGTGCCCTACGAACGAAGGGCGCGCCCTCCGGCCGGGCGCCGCGGACGCGGATTCCAGATTCCGCGGCCCGCAATCACTCACCTTCGCTCCCAGTCGCCTGGATCGGCCCTTTCCTCGCGGGGTTCAGACGCTTCAAGGGCCTCGGGCACTTGCCCTACAAGGGAACCGCGGGCCTCACTCGCCGGCAGGCCCCGCGCTCCCCTCCACTTATTGCAGCGAATCGCTAATGGACTCGCTCGTCCGAGGCCACCTGGCGGAGGCCGAAAGCCATAAGCGTATAGAGCGTGGCATCATGTGACTTTGAAGAAACTTGCCGAGAATCGCTCTGAATCGCTTTTCGGTCGCTTTGTGGTCGCTAATGACCATAATTCTCTTGACATATCATAACGTCTATGATATACTATGATCAGCCTGGTTAGGAGGCGTCCGATGACCAAGCCGACAGGTGTGAACGGGGGCCGCGGAGCGCCCAGGGCGAGCGACACGCAACCACTTGAGGAGAAAGGACATGCGGCGGGCCAGCTCCTTACCATGAGGCAGGCCATCGAGCTGCTGAAGACCTCGCGCCCCACCTTCTACCGCTGGGTGCGCCAGGGCAGGATCGTCGGCACCAAGCTCGGCAGGCAGTGGCGCTTCCGCCGCGCCGACGTCGAGCGCTTCCTGGCCGGCCAGGAGCCGCGCATCGAGCTGCGGGCCGACCTCTCGCCCCTGATCGAGAACCTCCGCCGCCGCGTCGAGGCCCTCGGCGCCAAGGACGTCGCGCCCCCCGACGCCACCGACATCGTTCACGCAGTCAGTCTCATGATCCGCCTCGGCGTGGCCATGCAGGCCAGCGACATCCACATCGAGCCCTCCCGCCGGGCCGGCCGCGAGGGCACGGTCGGCGTCCTCCGCTATCGCGTGGACGGCGTGCTCCACCCCGTGGCCGAGATTGACGCCCGCCTGCTCCCCGCCCTCGACGAGCAGTGGAAGACGATGGCCAACTGCGACGTCCACGAGAAGGTCCGCCCCCAGGACGGCCGCATCGAGGTCCGCCTGGCCGACACCGGGCAGGTCGTGGACCTCCGGGTGTGCTTCGTGCCCGCCGTCTTGGGGCCGTCGCTGACCGTGCGCGTGCTCGACGCCAGCGCCGTGCGGCTCGAGCTGGACCGCCTGGGCTACGCGCCGCGGGACAAGGAGCGGCTCCTCCGCGCGCTGCGCGCCCCCTGGGGCACCCTCCTCATCACCGGCCCCACCGGCTGCGGCAAGACCACGGTCCTCTACGCCTGCCTGAACCACCTCGTCAGCCCCGAGCGCAAGCTGATGGCCGTCGAGGACCCCGTGGAGTTCCTCCTGCCCGGCGTGGTCCAGGTGGCCGTGCGGCCGCAGGCGGGCGTGACGTTTGCCACCGCGGTCCGCTCGTTCCTGCGTTCCGCGCCCAACGTCATCATGGTCGGCGAGGTGCGCGACTTGGCATCGCTCCAACTCGTCCACCAGGCCGCGCTGACGGGGCACCTGGTGCTCACGACCCTGCACGCCGACGAGGCGGCGCGGGCGCTCGTGCGGATGGTCGAGATTGGCAGCGACCCGTTCCTCGTGGCCGACTCCACGAAACTCATCATCGCCCAGCGCCTCATCCGCAAGCTCTGCCCCGAGTGCAGCGTCGAGGCGCAGCCCCTGGCGAGCCACCTCGAGCAGGCCGCGACCCTGGCCCGTGCCGGCGGGCTCGATTGGGCGGCGCTGCCCAAGGCGTTCCGTGCCCCGCGCGGCTGCGCGAAGTGCCACCAGACCGGCTTCCGCGGCCGCGAGGTCATCGCCGAGGCCCTCGAGGTCACGCCCGAGATCGGCGCGGCCCTCCGCCGCGGCGCCTCGCTCGACGAGTTGCGCACCATCGCTATCGGCCAGGGCATGACCACCATGGCCGCCGACGGCATCCGCCGCGCCGCCGAGGGCGCCACCTCCCTCGAAGAGGTCCTCCGCGTGCTCTGAGCCCCCGCGTCAAGGGTGGGCACCGGGGCTGCCGCGGCGATCGTCGCGCTTTCGCGCGAAAGCGCGTCGGTCCCGTGGCGGATGGCGCACCATCCCCACCTCCCCGAAGGTCCCCGCACCTATACGAGCATGGGCCTGGCGAGGAAGGCAGAGCGGCGGGCGGCCTTGGCCGCGAGCGACTCGTCGCGGGCGAGGTCGGCCAGGTAGGCGTTGAGGCCGCGCTCGAACTGGGCCTGGAAGGGCACGACGTTGAGGCAGGCCGACCCGTCGGCCTCGAAGCTGAGCATCCACTTCCCCTTGTCGTCCACGCAGCAGATGCCGGCGGCCCGCTCCCCGTCGTGGAGCAGCCCCCCTCGAAAGGCGACGTAGACGGCCTCGGCACACGTGGCGACGGGTCGTCGGGGACGCTCGGAGAGGGCGACCCCGGGGTCCACGCGGCCCAGCTCGGGCAGGTAGCGGCGGCAGAAGGCGAGGAAGCTGGCCTTCGAGGGCGTGCGGGCCGTACTCCCGACGAGGTAGCCGGACAGGCTCTCGAGCGCGAGGCAGATCAGCTCGGCGGCCGCGGCGAACGAATGCACCGCGATCAGTGTGCAGGCCGCCTCGTCGTGGCGGGTGGCGGCCGCCTTGATTGCAGTGGTGAGGTCGTCGTGGGGCAAGGGGCCATCCTGAAATGGCGTTCCGTGTTGGGGGTTCGGTGTTCGAGGCCAGAGGGCGGCCACACAGGGCCGCCCCTACGGGACGCGGCACGCATCATCTCGGCGCGTCGCGCACGACGCCCGGGCGATACACGTAGCGGCAGCCTGGGTCGCTCAGCGGCGGGCGCTCGGGGAGCATGTCCACGCGGGGGTTCGCCGCAATGTCGGCGTAGACGCCCAGGAGCTTCCGGTAGTCGGGGTCGGTCTTGTCGGCGAACACGGGCTTCGGCTCGCCCGTCAACTCGCCGGCCTTCGCCTTGCTCCTGCAAGTGGCGTCGCCGCCGGCGGCCTTGGCGAGGGGCGCGACGAGGGCGCGGGTGGCCTCGGCTGGCAGGCGCATGCGCAGCACGGTCGCCCCCGGGCTGCCGCCGTGGCAGGAGGCACAGCGGCGCTTGTGGACGTCGTCCAGCACGGCCTTGCCCTTGGCGAAGATGTCGCGGCCGCCCGTCGTGCCAGGGCGCTCGTAGACGTAAGTGCCGTAGTAGGGCGCATTGCAGTCAATCCACGTCGCCAGCCGCTCGAGGTCCTCGGGGGCCAACTGCACGCGGTCCTTGTGAGTCGTCCTCACCACCTGCATCATCTTGCTGGCGTGGGAGCCGTAGTACTTCGGCGGGCGGGTGACGAGGGTGGAGACGTGGTAGAGGTCCGCGTAGCTCACGAGCCTCTTGGAGCAGAGGGTTTCGTAGGCGACGTTGAAGATGGGCGTGAAGTCGGGCGAGAGGTCAACGCCGCCCTTCGGCTGCGGCCCGCTGTGGCACTTGACGCAATGCTTGTCGAGGACGGGCTGAGCGGTCTTGTAGAAGTCCGGCCCGTGGATGCCGGCCCACCTAGGCGGGGCGATCTCGGACGGCGACCGCTGGAGCGCCAGCGGGAACGTGGTGGGCGGCGAGCTGGTCTTGCGCTCGTGGCAGCCGATGCAGCCGTAGCTCTCGCCGGGGGCCACGGTGGTGAAGGTCCGCATGCGCTGGACCTCCATCCGGTTCGCATCGAGGGCCGAGAAGTAGACCATGCGGTTGGCGGGGGCCTTGAAGTGGATCGAGCCGTCGGGCTCGACGGGCACGGTGCCCCAGAGGCGTTTGAGGGCGAACTGGCCGCTGAAGCTGATTGCGGGGTTCTGGAGGCCGTAGCCGCGGGTGTGCGACGACACGGGCTTCGGCACCTCCTCGAGCACGCGCAGCCACTTCACCTCGCCGGGCTTTACGCCGGGCAGCCCGTCGTAGACGTTGAGGCAATAGAACGTGCCCCATTCGGTCTTCGCCGGGTCGTTGTGGCTCGGCACGGCCGTGACGCCCTCCTCGCGAGGCGCGATGACGCGGGGCCGCGGGCGCGCCTTGACGGGGAACGCCTCGAAGGTCGAAAGCTCGGGGTCGCGGCAGACCAGGTCGCGGTTGTTCCAGCGGTCGAGCAGGTAGAGGCCGTAGCCGGTGGGGTGCCGCTCGTCCGGCCCGTAGCAGTAGGAAACCAGGAAGTAATTCTCGGAGAGCGGGAACACGTCGGCGTAGAAGCCGGCCTCCTTGCGCTGCCACGAGGCGTGGCTGGGCGGCGGAATCTCGGGCGTGAGGTTGGTGAAGATGGCCGGGCTCGAGTGGGAGTACATCGGATGGACGAGGCCGATCGGCCCGACGGCGTAGGGCATGTGCGGCCCGAGGATGCAGGCGATCCGCTCGGAGCCGGGCACCTGGCGCGCGCCCCAGAGCGTCACCGGGCCGAAGTGGGCGCCGGCGACGTGGGTGGAGCGGGTGCCATCGGGGTTGCAGCGCCAGAGGCTCTGGTTGTTGCCCACGTGCTTGTCCACGTAGCGCCACTGGCTCACGGCGATCTGCCCGTCGGCAAGCACGCTGGGCGTGAAGTCGTGGATCGTGTTCGTCGAAATGCAGCGGATCCCCGACCCGTCGCCGTCCATCGTGAAGAGGTTCGACACGGTGAAGGCGTTGTGGCACAGGGTCACGCGCTCGGTGCGGGTGGAGATGAAGGCCACGCGGTCGTCGGGCAGGTAGCAGGGGTCCACGTCGTCGTAGAGGCCCTTGGTGATCTGGCGGAGGCCCGTGCCGTCGAGGCCGACCTCGTAGATGTGCGTCGCCGTCGGCTTGTCGGCCTTATAGGCGAAGAGCAGCTTCGCGCCGTCCCAGTGCACGTCGGGGTCGCGGTAGATGCCGTCGGTCTTCAGCTCGCCCGTCAGGCACGCGAGCTTGCCTTCGGGCCGCACGGGGGAGAGGACGAAGAGGCCGCTGCCCGCCTTGTAGCGGCCCGAGCCGTCGAAGTAGATCGTATAGATGTGTGAGGTGTTGGTCGTCGGCCGCTTCGCGACGACGACGCTCTTGAAGTCGAGCAGCGGATTGGCGAGCGCGATGCGGTCCTTGAGCTTGAACGCCTGGACGTAGAGGGCGTAGAAGCGCTCCCACTTGGCCTTCGTGTCGGGTTGCGCCAGCAGGGGGTCGAGGCCGGCCAGGAGCTTGGCCGCGTCGTCGCGCTCGGCGGCCAGGAGGTCGCGGGCCGCGCCGGGCATCGAGCGGAAGTCGTCCACCAGCCGCGTCGCGTGCTCCAGCATTCCCTTCAGGCAGGCGGGCGAGAGAGGCAGCGTGTCGCGTTCCGCCGGCTTCCCGTCAACCATCAGGGCCAGGTTGGCCATCCAGTCGGCCGCCTCGTCGCTGGCGTTGGGCACGACCTGGAGGAGCTCGTTGCGAGACGCGTCCTCGACCGCCGGCGTCGCACCGGCCGTGCCTTCGCGGCCGACGATGTCGGCCTTCACCACGAACTTGTCGCCCAGGAGCACGTACTCGAGGATGCGATGGGCGCGGGGATTGGGCAGGGGAATGCGGTCGTAGGGCTGCGTGTAGTCGTAGGAATCGGGCGGGTTCAGGGGGTAGAAGCCCACGAAGCCCTCGCGGTCCGCCAGCGTGCCCTGCGGCGCCTGGGGCTTCGCCGCCGGCGACTTGGGGGCGCGGCGGGCAAGCTTCCAGTCCTTGGGGAAGGCCACATCCGTCTCGAACCGCAGGGCGCAGATATGGGGCAGGCACTCGACGGCGCACAGGAGCTTGACCGTGTGCTTCCCCTGCGAGACCGCTGCCGTGCACTGCTTCTCCCACTTCGCGCCGCTCGTCCGCCAGCCGCCCGTCGTGCTCTTGAAGCCCCGCGCGAGCACCTTGCCGTCGAGCAGGATGTCCACGGGCCGCGAGGCCGCCGCGGCGTAAAGGGCCGAGAGCGTGTACTCACCCGTGACGGGGAAGTCGAGGTCGTATTCCGCCTGGTTCGGCACCACGCCGCCGTTGACGATGCACGGATACTTGTCCGCGTAGGGCCGTGCCACGCGGTCGGTGTCCGCGTTCCCCCGGTCGAACCAGTCGCACCGGATCGTGAAGCTGTCGGCGTGGACAGGGGCCGCCAGAAGCGCCGCCAGCACCGCGGCGAGGCCGAGGGAGCGCATTCGGTGTGACCTCACTTTTTCAAGGGCTCGAGGTAGATCTTCCGGGCCTCCCATTGCCCGCCCTCGCTCTGGATGCAGATCATGCCGCTCGTCTCGCTGCACTCGTGCGCCTCGTTCATCAGCTTGCCGTTCACGTGCGGCAGCACCGCGTCGCCGTCGCACACGATCTCATACGTGTTCCATTCGCCCACTTCCTTCTCGTTGCTCTCGCCCTTCTTGGCCACGCGGCGGCCCTGCACGCCCTTGTGCTCCTTGCACTCGAAGCCGCCGATGACGAAGAAATCGCCCTGGTTCTTGTGCATTCCCTGGCACTCGAGGCTGCGGGGCCACACGCCGTCCTTGCCGCTCATGTGCACGAGCACCCCGCCGTTGCCCGGCTTGAGGAAGCGCCATTCCATGACGAACTTGTAGTTCTTGTAGGCCTTCTCGGTGCGCATGTAGCCCGCGGGCCGGCCCGCGCACTTCACCACGCCATCCTCCACCTTGAAGGTCTCGCCCGGCTCGGCCTTGCCGCCGACGCAGAAGGCCCAGCCCGTGAGATCCTTGCCATTGAACAGCTCGACCCGCTCCTTCGGCTCGATCGCCTCGCCGGCCTCCGCCGCCCAGGCCACCGTGCCGAGCCCCACCACGCACGCCACCGCGAACACCGACCACCTGTGCCTCATCGCCGAGCCTCCTGCGCTCTGCCGACCCACCCTCCACCCACCACGTCAGTATAGGCCATGCACCCAGTGAGTCAAGTCGGGATCATGCTGGCGGCATGACCCCCCGCCCGGGCCCACTTGCTCATATCTCTATCTAATATAAGTCCTTGTTGCTTAAATGTCTATGCATCACCTTGGTAGCCGTCGCTCTCATGTGACATAGCTCTAACTACTTGCGCAGTCAGTGCTTGACATCGCTACATCCACATGCTACCATATCATCGCTACTCCACGCTATGAGCGACAAGCGATGTCCCCTGTAACAACACCCCTACCCACAGCCGCCGCGCACTCGCCTGAGCTCCTCGCCGCGCTGGGGTGGTACGCGCGCGAGGTGATCGGGATCGAGCGCCTCTTCCGCGAGGTCACCGTGAAGCGGCGCCGCAACCCGGCCCGACCCGTCCGGCGCCGCCGGAGCGCGTTCCGCGACCCGATGATCTGCTACGACTTCCTGGCCATGGCATGGCTCGGCGCCACGCGCCTCTCGCAGATCGAGCCGCACCTGCGACACCGCGACGACTGCGCGGCGGCCCTCGGCCTCCCGCGCTTCTGCGACCACACGACCGCGCACAACTTCCTCAACGCGTTCCACGTCGCGCACCTGCGACAGCTCGATGCCGTCAACGCGCGCCTGCTGCGCGAGCACGGGAGCGCGCTCACCCAGCGCGCGCCCATCCTCGACCTCGAGCTCGCCGAGCGCCTCGTGCGCCGGCCGGGGCGCCGCAACCGTCTCCATCACTGGGCCGTCGCGTTCTGCGCCGGCGAGGCGGTCGCGCAAGAGTTGAGCCTGCGCAGCACGCCGCCGCACGCTCTCGTCGCGGAGACCGTGGCGCGAGCGCGCCTGGCGCTCGACCGGAAGCCGCACCTGGTCCGGCTCGCGGGACTCGCCGCATCCGACGAGCTGCTGCCGGCCCTGTGGCGCCTGCGGCTGCCCTTCCTCACGACGGTGCCTTGGTCGTGGGCCCTCGCGCATCACCCGAGGCCCGCGCGCACGCCGGACTGGGCTCCGCTCGACGACGCGTCGCGAGTCCTCGACCTCGGCGCAGCGGCGCCCCCTCGCGCGCCACGGCGGCGGCTGCGCGCCCTGCTCGTCGAGCGGCCCGCGTCGGCGCCCGGAGCGGGCCGACAACGCCTCGCCATCCTCACCTCTCTCGCGGACGACGCTGCCCCGATTCTCGTGCGTCTAGCTGCATCCATGACCAGACTCAGGACTTTCTTCGGCCACGCGAGCTGGCCGCTCCGGGACGGCAAGCCGCCCTCGAGCGACCCGCGCGGCAACGCCGCCTACCTGCGCCTCGCCGCGATCGCGATGAACATCTTGCGACTCTTCGCGCGCCAGCTCGGCGCAGACGTGACCCCCGCGCGCCTCCACGCGCTCCTTCGCGTCACCCCCTGGCGCGGGACGTAAGAGCGGCAGCACTCGTCTTCTCTGGCGGCCGAGTGCGCGCCGAACGCTTGTGCGTGAGGTACTCCCGCCCCCTCTGGCCCGCCGACGCGCGCCCGCGACGGTCCTCTGGTCGCTGGCCGCGCGACCCGCGCGCGAGCGGGGCGGCTGCGAACGGCTTCTTGCGCGCTGCCGCGGGCGCCAGTTTCCCGGCGGCCGCTGGCGAGAGGGACGTGCTCGCGCCGGTCCATCCTCGCACCCGCGCATGCGTTCGCCGCGCGACGTGGCCGGCGCGTCGCGCATCGGGGGCGCCTTCGCCGCCGCGCGCGTCGCCATGCGGCCCCCGTTCTCCGGCGCGCAGCGCGCGACCTCTGAATGTAGAACTGGAACCGATGACCTGCGAAGCCGGGCGACGGCGCGCCAAGCGCCCCGCGGTCCGTGTGCCGGCGCAAGTCTGGCCGGCGGCGCGAGGCGGCCGTGCGCGCCGACGGGCCGCGCCGGCTGCCATGCTGGTTCGCGCGTGACGGTGTCGCGCCGATGTGCGCGCCGGCGTCTCGCGCTCGACAGGCAAGGGCGCCCGGTGACGCGGCGACCTGCCGCCGCCGGGCGCGCCGCGCGGCCCGGGGCGTGGGGACGCGCCGGCGGCGCTCGGAGCGGCGCATTCGCGCGGCAGAGCAGCCGGGGCGCTCGGGGGCCAGGCGTGGCCCTCAAGGGCCGGCCGGTCCGTGAGTGCGCCACTGGTGCCGCGAGAACTATTCGGTGCAGCACTCGTAACTAACGAAGTGACAGGGACATAGAATGATCGCGACGATAGGCGTAGTATATGGTATGCCCACGTAGACCTGAGACACGCTGTGTAGGACGCAGATGCCTGTCAGAGGCTGTTCTGGATTGGCTGTACGATGGCGTGCATGCGGTGCTAGCGTCGTGCGTATATCGAGATATGTGATAAGACGGAGTTACGGGGCGCCACGCGGCCAGACGAGGTGGCTGGAGCGCTAGAGGGGCCGGCGGTGGCGGGTGAGCAGCTCGCGCTTGATGGTGGCGTCGGTGACCTCGGCGTAGCGCAGGGTGGACTGCATGTTGCGGTGGCCGAGGAGCTTCCGGACGACGGCGAGGCCGATGCCCTCGTTGAGGAGTCGGGTGGCGAAGCTGTGGCGGAGGGCGTGGATGTTGGCCTCGACCCTCGCCTTCTGGCAGTAGCGGAGCCAGGCGTGGTGTGCGGTGCGGTAGTGGATGGGGCGGCTGGAGCCGCCGCGGGCCGGGTCGCCGCGGAAGAGGGCGCCGGAGGCGATGCGCGACTCGCGCAGGTAGCGTCGGAGGAGTTGAAGGCTCTCGGGCGCGGCGTAGAGCATCACGGTGCGGGTGCGGCCGCCCTTGCCGCGGACGATGATCTGCTCGTCGTCGGGCGTGAGAATGAGGTCCTCGTGGTAGATCCCCAGGGCCTCGGAGACGCGGAGGCCGGTCTCGGCGATGAGGGTGAAGAGGAGGCGGTCCCGGAGACTCTGCCGCGGAATGGCGTCGAGTGCCTTGCGGATGACGCGGGATTCGAGGGGGCGGGGGTAGTATTCGGGGAGCTTGACGCGGTCGAGCTTCTGCATGGGGTTGGCGGGGATGAGGTCGTGCCTGTAGCACCAGGTGAGGAAGGCGTTGGCGGACGCCTGGGCGCGGGCGCGCGTGGGGGCCGCCTTGCCCGCGAGCGAGCTGAAGTAGAGACGCAGGCGCGAGGGCTGGAGGGCGGCGAGCCCCTCGGGGGCGAACTCGATGAGACGCCGCAGGTCGCAGCGATAGTTGACGATGGTGTGGCGGGAGCGCCCGGCGTTTTCCAGGTCCGTAAGGAAGTCGTCGAGGAGGCGTTGGAGGGGGAGCTGGGCGGGAGCCGGGGCGGCTGAGTTGAATATAACGGTGACTTCCTGCCCCCGGCGCCGTCGCTGTAAGTCCTGATTTCCCCGCCGTTGTGGGAGGTAGTTGTCCATTATAATAAGCATTATATGCGCCTCCCCCGCGTTGTCAAGGGCCAGTTTGGCCGACACGTCCCCGGGTTGCTCCTGCCATCTCGACTCCCGCCCGGGGGGCAGGATGGTCGAGATGGTCGAGATGGGGGGCCGCGGGCCGCCGCCCCAGCGGCGGCGATTGACGCCGCCCTCCACTTCGCGTATCCTTGCACACGGTTCCTGCCGGCCTCGGCACATGCTCCGCCCATGCCACGAGGAGACTATGGCCATGCGCGTAAGCAGCGACTTCGAGTGCGGCAACGGGAAGAACTTCGTCGAGGTCGCGCCCGGCCACTGGCGCCTCGACGAGGTGGGCGAGAAAGCCCCGTACTGCAAGTACTTCTGCGTCAAGGTCGAGGCGGATGAGACGGGCGGCCCCGTCCGCCTCGACGTCTATCCCGATCCCGCCCTCGGCGACGAGGGCCGCGCGGGCATGCTCGGCCACTACCCCGCGCCGCTGTGGTTCTGCGAGGGCGACTTCGGGCACTGGGTGCCCGTCGTCCATCGCTGGCCCGGCGTGGAGACGTACGGCCCCGAGTGCCTCTCGACACAAGTCGTGGTGCCGCCCGGCGCCGCGCTCTATGTCGCCAGCAACGTCGTGTTCCCCTATTCGCAGCTTGTGGCGTGGGCCGAGGGCCTCGGCTCGCGCGGCGCGGTTGTGGACTCCCTGGGCAAGAGCTTCGAGGGGCGCGAGATCCCCCGGGTCCACGTCCCCGCCACGGGCGGCCGGGCGCTCACCGCCTTCGTCGTCGCTGGCCAGCACCCCTCGGAGCAGTGCGGGCCGCTCGCCGCCTGCGGCATCGCGGAGTTCCTGTGCTCCAGCCATCCTGAGGCCCGAGCAATCCGCCGGGAGTGCGACGTGTGGCTCGTGCCCATGATCAACGTGGACGGCAACGTCCACGGCCGGAACGGCTGGACGATGCAGGACATCAACCCGTGCACGGATTTCACGGGCGCGAGCGACGGCGCGACGCCCCGGGCGGTCGAGGATCGCCTGCTGTGGCCCTGGCTGGCCGAGGAATTGCGCCCGGACCTCTACCTGGAGTTCCACGGCTACCTGGGCATGCGCCGCTTCGCCGAGCGGCCGTGCGACGGCTGCTACGTCCTCGAGCGCCCCGACGAGGTCTACGCGTCCCCCGAGCGCGTCAGGGCCTACGAGGCCGTCCGCGACACGCTGTTCTGGGACACGGCGGGCCTCACCTCGCGGTCACGCCCGGGCACGCTCAGCCCCGACATGCTGCCCTACCACCTCGCCCGCGCCTGCGGCACGCTCGTGCCCTTCTACGAGATCAACCACGCCTTCTGTAGCGTCCAGGGCGCGCGCCGCAAGGGGGCCGACCTCTTCCGCGCCCTCCTGCGCACCCTGTGCGCTGGGTAGCGCCCGACAGCATGCGCACAAGCCCCCCCGCCTAGCACTACAACGCTACTTCCTGGTCATTCTGAGGAGCGGAGCGACGAAGAATCTCCTCTTGAGTGCTCAGCGACGCCCTCGAACGAAGAGGAGATGCTTCGCTGCCGCTCAGCATGACCGTTGTTTGGGGCTTCCCACATGTCTTTGGCGGGGGCCGAGTTATGGCGTGCGGCAGCGCCTTTGTAGCGTTGTAGTGCTAGGCGCTCACCTCCTGTTGCGCACAGGTGAGCGCCTAGCGCACCCGCGGGTCGTGCAGAGGCCGGCGTGAGGCCGCAAGCTATTGTGGGTACGACACTTATGGCTCTCAGGCAGAGAGCCTTCCGAGGCCTTGCTAGGCGCTCACCCCCCGTGGCCCGGAAGGACGCGACTACGGGGGAGGGGACGAGATGGGTCAGAACCGCTTCAGGCTCGAGCGCGGGAAGCGCCACTCGGGGGTGACCAGCGTCTCGCCGAAATCCAGGGCATACCAGGGCGACAACGCGGCGTCGGAGGGATTCTTGAGCACGTGCATTTCCTGTGCGGGCATGTAGCTCTGGGCCAGGAGGAAAAACGTCTTGCCCGCCCGCGCGTCGGCCGCCACGTCCACCACGAGCACGGCGTGGCCGGGCGAGCCGCCCTGGATGAAGACATCGCCCGCCTGCATCTCCTCCGGCTTCGCCACCGCGCGCAGCTCGCGGCTGAGCGACAGCGTGCCGGCGTAGGTGAACACGGTGTCGAGGTATCGCCGGAAGCTCTGGTAGGAGGCGTCGCGGGCGGCCGTCCTGGCCCAGCGCACCTGGCTGCCGCTCACGCGGGGGCGGTGGCCCTCGGCCCACTTCGCCCACTCGGCCCGGTCGCCGCTCGTGAAGGTGAAAGCGATGTCGCCCGTTCGCCCGAGGGAGAAAAGGTACTCCGCGCGCAGGCGGATGACGGCGTCGGCGCACTGCTGAAGGTCGCGGGAGCCGACATCCAGGGCGACCACGGCGACGTGTGCGCCCTGATTCGCCTTCTTCTGGCCGTTGAAGAGCAGGACATCGGGTCGGCCTGGCCTCAGGGGCAGGTGGCGGAGCCAATCGGCGAAGCTCCCCGCCGCGAGCGCCACCCGCTCCGCCCCCTTGGGCGGCGGAATCCGCGCGGCGAGGGCCTGGGCGGCGTCATACGCCGCGGCCCAGGGATACTTCCTGGCCTCGCCCGCGGCGGCGACCTGGCCAAGCATCCCAACGGCAACGAGAGAAAGAAAAGCGGCCCTCACTGGATGGCCTGTCTCAAGACGTCCGCGATCTCGTCGGACATGTAGAACCCCTGGACGTCCTCGTCGTCGGACTGGTCGAGCAGGCACACCGCCAGCTCCAACTGCCCGCCGTCGAGCACGCACAGCCGCTCGGCCGGCGCCTTGACGTGCCAGATGACCACCCGGTCGAGCGCAGCTTGCAGCTTCTCGCGCTCCTCGGCGTCCTCGGACACGGTGCGGATGGCTTCGCTGAGCTGCCCGAGCACGAGCGGCCCCACGCCGCTCACGGCGTCGGTGCTCCCGCGCATCGAGCCCCAGACCACCACGATGTCCAGCTCCTTGCCCAGCGCCTCGGCCACGGCGGCCGCCTCTTCCGGCAACACCGTGGAGCGAACCATGTCCAGTGCGTCGCGGAAGGTGGGGTCCTCGCCCTCTGGCGCCGCCTCGGGCTCGGCCAGGGCGCTGAAGCCCTCGGCGACCGCTCCCATGCCCTTGGCCATGGCATTGCCCAGGCCCTCGGCCAGTTGCGTCATCGCCTCCCCGAGGTCCACGCCCAGCATCCGGGTCATGCTGGCGCCCATGTCCACCTTCCACGCCCCGTCCACCCGGCGGAGGACGAAGGGCAGGCACTGCTCCTTGGGCTCGCCCCCGTCGTCGGGCGCCGGCCCGAGAATCTTCGACTCCACGACCGCCAGCTCGCCGTCCGCCTGCGGCTCGCCCAGCTCGTAGCTCACCGTGGAGGCGTGCATGGACTTGAAGTTCATTTCTTCCCCCTCGCCGAGGATGAGCAACTCGCGGGCCGTCGCCTCGTCGCCCTGCTGGGCGGCTTGAAGAAGCCGCTCGACCGCCTCGCGGGCCTCCGCCAGGTCCTGGGGTGTCAGTTCCGACGCTTCCTGCTCCACGGTCCAACTCCTTCCTGCTCAGGTGGGCGTATCATCGAGGAAATGGGCAGCAAGGAACTCAGCGGGGGTCATCACCCGGATATCCTCACTGGGGAAGTGCGCCGCGTTCCGCGTCACCAGGCATTCCGCGCCGTAGCGCAGCGCGCTGAACCACTGAAGGGCATCCTCGAAATCCGCAAGTCGCGAATCAAGGGCCTGATTGACAATCTGCGCATCGAGGGCCGCCGGCTCGAACAGGGCGCGAAGGGCCCGAAGACACTCCCGCTCGGCCTCCTTGCCCTTGAGCCGCTTCACGACGTAAGACACGTTGGGGAAGCTCAGGGCCGAGATGGCGCCCTCAATCTGGCCCATCTCGGCGAGCGTCCATACCCGCGCCGAGTCGGCGTAGAACGGCTCGCGGCGAGTCAGCACATCCACCAGGACGTTGGTGTCGAGGAACACCTTCATCACTTCAGCCCATACTTGTCCATGAGAGCGTCCGTCAGCACATCGTCGAACGTCTTGCCCTTCGGCAGGGAGATGATTCCGGACACCTTGCGAGTGAGCGGCCCAATCGGGCGCCGCCTCTGCTTCTGCCCGGCCATCGCGCGCACGATCTGGGTGAACATGGCCGACACGCTTCGCCCGTTCTCCTTCGCCAGGCGCTTCGCCTGCGCCACCACCTCTTCATCCACGCTGAGCGTGAGCTTGGTCATCGCGGACTCTCCTCATACGTATCACCCGCACCATATCATACGTGAACTCATGGCGGGGCGCAAGCTTGAGACGCCCGCCAGGCTGTCGTTGCGCGGCCGACCGGTCAGTGTGCGGAGCGGGCCTTCCCGATATGGCGGCCGATCAACGTCTTGATCAGCGATTGGCGGGGCACCCCGAGCCGCTTGGCCTCTTTGTCCAGCGACTGGATCATCCAGATGGGGAAGTCCACGTTGACCCGCTTCTGCTCCTGGTTGGGCCGGCGAGCACGGGCCAAGTCGAGATGCTCCGAGATATCCTCGCCCGCGTCGAATTTCTTATCCAGTTCCTTAGCCTTCATAGGTCTCTATCTCCTCTCGTCGGGCGCGGCGGACCGAGATGATGCGGATTCGGTCGCCCCGATAGGTGATGATGGCGGACCAACACGTGGCCTCGATCTTGCCGACGACCAGGCGGCGCGGCTCGTCTTGTGTGCGCGCGGGCACCTCGATCAAGTCCGGATCCCTCCACAGCACCTGGGCCTCGACGAAATCGAGCCCGTGCTTCTTCTTGTTCGCATCGCTCTTGAGCGGGTCGAACTCGAATTCCACGGTATAGATTCTATACCTTGATGGGGCTGTATGTCAAGCTCTCATCGGGTTCGGCCGGAACGGAACTCTATTGTCCCTTCCACTGACCCGAGTTCCTGGCCGAGGCGGGGAAATGCAGACGTCACGTCAGCCCCGACCCACAGTAAGGCGGCGTCAATAAATAACATTTACATCTTGGTCGGCCGTCGGGGTCGGATGATGTAATTCCACTCCCCGTGAAACGCTTGAGGGGTGAGATGCACCTTGGCCATCTGCACATCGCTGACCCTGCGACCCGGCGGAT
>DATKZY010000248.1:0-24471 GCA_035527715.1 Planctomycetota bacterium | reverse complement strand
CGGGCGGGGGGGCTTCGGGGCGCGCCGCTGCTTGAATCCGAGGGCGGGGTCCGGTAGAATCTGTCCCCGCACGCCTCTTCGGCGTGCGCGTGCGCGAGATCCAGGGTCCTGAAGTCTGCAAAGGAGTGCCGTGTTGGGTAGCGAGAGAATCTCGCGGCGCCTCTTCTTCGGCGGCGCCGCCGCGTCGGCCTTCGCGTTCACCTTCGTGCGCCGCGACGTCCTGGGCGGCGAAGGGAAGCCCTCGGCCAACGAGAAGCTCAACATCGCCTGCATCGGTGTCGGCGGCAAGGGCGGCGGAGACGTCGGCGGGGTGTCGAGCGAGAACATCGTCGCCCTGTGCGACGTGGACGACAAGCGCGGCGAAGGCTCCTTCAAGAGGCACCCGAAGGCGAAGAAGTTCAAAGACTTCCGCATCATGCTCCAGGAGATGAACAAGCAGATAGACGCCGTGACCGTCTCGACCGCCGACCACTGCCACGCCCCCGCCTCGATGATGGCGATGAAGATGGGCAAGCACGTTTTCTGCCAGAAGCCCCTCACCCACTCGATCTTCGAGGCCCGCGAGATCACCAAGGCGGCGAAGGCCGCCAAGGTCGCCACCCTCATGGGCATCCAGGGCCACGCCTCCGAGCAGATCCGCCTCATCTCCGAATGGGTCTGGGGCGGAGTGCTCGGCCAGGTCCGCGAAGTCTACTACTGGACCAATCGCCCCATCTGGCCGCAAGGCATTGACAAGCCTAAGGATACGCCGGCCTGCCCGCCGAATCTGGATTGGGGCGTGTGGCTCGGCCCGGCCCCCGAGCGCCCGTACCACCCCGCCTACCATCCCTTCGCGTGGCGCGGCTGGTGGGACTTCGGCTCGGGCGCCCTCGGCGACATCGCCTGCCACGCGATGGACGCCGCCTTCTGGGCACTTAAGCTCGGCGAGGCCAAGACCTTAGAGATGGAAGCCGTCAGCTCCCCCGTCAACAACGAGACGGCGCCCAAGTGGTCCCAGATCACCTTCTACTACCCCGCCCGCGGCGACATGGCGCCCGTGAAGGTCGTTTGGAACGATGGGTGCGAGGACAAGAGCCGGCCTAAGGAGCTCGCCGTCCCGCGCCCCAAGGACCTCGAGCCCGACCGCAAGCTCCCCGGCGGTATCGGCGGCCAGCTCTTCATCGGTGACAAAGCTACAATACTGGCAGGCGTTTACGCCGACGGCGTCCGCATCATCCCCGAAGCCAAGTTCAAGGAACTCAAGAGCAGCCTGCCGGCCAAGACCATCCCGCGTTCGCCCGGCCACTACCAGGAGTGGATTCGGGCCTGCAAGGGCGGCGAGCCCGCCGGCGCCAACTTCGCCGACTACGCCGGCCCCCTCACCGAGATGGTCCTCCTCGGCAACCTCGCCGTCCGCACGGGCAAGAAGGTCGTCTGGGACTCCGAGCAGATGAAAGTCACCAACGTTCCCGAGGCCAACAAGTACGTCGCCCGCGAGTACCGCAAGGGCTGGACGCTCTAGAGGCACCTGCTCTGCCGCCCGGAGGGTACGTGCTTCGCCATCGGCCGAGTGTCTGAGCGGGGGGGCGGGTTGTCCCGAAGGGGCCGCTTCCCGCCCCCCGTTCCCTACGCGCTACAGTCGAGCGCCCCGGGGTTCGCGCCAGCCTTGTCAGTCACCCACTCATCCTCCCGCTGGCCGAGGCGGGGTTGTCGGTTGTGCGGCTTGACAGGGGGGCCGGGCGTGCGCTAGGCTCGTGCTGTGACGAGGGCCTCGCGCGTCGCGACTCGCGATGGCGAGCGCCGTTGGACTTCGCCCGAGTGGGGGAGTGGACACGACCCGGCGCGACAATCGAGGGATAACGACATGGGCAGGATGAGCCGGCACGGGTGGCTGTGGGTGTTCTGCTGTGCGACGGCCCTGTGCATGGCCGGCGCGGCCAGCAAGGAGGGGCCAGGCAAGCTCGAACTCTCCGGCGCAGAGCATCGGATGGACAACTTCGAGGACAAGGTGCGGCGCATGCGCGGCCAGCCGTTCAAGCTCGGCCCGCTGGAGATCGAGGCCCTCAAGCGCATCGCGGCGCTGAAGGACAAGTATCCCGACGATCCGAGAGTGCAGGAACTCTTCGACCGTGCCCAGAAGGCCGTCATGACCAGCAAGGGCGAGACGGCCGACCTGCCACAGGATGCCCTGGCCTACCGCGAGAACCAGAAGAAGCTCACCAAGCTGTTCTTCGACATCGCCGAAAAGGAGTGGACCGCCTACCAGCAGAAGCTCAAGGACTCGGGCAAGCTCCTCCGCCGGGCCTTCCCGCCGCCTGATCACAAGGAGGCGCCGCAGGAGGAGGTGGTCGGCAAGTACGTCCTCCTCGAGAAATTCACCTATCCCTCGAACCAGTTCATGGACGTCGGCCGCGAGTTCTGCTTCGTCGGCACCCCCTCGCGCGGCTACTACTACGTCGTCCTGTCGAGCCGCGCCTGGCTCGGCCCCTACGAGGCCGTGAAGCGCTACCGCCGCTTCATCAACAGCGACGTGCCCGAGGGCATGGCCTGGACCCTGGTGGGCAAGATCACGGGCTCCGACCTCCTGGTGCCGCAGGCGGGCGAGCAGAAGACGCTCGCGGCCCACTGGGGCTGGACGGTCGAACCCGAGGCCATCTACGTGCCTGGCCGCACCTTCGCCCTCGTCCAGCCCGACGACGAGCGCGGCGCCGCCTTCGCCGGCGAGCCGAAGATGGAAGAGATCAAGTCGGCCATGTACACCGTCAAGGAGGTGCCCAAGGACGTCACGCCCGAGGGCCTCACGGAGATTTACATCACGGCGATCAAGGAGAAGAACTACCCGCTCTACCTCGACTGCATTGACCCCGAGCGCCGCAAGACCCCCAAGGGCCGCGACCTGTGCATGTACCACTGGGAGTGGCACCAGCAGCGCTTCGCCTCGTGGTACTGCCTCATCAAGGTCGGCAAGGCCAAGATCCGCGTCGTGCAGGGCCTCGACCTGAGTGAGGACAACGTCGAGATGCGCTTCCTCACCCCCGAGCAGATCGCGGAGCTGAAGAAGCGGGCCGGCGAGACCATCCTCGACGCCGAGCTGACCACCCAGGCATTCGACGAGAAGGGCAAGCAATACGGCTCGCCCAAGCCGCGCTTCTTCAAGAAGGTCGGCGACGGCCGATGGTACATCATCAACTTCCCCCAGCCGTTCTAGGCCTGGACCCAACTGCACGGAGGACACGACCCATGGCACGCACGCGATTCCTGCGAAACGTGATTGCCGGCTGCACCCTCGCCCTCCTCGCCGCGGCGTCGGCCCGGGGGCAAGCCATTCACATCCCCGTGCGCCCAGTCCCTGGCCCAAAGGTCCCCGTCAAGCCCATGGACCCTCGCTTCCCTGCCCTGGGGCCGGTGTCCAACCAGCACATTGGCAACGCGCAGAACGCGCTCCTCACGATGGCCCAGCAGCTTGATGAGATCGCCACGGTGAAGTGCGACACCGACCGCTCCGCCGTCGTCGCGGCCTGGGGCACCGTCGTCCAGACCCAGCGCGACCTGTGGTCCACCGAGATGCAGGCCGCCCTCGAGGCGGGCAAGCTCCACATGAAGAAGCTGGGCAAGGTAGACGCGGCCATGATCGCGAGCCTGAATACGCAGATCAGCGCCCAGCTCAATTTCATCAACAGCGCCTTCGGCACCGGCGGCGGCATGCTGGCCGAGTGGAAGCTCGACTTCAACCAGCGCATGGCCATGATGGCCACGATGGAAAAGACCATGCCCGTCATCTTCAAGCAGCTCACCACCGACATGGACCTGGTGCACCAGAAGCTCAAGGACATCCAGGCGGGCCTCGACCGCCCGGAGACGAGCCCCACCACCGCCCAGGACATGATGAGTCGCCTCGATGCGCTCAAGACACAGTTCGACCGCGTGACGCGGGTCGTGGGCCTCCGCCAGAAAGTGGTGTTCCCCTACGTGCAGGCATCGGCCTACCCCGAACTCAAGAAAAAGCTTGAGCCGATCCTCAACCTCATCACCCCCGAGCAGGTTGCCCAGAACCCGAGCTTGGCGTCCCTCCCCGCAGAGGTCATCCAGATCCTTCTGAAGTGGAAGACCCTGCTCCCGAAACAGTGCGAGGACACCTACAACCCCGTGTGGAGTTCCGCCAAGAAGGCCGTCGAGTGGGTCACGGACCACAAGAAGCTCTGGCAGTCGCTCCCCTTCTTCAGGGAGGCCAGCACCTTCGACAGCGCCGGCAGCCTCCTCACCCGCGCCAAGGCCGCCGCGAAGGAGAAACTCGACAACATCAAGGCCCGCTGGAGCCTGCTGGATACCATCAATGACTTCAAGAAGACCATGCTGAGGGGCCGTGCGAAAGCCGAGGGTATGAGAACCACGATGGCAAGCCAGGACCCCACGAAAACCCTGCTGGACATCGCCCGAAAGGTCAAGGAAGCCGCCGAGAAGGCCGAGCGGGCAGGTGGGGCATTCCCCGAAGCCAAGAAGTTCATCGAGGAACAGGCCCTGCTTGTGCGAGAGCGCGCGTCGCTTATGAAGAGCTATGTCGACGCCATAAGCTCACCCGATGGGCGCGAGTACGACGAGATCATCGCGAAGGTCGCCCAAGCGCAGGATAAAGACGCCGCTCAAGCCCTCTGGCTGAAGTCCCTCTCCGAGATCTGCGCCAAGCGCCGTGAGGTCAAGCAGTTCGTCGAGGATAACGCGGACGACATGCTCAAGCTCATTGACGAGGGGAAGCTCCTGCTGACGCTCATGCAGTAGCCCCTCGGCAGGAACAGGCAGCGCAACACTCCAGCCCGACGCGTGCCTGGGACGGCTGGGAAGCTTTTTCAGGAGTGGCGAGATGAATCGCTGGAGAGCAACTGTCGTCGGCCTGGTGGCCCTCTTCGCGGGCGCGGCGCTCGCCGCCGAGAAGGAGAAGCCGCCGGAGAAGCCCCTCAAGGCGATGCTGGAGGAGTTGCTCCCCGGCATGGGCGCGGAGAATATCCCCGACCGCCAGAAGCCTCAGCAGGACTGGCAGAGGGTCTGCTACGAGGCAGGCGCGCCCGGCAACGACGCCCGCCGCGACGAGGCCTGCCGGGCCATGGCTGCCAGGCTCGGCCCCGACGTGGCCGCGCCCGCGCGCATCTGGCTCCTCAAGCAGCTCGAGACCATCGGCCGCGGCGAATGCGTCGAGGCCGTCGCCGCCCTCGTCGGCGACCCTGACCCCCACCTCCGCGACTCCGCCATCCGCTGCCTCACGAACAACCCGGACCCGAAGGCGATGGCGGCCCTCGGCGCGAAGCTCGCGGCCGCTCAGGACAGTGCCCTGAAGGTCGCGCTCCTCAATGCCCTGGCCTACCGCGCCGACGCCGCGGCGACCGCTGCCGTGGCCAAGGAGCTGGGCAACGCCGATGCGCCCACCGCGGCCGCTGCCGCGCGGGCGCTCGGCAAGATCGGCACGGCGGACGCCGCAAAGGCCCTCGCCGCCGCGCGGGGCAACGCCAAGGGCGATGTCCGCTTCCGCATCTGCGACGCCTGGCGGGCCTGCGCCGACGCGCTGCTCAAGGCCGGCAAGACCGACGAGGCGATGGCCATCTACAAGGAGCTGTACACGAAGGACGAGAGCCGCTCCGTGCGCCTCGGCGCCCTCGAGGGCATCCTGAATGCCTCGGGCGACCAGGTGCCAGCGAAGATCCTCGAGCTGCTCGCGGGCGACGACGCGGATGCGCGAGACGTGGCCGCGGGCCACGTCGCCCAGCTCTCCGGCGACGCCGTGAAGGCCCTGGCCGCCGGCATCGGCAACCTCCCGCCCGCCGGACAGGCCCTGCTGCTGGGCGCGCTCGCCGCCCGGGGCGACAAGGCGGCCCTCCCCGCCGCCCTCGCGGCCGCCAAGAGCCAGGACGAGGCGGTCAAGCTGGCCGGCCTCGCCGCCCTCGGCTCCCTGGGCGACGCCTCGGTCGTGCCCGTGCTCGTCGAGGCCGCCTTTGCCGGCGGCAGCGTGGGCGACGCCGCACGGCGGGGCCTCATCGCCGTCCACGGCGAGGGCGCCGACGCGGCGATCCTCGCCGCCATGCAGGCGGAGAAGGACTCCCGCAAGCGCGGCGAGCTGATCGGCATCATCGAGGCGCGCGGCATGGCCGCCGCCGTGCCTGCACTCCTCCAGGAGGCCGTGGGCGACGACCCAGGCGTCCGCGCCCGCGCCGTGGCCGCGCTCAGCCGCCTCGCCGAGCCCAAGGACGTGCCCGGGATGGTCAAGGGCCTGCTGAAGGCCGACAAGGGCCGCGAGCGCGATGAGGCCGAGAAGGCCATCGCCCGCGTGTGCCAGCGAGTCCCCGAGAAGGAGAAGCAGGCCGAGCCCGTGCTCGACGCCCTGGCCGGCGCGGGCGACGCCGAGAAGGCCGTTGTCCTGCCGCTCCTCGGACGCCTCGGCGGCCCGAAGGCGATGGAGGTGGTGCAGGCGGCCCTCAAGAGCGCCAACGCCGAGACTGCCGACGCCGCGGCCCGCGCCCTGTGCCTCTGGCCCGACGCGGCCGCGGCCGACCTGCTCCTCGACCTCTTCGTGACCGCAAAGGAGAAGGCCCAGCGCGTGGCGGCCCTCCAGGCACTCGTCCGCGTGACCACGCCGCAGGACCGCTCGAAAGAGCCGAAGCTGCCCGTGCTCGCGAAGGCCCTGCCCGTCGTGCGCGCCGCGCTGGACGACAAGGATGCGGCCCTCCGCGAGGCCGCGGTGCGCGCGCTGGTGGACTGGCCGGCGTCCGAAGCCGCGCCCGACCTGTTGAAGCTGGCGAAGAGCGCGCCCGAGGCGAACTTCCGCATCCTCGCCCTCCGGGGCTACATCCGCCTGGCCGGCATCGTCGCCGGGGCCTCGCCCGAGCAGGGCCTCAAGATGCACCAGGAGGCCATGGCCCTGGCCACGCGCCCCGACGAACGGCGGCAGGTGCTCTCCGGGCTCGGCTCTGTGCGCACCATCGAGGCGCTGAACCTGGTGGCGCCGTGCCTTGATGAGAAGGGCGTTGCCGGCGAGGCCGCCGCGGCCGCCGTCTCGATTGCCGACAAGCTGCGCGACAGCCATCCCAAGGAGGTCAAGGCCGCGATCGAGAAGGTCCTGGCCGCGACCAAGGACCGCCGCCTCGTGCGCCGCGCCGAGGAGATCCTCAAGCACGTGGCCGCCAAACTCCCCAAGTAGGCCCCCAGGCCCAGGCGCTTCCCAGGCAACCCGCCACCTCCCGCAGGTTCCAATACCTGCGGGAGGTCCGCCCCTCTGCGTCCCCGGCCCGCGGGGGCGACTTGACTCGACCCGCCATTTGGCTATCCTGTTGCTCGGACGTTCGCAACGCACTTCCCAGTTCCAAGGGGATAGGATAGGAGGTCGGCATGAGCTGGCGAGCGGCCCGGCTGTCGGTAGCGCAGGGATTGGTCTGTGCGGCGTTAGCTTTCGCGGGTGTGCTGCACGCGGGCGAGAAGGGCGTCAGCGACGACGTTTTCAAGAAGATCCGCTCGGCCAAGGTGGGCGAGGCGACGGGGGAGTTCGGCGCGATCGCCAGCGCGGCCGTGGCCTCCCTCGGCGACCCCGGGCTGCGGGCGTCGCTCGAGAAGCAGCTCGTGGGCCTCGTGGGCGACAAGGAGGCGTCGTTCGATGCCAGGCAGTTCGCCTGCCGCCAGCTCATGACGATGGGCACAGCGGAGTGCGTGCCCGCCGTGGCCGCTCTGCTGCCGGATGAGAAGCTGTCGCACATGGCCCGCTACGCGCTCGAGCGGATGGCCTGCCCCGAGGCGGGCAAGGCGCTGCGCGACGCCTTGGCCGCCGCGAAGGGGCCGGAGCTGCTCGGCGTCGTCAACTCCATCGGCGAGCGGCGCGATGCGGAGGGCGTCGCGGCCCTGGTGAGACTGCTCGGAGGCGACGACAAGGAGCTGGCCGAGGCCGCGGCGCGGGCGCTGGGCAAGATCGGCGGTGACGAAGCGGCCAAGGCCATCGCCGCGGCCCGCGGCGGCGCGAGCGGCCGGCTGCGCCAGACGCTCGACGATGCCTGGCTCCGCTGCGCCGACGGGTTCCTCGCCGCGGGGCAGAAGGACAAGGCGAAGGCCGTCTACGAGGCGATGTACGCCCCCGCCGAGGCCAGAAACGTCCGCGCCGCCGCCCTCCGCGGCCTGGTCGCCGTCGGCGGCGACGAAAGCATCGCCCTCATCATGAAATCCCTGATGGGCGACGACGTGGCGCTCCAGGGCATGGCCGTGAGCTTCATCCGCGACGTGCCCGGCGCCGAGGCCACCAAGGCATTCGCGTCCCAACTCCTCAAGCTCGCCCCCGCCGTCCAGGTGCTCGTGCTCGAGGCACTGGCGACCCGGGGCGACTCTGCTGCGACCCCCGCCATCGTCGGCGCGACCAGTAACCAGGACGAAAAGGTGCGGGTGGGGGCGTTTCATGCCCTGGCCAGCCTGGGCGACGCCGCCGTGGTGCCGCTGCTCGTGAAGGCCGCGGCAGGCGAGGCGAAGCCCGAGGCCGACGCCGCCCGCACCTCCCTCGCGCTGCTGAAGGGCAAGGGGGTGGACGAGGCGGTCCTGGCCGAGATGAAGAAGGCCGACGCCAAGGGCAAGGTGGAGCTGATCAAGACCCTCGCCGCACGCCGCGCCGAGAGCGCCGTGCCCGACCTCCTCAAGGCCGCCGAGGACGAGAACGAAGAGGTCCGCCGCGAGGCATTCACGGCCATCGGCAAGCTCGCCACCGAGAAGGCACTGCCCGACCTCGTGGCCCTGCTCGTGAAGGGCAAGGACGACGTGGCGCTCAAGGCCGCCGAACGAGCCGTCCTCACGGTCGCCCGCGAACTCAAGGACGAGGCGGCCCGCACGGCCCCCCTCATCGCCGCGCTACCGAAGGCGACCGCCCCTGGCAAGGCCGCCATCCTGCGCCTCCTCGGCAGATTCGGCGGCGACAAGGCCCTCGCTGCCGTGCGAGCCGCCCTGGCCGACGCGGACGCCTCGGTGCAGGACGCCGCGATCCGCTCGCTCGTGGAGTGGCCCGACGCGGCGCCGGCCGATGACCTGCTGAAGCTGGTCCGCGAGGCGAAGAGCGAGACCCATCGCGTGCTGGCCCTCCGCGGCTACGTGCGCATGCTCGCCCTCCCCAGCCAGATGCCCATCACCGAGGTGCTCAAGCGCTACGACGAGACGATGAAGCTGGCCACGAAGGTGGAGGACAAGAAGATGATCCTGGCGGGGATGGCCGAGCTGCGGCACCCGGCCGTGCTCAAGGCCCTCCAGCCCTACGTGGCCGACGCGGCGCTCAAGGCCGAGGCCGAGGCCGCCGCCAAGAGGGTCACCGAGGCAATGAAAGCCCCCGCCAGGGTCACTGCGTCGCCCAACCCCGACGGCGCGCCGAAGGCGGTTGACGGCAAGCCCGAGACGCGCTGGGAGACCGGCGCAGCGATGGCCGGCGGCGAGTGGTTTCTCATCGAGCTCCCCGTCGAACAAGTCGTCACCAAGATCACCCTCGACACCAAGGGCTCGGCGGGCGACTACCCGCGCGGCTACGAGGTCTACCTCTCGCGCGACGGCAGGGCGTGGGGCCAGCCCGTGGCCACGGGCGAGGGCAAAGGCCCTGTCACCGAGATCACCCTCAAGCCCGGCTTCGGCCGCTTCGTCAAGATCGTCCAGACCGGCAAGTCCAGCGGCCTCTTCTGGTCCATCCACGAATTGAAGCTGGAGACAAAGCCGGTCGAATGACGAGCGCGTTACATCCACTGACAGCAGGTGACAGTTTGTGACGCGCGCCCTTGGTTTTCCGCTTGACTCCGATGCTCTGCCCGCGTTAGATAGTGTGTGCTGGGACTTCGCGAGCGGCTCAAAGCGGGCACGCGCCCGCGCACGGGACGGGTCGGCCCTCCCGCCTTCGCTGAGCCGAGCGCCTCTAGCCCAATGCGATGGGCGCTGAGTTGGTAGCCATCGGCGAGCGGCGGCGCTCCCTTCCGGGGCGCGGAGTTCGGCACGCAAGGGTCCGGCACGGGCCGGCTCCTGTCTCTTGCTGAAAGGAGGAACGGATATGAGGACGAGAGGCTTGGGAGTGCTGGCCGCAGCCGTGGGGCTCGCGCTCCTCCTGGTTGCCGTGCCCACCGCGGTACGCGCCGAGGACGCGAAGGAAGCCGTGCCGGTGGACAAGCTTCCTGCCGAGATCACCGAGGCCGCGGCCAAGCTCTGCCCCGGCGGCACGATCACGGCCGCCGAGAAGGAGACCGATCTCGATGACAAGGGGCAGGTCGTGGAGTTCGACTACGTCCTCAAGGTCACCCTCAAGAGCGGCAAGGTCCACGACGTCGAGCTGGACACGACGCCGGAGGGGAAGGTGAAGCCAAGCGAATGCGAGGCCAAAGGCCCCGTGGCGCCCGAAGACCTGCCGGCCACCGTCGTCGAGGCCGCGAAGAAGCTCTGCCCCGAGGGCAAGCTGACCTCGGGCGAGCGGTCGGCGAAGTTCAGCGGCGACCAGGTCGAGGCCAGGTACGAGATCAAGATCGAGCTGGCCGGCGGCCAGACCGCCGGGGTCAGCGTGAACCTCGCGGGCGACGGCACGGTCAAGGA
Organism: Planctomycetota bacterium; assembly: GCA_035527715.1. GTDB lineage: Bacteria > Planctomycetota > PUPC01 > DSUN01 > DSUN01 > DSUN01. Next base: position 13,926 of record DATKZY010000248.1, on the reverse strand, counting down.
GACCAGCGTCGAGGCGCCCGTGGCGCTCGAAGAGGTGCCCAAGGGCGTCGTCGATGCCCTCAAGCTCATCTGCCCGGAGCGCAGCGTCGTGTCCGCCCAGAAGAACACCGAGGCCCGCGGCGACAAAGTCCGCGTCGAGTTCGAGCTGAAGCTCAGGACCGCCGACGGCAAGGACTGCGGGGCCGAGGTGCTCCTCGGCGACGACGGCCGCATCCGCCGCATCGAGATCAAGGACTAGTCGCTCAAGGACGGTCTGCGTGAGACGCAAGGGGAGAGGCCGAGCAACGGCCTCTCCCCTTGCCCTTTCCCGGCGGCGAATTCGCACCCGCATTGACTGCCAGAGCACCCGCGCGTACACTCAGTGGGGAGCCGTGGAACCGTGAGGAGTTCCAGCATGAGTCCGTCGTGCGCGCTCTGGGCCTGCCTGTGCACCCACCTGCTCGCGGCGACGCCGCCCGCCAGGCCCTTCACCAACGTCACCCAGGAGTCGGGTGTCGGCGCCGTCGTCAGCGCCCACTTCCAGAACTCCCCCAAGTGGTGGATGAGCGGGATTGACCTGGTGGACCTCGATGGCGACGGCGACCTCGACCTGCATCTCGGCAGCCACGGCGGCCCCTCCGCTGCTGCCGCGTTCAACGACGGCAAGGGCCGCTTCACCTACGCGGACCCCAAGCTCACCATCCCCCGCGGCGTGCGGGCCAACGACGCCATTCCCTACCCCGGCGGCGAGATTCGCCTGGCCTTCGACTTCGACGAGGATGGGCGGGTGGACATCCTGGCCTCCTGGCACGACGGCGGCGGCGTCCTCTACCGCAACGAGTGCACGCCCGACGCCTGGAGCTTCACGCGCCCGCGCACCCTCGACCACTTCAACCGCGCGTGCGCGATGGCCGACATGGACCGCGACGGCATCGCCGACTACCTGGCCGACGAAGGGGGCCGCGCCAACCCCCAGATCGCCATCTACTTCGGCAAGGGCGACGGCTCGTTCCCTCGCAAGCAGCTCATCCCAGGCTCCTACGAGGAGGGCGGCCCGGTCTGCGTGGACATTGACGGCGACGGCGACCTGGACATGCTTGTCGCCCGCCGCGGCTACCACCCGCCCGGCCGCCGTATCTTCCTCAGCGATGGCAAGCTGAGCTTCACCAATGCGACGAAGGAAGCGGGACTCACCGAGGAGGGCGGCAGCATCCACGGCGTCGGCGACTTCGATGCCGATGGCGACCTCGACCTCATCTGCGTCGAGGGCGAGAAGGCCCCCTTCAAGCTCGTCATCTACTTCAACGACGGCAAGGGCCGCTTCACCCCGAAGCCCGACGCCATCGCAGGAGCCGAAAAGCTCAAGCCCTACAACACCAACTGGGGCGGGGCCGTGACGACCGACTTCGACAACGACGGCCTGCCCGACATCCTCGTCAACGGCCGCTACTTCCTCTACCTGCTGCGCGGCACGGGCGGGGGCAAGTTCGAGGTCGCCAACGACGCCTGGGGCCTGCCCACCGGCGCCTGGTCGGCCGTGGACGAGGGCCTCTGCTTCGGCGACATTGATGCCGACGGCGACCTCGACATCCTCGCTTGCGCCAAGGGCGCCGAGGGCAGGGAGAAGGGCATCGACGTCTTCCGCAACGACCTGCCCAAGCAGCACTGGCTGCGCGTGCGCCCCATCGGCAAGAAGGGCAACCGCTCAGCCGCCGGCGCGAAGATACGGGTCTACGAAGCAGGCGGCCCAGGCGATCCGAGGAAGCTCCTCTGGTTCGAGCAGGTCGCCATCTGGGGCCGCCAGAGCTTTCACAGCTACTACGCGGCTGCCGTCGCCGAGCGGCACTTCGGCCTCGGCGCCCGCGAGGCCGCCGACCTCGCGGTCGAGTTCTACCCCTCCGGCAAGCGCGTCGAGGCCAAGGCCGTCAAGGCCGACTCGACTACGGACGTGCGGGAGGAGGAGTGAGCCCGGGATGAGCGCCACCCGCCGCCAATTCCTGCAAGCCACAGGAGCCGGCGCCGCATTCGCGGCCCTCGCGTCGAGCCGCGCCCTCCCGGCGAGCCCCCCATCACAGGAGCGCAAGCCAATGGACCGCCTCGTCCACGTCTACAAGGGCCACCCGCCCGACCACTGCGTGTGCGACCAGGCACTGCGCGTGCTGCCCGACGGCTCGTGGGCCATCCTGTTCATGACCGGCGGCGACCACGAGCCGCGCAAGGAGAACTACATCGCCCTCTGCCGCTCCGCCGACCGCGGCCGCACCTGGTCGAAGAAGGAAACCGTCCTGCGGTTCAAGGACAGGGCCGCCTTGCTGTCCGAGGTCTATGTCCACGGCAGCGAGGTCCGCGTGTTCGTCCAGACCCACGGCGGCTACTTCGAGGACTGGCGGGACTTCGTGCTCGTGAGCCGCGACAACGGCCGCACGTGGGCCGAGCCTGTGCCCTTCGAGCCGCTGCCGCGTCGCGCCTTCATCCGCAACCTCTACGTCGCCTCCTGGGGCGAGTGGTTCCTGCCCTTCCAGACCTACGACACCGTGCCCGACCCCGCCCCGTCGCCCCTCAAGGACGGCTCGCACAAGCGCGCCTTCAACGGCACGCTCATCAGCCGCGACGAGGGGAAGGCCTGGGAGAAGTCGAACCAGATCGGCCCCACGGCCGGCTGGGCCGAGAACAACGTGGTCGAGCTGCGCGACGGCCGCATGGTCATGCTCATCCGCGCCGATGGCAAGGGCCACCTGCTCCGCAGCGAGTCGAGGGACAAGGGCCGCACCTGGTCGCCGCCCGAGCGGGCCGACATCCCCAACCCCGGCAGCAAGTTCCGCCTCCACCGCCTCTCCACCGGCCGCATCCTCCTCGTCCACAACGCCAACCCCAAGCCGGGCGTCCGCAACCCGATGGCTCTCTGGGCCTCGGACGACGACATGGCCACCTGGGCGCACAAGCGCGTGCTCACCGACTTCCCCGGCCAACTCCAATACCCCGACGGCTTCGTGGACGAGCGGGAGGGCTACGTCCACTTCGCCTTCGACTACAACCGCCACGACCTTATCTACGTCGGCGCCAAGCTGCCCGAATAGGGGACGGGCGATGCGAGTGTGGGGCCAGACACGGGTGCTCGACCGGGCGGCGGAGGAGGCGATTCATCGCACGATGCTGCGCATCTGCGACGAGGTGGGCTTCCGCGTCGAGAGCGACGCCATCCTGGAGCGCCTCGCCGCCTTCGACGCCCGGGTGGACAAGGCGGCGCGGCGGGCCTTCTTCGCCCCTGGCTTCGTCGAACACTTTATCGCCAACTCGGACCGGTTCGACTGGGAGGCCGTCGAGCCATCGGTCGGCGGCTCGGCAGGCGTCTATCACGGCTACTACCTCGACCCAGAGACCGACGAGTTCGTGCCGTGGACGCTCCCCAACCTGCTCCGCTACCTGAAGCTCGCCCACCACCTGGAGCACACGAGCGGCTTCCTCAGCGTGAACTTCGGCATTCGCGGCGTGCCCGAGGCGGCGACCGAGCCGTTCTTTCACTACCTCGCCCTCAAGCTCCAGGGCACGAGTGCCGCGGGGGTAACGGACGTGCGGCAGGCGCCCGTGGCGCTCGAGATGTGCGAGGCGGCGGCCGCCGAGCTGGGCGTCGAGGTCGGGCGGCTCTTCCGCGGCGTGGTCTACATGGTCTCGCCGCTCAAGCTCGGGCACCAGGAGGCCGAGGTCTTCACGTTCTTCGCCGAGCGGGGCATCGTCACGGGTATCGGCCACATGCTCTCGCTTGGCGGCACAGCGCCCGTGACCCTTGCGGGCGCCCTCGCGCTCAATCTCGCGCAGGACATCTTCACGCACGTGGTGCGCCGGGCCTACTTCGGCGGGCGGGGCCTGGGCCTCGGCTGCGCCGTGTCGCCGCTCGACATGCGCACGGGCATGTACTGCTACGGCCGGCCCGAGCAGCAACTGGCCAACGTGGCGCTCGCGCAGATGGCCCGCCGCTACGGCGTGCCGTTCTGGGGCCACTGTGGCCTGAGCGACGCCAAGCGCCCCAGCGCCGAGGCCGGCTTCCAGAAGGCCCTGGGCGCCATTCCCTGCCTGATGGCCTGCGGCCGCACGAGCATCGCCACGGGGCTGCTCTCGGTGGACGAGGTGTTCTCGCCCGTCCAGATGGTGATTGACGCCGAGATGGTGAGCGCGCTGAAGCGCTTCGCACGCGGCTTCGAGGTGAGCGAGGAGACGCTCGCGTTCGACCTCATCCGCCAGGTCGGTCCGGGCGGCGGGTTCCTCGACGCCGAGCACACGGTGCGCCACTTCCGCGGCGAGCTGTGGGAGCCGCGCCTCTTCGCCCGCGAGATGCTCGCCGGCTGGCAGCGCCACGGCGCGAAGACCGACGTGGACCTCGCCCGCGAGGTCGTCCACGACCTCCTCCGCCGCGAGCCGCTGCCCAGCCGCATCTCCGACGCCCTCGAGCGCACGCTCCTCGGCATCCTTCGCAAGGCCACCGGCATCGCCCTCCCGCCCATCGAACTCACATAGGGCCTCATCTCCAGAAAAAGACACCCGCTGTCTTTTTCTCTCTCGCCCCATCGCATATCGCTGTAAGCCATTCAGGAGAAATAGCTTACGATAGAATGCGGTCATGTGGCGAGAAAAAAGACAGCGGGTGTCTTTTTCATTCCGGGTTTTCCTCCATTGTGGGTCAATCAGTGAGGGCGCGGGTGACACACAATGGACAGAATGGGCAGAATCGGCGATTCTCGGCGTTCCACCCATAGTGGGGCAGGCTTCTGGGATGACCCAGTATGGGTGGGCGGGGGAGGATCGGCGGTTTTCGGCCTTCTGTGCGTAAGTGCTGGGCATCGCTCGACTTGCGGAGCGAAGGTCTTTCCTGGCTCGCAAGTGCCTAGATAGCAGTGGCTTACAGCTCCCGGGGGCTTGACTGCTCGCCTACTCGAATGCGAACGACTGGCCTGGGCGAAGGACGACGAGGCGGTCGGGCAGGGGCACGTGGTCGCACAGGTCGGGGAGGAACTCGCCGGCCTCGTGCTGGTCCAGCTCCTCCTCGGACAGGTGCATGAGGAACCAGCGGGCGGGGGCGAGCTTCTCGATGAACTCGACCCAGCCCGAGCCTTGCCACGGGCCGATGAGGAGGGCGTCGAGCTGGCCGAGAGCCGCCGCGTCCACCCGCCGCGTGTCCTCGTTGTCGCCGTCGTGGAAGAAGCGGAAGGCCGGCGTCTCGACGAGGTAGGAGTTGTGGCCCAGGGCGTGGAAGGTGCGGAAGGCGGTGACCGTGGCGGCCGGCAGCTCGGCCTTTTCAGAGAGGGCGAAGCCCTTCCGGGCCGACGCCGGCTCCAGCTTCACGAGGGATTCAGCGGGCACCTTGCGGCGCAGCTCGTTGATGGCCGCGGCAGGGCCGATGACGGTCGCCCCCGTGCGGTTTGCCACGTCGGCCACCTCGGCGGCCTGGAAGTGGTCCCAGTGAGCGTGGGTGACGAGAATCAGGTCGGCCTTCGCGATGCTGTGGGCGCTCAGCGCCGCCGCGCTCGCGAGGCCGGGGATGGGGCCGTAGAACGCATCAATGAGTATCACCGCCGAGGGCGTGGCGATCTGGAATCCCTCGTTGCCGATCAGCGTGACCGTCGCTCCCATTGTCGTCACTGCTCCTTGCTGGTTCGAGGAGGGGTCACTGCGGCCCGCGTCCGACCCGTCCCGTGCGAGCCTTGACCTCGGCGATGACGCGCAAGTCGTCGGCATCGCGCACCTTGGCCCCGGCGCGGGCGAGCACCAGCTCATAGGCCTCCTTGGCTGGTTGCGTGGTGACCGCCTTCATCGGGAAGGGCTTGTCGGCCCGTAAGGCGTCGGGGGCGGGCCGGTGCTCTCTCCAGGCGCTCTCGACGCGCTCGTACCAGGTGACGTTCAACCACTGGTCTCCCGTGCCGGCCGGGGTGAGGGTGCCCAGGTTGCCGGCGAGGTAGACTTTGGTGCCCTTCGCGGGGTCGTCGGGCAGGATGCAGGCCTGGGCGGCGGTGGACTGCGGCCCTGGGATGAACGCATTGTTGACGAGGTTGGCCCGGGCGCCGCCGCCGATCTTCGCCGCGTTGTGGTGGCTCCAGTTGTAGATGACGTTGTTCACCACGTCGTAGAGGCCGCCCTCGAGCTTGGGGCTGCGGTCGGCGTTGTGGGCGAAGAGGCAGTGGTGAATGGTCACGCGGTCAGAGCCCGCGCCGGAGAGCCAGCCCATGCTGTGGGGCAGGCTGCCTTCGGCGATGATCGTCCACTGGAACGTCACGTCGCGCACCTGACCCCAGGTGTCCACGTTCTCGTCGGTGGCACCCATGATCGAGCAGTGGTCCACGAGGACTCGTTCCACGGTTCCGCCCTGGTTGCCCCAGAAAAGCAGGCCGTCATTGTCGGCCTCGCCGGTGGTGACGCGGATACGGAGGTGCCTGACGATGATGTCGTCGCAATCGCCACGGAATTCGATGCCGTAACCGAGGAGCATGATGCCCTTGCCGGGGGCAGTGGAACCGTCCACCGTCACCTGCCCCTGCGTGCAGCGCAAGCGGCTCTTCAACTCGATGGTGCCCTCGACGGCGAAGCGAATGATGCGCGGCCCCTGGGCGGCGAGGGCCGCGCGCAGCGAGCCGGGGCCGTCGTCGTCCAGGGTCGTCACCGAGAGGACCTTGCCCCCTTCGCCGCCCTTGGCGATGGCCCCGAAGCCCTCGGGCGGGTCGGCCTCCTGCGCGTGAACCACGGCTGTCGCCGCGAGCGTCATGGCGAGCACCCACCTCATTTCTCTTTCTCCAGTCGAATGCAGTCGAGGTAGTAGGGCACCTTGCTGCCGTCGAGGCCGAGGGCGATCTTCCTGATCTTCGAGAGGTCGAGTTGCCTGCCGTTGTTGGCCGACAGGCCGCCGAGCTTCAGCTCGAAGATGAACTTGCCGGGGGGCACGACGAATGCCTCCTGGTCGAAGCGGTCGTCGTAGTTGCCCATCGCGCGCGGGTAGGGCACGGGGGTCTTGGCATCGGTGATGCACAGGTAGCCGTTCACGGGGCGGCGGTTGGGGTTGACGAAGTCAATGCGAAGCACGTCGAAGCCCGACCAGTCGCCGTCGAAGTGGATGAGGTGGAGTCCGCCGCCCTTCTCGACGGGCTCGTAGTAGAGGGCGGAGTTGCCGTGGGTGGCCGCGCGCTTGACCCGCTTCGCGGGCATGATGTCCGGGTCGAAGGGGTCGTTGGCCCCGCCGCGGTCGGTCTCGAGCTGCTTGAGGCAGGCGTCGTCCTCGAAGTCGAAGAGCACCTTCGCCCCTGGCTTGAGGGCGGTCTTCTCGACCTCGATGGCCTGCTCGGCGGCGGGGGCCTCCTTTGTCGCCTCGGCCTTGGACTTAGGCGGGATTTCGCCGAACTTGAACCTCGAGTACGCGCTATGGAACGAGAGAGGGTCAGCCTTCTTGCGCCCTATCGCCGCATCGTCGAGGGCGAGAATGGCGAGGGCGATGCGCCAGCGGAAGTGGTCGAAATAGGCGAGGAGCTGGGCGGGGTCGCCCGAGGCGCCGGCCTCGGCGCCGGTCTTGAGCCCCATCGCGGGGTACTCGGGGAAGGTGTCCCACATCTCCTTGAGCAGGGCGTCGGCCCCGGCCTTGGCCTCGCCGTCCTTCGCGGCCTTGAGCCGCGTGAGCAGGGTGAAGAGGTACTTGTAGTCGTCGGTGCCCTCGCGGCACCACTCATAGCGGGGCGTGGGCACGATGCGGTCGGCGAAGCGATAGACGGGGAAGCGGCCGGTGTTGCTCTCGCCTTCGTTCTCGTAGCCGCCGGTGGGGATGGGCGAATAGCAGTCGGGGCCGCCCGCGCCCGAATAGGTCCACTCCCATTCGCCTTTCGCGCCGACGCGCCAGACGCCGAAGCCCCAGGGGAGGCGCGCCTGGCCGTTGTTGTAGACCCACAGGGTCTTGCCCGCCTTGCGCGTCCGCTCGATCAGGCCCTTCGAGCCACGCCAGGCGTGGGTGTTCAGGATGTCCACCATCCCGCCGAAGGGCGTGTAGTCCTTCTTGTCGCTGCCGTCGCCCATCGGGTTCACGGTGATGAGCAGGCCGGGCACCTGGCGGCAGAGCTTGATGTAGGCGACGGTCTGGTCGAACGTGCGGTTCCATGAGTTGAGGAGCGACTCGCGCGGCTCGTCGTAGATGCAGAAGACGACGCGGAAGTCGGGATGGGCATCGAGCCATTTCTTGATCTCTCTGAGCGCGGCGACGAAGGGCACGTCGAAGCCGGGGCCAAGCTCCTTGATGCCGATGCGGGTGATGGCGTCGGTGATGCCGCCGATGTCGGTCTGCTTGGTCGCGTGGAAGCCCAGCTCGGCGCACAGCTTGCGCAACTCGTCCCAGTGCGAGAAGTCAATCTCCACCTTGCCGTCGGCGGCGATGCTCTTGATCTTCGGCCCGTGGATGGTGAGCGACGTGCAGCCGTGGGCGCGCAGGTCGGCCAGCTCGCGGCGGAGCTGCGCGGGGTCGCTCGGCGTGCCGTAGTACCAGCCGAAGGCCATGTCGGGGTCTTCGAGGAGCTTGAAGGGCAGGACGACCACGGTGAGCTTGAGCGCCGTCGCGGGCCGGTTCGCAGGCTTGAGCGTCACCGTGCCCTCGTAGGCGCCGGGCGTGGCGTCGTCGGGCGGCCGCACGGTGAGCCAGAGCTGGGTCGTGCGGCCCTGGGGGATGTTGAGCGTGGTGAACGGCTCAAGGGCCTCTGGGCCGACCATCCACATGAACGGCTTCACGCCGCGGGCGAGCTGGCGGACGAAACGCGCGTCCACGATGCTGCTCTTGAGCCGCGCGTCCCGCGGATTGAGGAAGTCCGAACAGGTGACGGCGACATTCTGGAGGTCGGCGAGTGGGAGCACAGCGAAGCTGACAGGCTCGTATTCGCCCGGCGTCGCGAAGAGCTTCAGTTCGTTCCTGACCTCGTAGGGACGGGGGTTGGAGTTGTAGTAGACGGGCTCGAGGTAGTTGCGGGTGAAGAGCACGCAGCCCGCCTGCTTCTGGGCGTCGGTGGGCGCGAGGGGCGGCGTGGCCTCCTCGTGCTCGAGGAGGAAGAACTTGTTGAGCTTCCGCAGGATGCGCACCGTGGTCTTGATGTCCTTGTTGGCAAGGAGGTCGAGCTGCTCCTCCAGCAGTGTCTCCGACACCGTGGCGCCCAGCCCCGAGGTGGCCAAGGCCAGCCACAGGATAGTGGTGCATCTCATTCAGGCTACTCCAGGATAAAGTCGCCGAAGAGAATGGTGGCTTCCTCGCCGCAGGCGATGGTCAGCATGTTCACGGCTGAGAGGTCGGCGGCGGCGCCGTCGTTGTTCGCGATGCCCGTGAGCGCCACCTCCAGCTCGTTCTTGCCGGGGGCGAGGGCGAAGGAGCGGTCCACGCGGGTGTCGTAGCCCGCCGTGCCCTTGTGCTTGATCGTGAGGGCGAGCGCGACCGGCTTGTCGCTCGGGTTGACCGCGGCAAACTTGAGGGTGGCGAAGGGACGCCAGTCTTTGATCCTGAGCGCCCAGTCGGCGAAGAAGCTGTCCTTGGCGAACTGCGCCTCGAGGCACACGCCGCCGAGCCGGGCGTCCTCGGCGAGGGACGATTTGACGTTGGCGGAGTCGCGGGGCAGTTCGCCCTTGGTGAAGCCCCAGAGGACGGCCTTCTTGCCCGCGGCGGGCTGCGGCGCGGCAGGCGGGGCCGCCGCGGCGCCGCCCTCCCTGGGCACGATGGTGATCTTCGTGTCGCCGAGGCCGGTGATCACGACGTCAATGGTGCCCGTGATGCGAATGCCCTGGCCTGGGACCGCGGGTGCCGGCGCAGCAGGGGCGGCCGCGGCGCCCGCCTCGCCCTCGAGATAGAAGTCGCCGAAGTAGAGCGTCGCGCCCGCCGGGCCGTCCACGCTCCAGATCTTCACCTGCGACAGCTCGGGCGGCGTGCCGTTGTTGTTCTTCACGCTCGCCAGGTCCACCTCGCACGTGCTCTTGCCCGGCTTGGCCACGAGCGGCACATCCACGCGGTCGTCATAGGTCGTGCTGCCTTTGTGCTTCAGCGTGACGTTCAGCTTCGCGTCCTGCTGGGCGGGGTTGAGGACCTCGAACTTGAGCTTCGAGAAGCGCGACCAGTCCTTCGCCCGGCAATCGGCGAACCAGGTGGCCTTGTCGAGGACGACTTTGAGGCACACGCCGCCCAGCTCCGCCTTCTCGTCGAGCGATGCCTTGACGCCCTCGGGCACGGAGTCGGGCATCACGCCCTTGCTGACTTCGAGGACGAACGCCCTCCGCTCTCCGGCCCAGAGCGCGCCGGCGAGAGCGCACAGCACTGCTGCCCACGTGGTTCTCACTTGCCGCCTTCCAACACAAAGTCGCCGAAGAACACGGTCGCCTCGGCGTTGCAGGCGATGTACCACTGCCGCACCGCCGAGAGGTTGGCGGCCGAGCCGTCGTTGTTGGCCGCGCCGGCGATGGGGATCGAGACCTCATTCTTGCCCGGGGCGAGGACGACCTCCTTGTCCACTCGCGTGCCGAAGGTCTTCGAGCCCTCGTGCTTGATGGTGAACTCGATGGTGACGGGGGTGTTGGCGGGATTGAGCGCGGCGAACTTGAGGGTCGAGTAGCCGCGCCAGTCCTTCAGCCCCGCCCTGGACATGCCGAAGGAGGCGCCCTTGGCGAAGGTGACTTTCAGGCACACGCCGCCCAGTTCGGCCTTGTCGTCGAGGGCCACCTGGGGATCGCCGTTGGTGTCGTTGGGCATCGAGCCTTTCGAGATGCCGAGAAGCGTGGCCCTGGCGCCCGCGGCGGGGGCGGGGGCAGGCGCCGGCGGCTGCCCGGCGGCGGGCGCCGGCGCGGCCGCGCCGGGACCGAGGCCGGTGACCGTGAGGTCCACGGCCATGTCGCCCACCTTGCCCGTGATGCGAACCGGCCCCCCGGAAGCGGCGGGTGCCGGGGCCGCGGGGGTGGCTGCGGGGGCCGCCGCTCCCTCGCCCTCCAGCGTGAAGTCGCCGAAGTAGACGGTCGTGTTCGCCGCCTCGCACGTGACGTACCACTGCTTCACCCCGGACAGGTCGGGGCGCGAGCCGTCCACGTTCGCCATGTCGCCCAGGCCGAGGGCGATGGAGCTCTTGCCCGGCTTGAGCATCAGCGCGGTGTCGGCGCGGCTCTGGTAGCCGGTCGTGCCCTTGTGCCGAACGCAGAGGGTGAGGCTGAGCGGCTTGTCCGAAGGGTTGAAGGCGTCGAACTTGAGGGTGCGGAACGGCGTCCAGTCGCCGATCTTCGGCCTGGTCTCGCCGAACGACGCGCCCTGGGGGAACACGACCTTGAGCGCCGCGCCGCCGAGCTCGGCCTGCTCCGCCAGCGACACCTGGGGGTCGGCCGTCGTGTCGTTCGGCATCTGCCCCTTGCTCACGCCCAGCAGCAGCGCGCTGCCCGCCATCGCCCCACTCGAAAGGAGCGCAACGGCCGCGACGCACGCTCCGAAACCCCAGAGCCGCCCTTGTCTCGACATGGCCATTCCTCCGTTCACTTGCCAATGGTTGCGCGGACGGCGTTGTTGCCTTCCGCCTTCGCCTCGATGGTCTGTTTCGCCTTCAAGTCGCCGAGGGTGAACGAGATGCCCTTCGGCGTGGCCGTCATCGTCACCGCCGTCTCGTCGGTGCCCTCGATGTCGAGGGCGAGGCCATCGGTCATCTTCATCGTGGTGCACACGAAGGTGCGGTTGGCCTCATCGAGCTTGTCGTTGGCCTCGAAGAGGTAGGGCAAGAGAGCCACGAGCTTGCCCTTCTCCACCGCGACCCCGCCCTTCCAGGTGGTCAGTTGGTCTCCCCAGCCGAATTCGAGGATGACCCGCACGCAGCCCTTGGTGATCGGGGGCAGCGCCGCGGCGGCCTGGACCTGTGTGGGGCCGAGGCTGGGCGGCATGGGCACGCCCTTTGCCTCGGCGAACAGCAGCAGGGCGGCGCCATCGGCCATCGGCGAGCCGTCCCCGTAGTGCCCCTTCTCGTCCACCTTGTACTTCAGCAGGTCGTAGCTGTACGGGAAGCAGCCGCTGTAGAACTGCTCGGGATTGGCCCAGGCCGGCCCGGCCGGCCGCCTTGCGGCCTTGCCCTTCGCCGGCTCCGCGGGGGCCTGCACCCACTGGAGGGGCTTCGCTCGGCGAATCTGGCGCGCGCGGAGCACTGCATACAGGTTGAGCGCGGAGACCGTCGGGTCATCCCACACTGCGCCGATCTCGCGGAGACCGCGGGAGCAGGCCGATTGCTGGAGGTCCAGGGCGAGCCGCACGATGCGGTCGTCCGGCGTCGCCGCCGCTGCGTCCAGGAGACCGAGGAACCCCTGGCACTCGGCGGCCGTGGCCTGCTCAACCTTTCCCCGCTGCTTCGGCATGCCCTCGCAGGCCATCGGGGGAGGCTTCACGCCCAGCTTCTGCCATTCTCTGATCAGGTCCTGCTCCGTGGCGCGTTCGAGGCCGAGGGCGGCCTTCGCGGCGGGTTCGCCCTTGCCCGACAGCTCGGCGGCCACGCGGGCGATGTTGGGGTTCTCTGCCCCCTCCTTCGCGTGCTCCTTGACCCACGCCTGGACGAAATCGCGGTATCGGGTGTCCTTGGTCGCCTCTGCGGCGCGGAGCATGCCGCGCATGAGCAGCGCCACGCCGGCATCGGGCTTGAGGTCGGCGACGGTGCGCTGGAGCGTGGCGTCGGCGATGGCCTTCAACAGGTCGCGTTCCGCGAGCTTCCTAAGGGCGAGGCCCTTCTCGGCCTCGGGGGTCTTCGCCTGCTTCTGGTTGAGCTTGAGGCACTCGACGAGGCAGTCGCCAAGAACGCTCCCCTCGGCCAGCGGGGTCTGGAAGCCGAGCAGCTCGGCCACGGTAGGGGCGATGTCAACCTGGAGGATGCGGTGGTCAATGACTGCGCCGCGCTTGCTGTCGGGGCCGACGACGAGGAGCCAGATGTGCTGGCAGCCCTCGCACCTGTCGCCGTGGCTGGCGAAGCCGCCCTGAAGCTGGTCCTTCTTGTCGTTGTGACGCCCGTGGTCGGTCGTGAAGAACAGCGTCGTCTCGTCCTTGTAGCCGGGCGTGGACTGCACCTTGTCCCACAGCTTGGCGATCATCTGGTCGCAGTTGCGGATGGCATCGGTGTAGACTTCCCACTTGTTCGAGTGCCCCGTGTGGTCGGTGGTGCCGAAGTTGATGAACACCATCCGCGGCTTGTCGGTGTCAATCACCTTGAGGCACTGTGCGAGGACCTTCGCGTCGTCGGCGTTGTTGTTCTCGCCGATGTTGATGACGAAGCTTGGGGCGAACTTCTCGCCATAGGTCGGGAATGAGCCGTAGGCGGCGTAGGAGTAGAAGCCCTTGCCGAAGACGACCCACGCGTCCTTCTTCGCCCAGCCCAGCTCGTTGCGGGCGTATTCGGAGAGGCTGGGCATCGTCTGCCGCGGGCCGGCCAGCGGCACGTTCTGCCAGGTGCCCGTCGCGATCGTGCTGTGGCCCTGCCGCGTGATCGTCACGCCCGTGTTGTAGCAGGTCGTGTAGAGCGTCCCATCCTTCTCCAGCTTCGCCAGACTCGGGATGAGCTCACGTTTTGGATCGCCGAACGTCTCCGAGAAGCGGACACCATCCATGGACACAATGAGGACGTTCCTGGTCTTGTAGGCTGGCTCTCCGGCGCTCACCTCGGGTGCGAGGACGCCAAGAAGCGCAAGCCCGAACAGGCACTGCGCGACTCTGCACATGGTTTATCATCTCCTTTTTCCACAAAACGCCGAACCCTTCCTGGGCTGACTGTACTACTGTGGGCACGGGGAGTCAAGCATTCGAGGCGCCGGGGGGTGCGTGTAATCTCCTTCGGTCGGAAAAGCCAGTTGCGCGATACTATCGCGGGCACCCCCCATCCCGCAGCTGACCCAACGCCCGCAGGGCGTGGCGGAGTAAAGCCCACGGCGATGCTTTGGGAGCCGTGGGTAAGG
>DATKZY010000247.1:0-10320 GCA_035527715.1 Planctomycetota bacterium | reverse complement strand
CCTTACCCACGGCTCCCAAAGCATCGCCGTGGGCTTTACTCCGCCACGCCCTGCGGGCGTTGGGTCAGCTGCGGGATGGGGGGTGCCCGCGATAGTATCGCGCAACTGGCTTTTCCGACCGAAGGAGATTACACGCACCCTGTGGCAACGGGGGTCTTGCACAACGCACCGTGCTGGCCTATGATGTGCGGCACTCCAGCGACCATCACGCCACGCACGTCAGAGGAGAATCCGATGGCGTTCGACCCCGTTGCGATGGATGCCCTGGTGCGGCGCTGCCGCGAGAGCCTGGCCGCCGGGCGACCACCCCTCGATGGCTTGAGCGTCGAGGAGGCCGAAGCCCTGCGGACCCGCTACGCCGCCTTCGAGGACGCCCACGACAGGCAAGGCTTCCTGGTGGACTGCCAGGTGGCCCTCCGCTCCCTCCACACGCCGCGCCCGATGCTGCACTTGATGGCGAGCAGCCACTTCCGCGACCGCGACCAGTGGGGCTCGTTCTGGGACCAGCACGCCGGCGGCTTCTCGTGCGTGGACAGCGTGCTGGCGGGCAAGATGACGAGCCACCTCGACACCAACTACGTGCCGACATCCCCTCAACCCCAGGACGCGCGCGCCTTCTGGGTCCACGAGGGTGGGCGGGCGTGGCCGATGTTCCCGCTCGTGGGCTACGAGGAGGAGCGGTATCGCGGCTTCGCCTGTCGCCAGGGCCTCGACACGTTCGAGCTTCGCGCCGCACGCGAGGGGCTGGCCTGCCGCCTCGACGTCTTCGTCCACGACGAGCTGCCGCTCGAGGTGTGGCAGGTGACGCTGGCGAACCGTCGCCGTCGCCCGCGCGACCTGTCGTGGTTCCCGCGCCTGCGAGTGTGCCTGGACAGCTATCCCGCCTACTACTTCGTGCCCCGTGTCGTGTGCGAGGGCATCGTGGAGGAGGGCGCTCTCGTGTTCCTCAACCACGACCAGGGGAACAAGCACCCGCGAGCGGCGTTCCTGGCGTCCGCCACGCCCTTCGACGGCTTCGACATGATGGGCGAGGTGTTCGACGGCGGCCCCGCCCGCGCGCCCATTCCCGCGGCGGTGCGGCGCGGTGCCTGCTTCAACTCCCTCGGCCTCCAGCCCTACGACGGCCTCGTCGCCGCCGCGCAGTTCAACGCTCATCTGGAGGCGGGCGAGAGCCGCACGTGGACCCTCGTCTACGGCAAGTGCCCCATCGGGGCAGAGGAACGAAAGGAGTTCCTCGGCCGCGTCCGCCGCGAGGCGCTCGACGGCGTCGAAGAGTGTCGGAAACGGCTCGCCGCGACCTGGCGGCGGAAGGTGCTCGCGAACGCCGTCCGCACGCCCGACGCGGCGCTCGACCGCTACTTCAACGTCTGGTCGAAGCTCCAGGCGCGGAACCAGAGCCGCTACGTGCGCGCGCTGGACAAAGTGGGCTACCGCGACATCCTGCAGGACCTGCTCGGCATCTGCGATTTCGAGGCGCCCTACGTTCGCGCCCAACTCGCCACGGCCCTCCGCTACCAGTTCCCCGACGGCCGTGCCGTCCGCCAATACGAGAAGTTCCCCGGCGGCGGGCACGACCTGCGGATGTACCAGGATTCGCCTTCGTGGATTCCCGACCTGCTCGTGCGCTATCTGAAGGAGACGGGCGACTTCGCCTTCCTCGACGAGGAGGTCCCCTTCCTCGACCCCAACGTTCTGGGTGGCACAGGCTTCCAGCCTGTGGGGCACAGGCAAGATGCCTGTGCCACCAGCGGCACAGTCTACGATCACGCCTGCCGCGCTGTGCGCTCGCTTTCGGACAACACGGGCTTCCACGGCCTGTGCTCGATCGGTTACGGCGACTGGAACGATGCGATCAGCGCGATCGGCGGCGAGAAGGGCGTGAGCGTGTGGCTCTCCTGCGCCTGCGTCCATGCCGCGAGGCTCATGGCCGAGCTGGCGGCCCACACGGGGCGCGAGGCCGATGCCGCCGAGTTCGCCCGCATCGCCGACACGATGACGCAGCGGATCAACGCCCACGCCTGGGACGGCGCCTGGTACATCTACGCCATCAACGGCCAGGGCGTGCCCATCGGCTCGCGCGAGAACGCCGAGGGGAAGATTCACCTCAACGTCAACACCTGGGCGCTCTTCACCGGCGTGGCCGCCGCGGCGGGGCGCGAGGAGCAGGTGTGGCAGGCCATCGAGCGGCTCGCCACGCCGGTGGGCCATCTGCTGCTGAAGCCGTCCTACACGCGGCCCAGCCGCCCGCTCGTCGGCCGCATCGCCGACCAGTTGCCCGGGATGTTCGAGAACGGCAGCATCTACACCCACGGCGAGAGTTTTTTCCTGTACGCGCTGGTGTGCGCGGGCAAGGCGGATCGGTGGTACGAGGAGATTCAGAAGACCCTGCCGTGCAACCTCGTGCCCGACATCTCGACGACCCCGCCGCACCAGCAATCGAACTTCTTCGTCGGCCCCGACCATCCGGCCTACGGCACGAATCTCTTCAGCAACTTCACGGGGTCGCTCGCCTGGTATCGCCGCAGCATCGAGCGCGTCATCGGGCTCATCCCCGAGTTCGACGGCCTGCGCATCGCCCCCCGCCCGCCACGCTGCTGGGACCACTATCGAGTCACCCGCACCTTCCGCGGCGTGCAACTCCTCGTTGATGTCCGCCGCGGCGGGGCCCCGAGGGTGCTCCTCGACGGCCGACCTTGCCCGGGCCTCATCCCCGCTGAGCGCCTGGCGAAAGGGCGCCAGCACTGTGTCGAGGTGCAGTTGTAGCGGAGCGCTAGCGGCTATGCCTCGGCGCAGGGGCGGGAGGGGAGGAGGGCCTGGCGCTCGAAGGCGGCGGCCTGGGCCGCGTCGCGGTAGACGCGCAGGAGGCAGTGGGGCTCGGTGCGGGACTGCATGTCGAGAACGGCGTGCAGGCCGCAGGCCTCCGTGACGGGCTGAATCCACGCCATGCAATGGTCGCAGTAGAGCGGGCAGGGAGCGGCGTCGCTGTCGAGGACTTTGGCAAGGCTGGGGCAGCGGTCCATGCGGAGTTCGAGGCAGTCGTCGGTCAGGGTGAGCTGGCCCTGGCAGTTCTCCTCGTTGAAGACGCGGCGCCAGTAGTCATAGGCGGCCTGGAGGCCGCCGGCGCGGAAGCGCTCGGCAAGCTCGGCGGCCTGGAGTCGGCCCAGTTGGCGCCAGTAGGCCACCAGGTGCTCGTGGCCGCGCTCGTCGAGAGCCTGGAAGACCTCGTTGTAGAATCGGACGAAGTGGTCGCTCGGGATCACGGCCGGACCCTCCGCAGGGTCTGGACGCACTGGCCGTCGCCGACGACCTCGGTGGCAAGCTCAAAGGGGGAACCTTCAGCAAGGGCGGCGTTGACGACGCTCGTCTGGCGGCAGAACGCGGGGTCGGGCCCGATCCCGCGCTCGCGCAAGTAGGCGACCGCGGGGCAGCGGCGGACGGTGAGGCGGATGAGGTCGGGTTGCCGCTCGATGACGTAGTCGCCGCCCTCGCGGCCGAGGTAGTAAGCCCAGTGCTCGACGAGTTGCTCGGGGTCGCCGCGCCGCAGGTCCTCGCGGATGGAGCGATAGACCTCGCGTGCGAACCGCCGGAGCACCTCGTCGAGGAAATCCTGGCCATACGTCGTCCGCAGGTAGGCGATGGTGCCGTTGGTCGTGCGATGGAAGTCCAGGTGCACCTGTCCCGTGTCTCGGTAGCGCACCGCGGTTTGCCCCTGTCTCATTCCTGTATGTACTGCTTCACGACCCGCTGCGGGTTCGTGGTGAGCACTTTGCGCTTGAGGGCGTCGGGCACGCGGGCGTAGAGGATGGGGCCGAGGCCGAAGGCGATGTCGAGGTCCAGGAAGTCGGAGCCATACACGATCTTGTCGGTATCGAGCACCTGGCACATCTTCTCGAACTGGCCCTTGTGGAGGACGGCGCAGGTGTCCTGGAACACGTTGGGCAGGCGGTTCACGGCGTCGGCGAAGTCAGTCGAGGCGTGGCCGATGAGGAAGCAGGCGCGGGGAAAATCGGTCGCCCACTGCTTGAGCTTCGTCGGGTCGTCCCACGAGTGGTTGAGGACCGGGCAGCCGTGCTCGTCGGCCCAGGCGAGGATGGGCGCGATGTCGGTGTTGGCCGTCGTGCGTCCCTGGTAGTGGGGGATGAGTTTGATGCCGCGGAGGCCGGCGGCCCAGCAGCGGTCCAGCTCGCCCAGCCAGAGCTTCGGGTAGTTGGCGTTGAGCGTCGTGAAGCCGACGAAGCGGGTCGGGTGTTTGCGGACGAGGCGGATGATGGCGTCGTTGCCGATGGTGTAGTCGGACCCCACGCCCGTGAAGGAGAACGTGAAGGCTTGGGCGACGCCATAGCGGTCCATCTCGCGGACCACCGCTTCATCCGTGCTATAGGGGATGTGGTAGTAAGTGAAGCCGGACTCGAAGTGCGAGTGGGTGTCAATGATCTCCTCGCCCACAGGCAGGATGCCTTGTCGAGCGCGTTCCAGCATCTGGTCTTCCATTCCCATCGTCCTCGTCCTCGATTCCGCGTGCAGGTATGCACGCCCTACCTTCTGACTCCGGCCAGGAGAGCCTCCAGGTTGCCCGAGGCGATGGCGGCCTTCGCGTTGTCGGAAATCTCGGCGAAGCGGAGCATGGCGACGGGGATCGCGGGGTCGAAGGCGGGGATGTTGGTGCCGAAGACCAGCCGCCCCGCGCCGAACTCGGCGACGATGTGGCCAATGTTCTTGTAGAGCCAGATGGCCGACGTGCAGACCCGCAGGTTCTGGCACAAGGCCAGAGCGCGAAAGAGCATGCGGTTCGAGCGGATGCGGTACTCGGTGGTGATGACGGGCAGTCGCGGGAACGCCCGGCACACGGCGACGAGGCCCCCCCAATCCGTCTCGAATTGCCCATAGTTGGTGTTGGAAGAGAAGTCCACCAGAAGCGGGAACGCCCGTTCCTCCATCTGTTCCAGGAAGTCGCCGATCGCGGTCGCACTGAAGGGGACAAAGTAGTCGCCCGGGTAGAAGCGCAGGATGCGGACGCCGGCGGCGAGGGCGGCGCCGACGAATCGCGGGGCGTCGGGCTTGTGGCCCACTGAGGGGACGAAGCTCCATGCCGGGGCCAGGCGCGAGCCGACAAAGCGAAGCGTGGCGGGGTTCCCGATGTCGGGGTGGGCCTGGCGAGCGGCGTAGTGAGTCACGACCGCGCGAGCGATGCCGTAGTGGTCCATCTCGGCGAGCAGCGCCTCGGGCGCGTCGTACCATTCGGCGGCCGGCTGCACGGGCTTGCCGACGCAGGCGTTGAGGTCGAACAATTCCATGCCAGCCGCTCCCGCTTCAGGATGGCCGCAAGCCGCAAGCTTCCGACCCCGAACCCCGAACACCCAACACCCAACACCGAACACCGAGAAGAGTCGAGGACGAGGACGACGACGAGGACGAGGACGATTAGGAAGCCAAGACGCTGAAGACCTTGTTGATGGCGGCGGCGACCTGGCGGCAGTCGCGGGCGGTCCACCACTGGTTGATGCCGATGAAGAGGGCGCGATTGGTCAGCGAGATGGTTCGGGGGCACATGTCGGGGGCGTAGCGGGCCGGGGCATCGCCGACGTAGTAGGGGCAGGTGAAGGGGCAGCCCTCGGGGGTGGCGGACTTGCGTTCGAGGATCTGCTCCCAGTACTGGTAGTAATGCCAGTCGCGCCCGCCGCGGGTGCCGCGCGCCCAGGCGCCGACGCCCTCGGCGCGGAGGGCGTCGGAGAGCTTGTCGGCCAGGGCCTCGTCCTCGGCGAGGAAGATGAGGTTGTTGCCGATGTCGCCCTTCAGGTCGTTGCTGCGGCGCGGGACGACTCGCTTGAAGTCCCTCACGCCGGCCAGCACGCGGCGCATGTTGGTGTTGAAGCGCCTGGCCTGGGCCCTGGTCTTGCGGAGCTGGGCGAGGATGACGGCGCCCTCCAGCTCGCTCATTCGGTAGTTCTCGCCGCAGAACAGCTCGCCCGGCTGCCGCTCGCGCGCGTAGCGGTCGGGCCGCCAGCAGCCCGAGCTGTCGTGGAAGCTCGTGGCGCGGGTGTGCAGCCACTCGTCGTTGGTGAGCAGGAGGCCCCCCTCGCCGCCGCCCGTGATCTTGAACGAGCTGACGGAGAAGCAGCCGATGTGGCCGAGGGTGCCGAGGAGCCGCCCCTTGTAGGTGCCGCCGCAGGCCTGGGCGTTGTCCTCGATGACGAAGAGCTTGTGCTTCCTGGCAATGGCCATCAGCGGATCCAGGTCGCAGCACAGGCCCGCCATGTTCACGGGCACGATGGCCTTGGTGCGGGGGGTGATCTTCCTCTCGACGTCGTGGGGGTCCAGCGTCAGCGAGTCGTCCACCTCGGCGACGACGGGGATGGCCTTGGCCGTGACGACCTGCGACGCGGTGGCGTAGAAGGTGAAGCCGGGCACGATCACCTCGTCGCCCGGCCCGATGCCGCAGGCGACGTAGGCGGCGGTGAGGGCCGACGTGCCGGAGTTGACGGCGAGGGCGTAGCGGACGCCGAAGAGCTTGCGGGCGAACGCCTCCAGCTCATCCACCTTGGCCGGCTTCTTCGGCCCGTAGTAGCGGGCGAGCCAGGCGGAGTGGGCGGACTCCTTCTCGACGACGCGGCGGATGCGCTCGCGCGTGGCGGGGCTGTAGCCCCAGGCATCGCACAGTTCGAGGAACTCGTCGGTGCCGATCTTCGGCTTCCCCTTTCCCTCGAACCCCTGGATAGCCTTCTTCCCGCCGCGCAATGCCAGATCTTTCTCGGCTGGGGCTCTCATTTGTGGTCTCCTGTCTGTGCGGATGGGGTTATACAACTTCGGGGAAGATGTGGCAAGCGCTTGACAGGACGCTGCGAGTGCGCCATGATATGGGGGAGCACGACAGAGAAGGGCCGCGGCACGAGTAGTGTGGAATGGTGAGTCCGCGAAGCCATCGTGGCTTTGACCCGTGGGCCGGGTCGTTAAGGCGGCTTACCGCTCGCGTGAGCCCGTGAGTCTGCTTCCCGCCTGACGAAGACCAAGACCGTTCTTTGCCTCGGCTTGTTTTGCGCGTTTGGGCCGGGTGAGGGTCTTGCCCCTACCCTCGTGGAACGTGGTTGGAGCATGCTCCCCACAGGCTCCTGTGCGGAGCGCGTGGAGCCATGGCGGCATGGGTGCCGCAGGCCACGCTCCGGCAACCCCCGGGAGCCTGCTGGCTGCCTGTGGGCGCGGGCCTGGAGACGCGCCGGTGCAGGGGAAGGCGTGGCGAGAAGGCCAAGTGAGGCTGGCGATGGCTTACCTGCTGGTCGTTGACGACGACGAGGACTTCACGCTGGCCGTGTCGGAGGGATTGCGCCTGGCGGGCCACGAGGTCCACGTCGAGCCCCATATCGGCCGTGCGCTCAAGACCATTGAGGACAGACGGCCCGACCTGGTGGTTCTGGACGTCATGTTCCCCCAGGGCAGCTCGGCGGGGTTCGAGCTCGCCCGCACGCTGCGCCACGAGCGAGAAGAGCTGAAGAGCATCCCGATCCTGATGCTGACGGCGCTGGGGCAGAGGTTCCCCTTCGGGTTCGGCCCCGGCGACATTGACGGCAGTTCAGTTCCGGTGGACGGCTACCTGGAGAAGCCCGTGGACCCGGACTTCCTGAGGGAAGAGGTGTCGCGGCTGCTGGCGCGAGCCGGCGCATCCGGAAGCCCCGATGGGCCTGGAGCGGAAAGGAGAGAGACATGGCGCAGAAGATCCTGATGGTGGACGACGATGAGGGCTTCCTCCTGGCGGCAGGCCGCCTGCTGGAGGCGGCGGGCTATGACGTCACGCCCGCCGAAAGCGCCGCGCAGGCCAGAGAGCGCCTGGCCGCCGAGCGCCCGGACCTGATCGTGCTCGACGTGCTGATGCCCGGGGAAGACGGATTCGCGTTTGCCGACAACCTGTCGAAGGACGAGAAGCTGGCGGACATCCCGGTGGTGCTGGTGACGGCCGTCGCCGAGAGCCCCGGGCAGATGATGTACGCGTTCGAGCACGACAAGGGGCTCACCGCGGCCGATGTCCTGCCCAAGTCGGAGGCCCACGAGCGGCTGGTGGACACGGTGGCCGCGGTCCTCAAGGAGAAATAGCCTCGCAGATTCGCGAGGCAACCCACGATGAGCACGTCGAAGGTTCTCCTCGTTGATGATGATCCGGGGTTTCTGAAGGCCAGCGCGCTGTTCCTGGAGGCCGAAGGCTTCGAGGTGTTCACGGCGGAGGACGGCACTGCCGGCCTGGCCGCGGCCCGCGAGCACAAGCCCGACGTGGTGGTGATCGACGTCATGATGCGGCGCCCCGACGAAGGGTTCATCCTCGCGCGGGCGCTGCGCGCCGATCCGGCACTGGCCGCCGCCAAGCTCCTCGTCGTGACGGGGGCTGGGCGGCACTACCAGATGCTCTTCGAGCCCGACGAGCTTTGGCTGCCCGTGGACAAGGTGCTCGAGAAGCCGGCCTCTGGCGGCGAACTGGCCGACGAGATCCGCAACCTCCTGGCCACACGCCAGGCCGCTGGAGGCTGAACGCGTTGAGCAAGGTGATTCCGCCGTGTCAGGCAGGATGCCCGGTCAGGACCGACGCCGGCCGCTACGCGCGCCTGGTCGCCGAGGGGCGGTTGGAAGAGGCCCTCGAGGTCATCTGCCGGACGAACCCCTTTCCCTCGGTGTGCGCGCACATCTGCCAGCGGCTGTGCGAGAAGAAGTGCCGCCGCCGGGAGGTGGACGCCGCGGTCGGGCTGCGCGCGCTGAAGCACTTCGTGGTCGAGCACACGGCCCGGCCGGAGCCGGCCCCCGCGCCGCCCGTCGGGAAGTGGCGCGTCGCCGTCGTGGGCGCGGGGCCTGCGGGCCTCACGGCAGCCCACGACCTGCGCCGCCGGGGCTGCCGCGTCGCCGTCTTCGAGCGGCTCGGCCGGCCCGGAGGGATGCTCAACGTCATCCCTCGCTACCGCCTCCCCCAGTCGGCCATTGACGCCGATGTCCAGGCCATCCTCGCCGCGGGCGTTGAGCTGACGTGCAACTGGGAGGCCGGGCGCGACGCGACGGGGGCGGACCTCCTCGAAAGGGGCTTCGACGCGGTCGTCGTCGCTACGGGGCTCTCGCGCAGTCGCGGCATCGCCGTGCCCGGCTTCGGGTCGCAGCGGTTCACGGCGGCCATCCCGTGGATGACGGACGTGTGGCTGGGCCAGCGGGTGGACGTGGGCCGCCGCGTGGCCGTGATCGGCGGGGGAAACGTCGCGGCCGACGTCGCGCGCACGGCCCGACGCCTCGGCGCCGAGCAGGTCGCCCTGATCTGCCTCGAGAGCCGCGAGGAGATCCCCGCGGAGCCCCACGAAATCGCCCTCGCCGAGGCCGAGGGCATCCAGGTCCTCCCCCGCCAGGCGCTCAAGCGAGTCCTCAACGCCGACGGCCAGATCGCCGCCATCGAGCTCATGGCCGTCGTCTCCGTCTTCGACGAGGCCGGCCGCTTCCGGCCCACCTACGACCCCTCGCGCATCCGCACCCTGGCCGCCGACATGGTCATCCTGAGCATCGGGCAGGCGCCCGACCGGAGCTGGGCCCGGGGCACCGCGATCCGCACGGACCAACGCGGCAGGGTCCTGGCCGACCGGGATACGCACCTGACCAGTCACCCCCGCGTCTTCCTCGCTGGGGAAGCCCTGCGCGGCCCCGGCAGCGCCATCGAGGCCGTCGCCGACGGGCACCGGGCCGCGGACATCGTCGCGCGGTTCCTGGAGACGGGCGAGGTGACGAAGCCCGAGGCCGACACGGCCACGCCGCTCGCCTCTTACCCGGAGGAGACGGTCGCCCGCCTGCGCAAGATCGCGTCGCTGGCGCCCGAGGCCGAGCCGTTCGCGCCCGACGAGCCGCTGATTGACGAGGCGTCGGCGTGGCGCGAGGGCGGGCGGTGCCTCGGCTGCCTCGCGGGGGCGGTGATTGACGAGACGCGGTGCGCCTCGTGCCTCACGTGCTACCGCGTGTGCCCGCTCGACGCCGTCGAGATCGGCGAGGCGATGGCAGCCAACCCCGTGCGGTGCCAGGCCTGCGGCGTCTGCGCGTCCGTGTGTCCGGCGGGGGCCATCAAGCTCCCGCTCATGGAGTCCTCTGTTGGGATGGAGCCGCTCGGGCCTGAGGCCCCGGCCGCCGGATTACCGGAGTCGGTGGCGATGGTCTGCCTGCACGATGGGCGCCAGACGGTGCAGGGCGAGCGGACCATCCATGTGCCGTGCCTCGCGCGGCTGAAGTCCGTCCAGGTGCTGCGCCTGTTCCGGGGCGGCTGCCACACCGTGCGGCTCTACCCGTGCGCGCCCGACGCGTGCAAGTATGGCGCCGCGT
>DATKZY010000246.1:0-19566 GCA_035527715.1 Planctomycetota bacterium | reverse complement strand
CCTTACCCACGGCTCCCAAAGCATCGCCGTGGGCTTTACTCCGCCACGCCCTGCGGGCGTTGGGTCAGCTGCGGGATTGGGGGTGCCCGCGATAGTATCGCGCAACTGGCTTTTCCGACCGAAGGAGATTACACGCACCCGCGGCCACGTTGGATGGATGTGGCCCCCTGTCTTGGCGCGTAGTGTCTTCAGCCCCTGCGGGGCTCCAGATCACTTGGGCGGGAGAAAGGGGACATGCTGGGTTTCCGGGCACTCGCCCGCGGGGCTATGTGGCGTCTGGCGATCGGGGGGGGCAGCGGACAAGGTGGCCATCTTGACGAGGGCGAAGAGCGGAGGGGCGGAGGGTCGGGTGGCGTCATATGTCGTTGCTTGGCAAGTGTTTATGGTGATGCTGGCCCCACTGAGGCCCCCACGTCAAGATGGCCAACCCCCGTGTTGCGCGCGTGGCCATCTTGGCCATCTTGACCAGGCGGCGGAGCGGCTTGCTCCCGCCGCCTCGTCCAGAGCCCCCCGCTCGCTAGGCGCGCCTTTCCTGGTGCGCACGAGGGCGCGCCTAGGCGCGTAGGGGCGATTGCGGCGGGCGCTGGCGAGCTATAAAGCCTTGGGGTTCAGACACTTGCAGCTCCAGAGCCACGGGCCTCGCCTCGCGCCACTAGGCGCGCCCCCCTCTTGCGCACGAGGGCGCGCCTGAAGCGCGATTCGCCCTTGACAAGTCCCCGCCTTCGGTGCAAAGTGTGGGGGCCACTCATTGGAGGAATGGCCATGGCAGAGAAGCAGCTCGGCGTGCTCGTGCACGGGGCGGGGTGGGTGTCCACCCAACACATCGCGGCGTTCGCCAAGAACCCCCACACGCGGGTCGTGGCCATCTCGAGCCGCAAGCTGGCCAGCGCCCGCAAGCGGGCCGAAGAGGCAGGCCTCAAGGACGTCGGCCTCTACGACAATCTCGACAAGGCGCTCCAGCACGAGGGGGTGGACATCGTGTCGGTCTGCACCCCGCAGCATCTCCACGCGGAGAACGCCATCGCTGCCGCGGAGGCCAAGAAGCACATCGTCATCGAGAAGCCCATCGCCAACAGCCTCGACGAGATGAAGGCGATGCGCGACGCGGTTCGCACCGCCGGCGTCCGCACGGTCGTGAGCTTCGTGCTCCGCTGGAACCCGCTGTTCGAGACGATCAAGGCGATGGTCGCCGACAACGCGCTCGGGAAGATCTACTACGTCGAGACCGACTACGAGCACGACATCGGCTCGTGGTGGAGCGGCTACGACGACGCACGGAAGAAGTCCACGGGCGTGAGCGCATTGCTCGTCGGCGGCTGCCACGCGGTGGACGCCTGCCGCTGGTTCGCGGCCCAGGGGCAGTTCGAGGCGGCCGATGTCACCGAGGTCTTCGCGGTTCGCGGCGGCTGGCGCAAGGGCAGCGACACCGAGTTCAACTACCTCACCAACCAGTTCCTCAAGACCGACAAGCCGATGGAGTACGACGGCCTGGAGGTCGTGCTGCTGAAGTTCGCCAGCGGCGCGGTGGGCAAGGTGTCGGTGAACGCCGATTGCGTGATGCCGTACACGTTCCCCCTCGAGGTCTTCGGCGACAGGGGGACGATTCGCGACAACCGCATCTGGAGCCACAAGTTCCCCGGCCAGAAGAGCTGGGTCACGCTGCCCACCATCCTGCCCGACAGCGCCGACGTGACGCACCACCCCTTCCAGGGCCAGATGGACCACTTCGTCGAATGCATCCTCGCAGGCAGGGAGTCGCACTGCAACCTTGAGGACGCAATCAAGACCCACGAAGTGGTCTTCGCCGCCCAACGCTGCTATGAAACCAACGCACCTGTCAGCCTGCCGTTGTTGAAGCCGTAACCGGGAGCTGGGTTGGCAGAAGGGCCTTGCGTCTGCTTGTCATACGGACACCTTGCGCGCTCGGCCTGCCTGCGCATTCACTGGCCGACTGCATCATTCACTTCGCCATCTCGAGGATGCCGAGGCGCCAGGGGATGAGGCCGTAGGGGTGGCCGCGGTATTCGGGGTCGCTGGCGCCCTGGAAGAGGAAACGAATGTCGGAGGGGTCCACCTCGAGGTTCTCGTCAATGCCGCAGCGAAGGAGTTCGCCGTGGCTGATGTTGGTGGTCCATTCGGCGTCCTGCTTGACGTTGGCGGCGCCGGCGAAGGGCTTCTGCTGGGTGTCGGCGAGGGGCTTCCAGGGGCCTTCGAGCTTGTCGGCGAGGTAGGCTTTGTAGTAGCGGCGGCGGTCGCCCTGGGCCTCGATGATCGTGAGATACTTGGCCATGCCCTTGAGCTTGTAGGTGTGCGAGGCCTCGAAGATGTCGCCCTGAAGGGCGAGCGTGGCCTTTGACCAGCCCTTGTTGGGGAAGTTGCTCTTCTGCGTCTCGCAGCGCCACATGTGGCCGTCGAGCGAGGTGTAGAAGAGGTGGGCCTTCGCCTCGTCGCAGATGAGCCAGAAGTCGAGCCACTTGGGCTTTTCGGGCACGTTGTCGAGGAGGGGCTGGGGCTTGGTCCAGGACTTCGGGTCGCCGATGGTCTCGGTCGTCGAGAAGCAGGGCTGGAAGGGGGGCGTGCGGGTCTTGTCGGCCTGCTGGTAGACGAGGTACCACTTCTTGTGGGGGGCGAAGTAGAAGACCTCGGGCGCGCAGTAGTACTGGTCGTGGAGGCCGAGGATGTGCTTGGGGGCCTTGGCCGCCTGGGGCCAGTCCTCGAAGCTCAGGTACTCGGTCTCCACTGGCCTCTTGGACTGGAAGCGCACGGTGGCGAAGAGGTGCCAGCGGCCTTCGTGGCGGACGATCGTGGGGTCTTTGATGGAGACGTGCGGCTCCCCGGCATCCGTGTCGGGGCCGATGAGTGGGCCTGTGGCCTTCCAGGCGAAGGCGCCGTCCTCGAATGCCTTCCAGGGACCCTTGGCCGGCGCGTCCTCCGCCGCATTCAAGGCCGAGCCGATGATCCACAGGCACAGCAACACCAGGGCGAGCTTCATGCGAGCACTCCTGAAAAGGGCCACCGCAGAGAGGATACGCCGGCGGCAGGGGGATTTCAAGCGGGGCTCTGTGCTTGACCCCGGGCAGGGTTCCCGTAGAATGGAGGCATTGCCTCTCAGGGAAAGGAGACTGCATGCACGCGATGACAGCGGCGAATCTGCGGAGCGCGTTCGGCGGCGAGAGCATGGCGCACATGCGCTACAAGGTCTGGGGCGCGAAGGCCGCGGCCGATGGCTTCCCGAACGTGGCCCGCCTGTTCACGGCTATCTCGCACGCCGAGCAGGTGCACGCGACGAATCACTTCAAGGCGATGGCCGACGAGGCGGGCGCCCACCTGGTCGCCTCGGGGGCCGGCTTCGGCCTCGGCTCCACCTCGCAGAATCTCGCCGGCGCCATCGAGGGCGAGACGTTCGAGGTCGAGGAAATGTATCCTGCCTACATCGCCGTCGCCCGCGACCAGGGCGAGAAGGGGGCCGTCCAGAGCTTCCACTACGCCGTCACGGCCGAGAAGTTCCACGCCGCGCTCTACGCCGAGGCGAAGAAGGCCGTGGACGCCGGGCGCGATATGAAGATCGGCCCCGTGGTGATCTGCGGCGTGTGTGGCTACACGGCCGAGGGCGCCGTGCCCGCCAAGTGCCCCATCTGCGGCGCCGCAAAGGACCAGTTCACGACCTTCGCCTGATCTCCCTAACCTCCCGCAGGTTGCGAACCTGCGGGAGGTTTCAGTAAGGTGCGAGGGATGGCGACATTGGGCGACCACGCCAGGAATGCCGCGCCGGGCCTCGTGCTCGGCGTCGGCCTGCTGGTGCGCGTCGTGTTCCTTGCGGGGGCCGACGAGCCGGCGCTCGTGCGCGTGGTGCCCGACGACGCGTATTACTACTTCAAGGTGGCCCGCAACGTCGTGGCCGGGCAGGGCGCGACGTTCGACGGCATCCATCCCACCAACGGCTATCACCCCCTGTGGATGGGCGCGCTGATTCCCGTGGCGGGCGTGGTGCGGGACCCGCTGCTCTTCGTCCGCGTGGCGCTGGGGTTGGGGGTGGCCCTCAGCTTCCTCACGGCGATCCTGCTCCATCGGCTGGTGCGGCGGCTGACCGATTCCTGGTGGATTCCGCTGCTGGCGCTGATTCTCTACTGGCTCAACCCGCGAGCCGTCGTCTCCAGCCTCAATGGCCTCGAGACGAGCCTGAGCACGTTCCTCTTCACGCTGCTGCTGTGGCTCACGCTGGGGGAAGGCGGTGTTCGGTGTTCGGTGTTCGGTGTTGGGGGTTCGGAAGGCGGCAATCGGCACGCGGCACGCGGCACGCGGCAAGCGACACTCCACTCCCTGGTGCTCGGCGGCCTCATGGGCCTGCTGTTCCTGGCTCGGACGGACAACGTGTTCTTTGTCGCGGTTTTCTGGCTCGCGACGGTGGCCATGACCGAGCGGGCCGAGCGGCTGCGGCGGGCCGTGGTGATGGCTGCCGCGGCCGCGGCGCTGGCCGTGCCCTGGGTCGCCTACAACTGGCTCGTCTTCGGCTCGCCGATCCAGGTGAGCGGGCTGTCTATCCCATATGTGCACCACGAACTGTATCGGCTCCAGGGGCATTCGAGCGGCGAGGCGGTCGCCCACGGCCTCAAGCAGTTCGCCGTCATGCTCTACGAGGGGCTGCGGGGCGAGATCGGCTACTCGCGGCTCGTCTCGTTCCCGGCCATCGCGCTCTCGCTGCTGGTCTTTGCGATGCGCTGGCGAAAGGAGCCGGCCACCCGCCGCGCGGTCCTCGTGCTCCTCGGGCTAGGGCTGGCGAGTCTCGCGCACCTGTTCGTTCACGCGGCCATCCGCTGGTATCCGAGGCCGTGGTACTTCGATCAACTGCTGGTCCTTCTGCCGGCGGTCTTCGCCCTTGCCCTGGGCGTGCTTGCCCGCGGGGCGGGCATTCCAGATTCCCGAACACCTTCTTCTCTTTCGGCCAATCCGCAATCGCTCGGCGGCCTCATGCTCGCGGCGCTGGTCGCTCTTGCGTCGGTGCAGACGACGCTGGGCGTTCGCGCCCTGGCGCGAGGCGAGTGGCCCTGGGCAGGGGAGATGCTGGACGCGGCGCGCTGGTTGCGCGATAATACGAAGAAGGACGACGTGGCGGCGGCCTTCAACGCCGGCATCATCGGTTACTACTCCGAGCGGCGCGTGGTGAACCTCGACGGGGCGGTCAACAACGCGGCCCACGAGGCGCTCCGGCGCAAAGACCTGATCGGCTTCATGCGCCAAGCGAAGGTCACCCACTATCTGGACTTCGAGCCGATGATGCGGCGGCAGTTCGGGGGGTTCTTCGACCCCGGGTATTCGCTCATGCGCTGTTCGATGGTCGCCGTTCCTGGGTTCGAGGCATCTGGCCCCGGCTGGAGCGATTCCCACATCAAGGTCTTCAGTCTTGAGTGGCAACAAGAGGGGACAAAGGAGGAGTGAGCATGGCGGAGTTGAATAGGCGGGAACTATTGGGCCTGGGGGCCTTGGCCGCGGGCCTGGGGGCGCTGGGCGGCATGGCGGGCGCGGCCGAGGCGGGCGCGGCGTCGGGCGAGTATGAGTTGCCGAAGCTGCCCTACGGCTACGACGCGCTGGCCCCCGCGCTCGAGGAGAAGATCCTGCGCCTGCACCACGACAAGCACCACGCGGGCTACGTGAAGGGCCTGAACGCCACGCTGGCCGCGCTGGCGAAGGCCCGCGAGGCGGGCGACCTGGCGAGCATCAGCGGCCTGTCGCGGGCGCTCGCCTTCCACGGCTCGGGCCACGTGCTCCACGCGCTGTACTGGGACTCGATGCGGCCCGGCGCGGCCACGCCGCCCGAGGGCGCGCTGAAGGCGGCCCTCGAGCGCGACTTCGGCTCGACGGAGAAGTTCCTCGCGCATTTCGCCGCCGCGGCCAAGGCCGTCGAGGGCAGCGGATGGGCCATCCTCGTCCACGAGCCGCTCGGCAAGCGCCTGATGATCCTCCAGGTGCTCAACCACCAGAACCTCACCGTGTGGGGCGCCGCGCCGCTCCTGGTCTGCGACGTGTGGGAGCACGCCTACTACCTCCAGTACGCCAACGACCGCGGGGCCTACGTGGACGCCTTCTGCAAGATCGTTGACTGGCCCGGCGTTGCGAAGCGCTACGCGGCGGCGACGAAGTAGGTCCTGCTGTACAAGTCCCTTTCTCCGGCACGCCCAAGCTCTTGCTTGGGCGTGCACGCGTTTTGCCAAGGGCACTTGAACGCAGCGGCGGCGGCCGGTATGATTCGGCGGTGCCTTCGAGCGCCCGTCGCCACTTGCCGAGGGGACTCCGCCGAATGACCGCCGCCCAGGAAGCCAAGGCGTTCGCCGCCGCCGTCACGAAGAAGGTGGCCTGCCGCTACCTGCTCTACCTGCCCAGGGGCTACGACGGGGGCCGCAAGCGCTGGCCCCTGCTCCTCTTCCTCCACGGCGCCGGCGAGCGCGGCAAGGACCTCGAGCTGGTGAAGAAGCACGGGCCGCCCCGCCTCATCGCCGAGGGGCACGACCTGCCCTTCGTCGTCGTGTCGCCCCAGTGCCTGGCGCGGCAATCGTGGTCCACGGACACGCTGGACGCGCTGCTCGACGACGTGATTGCCCGCTACCGCGTGGACGAGGGGCGGGTGTGCCTCACGGGGCTGAGCATGGGGGGCTACGGCACGTGGAGCCTGGCCTGCGAGCACCCCGAGCGCTTCGCCGCCATCGCGCCCGTGTGCGGCGGCGGCAACCGCCTGCTCGCGCACAAGCTCAAGGACGTGCCCGTCTGGGCCTTCCACGGGGCGAAGGACGACGTGGTGCCGCTCGCCGAGAGCGAGAAGATGGTCAATGCCCTCCGGGCCTCGGGCGGCAGGGCGAAGCTCACCGTCTACCCCGACGCGGGGCACGACTCCTGGACGGCGACCTACGGCGCCCCCGCGCTCTACAAGTGGCTCCTGAAGCATCGGAGGCGGCCATGTCGAGGCACACACCGGTCCGGCTCGCGACGAAGTTCGTCCTGACCGTCGGCGTCAAGGAGTACCGCGAGACGATCGCCGACTGGGTGACGCCCGACGACGTGGTGCTCGAGGTCGGCTGCGAGTGGGGCACCACCAGCACGCTCCTGGCCCCGCGGTGCAGGGAGCTGATCGCGACCGACATCAGCGCCGAGTGCATCGAGCGGGCGCGCCGCGAGCACCCGGGCATCCGCTTCGAGGTGCTCGACGGCTTCGACGTCCGCGCGGCGCTCGACCTCGCCCGGCCGTTCACCAAGGTCTACATTGACATGTCGGGCATTTCGGGCTACCATTCGCTCCTCGACGCCGCGTCGCTCCTGATGTCCTACGCCACGGTGCTGCGGCCCAGGGCGGTCGTCCTCAAGAGCGCCGCGCTCAAGCGCTTCGCCGCCCACTGCGTCCCCTGGGGCATGGGGCGGGATGCCAGCCGAAGCGTCGTGCCCTGACCCTTCGTGAGGAAGGCCGACATGTCAGATGCCACAGGCCAGGCGAGCGTCGGCGGCCCGAAGGTGCGCGTGGCCGTGGTGGGCATCGGCGGCCGTGGCTCGTGGGCCGCACGCCAGCTTGCCCGGCACCCCGGCTACGACCTCGTGGCGCTGTGCGACCTGAACCGGGGGAAGCTGGACTACTTCCGACGCCAGGCGGGCCTCGAGCGCGTGCCCGCGGCGGGCTCCGTCCAGGCCTGCCTGCGCGACTTCGCGCTCGACGCCGTGGTCATCACGACCCACGACGCCGCGCACGCGGAGACGGCGCTGCCGGCGCTCGAGGCCGACAAGTTCGTGTTCCTCGAGAAGCCGCTCGACACCACGGTCGAGCGCTGCCGGGCGATCGTCGAGGCGGACCGTGCGGCCGGCGGCAGAACCTTCGTGGGCTACAACCTGCGGTTCGCGCCGCTCTACGCGACGGCGAAGCGGCTCATCGAGGAGGGCGCCGTCGGCGACGTGTTGACGGTGCAGGCCGACGAGTTCTACAACGGCGGCCGCGGCTACTTCCGCCGCTGGAACCGCTTGCGGCGCTTCGGCGGCGGGCTGTGGATCACCAAGGCCTGCCACGACTTCGACCTGCTCCACTGGCTCGCCGGCCGCAGGCCGGTCTCGGTCTACGCCCTCGACGCGCTCAGCTACTACCGCCCGCGCCCCGACGCCCCGCTCCACTGCGCCGAGTGCGCGCGGCGGGAGACCTGTCCCGACAGCTTCTACGTGATCAAGGGCGGCCAGAAGGAAAAGCTCCTCTCGGAGGTCGCCGCCGAGCACGGCGACCCGCGGCCCGACCTGTGCCTCTACAACTCGGACAAGGATACGTTCGACCACGGCATCGCCACCGTGGAGTTCGAGGCGGGGGTGCTGGGCACCTACACGTGCAACGTCGTGGCCGGCTTCTCCGACCGCCGCCTGCGCGTCGCGGACACGAAGGGGACGCTCGACGGCGCGCTCGGCTCGCCCGCCGTGGTCCTGCGGCGGCGCGACCCCAGCTCGACCGAGGAAATCCCGCTGGCGACCGCCGAGGGCGGGCACGGCGGCGGCGACGCGCTGCTGTTCGATGAGTTCCTCGACTTCGTCGCCGGCCGGCGCGAGCCGCGCGTGCGGCCCGCCGAGGGGATGATCCCCGTCCTGCTCGGCCTCGCGGCCACGCGGTCGGCCGACGAGCGCCGCCGCGTCGAAATGTCGGAGTTCGGGCTCTAGCCTCAACCGCTCGAAGGAGAACGGCCATGCCAGGCTCGGTCATCGCGGCGCAACTGTACACCGTGCGGGAGTTCACGAAGACGCCGGCCGACATCACGGCGACGATGAAGAAGGTGGCCGCCATCGGCTACCAGGCCGTGCAGCTCTCGGCCCTCGGGCCGATGGACCCCAAGGAGCTGCGCAAGCTGTGCGACGCCGAGGGGCTGAAGATCTGCGCGACCCACATCGGCTACGCCCCGATGCGCGACGAGCCGCAGGCCGTGATTGACCTCCATCACACCTACGGCTGCCCCTACGCCGGCATCGGCGGCCTGCCCGGCGAGTACCGCAACGCCGAGGGCTTCCCGCGGTTCGCCAAGGAGGCATCCGAGGTCGCCC
The DNA here is from genome assembly GCA_035527715.1 of Planctomycetota bacterium. Classification (GTDB taxonomy): domain Bacteria; phylum Planctomycetota; class PUPC01; order DSUN01; family DSUN01; genus DSUN01. The sequence goes on along the minus strand of DATKZY010000246.1, from coordinate 10,518 downwards.
GACGCCTCGCCGACGGCGGCATCAAGTTCGTCTACCACAACCACAGCTTCGAGCTCGAAAAGTTCGGCTCCCGCACGGGCCTCGCCATCCTCTACGAGGACAGCGACCCGAGCGTCTTCCTCTCCGAGATCGACACCTACTGGGTCCAGCACGGCGGCGGGAGCCCCGCGACGTGGGTCCGCAAGCTCAAGGGCCGCGCGCCCTGCCTGCACCTGAAGGATATGACAAGCAAGGGCGGGCAGCAGCTCATGGCCGAGGTCGGCGAGGGCAACCTCGACTGGCCCAACATCCTGGCCGCGGCCCGCGAGGCCGGCACCGAGTGGTACATCGTCGAACAGGACACCTGCCAGCGCGACCCCTTCGACAGCCTCGCCATCTCGCTGCGCAACCTGAAGGCCATGGGCCTCCAATAGGCGAAGAGGCAGGGGGCGTGGGGGAGGGAAGCCTTTTTCACGAAAAAGGCTTCCCTCCCCCACACTCATCTCTTCATCACCTCTTCATCCTCTGGCGATGATGCCAGAGGATGAGGGCGAGGAGGGTGCCGGCGGCGAGTGCGCAGGCGAGGCCGTCGGCGATGAGCATTGAGGTACGCATGGTGCCTGGCCGGGCCGCGAGGGCGAAGATCACCAGATCGGTGCCCGTCACGAGCACGCCGAGCAGTCCGTAGATGAGGGTGACGAGGGGCGCCCAGGGCCTGGCGCGTCGCCAGCCGAGGCCCGCGGCGACCAGCAATCCGCCGAGGAATGCCCCGCACGCCGCCGACAGTGCGGCCCAGGGCACGCTGAGCCCCATCGCTCCCACGCCGTGTGCCGCCCAGTCCTGGGGCCCCAGGCCGAGGTGGCAGCCCGCCATCCGCAGCAGGCTCGCGGCGAAGGGCACGACGCCCAGGACCACGCCCACCCCGCCGCAGACGATGAGGAAGTCGCCGGCGAGGGCCGCACGACGTGATGGCTTGTCGCCCACCATGCTATTTCACGGCCAGGTAGTAGAGCTTCCCCTCGGCGCGGGTGCGGCCGGCGAGGACCATGGCGTCGGGGCCGACGCCCATGTAGATGTCGCACCGTCCCGCCGAGCGGATGGCGCCGCCCGCGTCCTGGTCGAGCGTGAAGCTGTAGAAGGGCTCCAGGGTCACTTGGCCCGACGAGCCCATCTTCGGGGCCTTTGTGACCGCGTAAGAGAGCAGGGCGCGCGGGAACACCGCCTTGTCGGTCGCAATGCTGCGGTAGGGGATGACCGGCACGTTGATCGAGCCGCGGGCCTCGCCCTCCTGCTTCTGGAAGAAGACGTACGAGTCGTTCTTGTAGACGTAGAACTTCATCTCGTGAGGGTGCTTGTCGAAGTACTCGATCATCTTCGAGAGCGACAGCTCGTCGGGCGCGATCTTCTTGTCGGCCACCATGGCCAGGGCGATGCTGCCGTAGGGGCGATCGGTCTTCCCGTGGTAGCCCACGTTCATCGTCGTGCCGTCGGCCAGCTCGATCTTGGCCGAGCCTTGGACGTGGACGATATGGACGTCGAGCGGGGTCTTGAGCCAGACCAGCTCGAGGCCCTTGCCGGCCAGAATCTGCTGGGTCTCGATCTCCTTGCGGGTGTAGTAGGGCACGATCTCCTTGCTCTCGGTCTGGCGGCCGACCGGCGTGCCGTCGGGCTTCGTCACCAGATCGTCGGGGCGCTTGTAGAGCGGGTAATTGTAGTCGGGCGTGCGCACCAGGCTGCCCTTGAAGATGGGCGTGCAGTAGCCGGTGAAGAGCACCGTGCCCATCTCGTCGCAGCCCCGGGACATGTAGACGTCGAAGCGCTCGGTGATGATGCGCTGGAGGTCGGTGGCGTCCTTGGCCTCGCCGAGGACCTTCTTGAAGGCCTCGAGGGTGGCGATGCAGCGCTCGTGGCTGATCCCCTGGTCGTTGGGCACCTTGTAGGGGAAGAACTCCTTCGACGACGGCTGCTGGTAGTACCACAGGCTATGGTCAATCGCCTCGATGAGGCCCGCGCGATCCTTGAAGCCCACGCCGAAGTCGGGATAGTCCTTCGGGTCAATCTTGACGAGCGCGTTCTCGCCCGGCGGCAGGGCCTTCGAGTAGTCCTTCGGCTTCTTGCGGCAGCCGAGCCAGCCGCAGGAGGTCATCGCCAGGCACAGGAACCCAACAAGTGCCGCGCGCAGGGTGGACCACATGAACCGACGCTCCTAACAACGAAACCCTGGCTCTCGCGGGGACCGACCGCCATCGGGGAACAACGGTCGCCCCCCATCCTACTGCGCCGCGCCGCCACTTGTCAAGGCCGGAAAGGAAAAAAGGCTTGCGGCCAAGCCAGGGGCCGGCTAAGCTGGGCACAGGTCCGGGGTCGGCGGTGGTCGTCCCTTCCTGCCAGGCGTTCGGCATGAGCGATCCCCTTGCGGCTCAGCTTCGCGGCGCGTGCCCTGTGCCCCTTGCCATCGTGGGGGTGGGCAACCCGATGCGCGGCGACGACGGCTTCGGCCCGGCGGTCCTGGCCGCGCTGCCCGAGCTTCCCGGGGTGAGCTGCTTCGATGCCGGCATGGCGCCGGAGAACTGGCTCGGCCCCATCGCGCGGGCGGAGCCGCGGTGCATCCTGGTGCTCGACGCGGCAGACTTCGGGGCGCCGCCCGGCACCCTGCGCCTGGCGCGCGGCGGCGAGCTCGAGGCCGTCGGCGCCTCGACGCACGGGCTGCCGCTGGGCTTCTTCGTGAAGCTGGCCGAGGACCGCTGCGGCGCCCCGGCCCTGGCGCTGCTGGCTCAGCCTGAGAGGCTGGCCCTCGGCGACCCGCTGTCGGACGCCATGACGGCCGCGGTGCGACGGGCCGCGCGCGTCATCGTCGCAGCGATTGGGTGAGGGGGTTGCTAGCCCCACAGCTCGGAGACGACCACGGCGCGGCGGCACGTGGGGCAGAGGACCCGCACGATGTCGCTGCGGCCGAGGGGCACGTCGGGCCGGCGGGCCGACTCGGGGCCGGTGAGCTGGAGGGCGCCCTCGGCGGTGAGGACGAGGGTGGGGTTGGCGAAGCGCTTGGCGCCGAGCTTGCGGGCCACCCAGCGCAGGTGGGCCTTGGCGGCGATGACGGCGCCGCAGATCTCGCAGAGCGCCAGCTCCTTCTTGAGCGAGACCTCGCACGTCGAGCGGTCGAGGGTGGACAGCTCGTACTCGTTGGTCAGGTGGACGCCTTTGCCCGTGAGGCACTGGGCCTCGCACTGGCCGCAGAAGACGCAGCGGTCGTCGTGGCGCACGATGGTGCGCGTCGGCGGGTCGAGCTCGGGCTGGTCCACGACGTCAATCGCCTTCGACGGGCAGACGCGGGCGCAGCCGCCGCAGGCCACGCACTCGTCCTCGTCGAACTGCCCCTGGCCGCGGTAGGCGGGGGGCGCGGGGGAGGGCTCGGCGGGGAACTTCGACGTGTAGGGCCCGCAGAAGACGGCCTTGATGGCCTCGCCGAGCTCGCGGAGCTTAGGCTTTCGCATGGCGGGATTCCTCGCTCAGGCGATGTTCCTCATACTTGTCCACGACGCTCTTCTCCCAGAGCCGCACGCCCGACAGGTGGGCGCCGCGGGCCAGCGCGTGCGCGCCGACGGGCGACGTGAGGATGACGAAGATGGCGCACAGGAAGGCCTTGACGCCCAGCGGCGAGATGCCGGCGTGGACCAGCACGCCGATGAGGATGAAGCAGGTGCCCAGCGTCACGCACTTGGTCGCCGCCTGGAGGCGGTTGTAGACGTCGGGCAGCCGCACCAGGCCGATGCAGCCGAAGAGGTCGAAGCCGAGGCCGATCAGGATGAGCGCCTGCGCGATGGTCTCAGTCATCGAAGGTCCGTCCTTCCAGGTACTTGGCCAGGCCGATCGTGGCGACGAAGCTCAGGAGCGCCCAGGCGATGGCGATGCTCATGTAGAAGTCGGTGCCGCTCGCCAGGCCCAGGAGGCAGCAGAAACCGACGATGAGGGTGCCCAGGATGTCAAGGGCCACGGCGCGGTCGGGGGCCGTGGGGCCGCAGCCGATTCGGTAGAGGCACAGGAAGCACGACAGCACGAGCACGCCGAGCCCGAAGTTGAGGAATGCCGGCGTCATTCGAAAATCTCCTTGAGCATCCGCTCGAAGCGGCTGACGATGATCTCCGTCTGCTTCTGCGGGTCGTCCGTCACCACGTTGATCCAGTGGATGTAGAGGTCCTGGCCGTCAATGTCCACGCTCAGCGTGCCGGGCGTCAGCGTGATCGAGTTCGCCAGAAACGTCTTGGCCAGATCGCTCTGGAGGGTGGTGCGGACTCGGACGATGCCCGGCCGGATGGGGACGTGCGGATGGAGGACTCGGTAGGCGACGTCGAGGTTGGCCCGGATGCAGGCGTAGAGGAAGTAGGGAATGTAGGCGAGGAACCACAGCCAGCGGCGCGGGTGGAGCAGGCGCTCGGGGGCCGTGGGGTAGATGCGCCCCAGGGCCGCGGCTAGCAGCAGGCTGAAGCCCATCCCCACGAACACGTCCTGCGGGTCCAGCTTCCACGTGAGCAGGAGCCACGTGGCCAGCAACAGGAAGAAGAACGCGACCTTCTTCACGGGCTCACACCTCCGAGGGCGACCGCGGCCGTCCCCTCCACGCCGCGCAGCACCGCGTCGGCCGCCTGGTCCAGGAAGCCCACGTGGGGCGCCATGAGAAACGGGGCCAGGAGCCCCACGCCCAGGCACACGACGGCCAGCGCCACCATGGCCACGCACATCGAGGCCGGCACCTCGCGCACCGCCGCCAGACGCGACGGCAGCTCGCCCGCAATGACGTAGCGCTGGACCTTCACGAACGACACGAGCGTGAGAAACGCCACCAGCGTGGCCAGCGCGGCGAGCCACGGGTAGCCCGCCTGCACGGCGGCCACGATGATGATCAGCTTGCTCCAGAAGCCGTTGAACGGCGGCACACCGGCGATCGAGAGCGACGCGACGCGGCAGCAGCCGCTCGTGACCGGCATCTTGTGGGCCAGGCCGCCCAGCTCCTTGAGCTGGCGGGTGCCCGTGGCATACTCGGTGGCGCCCGAGCAGAGGAACAGCAGCGACTTGAAGGCGGCGTGGTTGAAGAGGTGGAAGAGGCCGCCGAAGAGGGCGAGGCCCGCGACGGCCTTCGAGCCGCCCCGCGCCAGGACGGCGGCGCCGATGCCGAGCGCCAGCACTACGTAGCCCATCTGGCTGATGCTGTGGTAGGCCAGCAGCCGCTTGAAGTCCCACTGGCCCACGGCCAGCAGCACGCCGCCGAGCATCGAGAGGGCGCCGAGCGTCATCAGCACCGTCGCGTACTCGGTCGAGGGCCCGAGCACCGAGAAGAACATCCGGGCGAGGGCGTAGACGCCCAGGGCCTTGATCAGCACGCCCGACAGCATGGCCGAAATGGGGGCCGGGGCCGAGGGATGCGCGTCGGGCAGCCAGGCGTGGAACGGCACCATCGCGGCCTTGAGGCCCAGGCCCATCACGAAGAAGCCGGCCGCCACGTACAGCGCCAGATTCGGGCTCTGCGGATCCGTCAGCTTCGGCATCGCCGCCCGGATCTGGGCCATGTTCAGCGTGCCCGTGAGGTTGTAGAGGATGCCGATGCCGAAGAGGACGAACGTGGAGGCCAGGCCCCCGAGGACCAGGTACTTGAACGAGGCCTCGAGTTCCTCGCTCTCGCAGCCGAAGGCCACGAGCGCGTAGGACGAGATGGCGGCGACCTCGAGGAAGACGTAGAAGTTGAACAGGTCGCCCGCGAGCACCGCGCCGTTCATCCCGGCCACCATGAGGAAGAAGAGGCAGAAGTAGAAGCCCTTGGCGGTGTAGCGGCGCATGTAGCGCAGCGAGAAGACGATGGCCACGAGGGCCACCATGCCGATCGTCACGAGCATCAGGCGGGTGAGCCCGTCGCAGCGCAGCTCGATGCCCAGGACCCCCTTCGTGGCGTCCCAGCCGCCCATCCAGTAGGCGGCCTGCTCGACGCCGACGAGGCCGAGCGAGAGCCCGAGGACGACGACGCCCGCGAGCGTGGCGAGGAGGTCAATGAGCCATTCCGGCTCGCGGAGCTTCTCGAGCAGCGGCATCAGGAAGCCCACGCCCAGCGGGATGGCGACCAGGAGCGGCAGCGTGTGGTCCATTGGCTTTGTCCCTTCGACGTCGCTCAGGGCAGGCCCTGCTAGCCCTGTAGCTTTTTCATTTCGGCCACGTCGAACGTGCCATACTTCTCGTGGAGGCGGATGGCGAGCGCCGCCATGAGGGCGGTCATGCCCAGACCGATGACGATCGAGGTCAGGATCAGGGCCTGCGGCAACGGGTCCACCGAGGCCGCGGCGAACTTCTCCGCCGTGTCCGCGGCCGCCGTGCGGATCGGGGCGCCGCCGGCGCCGGTGCGGTAGCCCATCAGGATGAGGAACAGGTTCACCGCGTAGTCGGCGATCATCACGCCGATGACCACCTTGATGAGGTTCCGCTTGCAGGCGATGGCGTACACGCCCACCGCCAGGAGCACGATCGAGAGGAAGAAGGGAATCATCGCGTCGGGTCCTCGCTGCGAGGTTCGGGCCGGAAGACGGACAGCACGGCAAACACCCCCACGAGGCAGGCCGCCACCTTGATGCCGATGGCGATGTTGCACGGCAGGATGATGCCGCTGCTGAAGAGGCGGTAGTTGCCCGCCACCGCCGCCGCGGCCCCCTGGTGGCTCTCGGGCGACACGAGGAAGTTGTAGAAGAAGCTCCCGCCGTAGTAGCCCACCAGCGCCACGCCCAGGAACGCCAGGGCGCCCACGCAGTCCCACAGGTACGGCGCTCGCTCGCTCACAATGTCGTCGACGAACTTCTTGCCGAAGGCGAGCACCATGAGGATGAGGCAGCAGGCCAGGATCACGCCGCCGGGGAACCCCCCGCCGGGCGACAGGTGGCCGTAGAGGACCACGTAGATGCCATAGAGGAGGATGAAGGCCGAGACCAGCGAGGTCACGGTCTTAACGATGAGTGTCATGCCGCGCATCGGGCTTTCTCCCAACGTGGCGCAGGAGCACGTAGGCGCCGATGATGGAGGCGAAGATCACCGTCGCCTCGCCGAGCGTGTCGTAGGCCCGGAAGTCCAGAATCGTCCCCATCACGGCATTGGCCGCGCCGGTCCGCTCGAACGTGTTGAGCAAGTAGGGCAGCCCCATCGTCATGCGGGGCTGGCCGAAGGGCACCATGTGAGCGAAGGCGTAGTAGCACATCGCACACAGCAGCGCGCAGAACACCAGGCCCCCCGCCACCGCGAACGTGTTGGGGCGCAAATCGTACGTCGTGTCCTTCCGCGTCACCGTCGCGCGGATCAGGATGACCAGCGAGAGCACCTCGACGACCACCTGGGTGATCGCCAGGTCGGGCGCGCCCAGGAGCAGGAAGACAATCGAGAGCCCCGCCCCCGCCGCGCTCACCGAGATGACGGACGAGAGGAGGTCCTTGGCCTCGACGGCGATCACCGCCGCCACGATCATGAACGCGATCAGCAGATACAGGGCCAGCGTGATGTCCATCGCACCGCTCCCTCCTCAGAGGGGCAACAGGTAGAAGAGCACGGCGGCCAGGCCCAGCACGCACCAGGCCACGTAGACGGCGAGGACGCCGGTGTGCAGGTTCCGCAGGTGCTGCACGAGGGCGCCGCCGTAGCGGCCGCCGAGGTGGTAGACGTCGTAGACCTCCTCCTCGGCGTCGTGGAACATCCCGCGCAGCAGCGGCAGGCCGCGCACCGTCTCGTAGAAGCCGGTGCCCGGCACCCGCACTTCGTCGGTGCCCAGCAGCTCGCCGCCGAGGAACGGCCTCGTGACGCGCGCCTTGCCGATGCGCCCGATCGCGTAGAAGACGAGGCCCAGCGCGAGCCCGACGACCAGGAGCACCGTGGCCTGCGATGCCTGCCACACGCCGATGCCATACGACACCGCCTGGCCCGCCGGCAGCAGCCCGGGCGACAGCTCGCTCACCGACGGCGCGATCCACTGGCCGACGGGCAACTGCACGAAGACGCCGAACACGATGCACAGCGCGGCCAGCACGGCCATCGGCACAACCATCAGCACCGGCACCTTGCCGGGGGCCAGGCCCGCCACGTCGTCCGAAGGCCGCCCCAGGAACACCGAGTGGATGACCTTCACGAACGAGGCGAGCGTGAGCGCGCTGCCGAACACCGCGGCGACCAGGAGCAGGGGCGCGAGAGTCGAGTGGGTCTCCAGCACCCCCTGGTACACCATCCACTTCGAGGCGAAGCCGTTGAGCGGCGGCACGCCCGAGATGGCCAGCGCCGCCACGGCGCCGGCGATGAACGTGGCCGGCATGGCCCGCGCGAGGCCCCCCAGCCGCTCCAGCTCCGTCGTCCCCGTCCGGTGCCGCACCGCGCCGGCCATCAGGAACAGGCAGCACTTGTAGATGGCGTGGTTGAGCATGTGGAACAGGCCACCGAGAATGCCCACGATCGAGCCCGTTCCCAGCCCGAGCACCATGTAGCCCACCTGGCTCACGGCGTGGTAGGCGAGGAGCTTGCGCAGGTCGTGTTGCACCATGGCCATCATCACGGCCGCAATCACGGTGACGGCGCCGACGATCATCACGACCAGGCCGAGCGTGGGCGTCACCACAAAGAACTGAAGGGTGAGCCGCGCGAGCAGGCTGATGCCCAGCAACTTGTCGAGTGCGGCGGGCAGGAAGGCCATCACGGGCAGCGGCGCCGCCTCGGCCGACGACGGAATCCAGGTGTGGAGCGGCACCGCCCCCGCCTTGGCGATCGCCCCCGCGAACATCAGCAGGAACGCCACGGCACCCAGGCCCACCGTGGTCGGCAGCACCTTCCCCGCCACCGTGCCCGCGCCAATGGCCGCAAGCTCGCCGACCGACATCGTGCCCGTGAGCTTCCACAGGAACACGATGCCGAGCAGCAGCGCCGCGTCGGCAAAGCCGAGGAGCACGAAGGTCTTGGCCCCCACCTTGGCCGCGGGCTCCCGGCCCAGGTTCACGAGCAGGTAGAGCATCAGCGTGACGACTTCCCACGCGATGAGGAAGAAGACCAGGTGGTCGGCGAGCGTGGCGCCGATGGCCCCGGCGAGGGCCCAGAACGTGAAGGCGTAGTAGCGCCCCTGGAAGCGATGGCTCCACATATACGGCAGCGAGAAGCAGGCGACGAGCAGGCCGAAGAGGCCGATGAACGCGGCGGCGAAGCCCGACAGCGCGCCCACCCGCATGCTGAGGCTCACCTCGAACCCGCCCACGGAGAGCCACGGGATGCGCAGCTCGGCGCCCTTCATGCCCGGCAGGAGGGCGCACAACAGGAACGTGGCCGCGGCGCCCGGCAGGGCGATCAGCGCCGCCGCCCGCGCCAGCCGCTTCGGGAGCACGTAGCAGACCAGCCCGAACAGGGCGGGCAGGGCCACACAGGAGAAGAGGAGTTGCTCGCCCATACTCACGACTCCCATTGCGCGCTGCGGATGCCGTGGCGCTGGATCAGCCGGGCGGTCCTCTCGTGGGACATCCGCAGCAGGTCCTTCATTGTCAGCACGCCCTCGGTGTGGCGGCGGCGGTCCACCACGGCCATCCGCTCGGTGCAGCTATAGCAGGGGTCCATCGCGGCCACGATGAGCATGGCGTCGGCCAACTCGGCGCCGACGACGGTGGCTTTGAACGACGGCAGGTTGACGAAGGTGGGCGCGCGGCACTTGTAGCGGATGGGGTAATTGGTGCCATCGCTGCGCACATAGTGGAAGGTTTCGCCGCGCGGGGCCTCGGCGTGCCCGATGCCCTCGCCCTCCGGGATGCTGCGCGGCTCGTTGTCAATCTCCCCAGGCTCCATCTTCTCGAGGCATTGGCGGATGATCTTGATCGACTCGTAGGTCTCGAGCAGCCGCACGACGGCCTTGGCGAACACGTCGCCCTGCGGCTGGGTGATGACATCCCACTTCACCCAGTCGTAGGCCGCGTAGGGCTCGTCGCGGCGCACGTCAATCGGGAGGTTCGAGCCGCGCGCGGTGGGGCCGGTGACGCAGTAGCGGCGGCCATCGGTCTCAGAGAGGATGCCAATGCCTTTCAGCCGGACCCCCAGTACGGGGTCGTCGAGCACGGCCTTGGTGAGCATGGTCAGGGGCTTCTCGACGGCGTTGACGCACTCGAGGATCTCGGGGATGGCCTCTTGCGGGATGTCGCGGCGGCAGCCGCCGAGCTTGAAGTTCTCGTAGTGGTTGCGGTTCCCCGTGATCTTCTCGCACAGGTCGAGCACGGGCTCGCGATAGCGCCAGGCCCACATGAAGACGGTGTTGTAGCCGATGAAGTGGCCGGCGAGGCCGACCCAGAGGAGGTGGCTGTGGATGCGCTCGAGTTCGCAGATGATGCTGCGGATGTACTGGGCGCGGGGCGGGGCTTCGATGCCGCAAAGGTCCTCGAGCGCGCTGGCGCAGGCCATCGGGTGGCTGGCCGAGCAGATGCCGCAGATGCGCGCCAGCAGGAGCGGGATCTGGTCGTAGGTGAGGGTCTCGCACCGCTTCTCCATGCCGCGGTGGTTGTA
>DATKZY010000245.1:0-7919 GCA_035527715.1 Planctomycetota bacterium | reverse complement strand
GGGGCGGCGGAACGATGGGATGGCCAACGGGCTTCCGCCGCCCCGCTTCGGGGGCTGAGCCCTGGGTGCTCCCTTACCCACGGCTCCCAAAGCATCGCCGTGGGCTTTACTCCGCCACGCCCTGCGGGCGTTGGGTCCGCTGCGGGATGGGGGGTGCCCGCGATAGTATCGCGCAACTGGCTTTTCCGACCGAAGGAGATTACACGCACCCGCCGGGCCTCGCGTGCCACGGCGTGAGCGACCGTCGCCCGAGTTGTCACCGCGGTCCGCAAGTCTTCCGGGGGGGGCGCCGAAATCGCGTTGACTCGCGGCTCCGTTTCTGGTACCTTACCGTGGAGGCCAGCACGGTGCCCAAGTGGCTTCTTGGGCCATGTTCCCCCAATCCCCGTGTCTCCGCGTTCGGCATTGGTCCGGGGCACAAGGTGCATGGCTTCGGAGGCAGTCTCGTGCCACACAGCGAGGGACCGGAGGAGTTCTTCAAAGTCCTACGTGAGGTCCAGCAGGGCAAGGCGAAGCACGAGGGCGCCGGCGGGCCGGCCGAGCCGGCCCCTGCCGGCGAGCCCTCCGAGGGGCCGCTCGGCACGCTGGCCTTGAGCTATCCCGCCGCGCTCGGCGGCGTGGTGATCGTGGTCCTGCTCGTGGTCCTGGGCTATCTGCTCGGCCGCCAGCACGGCTGGAACGCGTACGAGGCCGCGCTGAAGCATCAGGCCGCCAGGGCGGTGGAGAAGGCCACGACGGCTGCGCCGGCCAAGGCGGCGCCGCAGGGGCAGGCCCCCGAGGTGATCGAGGGCATGGTCTTCACCCTCCTCACCCTCCAGAAGTCGGCCGCCGACCGCGAGAGCGTGCAGAAGGAGGCCGAGTACCTCAACAAGTACGCCCCCTTCAAGGCTCTCGGCCTCGAGGCATACGCCTGGCGCGACACCAGCGGCAAGTACCGCCTGTGCGCCAGGGGGTTTGCGAACATGGACGACGCGACGCGCAAGCAAGTGCGCGACCAAGTGCGAAACCTCGTCTCGCGCCAGGGTCGGCGCGAGTACCGCGACAGCGATTTCCTGCCGCAGTGAACGCGGCACCCATCCAGGAGAGCCCGAAATGTCGCTGCACAAGAGCTTGGTGTCCAAGGCCGCCCTGAAGCGCCACAGGAACGTCCTGAGCCGCGCGGAGCGCGTGAAGCGCCTCAAGGAGGACGAGACCTGGCAGGAGGGCCGTTCCATCTTCGGCCTGCCCAAGGTCCGCATCCGGCGAATCAAGGCGGGCGGCAAGCAGAAGAAGGTCGAGAAGCCCGCCGCCGCCGAGGCCCCGGCCGAGGTCGCCGCGCCCGCCCCTGAGGCTAAGGAGAAGGGGAAGGGCAAGGGCAAGGGCAAAGGCAAAGGCAAGGAGTAGCCCCTGCGCCGCGCTTCAGCTCCCCGCTCGTGGGAGGAACGTGTGCGCGCCCCAAAAGGAGGGGGATTTCTGCGCATAGCGCTTGACTTTCCGCGCAGAATTGGCACAATATAGCGGTCCCAGGGGCATGGGAGGCCCAATAGGAGGCCGTCTTGTTGGACAACGAAGTGAAGATCCTGCTCGCCGAGAGCGAATTGCCGGCGGCCTGGTACAACCTCATGCCCGACCTGCCGGAGCCGGCGGCTCCGCCGCTGAACCCGGGCACCAAGCAGCCGATCGAGCCCTCGGCACTGCTGCGAATCTTCCCCATGAGCCTGATCGAGCAGGAGGCGAGCCAGCAGCGTTGGATTGACATTCCGGGTGAGATCCTGGACGTGTATCGCCTCTGGCGCCCCACCCCGCTCCACCGGGCGCGACGGCTCGAGAAGGCGCTGGACACCCCTGCCCGCATCTACTTCAAGAACGAGAGCGTCAGCCCGCCCGGGAGCCACAAGCCGAACACGGCCGTCGCCCAGGCCTACTACAACAAGAAGGAGGGGAAGAAACGCCTCTCCACCGAGACCGGCGCGGGGCAGTGGGGCAGCGCGCTCTCCTTCGCCTGCAACCTCTTCGGCCTCGAATGCCTCGTTTACATGGTCAAGATCAGCTACCAGCAGAAGCCCTACCGCAAGATGATGATGCAGACCTGGGGCGCCACCATCATCCCCAGCCCCAGCGACACCACGAACGCCGGGCGCGACATCCTGGCCCGGGATCCCGAGTGCCCCGGCAGCCTCGGCATGGCCATCAGCGAGGCCATCGAGGTCGCCGCCACCAACGACGATACGAATTACTCGCTCGGCAGCGTGCTCAACCACGTGCTCCTGCACCAGAGCGTCGTGGGCCTCGAGGCGAAGGAACAGCTCGCAAAGGTCGGCGACGCGGCCGACATCCTGATCGGCTGCGTGGGCGGCGGCAGCAACTTCGCCGGCCTGTGCTTCCCCTTCTACCCCGAGAAGTTCGCCGGCAAGCCCATGCGCATGGTCGCCGTCGAGCCCATGGCCTGCCCGACCGTCACGCGGGGCGACTACCGCTACGACTTCGGCGACTCCGCGAAGACGACCCCGCTCCTCAAGATGTACACCCTCGGCCACGGCTTCGTGCCCCCCAAGATCCACGCCGGCGGCCTCCGCTACCACGGCATGGCCCCCCTCGTCTCACTCCTCGTCAAGACCGGCGCGATGGAGGCCGTCGCCGTCCACCAGAACGCCGCCTTCGAGGCCGCCGTGCTCTTCGCCCGCACCGAGGGGATCATCCCCGCGCCCGAGACGGCTCACGCCATCCGCGTGGCCGTGGACGAAGCGTTGCGGTGCCGCGAGACGCGGGAATCGAAAGCCATTCTGTTCAACTTCAGCGGCCACGGCCACTTCGACCTGGCCGCCTACGAGCAGTATTTCGCCAAGAAGCTCGAGGACTACGAGTACCCCGAGCAACTGATCCGCGAGGCGCTCCAGGACGTGCCTGTGCTGGACTGACACGTCGGCGCTGGCCGCGACACGGCACGAAACACTCCAGCGAGGGGCGGCAAGATGCGGCAGAATTGCGTGTGGACGCTTCTGGGAGCGGCAGTCCTGACCCTTGCCTGTGCGGGCATCGCGCTTGGGGGGGCGCCGGACGCCTCCCTGGCGGGGCCGACACGCGGCGGGCTCGACCTCGCGCTGCCGTACATGCAGACGGGCCGCGGCGCGGGCATGGGCGGCGCCGGCGTGGCGCTCGACGGCAGCTCGCAGAACCCCGCTGCCCTGGGGTTCATGAAGGGCTTCAGCATCGGCGGTGGATTCGGCGCCGCATCCTTCGACAATGGCCCCGACGTCGCCATGTACAACAGCCAGGTCATCTTCCCCATGCCCTTCCTCGGCGGCACCAGTAAGATCATGGGCTATCACCTGAAGACGACGGACCGCGATGTCTCGCGGATGATGGGCATGGAGGCCGAGGTCTGGGCCACCCAGTACGGCATGGCCTATGGCCGCCAGATCCCCCTGCGCGGCATCCTCCCCGGCAAGCTCGCCATCGGCTTCGCCGGCTACCCGAACGACCCGTCCGAGATCTGGCTCCGAGACCCGGCGACCGGCGCCACGTTCGCGCACGGCCGGGGCATCTCAAAGGTCGGCAGCATCCGCCTGGGCTTCCTCTACAAGCCGACCGACCTGATCAATCTCGGCGGCGAGTTCACCCACATCAAGGACCGCCTCTACGCCACCTATCCCGGCCTGCCGGGCGCCCCCTCCTTCAAGAGCAACTACCACGTGAACCTGTACACCGTCGGCGCCGCGGCCCGCCTCGGGCACAGGGGGCTCCTCGGCCGCACCACGGTCGCCATCCAGTACCTCGGCGGCCATGCCAATGGCCAGGGCGTGGACCAGGCATACGTGGTCTGGGCCGGCGGCGTCGAGCACCGCATCCCCATCACCGAGACGATTGGCATCGCCCTGCGCGGCGGCTACTACGCCCGCAGCCCCACCTACGGCGTCGGCATCACCCTTCCATACCGGCTCACCTTCGACTATGCGTACATCCCGAATTACGGCGACAACCTTGCCAAGGCGTTCGGCCACGGCGCCCTCCACTCCTTCGGGCTCAGCAAAGCCTTCTGAAGCACTTTCGCCCGAAAACCCCGTGGGCACGGCAGCCTCAACTGCCGTGCCCACGCTCATGTTCGCCACGGATGACTCAGGCGAAGCGCGGGTTCGCGAGGACGATGGGCTTGCCATCGCGCTCGACCACGATCTTCCGGAAGCCGCGGTCCGCGAACGTCGCGTAGTCGTGCCCCACGCCGCCGGAGCAGACGTAGAAGAACACGAACTCTTCCGTCCCCACGTTCACGCTCCGATGCGCCCAGCCGGGCGGGATATAGACGGCCTGGCCCGCCTCCACGAACTCCTCGGCGGTGCTTCCGTCGCGCGTCTCCATCAGGAAGCAGCCGCGGCCGCGCAGGCAGAAGTACACCTCGGGCGTCCGCTCCTGGGCGTGGTAGTGGCCCTTCGTCATGAAAAACTCGTTGCCCACCGTGCCCGGGTAGACGACCGTCGTCCCGAATCGCAGGTGCGGCGCCTCGTCGGGCGTGTCCGCTGCGAAGTAGCGGTACACCACCGGGTTGCCTGTCGCCACCATCACCTGGGTCGCCGCAGCGTCCTGGAACATGCCCTGCATGTCCGCCAGCCGCCGCGCGATGCCCCGCACCGCACCCGCCGGCCCCATCCGACCGGTGGACGAGGCGACGTGGACGCTCAGTGGTCGGATGCCTTCGTCCATCTCAACTCTCCCTACTGCTTGTCCTCTGGCCGCACGACTACCGTGCGCCCCGTTCGGGCGGAGTCGTAGAGGGCCCAAAGGAGGTTGGAGATCTTGCGGCCCTCGCGGCCGTCGAGAGGGAAGGGGCAGTTGTCGAGGAGACAGTCCACGAAGTCGCGCAGAATGCGCTCGTGGCCGGGCCCGTAGCGGCCGCGCTCGTCAGCCACACCGCTCAATTCGTCTATCGCCATCACCTCGGCGCGATCGGGCGCGCCGTCGGCGAAGTCCCACTCGACGATGCGGTTGTTGCGGAGGACGGCCTTGCCCCTGGTGCCCACGATCTCGAGGCGCTGGGACCAGAAGGTGTGGGCGGCGGTGGTGGCGGTGACCGCGCCGAGGGCGCCGCTGGCGAATTCGATGGAGACGGCCGCGGTGTCCTCGACCTCGATGTCGTGAACCAGGGTCGCCATCCTGGCCTGGACCGTGGCGGCCGGCCCCATGAGCCACAGCATCAGGTCCATGGTGTGGATGGCCTGGGTGGTGAGTGCTCCGCCGCCCTCGGTGGCCCAGCGGCCGTGCCAGTCGCCGGGGGCATAGTAGTCGGGCGACTTGCGGTTCTGGAACGTGATGGCGGCCTGGAGGAGTCGGCCGAAGCGGCCCTGGTCCACTGCCCTCCGCAGCGCCTGCGACGCGAGATTGTAGCGGTTCTGGTAGCAAATGCCCAGGCGCACGCCGGCCCGCTCGCAGGCGGCGATGGCCCGGTCGGCGTCGGCGGGCGTCGTGGCGATGGGCTTCTCGCAGAAGACGTGCAGGCCCGCCTCCGCCGCGGCGACGATCGCGTCCGCGTGGAGATGATGCGGCAGGCAGAGCGACACGGCATCGAGCGCCCCGGAGCGGAACAGGGCGCCGTAGTCGGTGGATGCGTGCTCGACGCCAAAGCGCTCGGCAGCGGCCTGCGCCGGCTGAGGCACGATATCGCACACGGCAGCGAGGCGCGCCCGCGGCATCCTGGCGATGGCCGCGAGGTGGAGCGGCGCAATCCGCCCGCAGCCGACGACGCCGTAGCGAAGGGGCTCTCTCAGGGGATGGTCTCCTGGTTCTACCTGCCGAAGCGCGCCGTCCTCGGTCGCGCGGCAGGCAGCGGGTGGATTATCAACCGAACAGGGTCCCCTTGTCAAGTGTGGCACGGCTGGGTGGTCCAGCCGTGCCTTCGCTGCGCCAGCGGCGGCAGCCCCTATTTCCATGCCTTCGCCATGCGTGTCGGAGGCGCGGCGTAACGCTAATGCACGCAATGCGTTATGGCGCGACACGGCTTGGAGACAGCCGGGCGTCCGCTCGCCCCGACGAGCGGGCAGGGGCGCCTTAGCCTTCGCCGGGCTTTCGCGGCCAGCCACGCATTTGGTGCTTGACTGGGCCGAAGGCCGAGGGCTATAATCAGTGCGGAAATGCCGTTCCAGGCTGAATACTTCGGCGGGCGAAACGTCCAATGGGTGGTGAGAGTGCATGAGCGTGGGTGGACCGCATGCCTCTGACGAGGAACTCGTCGAGCAGAGCCTTGCGAGCCGCACGGAGGCGTTTGCAGAACTCTACCAGAGGCACCGCGAGCGGGTTTACCGCATTGCGTACCGTTTCGCGCGGAACAAGGCCGACGCCCTGGATCTTTGTCAGGAAGTGTTCGTCAAGGTCTACGAGTCGCTCTCGACGTTCAAGGGCCAGGCCCGGTTCAGCACGTGGCTGACGCGCATCGCGGCCAACACGTGCGTGGACCACTGCCGCCACGCCCAGACGCGGCGGTCGAGCGAGCTGGACACGGAGAGCGTGAACGGCGACTTCCGGCTGCCGGGGCACAAGGTCGGGCCGGCGCCGTCCGAGGGCGCCGAGCGAGAGGAGCTTCGCGTGGCCATCGGAGCGGCCGTTGCCCAGCTCAGTCCCGAGCACCGCGAGGTCTTCGTCCTCCACACGGTCGAGGGCCTCACGTATGAGGAGATCGCAGACGCGGTCGGCTGCCCCATCGGCACCGTGATGTCGCGCCTGCACTACGCCAGGAAACGGCTCCGCGGCCTTCTGGAGTGGTTGAACAAGGACTAAGCCGATGAGGACCTGTCCGCCCGAGGACACGTTGGGGGCCTATCTCGACGGCGAGCTGGGCGAGCGCGAGCGCGCCGCCATCGAGGCCCACGTGCGAGCCTGCAAGCCCTGCGCCGACGCGGTCGCCGCGCTCTGCGAGCTCGACCGCCTGGCCGCACCGCCCCCGGCGCCCGAGGTGTTGCCGGAGGAGTGGACCAGCACCTGGGCGGGCATCGCGACCCGCGTGGCCCGCGCCCGGCCGACTGCCCGGCCCGTGGCCTGGCGCCGGCGCATCGCGTGGCTGGCGGTGGCCGCCGCGTGCCTCGCCGTCGCCGTGGGCGCGCTGTTCTTCCAGGGCGGGAGCACGCCTCCGTCGGCCGGACTGGCCCGCGAATGCGTGGCCGAGGAGGTCGAGGCCGGCCCTGGCTACGCCGCCACCGTCTCCTATTCCGAGGATGGGGACGCGACCCTGATCACCGTCTCGCCCGTTTCCTTCGAGGAGGCGCCACGGGATGCTCCGAGCGGCGACGCCCTGTAGTAAGCTCTTCGCACTCCTTGCTTCCTCGGCGCTCGCCGCAATCGCCCAGGCGGGAACGCCACCCAGCGAGGCCCCCAGGCCCGACGTCAGCCTCCAGGTCGTCGTCCTGTCCGCTACGGGCCGGGCCGACAAGCCGCAGTTCGACCCCCGCACCCCCAGCGACCTGAGGAAGCAGATCGAGGGCCAGAACCTCGCCTACGGAAAATACGAGGTCCTCGGCATCCAGCGCAAGGACGCCGGGTTCGGCGCCGACGTGGCCTTCGACCTCCCCGAGAAGCACACCCTGGTCATCAAGCCGTCGCTCGACGAGAGCCGCCCCAACCGTCTCCGCCTCGGCTGCCGCCTGCTCGATGGGCAGAACAAGCCCGTCCTCGTCAACACCATGCGCGTCTCCTACGACCGGACGTTCATCATCCAGCGCTCCAAAGGCCCCGGGAGCAGCGTGCTGATGGGCATCTCCGCCTGTAAGCCCTCCGACGCCCCGCGCAAGTAGCGCCCGCCGCCCGCTGCGCGTTCACGGGTGCGTGTAATCTCCTTCGGTCGGAAAAGCCAGTTGCGCGATACTATCGCGGGCACCCCCAATCCCGCAGCTGACCCAACGCCCGCAGGGCGTGGCGGAGTAAAGCCCACGGCGATGCTTTGGGAGCCGTGGGTAAGG
>DATKZY010000244.1:0-8538 GCA_035527715.1 Planctomycetota bacterium | reverse complement strand
CAAATGGGAAATCTCGGGTAGAGTGGCTCCGTCCCCACGAGGCGAGGAGGAGATAATTGAATAGGGTGTCCCGCGACTTTCAGCGTAGGTCCCTGATCAGATTCTGGCTCGCGTTAGTGCTGCTGACTTGCGGTTTGTCTCTGACGGTCCGGGGCCAGGACAGAATCCCCATCGAGTCACTGGCGGCGGACAAGAAGCTCTTCTCGATCGGGGTCTTCAGCGACAACAAGGGCGGCCATCAGAATTTGACCGAAACCCTGCAGGTTTTCCGAAACCGGATCAAGCCGCGGTTCATCATCGGATTGGGAGATCATTTCGAATCGGAGGGGCAACTGAGGAGTATGGAGAGGTCAGCCGCTGACGCCTACGGGAGCACGGACGCCTTCTATGAGATCTTCTACCCTGTCATTGGTGACAACGAGGACCGGATTCTGCCAAACGGCAATGGCAGGCCGGACGGGGCCTTGAAGACCGGCTGGTTTGAACGGAGCAAGATCGCCAAGCGGGACGGCACGATCCTCCGCGACAGTATCAAGAAGTATGAGAGCACGCACGGCGACTACTATGCGGTTCTGGAGGAAAAGGGACTCCGCATCCACCTGGTTGCCCTGTATTTTCCTGATACGGTAGGAAGATTCTTCCCCGAGTCCATTCAGTTCGGAGAGAAGGTCTGCGGGATGATCAAGCAGAGGTATCCGAGCGACCTGATGATCGTCTTCGCCCATAACGGGGCATGGTGGCAGAAACAAGAGATCCGCGAATCCAGTGCGATCTTCGAGGCGGACCTCCTCATGGAGGCGAGTGCTCACCAATACATCGTCAGGGAAGAGGTTCCTGGAATGTCGCTGACGTTCAACACCTCCCAGGTTCATTATAGCAAGCGGGGGCATGTCTTTGAGATCAGGGTCTTCAGGGACGGTCTGGTGCTGCTGGCGCTTGAGCACCCGCAATGCCTGATGGGTCCGGTTGAACTGGATGAATGGCGCAAGGTTTGGGTGAAGCCGTTCGGGAAGAAGCCCTATCCGGTCCTGGATTGGGACGAGATCAGAAGGATTGCTCCCGAAATCCTCCCCCCGCCAAAGGACGGGTTCAACCGCGAGAGAGTTCTCCTCCACGGGTTCGCCCGCAGACACAAGGAGAGGCCCTCTCTCGGAGAGATCGAGCAGGAACTCAGGTCCGGGGATCCCGAGAAAAGGGCGGTGGCGTTGCTGGGCCTTGGATACTCCCAAGACGGAGGCAAGGCAGCGGAACTCCTCAGGGAATACCTCCCCGGGCAGGAGGACCCCGGTATCCAGGCGCACGCCGTCATCGCTCTATTGAGGACGCACCCCCGGGTGGCGGTGCCTCTGCTGCAAGTCCTCGTTGACTCCGGCAAGGACTCCATGCTGACCCGCGAGGATCTGGGGACCGTCGCCAGGCAGAAGAACTGTCCGGACAAGGCGCGGCTTCTCACTGCGCTGGCCAGGGGCGGAAGTGACTTCATCGCCTGGTATGCACTCGAGGCGATGGCGGTGGAATTCAATCGGGACGAGTTGAATGCGTTGACTCCGGTATTCATCGAGGCACTGGAGAATGAGAAGAAGTCCCGGACGCTCGACCGTCGCTGGGTGTCCGCCGCCGACGCCTTGGTGAAACTGGGGCCCGAGGCGAAACCCGCCCTCCCGGTGCTGATCAAGCGGATCGACTCTCGGAGCCGCGACGTGCAGTGGAGAGTCATCATGGCGATCGGCAGGATTGGCGGCCCCGAGGCCAGGAAGGCGGTCCCGAAACTCAAGGAACAACTGAAAAGTCCTGACCCGCTGGTGCGGAGGGTGACCACGGAGGCCTTGCGGAATCTGGGGCTGTAGGCTTTGTAATCTGTGTAATCGTACTCAGAACAGCAAATCTCCCAGCGACGCCTTTGTGTTCAGGGAGGGATCCTGCGATACGGTCATCGCCCCTCGCGAGACGACTGTTCGGGACTTCCCCTCTACAATGTCGGCGTCGATGTGGCGCAATGCGGTTCAACTGGTTGATGTCCTTCTATATAGAGAGGGGACAGGGAAGAGCCGGATGAGAGGAGAGGCGCTAATACATGGTGTATATATGGCCAAAAAAGCCTGAAGGCTTTGGCTTTGGTGGCTTTGGGGCTTTGGGGTCAGATCTACATTCTACACTTTGGCTTGACTCGTCCCGCTCCCAGCGCATGATCGTGGCCATGGCAAGGCCGTGATCGTCCGGTGCTTGGTGCCGCATTCGTTCGCCGCGCGCATCGAACTGCTCAAGCTCCAAGTCAGATACACCAGAGGACATGGTGTTCTGCATCCGGTCTGGCCCGTTCGACCCGTAGAGTCGCAAGAAGAGGGCCAAAGTGTACAATGTCAATCTGACCCCTATGACCTGATCCCCTATGACCCCGAGTGCGACCGCGGGAGCGTTGGGTGGCGCGGTCATTGAAATCGGGGGGCCGGTGCGGTAGGATGGAGGTGTCAGAGGGGTGTTAGACGGCGGGCAGGCAGGGGCCGAGGTCTGGGGCCCGATGCGGGACGCGTGAGAAGAGAAAGAGATGTCTGAAATCCGCAATCCGCAGTCCGCAATCCGAAATCCCACCCGCCGCGATTTCGTGAGGCGCTGTGCCCTCGGCGGCTGCGCCCTGGCGGCCGGGGCCGGCGCGGCGTCGCTGCTCCGCACGGCCTGTGGCCAGGAGGGGCCGACGCTGGCCACGCTCGGCGGCATCTGGCAGACGCCCGAGGCCCGCTTCTACGAGAAGCTGGCCGAGAACCGCGTCAAGTGCGTCCTCTGCCCCAACGAGTGCGAGGTGGGCGACCAGGAGCGCGGCTACTGCGGCGTGCGCGAGAATCGCGGCGGCGTCTACCACACGCTCGTCTACGGCAACCCGTGCTCCCGCAACATTGACCCCATCGAGAAGAAGCCGCTGTTCCACTTCCTGCCCGGCACGTGGGCCTACTCGATCGCCACGGCGGGCTGCAACGTCGAGTGCGTGTTCTGCCAGAACTGGGAGATCTCGCAGGTGCGCCCCGAGCAGACGCGGAACCTGAACCTGCCGCCCGACGCGCTGGTGGCCGACGCCCAGGTGGCCCGCCGCAGCTACTTCACCGACCGCCCCATCCGCGCCCGCTCCATCGCCTTCACCTACTCCGAGCCGGTCGTCTACTACGAATACGTGTTCGACACGGCAAAGGCGGCACGCGAGAAGGGCATCGAGAGCGTGATGATCTCCAACGGCTACATCACGGCCGAGCCGATGGAGAAGCTCTGCGAGGTCCTCAGCGCCGTGAAGATTGACCTCAAGGCCTACACCGAGAAGTTCTACAAGGAGCTGGTCCACGGCAAGCTCCGACCCGTCCTCGACACGCTGAAGGTGCTGGCGAAGAAGAAGATGTGGTTCGAGATCGTCTACCTGGTCATCCCCACGCACAACGACGACCCGAAGGAGGTGCGCGAGATGGCCAAGTGGATTCACGGCGAGCTCGGCCCCGACGTGCCGGTGCACTACAGCGCCTTCTTCCCCACCTACAAGCTGCGCAACCTCGAGCGCACGCCGCCCGAGACCATCGAGCGCCTCTGGGAGATCAGCCGCAAGGAGGGCCTGCGCTACGTCTACGTCGGCAACGTCTCGCGCCCCGGCGGCCATCCGGGCGAGAGCACGGCCTGCCCCAAGTGCGGACGCGTCCTCATCCGCCGCGTCCGCTACAGCGTGGGCGCCGTGGAGATCAAGGGGGGCAAGTGCCCGAAGTGCGACACGCCGATCGCCGGGGTGTGGGAGGGGGTAGCCAGCAAATCGTAGGCCGTAGGCCGGAAGCCGTAGGCCGGAAGCCGGAGGCCGGAGGCGGGAGGCCGGAGGCCGTAAGGCGGAGGCAGGGAGGAGCATCGTGACACGCAGGAGGCGGGCAACATGGAGGCAAGGAAAACCGAGTCGGGTGCGAGGCGCGCTGCACAGAGCGCGGGTTCAGGCGAGCCGATCAGAGGGTTCCGCGACCTCGACGTGTACAAGCTGGCCTACCAGTTGGCGATGCAGGTCTTCCACGTCTCCAAGTTGTTTCCGCCGGAGGAGCGGTACTCCCTCACGGACCAGGTTCGGCGCTCGTCCCGGAGCGTGGCGACGAACATCTCGGAGGGATACCGGAAGCGTCGGTATCCGAAGTCGTTCGTCTCGAAGATGGCCGACTCAGATGGCGAAGGCTCGGAAACCCAGGTGTGGGTGGACTTCTCCCGCGACTGCGGCTACCTCCCTGCCGTGAAGCGGGATGAGCTGTGCGCCGGCTATGAGCGAGTGGGCAGGATGCTCGGCCGCATGATGGAACACCCGGAACGCTTCCTCCCGTGAGCACGGCCCTCTTCTAACCGCCTGTCTGCCACGGCCTACGGCTTCCGGCCTACGGCCTACGCGGACGATGCCAGGACAAACTCAACGATGGGCGACTGGCTTGAGTTCCCCCGGGACAGCGGTGAGTCGCGCAGCGATGGCTGGCGGCGGCACCCGGCCGAGGAGCTGATGCTCTCGGGCGAGCGGCTGTACTTCGAGGGGGAGTTCCAGGACGCCGCGCGCGAGTTCCGCGGCGCGCGGAAGCACGATCCCGCCTTCTTCGACGCCTGGGCCGCGGAGGTGGACGCGCGGCTGCGTGCGGGCGACGTCCCGCGCGCCGCGGAGACGGCCGACGAGGCCCTCGGCAGCTACGGCCGCGTGCCCGTCTTCTACGCCGCCAAGGCCCTCGTGCTGGCCCACCAGGGCTACATCGAGGCGGCCTGCGAGCACTCCGACATCGCGGTGAAGCACCGGGGGAACGCCCTGTTCACCTGGCTCGCCCGCGCCGAGGTGGTCCTGGCCACGGGCGCCTGGGGCACCCTGGAGAGCACGAACGCCTGTTTCGAGAAGGCCTGCCAGGCCGACCCGAGCCACTGGCGGGCGAATTTCCGGGCCGCGTTGTGCCTCATCCAGTGGGGCCGCCACGAGCGCGCTCTCGAGCGCCTCGCACACGTCACCCAGTTCGTGCCCCAGAACCCCTTCGTGTGGAAGACCATGGGCGACTGCCATCGCGCCCTCGGCAACCCCTGCGCCGCGCGCGAGTGCTACCGCATGGCCCTCGCCCGCCGCCCGGACTATGCCCCGGCCACGGAGGCCCTGGAGGAGATGACGCTGTGGGGGCGCTTCCGGAAGTGGGTGGCCGGCCTGGGCAAGCGGAAGCGGCGAGCCGCGAGCCGCGAGCCGCGAGCCTGACCGTCCGAAGCTCGCCGCGCGTCGGTCGCAGTGCACCGCCCCACAAATGAGGGGACAGGAAGCTCCGCGCCGGTGCTCTCGTGAGTCCCAAAGGGACCGAAGCGGGTTGCCGGCGGCTTCAGCCGCCGGGTCAGGGGCCACCCACCGGGCCAGTCCTGAAGGGACGGCAGAAGCCCGTGGCGTGGCGGCCGGGGGCCTCCTTCTGCCGTCCCTTCGGGACTTCGGGCGCTTCGGGCGCCAGAGTCCGGCGGCTGAAGCCGCCGGCAACCCACCACGCTCCCTTCGGGAGCAAGACAGCGAGGCGCCCGCGATCTTGCCCCCTCATTTGTGGGGTGGCGCACGCAGCCCCTGCTCACTTCGGATTCTTGGGTTCGACGCGCTGGATGTTCAAGCCGCCGGCGTGTTCGAGGGTGATGCGGTAGGTGGCGCCGGGCTCGGGGCGGGTAAAGACGGCTTCGCCCTGGGCCACGCGAATGCCCTCGGCCGCCGCCTCGGCGGGGTGGTTCACCCAGTGCCAGAAGCGGAGCCACAGGGCCTGCTCGAAGGCCGAGGCGGTGCCCGACGAGCCGCGATAGGCGTCGGGCACCACGCTGCCCGAGGCGGCGAGCATCGGCCCCTCGCGCGGCTCCTGGGCCGAGCCGAAGGCCCGGCGGAAGAAGTGGAGGGACTTTCCCCGCAAGGGGTCGCCCACCTTGACCAGGTCGTGCGAGAACTTGATGACGAGGGCGTCGAAGAACACCTCCTCGCCCCGCACGGTGAGCACCTTGGCGGGCAGGGGCTTGCCGTCGCGGCCCCGCTCGACGAATTCCAGGGTCCACAGGGGCACGCGCTGGGAGTCGAGGCGCTGGCCGACCACGCGCACGTCGGCGACGCGCGATTCGGTGGTGAGGCGCTTCACGAAGCCCTTGAGTTCCTCGCACTGGGCCTCGAGCTGCCGCACGGTGCGGCGGAGCGCGTCGTTGCGCTGCTCGAGGGCGGCCACGGTCGCCTCCAGCTCGCGGCGCTCGCGGGCGAGCCGCGCGTCGCGAACCCGCGCCATCATGTACGTGATGCCCAGGTACGACGCGACGAGCAGGACCACCACGGCCAACAAGTTGGTGGGCCGGAGCAGGTCGCGGACCAAGAGGCCCAGGGCGTTGACGAAGGCGCGGATGCGGCGCAAAACGGCTCACTCCTCTTCGGCAGGCGGCCGGGCCTCCGCCTTCGGCGGGGCCTCGGGGGGCCGGGCGTAGGGGTCCTTGATCTCGAGCAGCAGGTCCCACACGGCGCGGCCCTCGATGTGCTGCGTGGCGCGCGCCCGGGCGGGATAGGCCGCGTCCCAGGCCTGCGGGGTCTCGAAGGCCCAGAGCGGCTTGTCCGCCGCGACGGCCCAGGTCTGGTAGTAGATGCCGAACGCGGTCCGAAGGGCGTCGGCGACGAGATCGCCGTCCTGGCGCTCGCGCCCCACGTGGTACATCGTCGCGGCGAGGCGGTAGGAGTCGGCGACGGAGACCTCGTGGCAGCGGCCGACGCCGGGCGGGCAGCGGTCGGAGCCGACGACGTTGAGGGCCCCGACGTCGGCGACGCCGTCGCCGGTCGAGTCGCGCAAGGGCTTCACGCAGCGCAGATAGACCTGGCGCAGGTGCTGCTGGAGGCGCTCGGCGGGGAGGATCGGGGGCAGGCCCGCGCCCTGGGCGAAACGGATGCCCGACAGGGCGCCCGCCGCGAGGGCGTCGGGCTGCCGCGAGTGGGTGTCCACCGCATAGTAGCCGAGCCGGGGCCGCCAGAGCTGCCGGTCGAGGTTCGCGCGGGCCACGGGCACGAGGCGGCGGATGGCCTCGGCGTCGCGGTCGTCGCACGCCGCGGCGAGGCGTTCGAGGGCCTCGAGGGCCGCCACGCACAGGCCCCCGCCGAGCAGCGACACGCCGTGGAGCGGGCAGGGCGAGGTCACCGTGTCGTCGCCGTTGTGGCCGGGCAGGCC
The DNA here is from genome assembly GCA_035527715.1 of Planctomycetota bacterium. GTDB lineage: Bacteria > Planctomycetota > PUPC01 > DSUN01 > DSUN01 > DSUN01. The sequence continues at coordinate 1,360 of DATKZY010000244.1, read as the reverse complement.
GTGCCCGTAGGTGTCGGCGGCGCGCAGGGCGCCGAAGCACTTCTTGCACGCCGACCACACGTAGGCCAGGAAGTCGCGGTCCTGTGTGGCCCGGTAGCAGGCGTAGACCTGGAGGATGAACAGGGCGGGGAGGTCCTTGGCCTCGCGGGCCGCGTCGGGCGGCCCGGCCGCCTCGAAGAACGGGTTGCCGTCGGGCGCGCCGAGGTCGTGGACGAAGGGGGTCGTGGCGTCAATCAGGTCGGCGTAGGCCCGCAACACGTCGCGCTCGATCTGCGGCCAGAGGGCCAGGCGCGCCCGCTGGGCGGCGAAGCGCAGCGCGAGCGGCGCGCAGCGCGGCTCCGTGGGGCACGCGAGGAGGAAGTGCTTGTGGTCCTCGGGGTGCAGCTTGCGGAACTCGTCGGGCGCCGTGATGCAGCCGGCCTCCCAGAAGGCGCCGCCGAAGCTCTCGTAGTACAGCTCGTTGAAGGCGGCCTGCTTGAGCCACTCGGGATAGTCGGGCTCCTCGAGGATGGGGCGCATCCAGGCGTCCACCGCCGCCTCCCACTCGTCGTGGCGCAGCAGCGCCTCGCGCGCGATGGCGAAGGAGCTGTTGGCGCTCCGGCCGAAGTACTCGGTGTAGCGCCGCCACCACTGCGTGCCGGGGCTCGGCGGGCCCGCCCCGAAGGCCACGCGGGGAAAGTCCCAGCTCAGGGCGAACGGCACGGTGATGGATGCCTTGGGCTCGAGCGTGGCGTGGAAGGCCACCGCGGCCGCGCTCGCCGTCGCATCGAGCGGCTTGTCGGGCAGCCGGCCCTCGGCGGCGAACTCGCCCAGGATGTCGCCCCCGCTCGCCAGGGCGTTCCACGACGTGGCGTAGGACACCTCGCCGCCGTGCTCGGCGCGCACGGCGAGGCACCACTCGCTGTCCTGCGTCGTGGGCGGGTTCCGCTCGTCGCGGGCGTCGAGCACGACGCCGACGAGTTTGCGCTCGGGCTCGGCCTGGGCCGAGCTGAGGAAGCCGGTGCGGAGCTGGGCCGAGTGGGCCGCGGCGTTGGGGAAGGTGAAGAGCACCGCCACGTCGAGCCGGCGGGCCGTGGGATTCGCCACGGCGAACTCGAAGAGCGCCACGGGCAAGCTCGTCTCGCGCACGTTCTCGCGGACGATGGGGCTGAAGAACTTCACCGCCAGGTCGGCGGTGAAGCCGCGGTAGACGAACCACCCCTTGGGGTACAGCGCGCCGTACGAGCCGCTGGCCGGCGGCAGCGGCTCCCAGCCGGGCATGGCCGCGCGCGTGGCCAGCGCGGAGGTAGAAGAGGCGCATGTACATGAAGCCGTGCGGCATGCCGTCGTGGACCTCGGGCGCCTTGAGCCTGTGCACGTC
>DATKZY010000243.1:0-29395 GCA_035527715.1 Planctomycetota bacterium | reverse complement strand
GGAAGGAACCAATCGCCTGTGGCCATGAAGGCCCCGGCCAAGCACTGGAGCAAGTGGTCCTGTTGAGTGATGCGGAAGAACTTGTAGCTCGGGCTGAAGTTCTCGAGGATGGGCGGGGAGAGGAAGTCGGGCGTGTCGGCGGGGGCAGGGGCGGTGCCGAGCTGGTCGATGAGGAATTCGTAGCGGCCGGTGCGGGGGCCGGTGTGGGTGTGGGCGACGCCGAGGACGAGTTGCTCGGCGTTCTCGGGCTTGAAGCCGTTGCCCGGCCCGCCGCGGGTCGGCACCGATTGCCAGAACCTGAAGTCGCTGGGGGCCAGGACGATTCGCTGCCAGTCGGGTCCGACGCGGAAGACGGCGATCCAGCGGGACCCGTCCTTCTCGCGCCATTCGAGCATCAGCTTCTCTGTGGGCGGGGCCTCCGTGCCCCGCGTCTTTTCCTTCTCCTCGCGGGGGACAGAGCCCCCGCCCACATCCCCCGCCTTCGCCCAGAGGCAGGTGAGGGTGTGGCCGTCGGGGAAAGGCTTGTCGAGCTTCGGCGAGGCAAAGCCATCCCAGCCGGTCATGTTGGGGATGACGACGTGGAGGGCCTTGCCCTCTTTGCCGGGGACAAGCTCGCGGGTGATGGGCGAGTCGGGGGCGTTGGAGTGGCGCTGCCACTTGGAGAGGTCTTCGGCGTCGAAGTCGAAGAGCATGCGGCCGGTGGGCTGAGCGTTGAGGAGCTTGCGCCAGTCGTCCTTCGAGAGCCACTTGCCGCCGACCTTGGCCAGAATGTTGCGGAAGGCGGGGGTGCCGAGGGCGGCGAGGTCGCCGCCCTTGTCGCAGTATGCCTTGATCACCGGCCCCGCCTCGCCGGGCAATGTGTGGCAGGCGGGCAGGAAGAGCATGTCGAAGCGGTCGGTCGTGATGGCGAAGCGGTTGCAGAGGATGTCCGCGTTGATCAGCGTGACCTCGTGTCCGCCTTTGCGGAGGAGTTCGGTGAACTCATCGGCCAGCTTGGGGTCGTGGTTGGGGAGCTTGTCGTCCTTGAGGAGGGCGATGGCGTACCTGTCGGCGGGGAGGGGGCCAAGGGGTTTGAGAAACGCCTCGGCGGCGGCCCTCTGCTCGGCCTCGGCCGCCGCGAGCCGCATCGGCGCAGATGCGAGCAGACAGGCGAGGAAGAAACCAATCCCCATCGTTCGCCTCCTCATCAGAGGGTACGACACATCGGCGTTGCCGTCAAGGGGGCGTGACTTCTGATTGCGGGCCCCGCCCAGATTCTTTTTCGTCGTGCTCGTCGTCGTCCTCGTCGTCGTCGTCGAGCTCTTGGGCTTCCCTCACCCAGACCCATTCGACGACGAGGACGACGACGACAACGATGCCCGCGAATGGGCTTCAGTGTTGATTCCCCTCCCGCGGCGGCGTAGAATGGCCGCGCGGTGTGGGGAGCCACCGGGACGTTCGGAGGCCGTGCCGTGGAACGGGTGTGCGTCGCTCTCGTGGCGTTGGGGCTGCTCGCGGGCGGGGCGCTCGCGGGGGCAGCCGTGTATCCCTGCCGCTGGGTCTACGTGAGCCGCGGGCTGCACAAGGACAGCGATGTCGCCGAGATCCGCGACATCGTGCGCACCGCCGCCGAGCACGGGCTGAACGGCATGGTGCTGGCAACGGGCTGGGACCGGCTGGACCTCCAGCCGGCGCATTTCTTCGAACGGGTCGAGCAGGTCAAGGCCATCTGCCAGCAGCACAAGGTCGAGATCATCCCGATCTTCTTCTCGGCCGGCTACGGCGGCAGCGTGCTGGGCCACGACAAGAACCTCGCGGCCGGCATCCCCGTGAAGGACGCGCTCTTCGTCGCCAAAGGCAGCGAGGCACACTTCGTGCCCGACCCGCCGGTCGAGGTGGCCAACAGCGGCTTCGAGGACTACAAGGGGAATCAGCTCAAGGGCTATCGCTTCCACGACAAGCCGGGCGAGATCAGCTTCGTGGACACCGCGGTGCGCCACGGCGGCAAGGCATCGCTGCGGTTCGAGAGCTTCGGCGGCGACCGCCACGGCCACGCGCGCGTGGCGCAGGAGATCGCCGTCAAGCCCCACCGCTGCTACCGCGTGAGCGTGTGGGTGAAGACGGAGGGCGTCGAGCCGACCCGCGCGCTCCGCGTGCAGGTGCTCACCGAGAAGAGCCGCGCCCTCGCGCCCTTCGAGCCGCAGGTGCCCGCGACCAGCGACTGGCGGGAGATCGTCCTCGGCTTCAACAGCCTGGCGTTCGACAAGGTGCGCGTCTACGCGGGCGCCTGGGGCGGGCGCAGCGGCAAGTTCTGGGTGGACGACTTGAAGGTCGAGGAGGTGGGGCTGGTCAACGTCCTCCGCCGCCCGGGCACACCGGTCGCCGTCAAGGGCGAGGCGTCGGGCGCGGCCTACGAGGAAGGCAAGGACTTCGCGCCCATCGCCGACCCGAAGCTGAACTTCCGCTTCGACCACGACGGGCCGCCGCTCAAGCTCCTGCCCGGCACCCGCATCGCCGAGGGCGAACGCCTCCGCGTGAGCTACTACCACGGCGTCGCCATCAACCACGGCCAGGTGAGCGTGTGCATGAGCGAGCCGAAGCTCTACGAGATATGGAAGGAGCAAGTGCGACTCGTCCAGAAGCACCTCGGTCCGGCCAAGTGGCTGCTGAGCATGGACGAGGTGCGTGCCGGCGGCTCGTGCGAGGCGTGTAAGAGCCGCAAGATGACGATGGGCGAGATCCTCGGCGACTGCATCACGAAGCAGTTCCAGATGATCCGCGAGGCCGCCCCCAAGGCCGAGGTCTACTGCTGGTCCGACATGCTCGACCCCAACCACAACGCCCACGGCGACTACTACCTGGTCGAAGGCGACTTCGCGGGCTCGTGGGAGCACGTGCCGAAGGACCTGATCATCGCGTGCTGGTATTTCGACAAGCGGGAGCCGAGCCTGAAGCATTTCTCCACGCTTGGCTTCAAGACCCTCGCCGGCGCCTACTACGACGCCGACACGCTCGACAACCCGAAGGGCTGGCTCGAGGCCCTTGACAAGACGCCCGGCGCACTGGGCATCATGTACACCACGTGGCAGAACAAGTACCCGTTGCTCGGGCCGTTCGGGGACCTGGTGACGAAGAGATAGGAGACGCGCGATGCACGAGATCATGTGGGGCCTGGCGGTTGCGATGCTCGTGGCCGCGGTGATGGCGCGCGGCGGCGAGAAGGAGGACCTCAGTTGCCTGCCGCCCAAGGCCGGCGAGCGAATGTTCCACGCCTACTTGCTCGGCGAGTGCCAGAAGCACTTCGACGCGCGGCGGAAGGCGGTGGACGCCTTCACGACCGCCGACCAGGTGCTCGCCCGCCAGAAGGAGATGCGGGCGAAGTGGCTCGCCGCCGTCGGGCCGTTCCCCGAAAAGACGCCGCTCAATGCCAAGATCACGGGCACGCTGGAGCGCGACGGCTACCGCGTCGAGAAGGTCATCTACGAGAGCCGGCCGAACCACCACGTGACCGCGTGCCTCTACGTGCCCACGATGGGCAAGCCGCCGTATCCCGCCATCCTCAACCCGTCGGGCCACAACCGCGACGCGAAGGCCGGCGGCGGAAACCAACAGGTCGCCCTGCTCGCGGTGAAGAACGGCTTCGTGGCCCTCTCCTACGACCCCATCGGCCAGGGCGAGCGCATCCAGACCCTCGACGCCAATGGCAAGCCGCTGATGGCCGGCACCGGCGAGCACACGCAGGTGGACATCGGGGCGCGCCTCGTCGGCCTCTGCACCGCACACTATCGCATCTGGGACGGCGTGCGCTCGCTCGACTACCTGCTCAGCCGCCCCGAGGTGGACCCGAAGCGCATCGGCGTGACCGGCTGCTCGGGCGGCGGCACGATGACCTCGTACCTGGCCGCCACGGACGAGCGGATCGTCGTCGCCGCGCCCTCGTGCTACATCACGTCGCTCGAGCGCCTCTTCGCCACGATCGGCCCGCAGGACGGCGAGCAGAACATCCCCAACCAGGTGGCCGACGGCATCGAGCACGCCGACTACCTGACGATGCACGCGCCCAACCCGCGCCTCATCCTGGCCGCGAGCAAGGACTTCTTCGACCAGGCGGGCACGTGGGCGACCTTCCGCGAGGCGAAGCGCCTCTTCACCCTGCTCGGCCATTCGGAGCGGGTGGACATTTGCGAGGTGCCCGGCGGCCATGGCTACCCGAAGCTCCAGCGCGAGGCGATGATCCGCTGGATGCGCCGATGGCTCCAGGGCGTGGACGAGCCGGTGACCGAACCCGATCTGAAGTCCGAGGCCGAGAAGGACCTCTGGGCCACCAAGAGCGGTCAGGTGGTCTTCGACCTCAAGGGTGTGACCGTCTGGGACCTCAATCTCCAGCGGGCGAAGGCTTCCGCCGCCCAGCGCGAGGCGTTCTGGAAGGACAACCCGAAGGCGAAGTGCCTGGCCGAAGTGCGGCGGCTGGCGGGCGTTCGCGCCATCGAGGGCAAGCCGACGGTCAAGGCCGCGGGCCGCATCGAGCGCGACGGTTACTCCATCGAGAAGCTGCTCATCGAGCGAGGAGAGGAAGTGCCCGTGCCGGCCCTGCTCTTCGTGCCGAAGGGCGAGGGCAAGCGGCCAGGCGTGCTCTACGTGGACGGCCGCGGCAAGGCCGCCGATGCCGCGCCCGGCGGTGCCGTCGAGAAACTGGCCAAGGAGGGCCGGGTGGTGCTGAGCGTGGACGTGCGCGGCTGCGGCGAGACGGCGCCGGCCAAGCCGAGCCGCTACTGGCACCACGAGTTCCCCCTCGCCCACATCACCTTCCATCTCGGCCGCCCCTGGCTCGGCCAGCGCGTGGAGGATGCGCTCGCGGCCCTGGGCGTCCTGGCCGCCCGGCCCGAGGTGGACGCGGCGAAGCTCGCCATCGTGGGAGTTGAGAAGGGCGGGCCTGTCGCCCTCCACGCCGCGGCGCTCGACGAGCGCCTCCGCGAGGTCACCGTCGAGAAGTCCATCGAGTCGTGGATGGACGTCGTGGCGACGCCGCGGGCCAAGGACCAGCTCAACCAGGCAGTGCCTGGGGCGCTGGCGTGCTACGACCTGCCCGACCTCGTGAAGGCGATCGCCCCGCGGCCGGTCACAACCCGCCAGCCGGCGGATCCCACAGGGAAGCCGAAGGCGGAGGCGAAGTGAAGGCCCTCTGCAAGCCGTGCCTCGCGGCGCTGGCGCTGTTCGCAATTCGTCTGGTGCTGCCCTCGAACACGGCCTGGGCGGCTGCCGCGGCTCCCGAGAGGACCGTGGTCCTCGGAGCCACCAGTTACTGGCGGATGCACCACACGCTCAAGCCCCCGGTCGTTGCCGTCGGCGACCGCATCGAGCCCGTCCTGCGCAAGAACGCCTGGCTGGACGGCGCGACGCCGCCGCCGCCCGCCAACTGGCAAGCCCCCGACTTCGATGACTCCCACTGGCTGCGAACCATGCCCCAGGGGGGCTGCCAGACGCCGTACCTGGCCCGCCAGTGCCTTCGGGGCAAGTTCATGGTCACCGATCCCGCGAAGGTCCAGGACCTCCGGCTCACACTCCACTACCGCGGCGGGGCCATCGCCTACCTGAACGGCACGGAGCTGACGCGCCGCCATCTGCCGGCAGGAGCGATCGGCGAGGCCACCCTGGCCGAAGCCTACCCGCTCGAGGCCTACGTCAAGGCGTCGGGCGACCTGTTGGCCCAGGAAGGCACCTACATCGGCCCCGGCAGGCTGGCCCCCGCACCCGATGCCGAGGCGGCGCAACGCATCGCGTCCCGAGACCGCAGGCTCGAGGGCCTCGCCGTTCCAGCGTCGGCCCTGCGCCATGGCCTCAACGTTCTGGCCATCGAGTTGATCCGCTCGCCGTACCACAAGGTGCTGCTGGAGACCCGCGAGCAGGCCGGCGGCAGGAACCGGCACAACCGGTTCGACTGGTATGCCTGCCAACTGCGCGAGGTGCAGTTGACGGCCTCGGGTTCCGCCGGCCTGGTGCCAAACGCCGGGCGGCCGGCCGGCTTCCAGGTGTGGAACAGCGATCCCCTCGCCGCCGATGGCAGCCTCGACTACGGCGACCCCTGCAAGGCGTTGCGTCCCATCCGTCTCGTCGGGGCACGCGGCGGCTCCGTGAGCGGGAAGGCCGTGGTCGGCTCCGCAAGGGCCATCAGGGGCCTGAAGGCCGCCGTGGGCGACCTCAACGGCCCGGGCGGCGCGATTGCGGCCCCCGCGGTCCGCGTTCGCTATGGCTGCCGCTGGGGCACCGAGGCCGGCTTCTGCTACGGCGAAGGGCGCGACGCCATCCGCGAGCCCTACCCGCGGCGTCCGGCCCTCTTCGGCGCCTTGGCCGATACCCCTCCCGCCGAAGTGCCCGTGGGCGGGTCCGGCGGCGCCCTCGCCGGGGCGGTCGTCCCGGTCTGGGTCACGGCCGCCGTGCCCCGCGACGGCAAGGCCGGCCGCTACCAGGGCCAGCTGCGAATCGAGGCCAGGGACGAAGAGCCCGCGGTCGTCGCCGTCCAACTCGACGTGGCCGACTACACGCTGCCCGCCCCGCAGGACCACCGCACCTGGGTCGAGCTCATCCAATCGCCCGACACGTTGGCCCTCGAGTACGACCTGCCCCTGTGGTCCGACGCGCACTGGCAGAAGATCGCCGAGTCGTTCCGCCTCATCCACGACTGCGGCGCGCGGTCGCTCTACCTGCCAGCCATCGCCCGAACGAACCTGGGCAACGCCGAGTCGATGATCCGTTGGGTCCGGAAAGGCGAGAACCAGTACGAATGGGACTTCTCAATCATGGACCGGTACCTGGACCTGGCCGAGAAGCACATGGGCCGGCCGAAGGTGCTGGTGCTCCAGGTCTGGGAAGTCTACATGAGCACCAAGGAGAGCGTCGGCAAGCGCTTCAGCCCCGAGCTGGAACAGCGCCAGGCCACCTCCAAGGGCGGCCCACTGGTCACGGTGCTGGACCCACCCACCGGGAAGACCGAGAGCCGGCCCCTGGCCCCCTTGACCGAGCCGGGCAGCAAGGCCATCTGGCAAGAGCTGATCGCCCAGGTTCGCCAGCGGCTGCGGAAACGCGGCCTCGAGAAGGGCCTGATGCTGGGCATGTTCACCGACGCCATGCCGCCCAAGGAGCACATCCAGTTCTTCCACGACATCGCCCCGGATCTGCCCTGGGTCCAGCAGGGCCACGGCCGCTGGAAGCAAAAGGTCTACGGCATTGCGGAGGTGGGCTACCAGGCCACCGTCTGGGGCGGCTTCCGCTTCGCCGACGGCGGCGTGCAGACGAACCAGGAGAAGCCCCCCACCGTCGAGAGCCTCTATGGCTGGAAGGAGCCGCGACTCGACGCCCTCTTCGAGCGCAACCTCGACCTGGACAGCTACCCCTCGACCCGCTGGCGCTTCTACGCCGAGACGGCCATCACCGGGGAGCTGCGTGGCATCGGCCGCATCGGCGCCGACTACTGGCGGGCCATCAAGAACGAGCAAGGCCGCCGCGTCGCCCATGCCCACGCTCGCTACACCGCGGGCGCCTGGAGCGGCAGTTGGATCAACCTGAACCTGTGCAACTCCATCCTGGCCCCCGGGCCCGACGGCCCGCTGGCCACGACCCGCCTGGTGGCCCTGACGGAGGGCGTCCAGGAATGCGAGGCCCGGATCTGCATCGAGAGAGCCCTGACCGACGAGTCGCTCAAGGCCCGGCTCGGCCCGGCGCTGGCACGCCGCTGCCAGGAAGCCCTCGACCTGCGGCTGCTCCACATGTGGCGGGCGCTCAGCAACTACCAGCTCGGCGGCCCATTCTTCTTCGGCGCCAGCGCCTGGCGCTGGACGCCTGGAATCCCCGGGCACCGCTGGTACCTCAGCTCCGGCTGGCAGGGCGAGCGCAGGAAGCTCTTCGACCTCGCCGGCCAGGTGCAGCGGGCTACCGGCCGCCAGTAACCCCAGACCGCGCCGGGCGCGACTGGCGGTTGCCCAAATGGCTCTCGGCGATTCGGCGGCGCCGGTGATGCCGCCAGGACTGCCTGGAGGCAGGAGCCCACAGCCGGCGGTGGGCCCCCGAACGGGGCTCGCCGCCTGTTTGGAGTCCTGCCTTCAGGCAGTCTTTGCCCGGAATGGGCCGAATCGCTGGAAGCCGTTCAGTCCGCGGCGGGCCATTCGACGTCGTCGCGCTCCTCGACGAGGTGGCAGAAGCTCTTCCACTCGAACTCGCGACCGGAGATGGGGCAGCGGACCTTCACGGCCTTCGCGTCGGCGGCGACGACCTCCCAGTCGCCGCGCCGCGGCCCGTCGAGGATGTGGATCTTCTGCCCGGGCACGAAGGGGTACTGCCTGAAAAACGCCACCCGATGCTTTGCCACGGCGGCTCCCTGAGTCGCTGCTCCCCCCTCCTGTCATGCTGAGCGACAGCGAAGCATCTCTCCTCGGCGCGACCTAGTCGCTCACGGGAAACTGGATCTCGGTGCGGAACGTCTTCGGGTCGCCCGAGCCGTCGGGCCCGGGATGGACGAGGTAGGTCTCGCGCGGCGGCCCCGCGGGGGCCTCGCCCTCGACCGACATCCAGGCCAGCAGCTCCGAGTAGTGGGCGGGCATCTCGCTGTACGGCCCCTGGACGACGACCGCGAGGACGTCGGTCGCCGGCAGCTCCTTGACACGGACGCCGCCGGCGCCTGCCGTGCCCTTGGCGACGGGCAGGCAGACCTCGAAGCGCCCGGCCGCCCAGTCGAGCTTGTCGGGCGGCTCGAGAAAGCAGGTGAACGCGGGGCCGGCGGGCCTCACGCCCGCCCGGGCCGCCCACCCGAAGAGCCGCTGGTAGACGCGGCCAATGTCACCATATGGCCCCTTGTGCTCGATGAACGCGACGGTCTGCGGGCCGATGTGTTTTCGCTGCGGTGCCTCCATGCGGCGGTTGATCCTTTCGAGAGGAGCGGGGGGCGCGCACGCCTGTTTCGTCAGGCACAGAGGTCATTCTACCTGCCGCCGCTTCCGCGAGTCAAGGCGTGGCCGTGCGACGCGGGCCATCAGTTGCCCGGCCCGGCCTTGGGGGGAGCGGGCCCGGCCGGCGGCTGCTTGACGGGCGGCCCCTTCGGCGGCGGCGCGGGCGGGCCCGGCCTGCGCACCTTGAAGTCGCCGGGCGCGAGGAAGGCGGCGGCGCCGCGGAGCACGCCGTGGTTCTCGAAGCGGCTGGAGTCCTTCACGCGCAGGCCCTTACCGTCGTCGGCGTGGAGGAGGAGGTGCGTGGCGTCGTCGGCCTTGAGCTCGCGCTCGGGCGTGAAGTCCTTGCGGTAGCGCACGCCGTTGGTGATGCGCACCTCGTCAATGCCGCCGCCCCAGAAGTGGGCCGCATTGCCGTCGAGGCCCACGGCGCCCACGTAGAGCGGCTGGTCGTCGAAGCCGATGCGGCGCTTCCCACGGCTCCGGTGCGCCTGCTTGCCGTCCACGAAGAGCGTGCGGAAGCCCTCCTCGTACACGAGCGCGCAGTGGCTCCAGACGCCGGTGGGGCAGGGGACTCGGGTGACGACGGGGTCCCCTTCGACGCCGTCGCCCGTGGCGTAGGCCCAGCAGCCGTCCTCGACGTAGATCGCGAAGGACAGGGAATCCGTCCACCCGGCGTTCTTGGCGAGGACATAGCGCGGGAGGGCCTCGGCCGGGAGCGGGCGGCGCCAGGCCCAGGCCTCGGCGGTGAATGCCTTGAGGCGGAGCGAGCGCTTGCGGCGCTCGTCGGGGACGTCCACGTAGTCCGAGACGCCGCTGAGGTCGAGGGCATAGCCGGCGACGGCGGGCGGCTCCGGCTCTTTCTCCTTCGGGTCGTGCTCCTTGACGTCGGGCGCGGTCGAGGCGCCGTTGAGGTCGCGCAGGGCGGCGACGAGTTGCGGCGCGGCGCCGAGGCCGATGGCCTTCTCGAAGGCCCGCGCGGCCGCGGCGGGGTCCGGCTTGCCCTCGTAGGTGAAGAACAGACCCAGCATCAGATTGTCGTCGGCCTTCTTCGCCGTGTCCAGCCAGTCGCGCGCCAGCAGGTACAGGTCTTCCGTGCTCTGCTTCCGCAGCTCGCGCTTGACCTCGCCTCTGCCCTCGCCGAGGGTGAGGACGACACTCTCGCCGTCCACGTCCTTGACCACGTACTTGCTGTTTGCGAGGGTGATGTAGCCGCCCTTGCGCGCCGCGACGGCCTCGAGGGTCGCCTTCCACAAGGCGTCGAGCAGGGCGGCGGCGCGCGCGTGCGGGGCGAGGGCCGCGCGGGACGGCTCGTCGGGGGCCTGTGCGAGCGCCTGCTTCGCCAGGGGCGGGCCCTCGGGGTAGCAGCGGTCGGCCCAGAGGGCCTTGAGCCGGACGGTGAGGTCCGCGCGGAGCTTGGCCTGCTCCTTGCGCACCCGCTCCTGCTGGGCCGCGAGGGCCTGCTTGAGCTTGGCGAGCTCCTCGGCCGCGAGCTTCTGGAGCTCGGCCGAGGGGTACGCGACGCTGAGGACGGCGGCCGCCTCGGCGATCTTGCCCGCCTCCACCAGGGCGGCCGCGCGCTTGCAGTCGTGCCCGAAGGCCGTCCAGCACTTGCCGCGGTACTCCTGCACCAGGCCGTCGGCCTCCTTCTTGGCCTCCGAGGTGAAGAGGTTGGGGGGCAGGGTGCCCACGAGGCGGACGGCGGCGCCGTAGGCCCGCTGGGCCATCAGCGCGTCGGCGCGCTTCCGCGCGCCGGCGAAGTGCTCGGCGATCGCCTTGTCCAGGCGCTCGCCCACCGCGTTCATTTCCTTCCTCGCCGCCACCAGCACCTGCGGGTTCCCGTGGTTGAGCAGAATGTCCTTCAGGCGCTGGACCTGGGTGGGATAGTCGTCGGGGTGCGCCGCGATGTACTCGCGGATGCCGGCGAGGGCCTGGCGTACGGCGGCCGGCTCCTCGCCGGGGGGCGGCGGGGCCTTCTTGGGCATCGGCTCGGGCGGCTTGGGCCGCACGACATGTGGCGTGGTCACCCGCGTCGCGGTGCGCACCACCTTGTGGTTGGTGCTCGGCGGGGGCGGAGGCGGCGGGGGCTCGGCGCGGCCCCGGGGGCGCACGAGGGCGACGAGCCCCACGACAACCGCCATGGCCGCCGCGGCGACCAGCACGGCGACTGCCGTGGGCGTCTTGCGACGCCGGGCCTGGACGGCCACGCGCGGCGCGTGCCGCGCCGCCGCCGTCTCGTCGAAGGCGTGGTTGAGGGCGAACAGGAACTTGCCTACGCTGTCGTAGCGGTCGTCGGGCGCGCTCGCCAGGGCCGTGCGGACCACGCGGTCCACCGCGGTCGGCACGCCGGGCACCAGGTGGGCGACCGGCTTGAAGCTGCCCACCGGCAACTGCCCGGTGAGCGTCTGGTAGAGCATCACGCCCAGCGAGTAGATGTCGGCGCGGTGGTCCGCATTCGCGGCGTCCGCGCGCTGCTCGGGGGCCATGTAGTCGGCGCTGCCCATCACCGTGTGGGCCTCCGTGAGCTGGTAGCCCTCCTGGGTGTCCGTCCCCGTCAGGCGCGCGATCCCGAAGTCGGCCAGCTTCGGCGTGCCGGCGCCGTCCAGCAGGATATTGCCCGGCTTCAGGTCGCGGTGCACGACCCCGTTCTCATGGGCATATGCCAGGCCGGCGCACACGCCCTGCACGAGTTGGCGGGTCTCCTGGGCCGAGAGCTTGCCCTCGCGCAACAGCCGGTCGCGCAGGCTCTTGCCCTCCACGTACTCCATCACGAAGTAGTAGGTCTCTCCCTCCACCCCCTTATCCAGGATGCCCACGATGTTCGGGTGGGCCAGGAGCGCGAGGGCCGATGCCTCGCGGTTGAAGCGCTCGACGAACTGAGGGTTGCTGGCGAACCGGGTGGGCAGCACCTTGAGCGCCACGGGGCGCTCGAGGGAGATCTGCGTGGCCTTGTACACGGTCGCCATGCCGCCCCGGCCCAGCACCCCCTCGATCCGGCAGCCGCCCAGCACCGTGCCGGGCCGCAGATCGCCCGGCCGCAGCATGCGGCCCAGATCCAGGCGCTGCCCGCACTGCGGGCACTTGGCCTTCCCCGACGTTACGCCGTCGGGCACGGTGAACGTCTGCGAGCACGCCGGGCACTTCAGGACCATATCGCCGCCCCGTCAGAGGCGCTACGCGCGCCTCGCCGCCGCGAAACCGGCCCATGCACACACGGACCTCGCCGCAACGAGAGTCTACAAGACCGCATTTTACCACGGCTTCCGCCGATCCGCAAACCGAACACCCCCTCAGCGAATGCCTGCGGCGCGCCCACTTCACTATAGCACGCCGCGCCCGGCCGGGGAAGGGCATTTACAGCTCCTTACACCCATGTACAAGACCTGACACCCCCCGGCGACGGAGCGGAGGCGGCGCGACGGGGCCCAGCCGGCGCGGGAGCGGACCCCGCCCCACAACGAAGGGGTTGCTTGCGATCATGGGTCGTGCTACAATCCGGGTGTGAACGGGACGGCGGCGGAGCGCGCGACGCGCAACCCAGGAGGAAGTGGCCCATGACCGAACGCACAGGCGCGATCACGATTCACGGGAACCCGCTCACCCTGGTTGGCCCCGAGCTGAAGGTGGGCGACAGAGCCCCTGACTTCACGGCGCTGGACAACGCTCTGAACCCGGTGAAGCTGTCGAGCTTCCGGGGGAAAGTCGTCGTCCTGGCCTCCGTCCCCTCGCTCGACACGCCCACGTGCGACATCGAGACGCGGCGGTTCAACGAGGAGGCGGCCAGCCTGGGCAAGGACGTGGCGGTGCTGACGGTGAGCATGGACCTGCCCTTCGCCCAGAAGCGCTGGTGCGGCGCCGCCGGCGTGGAGAATGTCCAGACCCTCTCCGACCACCGCGACGCCGCGTTCGGCACGGCCTATGGCGTGCTCATCAAGGAGCTGCGCCTGCTGGCCAGGGCCGTCTTCGTCGTGGACAAGGCGGGCATCGTCCAGCACGTGCAACTCGTCAAGGAAGTGGCGAACGAGCCGGACTACACGCCGGTGCTCGCCGCGGTGAGGAAGCTGGCGTCCTGAGTCGGGCACCCATCGCGGCACATCGCTTCCGCAGCTCGAAGGAGTAGACAAGTGCTGAGCAAGAAGATGGAAGACGCGTTGAACAAGCAGGTGAACGCCGAGCTGTTCTCGTCCTACCTGTACCTGGCCATGGCCGCCGACTTCGAGGCCAAGAACCTGCCCGGCTTCGCCCACTGGCTCAAGGTGCAGGCCAAGGAAGAGAACGGCCACGCGATGAAGTTCTACGGATACATCAACGACCGCCGCGGGCGCGTGACACTCACCGCCATCGCGGCGCCGCCGGCCGAGTGGGCGACCCCGCTGGCCGCCTTCGAGGCCGTGCTCGCCCACGAGGAGAAGGTCACCGGCCTCATCAAAGGCCTGGTCGAGCTCGCGGCCAAGGAGAGGGACAACGCCACGAGCGTGCTGCTCCAGTGGTTCGTCACCGAGCAGGTCGAGGAGGAGAAGAACGCCGACGCCATCGTGCAGCAGCTCAAGAGGATCGGCGACTCGGCCCACGGCCTGATCCTGCTCGACCGCGCGCTCGCGCAGCGGAGCTAGCCACAAACTGTCCCGACCTCCCGCGGGTCCCAAGACCCGCGGGAGGTTGAGCCCGAAAGGAAGTGGACCATGAAGAGCATTGTCGGGCCGCTGTGTGCGGCGCTCGTGCTTGTCGCGGCCTGCATCCTCGCCGGATGCGACCAAGAGGGCGCGACGACTCAAGCCCCGGCGGGCAAGGCCCAGACCACCTGCCCCGTCATGGGCGGGCAGATTGACAAGACGATCTTCGCCGACTACGAGTGCAAGCGCGTCTACTTCTGCTGCCCCGCCTGCGTCGAGAAGTTCAACAAGGAGCCGCAGAAGTACGTCAAGAAGCTCGAGGACGAGGGCGTGACCCTCGCCACGACGCCGCGCAAGGGCGGGTGATGCCCGTAGCCGCGCCTCGGGGGTCCCGAGGTCCCTTGCGCCGGCCCGCGGCTCCCGGACTCGTCCGAGGGGGAGCGAGCGATGGAGTCTATCCGCCTCGACACCGCACCTGCCCAGCGTGGGGTCCCTGAGCCGTTCGCCCTGGTCATCTTCGGGGCGTCGGGCGACCTGACGAGTCGCAAGCTCCTCCCCGCCGTCTACCGCCTCTTCCAGCAGGGCCTGCTGCCCGAGCAGTTCGCCATCCTGGGCTTCGCCCGCACGGAGATGAGCGACGAGGCGTTCCGCCGCCAGGCGGGCGCGGCCATGACCCGCTTCGCGCCGTCGCGGCCGGGCGACCGGCTGCCGTGGGACGACTTTGCCCGAAGGCTCCACTATCACCCCGGGCGCTACGACGACCCGGCCAGCTTCGCCTCGCTGCGGCAGCGGCTCGACGCCCTCGCCGCGGCGCGGAACGCGCCGCGCAACTGCCTGTTCTACCTGGCCACGCCCCCGTCGGTGATCGCCCCCGTCGCCGAGCAGTTGCGCGCCGCGGGCCTCGGCGGCACGGGGGAGGGCAGGGGGTGGGCACGGCTGGTCGTCGAGAAGCCCTTCGGCCGCGACCTCGCCTCGGCCCGCGACCTCAACGCCAGGCTCCGCGCCGCCTTCGCCGAGAACCAGATCCTCCGCATTGACCACTATCTCGGCAAGGAGACGGTCCAGAACATCCTCGTCCTGCGCTTCGCCAACGCCCTCTTCGAGCCGATCTGGAACCACAAGTACGTGGACCACGTGCAGATTACGGTGAGCGAAACGGTCGGCGTCGAGCAGCGCGGCGCCTACTACGACCAGGCTGGAGCGCTCCGCGACATGGTGCAGAACCACCTGATGCACCTCGTCTCGCTCGTCGGCATGGAGGCCCCCAACACCCTCGACCCCACCGCCGTGCGCAACGAGAAGGTGAAGGTGCTCAAGGCCCTGCGCCTGATCCCCGCCTGCGACGTCGGCGAGCGTCTGGTCCGCGCCCAGTATGCCGCGGGCGCGGGCGGACCGGGCTATCGCCAGGAGCCGGGCGTGGCGCCCGACTCGGCGACCGAGACCTACGTGGCGCTCAAGACCTACATTGATAACTGGCGCTGGGCGGGCGTGCCCTTCTACCTGCGCACGGGCAAGCGGCTGCCTGCGCGGATCACGGAGATCGGCATCCACTTCCGGCCCGTGCCCCAGGTGCTCTTCAACGCGCCGCCCTTCGGCCCCATGGCGCCCAACGTGCTGGCCCTCCGCATCCAGCCCAATGAGGGCATCAGCCTCCAGTTCCAGGTCAAGCGGCCGGGGGCCGGCGTGCGGATCGAGCCGTTCAAGATGGACTTCGGTTACGCCGAGGCGTTCGGCGGCGAGCCGCCCGAGGCCTACGAGCGGCTGCTGCTCGACGCCGCGCTCGGCGACCCCACGCTCTTCACCCGCAGCGACGAGGTCGAGGCGGCCTGGGCCTTCGTCACCCCGCTCCTCGACGCCTGTGCCGAGGCCCCCGCCGGGCTGCCCACCTATGCCGCCGGCACGTGGGGGCCGAGCGAGGCCGACACGATGCTCGAGGCCGACGAGCGCTGCTGGACCATCGTCAAGCGCCGCGCGGCGAGAAAGGCGTGACGCCATGAACAGATTCCCCAAAGCCTCCGCCTTGCTGGCAATCGCCCTTTGGCCAGCGCTTGCCCTCGCCCTCGAAGGCTTCGAGGACCCGCCCTTTCAGGTCGCCTCCACCCTCGCCCCCGCCGAGGCGGCTGCCGGCGGCGAGTTGACCCTCACCGTCACCTTCACCCTCCGGGCCGACGTGCATCTCTACAAGGACTCCATCAAGTTTCGGTGGGACGAGTTGAAGGGGGTTGTCGAGAAAGAGGTCGTGAAGCCGAAGGGCAAGGAAATCCCCGACCTCAATTCCACCGAGGAGGGCGCCACCGCCGAAGCCTACGAGGGCGCGGCCAGCGTGACCGTGAAGTTCCAGGTCACGGGCGCGGCGGGCGAGACGGCGAGTATCAAGGGCACGGTCGGCTACCAGGGCTGCACCGACCGGCAGTGCTTCCGCCCGGCGAAGTTCGCCATCTCCTACGAGGCCGCCATCGTGGCAGGAGCGGCCGCCCCGCCCTCGGAAGGCCCTGCTCCCGCTGCCGCGGCGAGGGAGGAGCTGGGCTGGCTCTTCGTGCTCAAGCAGCTCGCCAAGGCATTCGTCTGGGGCCTGGCCCTCAGCCTCACGCCCTGCGTTTACCCGATGATCCCCATCACGATGGCCGTCATCGGCGGGCAGAAGGAAGCGTCGCGGCTCAAGGCCATCCTGCTCTCGGGCGTCTACGTGCTGGGCATCGCCATCACGTATTCGGCGCTCGGCGTGCTCGTGGCATCGCTCGGCGCGTCGGTGCGGCAGGCGTTTCAGTTGCCCGCCGTGCTCGTGGGCATCGCGGCGGTGTTCGTGCTGTTCGCGCTCGGCATGTTCGACGTTGTGACGATCCAGGCGCCCGCGTTCCTGGGCGGCCTGGGCGACAGGGTGGTGGGCAGGAAGAAGGGCGTGGTCGGTGTCCTGCTGCTCGGCGTCGTGAGCGGCCTGGCGGCGGGGCCGTGCGTGGCGGGGCCGCTGCTCTCCGTGCTCACCGAGATCGCGGCGATCGGCAACCGGGCGCTCGGCGCGGCCATGATGTTCGCCCTCGCCTGGGGCATGGGCCTGCTCCTCATCGTCGCCGGCGCGTCCACCGGCCTGCTGCCCAAGGCGGGGAAGTGGACGCTCTGGGTGAAGCACCTCATCGGCTTCGTGCTGCTGTGGGCGGCGCTGTACTTCCTGCGGCCGGTCGTCCGCGAGACGGCGTTCTGGCTCGGCAGCGCGGGCCTTCTCGTGGCGGGCGTCGTGTTCCTGGGCGGCCTCGACGCCCTGACGCCCGAGAGCGGGTTCGCGGCGAGGGCGAAGCGGGTGCTCGGCATCGCGGCCCTCGTCGTGGCCGGCTGGTGCGCCCTCGTGGGCCTCGACCTCGAGCCGAGGGCCGGCGTCGGACCCGTCCCCGGCACCGCGCAGCCCGACCCGTTCCTCCACGGCGACCCCGACCTCTTCAAGGAAGCGCTGGCGGCGGGCAAGCCCATCGTGCTCGACTTCACCGCCGAGTGGTGCGGCTACTGCAAGGTGCTCGACCGCACGACGTTCGCCGACCCTGCCGTCGTCGCCGAGCTGAAGCGCTTCCGCGCACTGAAGATTGACTACGACGCGAGCCGCAACGCCGAGCTGGTGAAGCGCTTCGACGTCCCCGGCCCGCCGCTCATCGTGGTCCTCGACTCCAACGGCGAGCTGGTCAAGAAGCTTGGCTACGACGAGGCCAAAGACCCCGACAAGTTCGCCGCGTTCCTCAAACAGGTCAAGTAACCTCCCGCGGGTTCGGAACCCGCGGGAGGTTCACGCGAGGGCGTGATGCAGAAATACTGGTGCCGCATCTGCGGTTACGAATATAATCCCGAGGCCGGCGACCCCGGCAACGGCGTGCCCCCGGGCACCGCCTTCGGGGACCTGCCCGACGACTGGGTCTGCCCGGTGTGCGGCGCGAGCAAGAAGTACTTCTCCCCGATGGAGCCCGACGAATGCGAAAAGACGAGTTGATGCGCGTCTACTACCAGATGCAGCTCGCCCGCGGCTTCGAGACCCGCGTGGCCGAGCAGTACATGAAAGGCCGCATCGGCGGCTTCTGCCACCTCTACAGCGGCGAGGAAGCCGTCGCCCTCGGCGCCCTGTGGTCGCTGCGCAAGGACGACTACGTGATCGGCTCCTACCGCGACCACGGCTACTACATCCTCCGCGGCGGCGACCCGGGCAAGGCCATGGCCGAGCTGTTCGGCCACGCCAACGGCTGCTGCAAGGGCAAGGGCGGCTCGATGCACCTCTTCGACCCCGACATCAATTTCCTCGGCGGCTACGCCATCGTGGGCGGCATGTGCCCCATCGCCGTCGGCCTCGGCCTCGCCATCCAGTATCGCGGCGAGGACCGCGTGGTGCTGTGCGCCTTCGGCGACGGCGCGACCAACCAGGGCGCCTACCACGAAGCCCTCAACATGGCCAGCCTCTACAAGCTCCCCGTCATCTGGGTGTGCGAGAACAACCGCTACGCCATCGGCACCAGCGTCACCCGCTCCAGCGCCCAGGAGTCCATGGCCCGCAAGGCCAAGACCGCCTACGACCTGCCCGTGAGCGTGGTGGACGGCATGGACTTCTTCAAGATGCAGAGCGTGATGGAGCGTGCCATCAAGCGGGCGCGTGAGGGCAAAGGCCCGTCGTTCATCGAGGCCAAATGCTACCGCTACCGCGGCCACTCGATGAGCGACCCCGCCACCTATCGCGACAAGAAAGAGGTCGAGTTCTGGAAACAGCGCGACCCCATTCCGCGCATCAAGGCCGTCATCCAGCACGACTTCGACGTGCCCGACGAGGAGTTCAAGGCCCTTGATACGAAGGTCCGCCAGGTGCTCGAGGAGGCCGTGAAATTCGCCGAGGCGGGGCACGAGCTTCCGCCCGAGAGGCTCCACGAAGACCTTTACGTTGACTGACGCGTGACGCGTGACGCGTGACAAGAAGGAGAACCGGCCGTCCTCTTCTTTCCTGTCACGCGTCACGGGTCACGCGTCAAGCCCCATCGGCAGCAGCAGGAAACCTCCTGGGACCGGAGAAGATAAATGGCGAAGACCAGCTACCGCGACGCACTCAATCAAGCCCTCCGCGAGGAGATGCAGCGCGACGAATCGGTCGTGCTCTTCGGCGAGGACGTGGCCGAGTACGAGGGCTCGTTCAAGGTCACACGCGGCCTCCTCAAGGAGTTCGGGCCGAAGCGCGTCTTCGACACGCCGATCTCCGAGGCCGGCATCGTGGGCATGGCCATCGGCGCCGCCATGGGCAAGATCCGCCCCGTGCCCGAGCTGATGACCGCAAACTTCGCCTACGTGGCGATGGACCAGATTCTCAACCACCTGGCCCTGATGCATTACATGTTCGGCGGCCAGGCGACCCTGCCCGTCACCATCCGCATGCCGGGCGGCGGCGGGCACCAGCTCGGCAGCCAGCACTCGCACAGTCCCGAGCCGATCTTCGTCCACACCCCGGGCCTCTTCGTCGTCTATCCCGCCACGCCCGCCGATGCCAAGGCCCTGCTCAAAGCCGCCATCCGCGACGACAATCCCGTCATCTTCCTCGAGCACGAGGGCCTCTACAACCTCGAGGGCGAAGTGCCCGACAACCTGGAGCCGGGCGTCATCGGCGAGGCTAAGGCGCTGCGCGAGGGCAGCGACATCACGCTCGTCGGCTACGGGGCCATGACCCACGTCGCCCTCGAAGCCGCCGAGGCCCTCGCCAAGGAGGGCGTGAAGGCCGAGGTGATTGACCTCCGTACCCTGCGGCCGTGGGACAAGGAGGCCGTGGCCGCCTCGGTCTCGAAGACCCACCGTGCCGTGGTCATCGAGGAGTGCCCGCCCGCCTGCGGCATCGCCGCCGAGGTGGCGACGAACCTCTACGAGCTGGCCTTCGACGCCCTCGACGCGCCCATCGAGCGGGTCTCGGGCGCCGACGTGCCGCTGCCCTATGCGAAGAACCTGGAGCAGGCCTGCATCCCTCACGGGACCGATGTGGTAAGGGCAGCGAAGAAAGCGATGGCGAGACAGGACCCATGACGCGTGACCCGTGACGCGTGACCAGAGAAGACCGAGATGGGCTCCCTCTTCTCACGCGTCACGCGTCACGGGTCACGCATCATGCGCCCACCACGAGCGATAGGAGCCTACCCGTGTACGAAGTGACGATGCCCAAGCTCTCCGACAGCATGACCTCCGGCCAGATCGTCGAGTGGAAGGTCAAGGAGGGCGACACGGTGAGCGAGGGCGACGTGCTCGCCGAGATCGAATCCGACAAGGCGACGCTCGACCTGGAGTGCTTCACGAGCGGCGTCGTCACCAAGCTCCTTCGCGGCAACGGCGACGAGGTGCCCTGCGGCGAGGTCATCGCCACCATCGCCAGCGAGGACGAAGCGCCCGCCCCAGCCAGGAAGAAGCCGGCCCCCCAAGAGGAGCCCGAACCCGAGCCGCCACCCGCTGAGGAGGCGCTAGAAGCCGAGGCCCCAGCAGAGAAGGCTGCGAAACCTCGACCGGCACCCGAGCCGTCGGCTCCTGTCACGCGTCACGCATCACGCGTCACGCCAGGCCGCATCGCCATCTCGCCCTACGCTCGCATGCTCGCCCAGCAGAAGGGCGTGGACACCACGAAGCTCAAGGGCAGCGGCCCGGGCGGCCGCCTCGTGGCCGCCGACGTCGAGGGTGCCGCAGCCGTTCGTAGTGCGGGCTTCAGCCCGTCTCCCTACGGCCTAAAGGCCGCACTACAAACCGCCGCCATCCCCCCGTCGCCCGACGAAGAGCTTCCCCCCATCACCCTCGCCGAGGGCGAGGCCGACGTCGAAGATGCCCCCTATCGCCTCAAGACCCAGGCCCGCATCGTCACCGCCTCCAAGCACGTCATCCCCCACTTCTACATGACCCGCGGCGCCGACGTCACCGAGCTTCTCGCCCGCAAGGACGAGTGGAAGGCGCGGTTCGGCGGCGCCACGGTCACGCATCTCATCATGCTCGCCGCCGTGAAGGCCATTCAGGCGAATCCGCTCGTCAACCGCAGCTACGACCGGGGCAAGATCATCAAGTGGCGCGGCATCCACCTGGGCCTCGCCGTGGACACCGATCAGGGCCTCACCGTCGCCGTCCTCCGCGACGCGCAGGACCTGTCGCTCACCGACATCGTGGAGCGCACGAAGCCGCTGGTCGAGAAGGCGCGCGGGGGCAAGCTCACCGCCGAGGAGCGCAGCCATCCGACCCTCACCATCACCAACCTGGGGATGTTCGACGTCGAGCACTTCGCGCCGATCATCAACCCCCCGTCGGCCATCACCCTCGGCGTCGCATCGGCCTTGCCCGCGCCCGTCGTCCGCGGCGACGCCATCTTCATCGCCAAGCTGATGCGCCTCACCCTCTCGTGCGACCACCGCATCATCGAGGGGGCCGCCGCCGCCCGCTTCCTCAAGACCCTCAAAGACCTGCTCGAAGCCCCCGACACGTTGCTCGCGGCGCAGGAATAGCCTTGGCCACGCGTCCGCCAGGCACGAGCCCACTGCGACAGTCGTGAGAAGGCGAAGGGTCTACCGCCGGCGAGCGCGCCGGCGGCGGGAGAGGAGCGCCAGGCCGCCGAGGCCAAGGAGGGAGAGCGTGCCCGGCTCGGGGATGTCCGACCAGCTCTGAAGCACGGCACCACGCAGCCGGTAGGTGAAGCTGGCGCCGGACGACCCATAGGGCGCGTTCACATCGGTCGTGAACGTCAGAGTGGCGTTCCTCCAGCCCGGCGTCGAGGTGTCGAAGTGGATCTCGACGTCCAGGGCCCCGCCCTCGCTGAGGACCGCGCCCGGCGAGAACCCGGAGAGCCAGAATGCCCCCGGGTCGTCCCCGCCGGGCGTGGCGAGCAGGAGGGTGAGGTTCGTGAGGGCCGTGTTGCCATCGTTGGGGTCGGTGGAGATGTTGCCGATGATGAGGTGGTAGACCGCGATGTCGCCCACGAGAACGTGGCCGAAGTAGATCAAATCCCCAGGGGCGGCGGTGCTGTCGTACACCGGCCCCACGCCCTCGCCGCTCACCGTCGGCAGCACGAGCTGCGCGAGGTTCCGCTCGTCGTCGCTGCCATTGGTGAACTGTGCCTGCACGGTCGCCGTGTCGGCCCCGTGGTTGACCGGGGAGTAGGTGTAGGAGAGCGTCTGGAAGGCATCGTCGCCGAGATTCACGCCGGCGGGAGCCCATGTGAACTCGCCGCCGGGCGGCGGGGTGAGCGAGACGGTGCCCTGGAGGTTGCTGGGGTCGCCGAGGCCGGAGAGGTTGCCATTGCCGATGTTGCGCACCTCCACGCTCGCCGTGTTGCTCGTGCCGATGCGGGTGAGGCCGGCGTCGCTGAGCTTCGTCACCTGGTTCACCGGCGCCACGCCTTCGCCCTGGAGCGTGAAGTCCGCCGTGTGCGGCTGGTTGTCCTCGCCGTCCGGGTCGCCGTTCGTGAAGTTGAGCGTTCGCAGCAGCGAATCCGCGCCCCGCGCCGCAGGAGTGTAGCTGTAGGTGACGGGGGTCGAGCCCAGATCGGCGAGGCTCAGGCCGGCCGGGCTGGTGAGTGCGAATTCGTCCTGCCCGGCGGGGGCCGTGCCATTGAGGTTGCTGGCGGCGCCGAGACCGGAGAGATTGCCGTTCCCTGTGTTCGTCACCGAGACCGACGCCGTGCCCGACGTGCCCACCAGCACGTAGCCCGCGTTGCGCCCGCTCGCGTCCACGCTGCTCACCGGCGCCACGCCCGTGCCCTGAAGGGTGAGCGTGGAGTTGCCGCCGTTGCTGGTCACGGTGACCCCGGCGAGGGTGTCGGTCATGCGGGTGGTAGGTGTGTAGGTGTAGCTGCGGCTCGTGCTGGCCCCCTGGGCCAGTGGGCCGAAGGCTTGGGTGGAGGCCGGCGTGAACTTGCCACTCGTCGAGGGGAACGTGCCGGTCAGCGAGCTGCCCGGCCCGCCGGAGTTCAGCGCCGTGAGCCCCTGCGTGCCGGAGCTTCCCACGAGGACGTAGCCGAACTGGAGGGTGCTGGTATCCGCGGGCGAAGTTGCGAGCACGGGGACAGGCGCGGTGGCGGGGCCTGGGCGGAGAGCGTGGTAGTCGAGCGAGCCATTGGCCGCGGGGCCAGTGGGGTCAATGTCATCCCTGAGCGTGTCGCTGCCGTTCGGGTCGAGGAAGCCGCGCGCGACCCCGCCGGCGCTGAGGTTGTAGTTGTACGCGCGGTTGATGCCGCCCGCGCCGCCGCAACGGCCGTAGAAGTCTCCCCACACCGGAGCGCGTGTGCTGAAGAACGACCAGGTCATGTCATACATGCCGGACGACGGCGGGTTGAAGCGGACGCCGTAGAGGTCCTCCGGCATGCCCGGGTTGCCCGAAGCAACGGTCTGGAGGCCAATCGAGCTGAGGGTGGCGCCCGACAACGCCGTCATATTGCTTGCGGCGAAGTCCGGGGCCGCCTCGACGATCACGTGGCTGAACCCTGCCTGGCCGCCGTTGTGCCGAAAGCGATAGGTGTACTTCCATGGGTAGCCAGACTGGCTGGAGTCGTCGTTCGTCACCCACCACTCCAGGGTGACGGTGTAGTTGACCCACTGCTGCACGCCGGGGGATTCCACGTAGAGGCCGTCGAGGGGGTCGGGCGGAGCCGGCGGGGTGTACTGCAAGCTACCGTAGTATGCGATGGCGTGCGCCGGGCGAGCCGGCCCGAGCAGCGCCAGCGCCGCAAAGCAAGTGGGGAACAGCCAACGTGGGGTCAGACGCGGGTCCGTGGTCACGCTGCAACCCCAACCCTGTGAGAACGGCCAGACGGACGGAACGCTGGCTACCGCAGAACCCTTCCCGATCGCCAGCCCACGGTCATCCAGCCACTCGTGACTGACCAAGAGTATATAGTCAGCATGTGCTGCCTGTCAAGAGGAACTTCTCGAACTCCCCGATGCCCTGTTGGGCTGAGCCGGGCCGCATCGTCGGGCGCCCGGCCGTACGCGGCCCTCAAGATGCTCACCTCCCCCTCGCGGAGAGGGTTGAGCATCTTGGCGAAGCCCGGGGCGCCAAGGTGACGGGGAGCCATATCGCGCTGTCTCCCAATGGCTTATGGCAACACACGTCCTGCTGTTGCTCGGCTCCCCAAGATGCTCACCCCCCCTTGCGCGCGCGTGAGCATCTTGACCATCTTGGCCGGGCGCTAGCGGCGTTCAAGCAAGGCTCATCTGGCCGGCGCGTCGGCGGGCGGTCGCACGAACCAGCCCTTGGCGGAGGGGTCGGACTTGAAGAAGCCGAGGAGGAGGCGGGCGACTTTCTCGCGGCCGGAGCCGCTAGGGTGGGTGCCGTCGCCCCCGAGGTCCTCACGCTGCCACACCAATCCGTCGCTCTTGCGGGGCGTGACGCCATCGCCCCACAGGTAGGGTCCCCAGAGAAGGAGCGGGGCCTTCACCGGGCCCTTGGCCGCATCCCAGTTGAGCTTGGCCTCGCCCTTGATCTGGTCCTGGATGAGTCCGCGGACGGCGAAGGCGCTTTCGTAGGCATAGGGCTCGGGGTTCAGAGGCGTCACGGCGTAGCCGGCGTAGATGCGGCTGGAGAGGAAGGTGACCCGCAGGTTGGGGTAGCGCTCGCGGGCGATGCTGAGGGACGCGAGGACGTGGCCCTTCAGCTCCTCGACGTGCTTGGGGAATTCGCCATACTGGGCCGGGCCGATGCGCGCGTGCTTCATCCACACGGCCTGCACCTGCTGGACAGTGACGCCCGCGGCGCGGAGGCGCTCCTCGGCCACCGTCCACGCCCGCGCGTCGTTCGTGCTCCAACGGGCGGCGTCCTGCCCGCCCTGCGCGCCATCCACAATCACCACCTGGGGCGACCTGGCGGGGTCCTTGTCGGCCAGCTCCTTGAACTTCGAGAACTCCTGGGTGGTATTGGACATGCCGATGGAGAGGAGGACGATCTTGCCCCCGGGGGCGGGCTTGCCCTGGGCATCGAGCGGGCGGGTGTTGGCGGCCTCCGCCAGCGCGGCTTTCAGGTGCTCCTCCGGCGGGGCGTTCCGACCGCCGCCGTAGAGCCCGCCGTCCTCGCCCTTGTACTTGTCCTGGGCCGTCATCTGGTCGAGGGGCACGAGGCCGGTGGAGGGCCTGGCCGGGGGCACCTGGGGCATGGGGCCTTTCGGGCGGCCCTCCTTGCCCTTTGCCGCCTTCGCCCGTTCCAGGTAAGCGCTTTCCTCGGGGGTGAGCGCCTCGCCGCGGCGCGACCTCTGGTACAACTCACGCGCGCGGTTCCAGTCAATCCCCTCCTTCGCCGCCTCCCCGGCCAGGCCCTGCGAGGCGGCCCCACAGGCGACGCACGCGGCCACGACGACGGCCCACCCCAAAGCGCGGCGCAGCGACGGCTTCATCGGCTCACCTCCGTACAGTAGTGTGGGAGGGCGAGGCTCCGGCCGAGCCGCTCAGCTCAGCCGGAGGTCCGCCCTCCCGTTTCGCCCTTCATTCGGACGCTGTCATCTCACAGCCGCGGCCCGGCCTGGGCGCGGGGGCCTTGGCCGCCGCGGTGCTGGCGGGCCTGCTCGAAGCGCTGGCGGAGGGCGACGAGGGCCTGCGCCAGCTCCTCGCGCGAGAGCTTGCCATCGCCGTCCTTGTCGAAGCGCTGCATGATGCGGTCCACGAGGGCATCGCGGGCGGCGGCGCGCTCCTCGGGGGCGAGCTTGCCGTCGCCATCCTTGTCGAACTTCTCGAGGACCTTCTCGCGAATCGCGCCGCGGAGGCCCCTGCCCGGGCCGGGCGCGGGATTGCCCTCATCGGCCGCAAAGGCCGGCAGGGCGAGGCAGGCGATGGCTGCAACGAGCATCAGCTTCTTCATCTCAGGTCTCCTTCCCGTTGGGTTACCCTCCCGAAGGCACTGGAGCCTTCGGGAGGAATGGGGTTACCGTCCACGCTTGCCGCCGCCGGTGCTGCGCCTGGCGGTCGCCGGCGTCCTTGGCGGCGAAGGAGTCGGCGACGGCTTGCCGCAGGCTGGCCACCTGGTCCTTGGCCTCTCTCATTCTCTCGGCGACCCGCTCCTTCATCTTATCCTTGAGGGCATCGCGGCCCACACGGCCTGCGCGAGTGTGGCGAAGCCCAACACGGCCATCGCCAAAGCCCACACGCGGCGGTTCCTCATCCTCGTCTCCTCTCCCTCGTGCCCTCTACGCAAGTGCTGTTCTGCATGCATCTTGCGTCATCCCCAGGTTTCGGTCGTTCTCTGAACGCCAGGAAATGCAGGTGCAACTTGCGTGCCAAGGGAGGACTCGCCGGCCTCCCGCGGGCCGGGATGGCCCGCGGGAGGGGCAGGGCTGGTCAGGCGAACTTAAGTCGGAGTGTCTTGATCTCGAAGGGGCGGAGGTCGAGGGCGATGAGGCCGGCGCGGAAGGGCAGGGACGCGCCGCCCTCCTCGAGCATGTTGGCCGCCAGGGCCTTGGCGACGGGGAGACTCGTCCGCAGCGTGCAGCGGGTCGCCGCACGCTTGGCCTCGTAGAGGCGGACGATGATGTCGCCCGAGCCGTCCTCGGCCGGCTTCACGGTTTCGATGACGACGTTCGGGGCGTCAACCTGGAAGAGGCAGCCTTCCCCCGCAGCACCAGGGACGACAAGCGGCTTGACGTTCAGCTCGTATGCCTCGCGGACCAGGTCGCTGTCGAAGAACGAGCCGTTCCAGGCGGTGAAGGCGTAGGCGACCTCCTGCGTGCCGAGGTCGGCGGTCATGTCGGGCGCGAGGGGCGAACGCAGGAGCGTGAGGTTGATGCTGCCGTCGAGCACGTTGACGCCGTACTTGCAGTCGTTGAGCACGGCGGCGCCGCGGTCCTCTTCGGCCAGCGCGGTCCACTTCTGGTTGGCGACCTCGAAGCGGTCGGCGTCGAACGGCCGCGAGCGGTGCGTGGGCCGCCGCAGGTGGCCGAACTGTATCTCGTGAATCGCCTCGTTGGCGTGGAGGGTGGTGGGGAAGGCGACCTTGAGGAGCTTGTGCCGCTCCCGCCAGTCCATCGTCGTGCGGAACTCGACCCGGCGGCTGCCGCGGCGGAGCCACACGTCCTGCGTGACCGTCGAGTCGTTGATCTTCCGCGTGATGCGGACGACGGCGGCGAGCGGCCCCGTGGCGACAACCTCGATGGCCGCCTTCTCGGGCAGCTCGACGGGGCAGAGCTCGTAGGTCGAATCTATGTCCCACGCGTCGAACCAGCGGGGCACGTCCTTGTAGAGGCGGAAGGCGTTCATCGGCGCGGCGGCCAGCTCCTGACCCGTCGCCTTGTCCACCAGGCTGGCGATCTCGCCGCGGTCGTTGAGGCGCAGGCGGAGGCAGTCGTTCTCCATCCCCTTGGGCGTGGCCTCGACGGCCTCGATTCCTCGGATGGGCCTTGCGGCCTTCAGCGTGGTCCAGCCGCAGGAGGGGACGAGTGCCTCGGCGTAGAGGGTGCCGCCGATCCGCTGGGAGAGCAGGGCCTCGCCGTTGCACTCGGCGCCGCGGAAGCCCTTCGGCAGCGGCACGAGGGCCAGCCGGTCCCACGACAGCGAGTTGAAGACGGCCACGGCGTCCTTCTCCTTGCGGAGAAGCGCCCTGCCGGCCTTGCCGGCCGTGGCGTTGGCCGTGGCGAGCACCTGAGCGTGGAGCGCCTCGGCCTCCTCGTACACGCGGTGGATCGAGGAGCCGGGGATGATGTCGTGGAACTGGTTGAGGAGCACGCCCTTCCAGGCCTCGTCCAGGGTCTTCGAGGGGAAGCGCAGGCCGGCGCTCGCGAGGGCCGAGCACCACATCTCGGCCTCGCGGAGGGCGAACTCGCACTTGCGGTTGCCGCGCTTGGTCCTGGCCTGGGTGGTGTAGGTGCCGCGATGGCACTGGTAGTACAGCTCGCCGACGTAGACCGGCCAGTCCTTCCGCCGCGCCTCCTCGACGTGGAAGAACTCCAGCGGCGAGGCGATCTTCGTCCTTGGCGCGCCCTCGAGGTCGCGCTGGCGGCGCAGGAACTCCAGGTGCAGGCGGGTCGGGCCGCCGCCGCCGTCGCCCCAGCCGAAGGGCACGATGCGGGCGTTCAAGCCGTCCTTCTGCACCCGCTCCTTCCAGCGCCCGATGAGCGTGGCGGGATTCGTCTGCGAGTTGTAGTCGTTGTGGAAGTGGCTCAGCACCCGCGTGCCGTCAATCCCCTCCCACCAGAAGGTGTTGTAGGGGAAGGGGTCGCCGCCGTTGTAGTTCCAGAAGATTTTCTGGGTCGAGAAGTACTTGATGCCGCACCCCGCCATGATCTGGGGCATGGCGCCCGAATAGCCGAAGACGTCGGGCAGCCACATCAGCTCGCAGTCCACCCCGAACTCGTCGCGATAGTAGCGCTTGCCGTGGAGGAACTGGCGGATGAGCGCCTCGCCGCCGCTGACGTTCGTGTCGGCCTCGACCCACATGCCGCCCTCGGAGAGCCACTGCCCCTTCTTCGCCGCCTTCTTGATGCGCGCGTAGACGTCGGGGTAGAGCCGCTGCGTCATGCGGAACAGGTGCGGCTGGCTCTGGAGGAACTTGTATTCGGGGTACATCTCCATCAGCCCGAGCTGGGTGGCGAAGGTGCGGGCGCACTTGCGCTCGGTCTCGGCCAGGGGCCAGAGCCAGGCCACGTCTATGTGCGAATGGCCGTAGCAGTAGAGGAGGGGAGAGGTCGAGCCGTTGGTGCACTCGAGCAGCGGCTTGAGGCGCCCGCGGGCCGCGCGAATCGTCGCCAGCATCGGTGGCACAGGCATCTTGCCTGTGGTGCGCGGCAGCTCGAGGTCGGCGATGAGCGTGAACTGCCGCAGCCCCTCGTCAATCTCCGACACGCGGAGGCTGTCGGGGTCGAGCTTGTCGCGCAGCTCGATGAGCGTCTGCACGTCGAGCCAGGCCTGGAACACCTCTTCGTCCCAGATGCCGAAGGAGCAGGGCAGCACCGTCCGCTGCGTGGCGGGCGGCTCGGGCACGGAGAGCTCGCCGTGCGGCACGGGGCCGCCGCCGCAGTTCGTCGGCCCGTGGCCGGCGTAGGCCTCCATCAGGATGCTGAACTTGGCGCCCGTGGCGCCTCGCTTCGTGAGGACCACCTGCGGGTGATGCCAGTCGCGTCCGCCCATCTCGCGGCCGTTGACGATGAAGCGGCCTTCGCCGCCCGGGTCGCCGCAAAAGCCCGTGCCCGTGCCGCAGCGGAAGACGATCCATTCGCCCTTCGCTTCCCTGGGCAGCTTCACGGCGGCGCGGAACCAGGCGTATTGCCACTTGGCGCCCCAGGGCGTTCCGACGGGCATCGGCTTGAAGGGCCGCTTCAGCGCCTCGCGGGGTCGGAGCTGTTCGCTCGTCACGAACCCGCTCAGTGCCACCTCGCCCAGCTTGCGGTAGCACAGCTTCTCCAGCGTGTTGCGCCACTGCTCGATACGGCTTCGCCATTCCAGTGTCAACGCCATGCTCTTCGGCCTCCATCGGGGTTTGCGTTTGTAGTTCGGCCTTCAGGCGGCTCTTGTTATCCCCGATTCGCCCCGATTCGTCAAGCGCGGGTCGCCGCGGAGTATGGCCCCAATCCTGCCGCCGTTGTTCTGCGCCCCTACGGGGCGTACTATGGCAGCCCAGGGCAACGCCCTGGGAGAAGGCGGAACCCCTCGTGTGAGCCCTGAAGGGGCGTACTAACCGTGACCACCGTAGTACGCCCCTTCAGGGCTGCCCGTGGTTCTCGGCGGGTTCCCAGGGCGTTGCCCTCATCTTTGCCCACATCTCGGGGCCTTGCAGCCCGCGAACGCGGGCGAGCCAGTCGTAGCCCAGGGCGACCGAAGGGAGCCCTGGGACCAGAGCGTCCCCCCCATCGAAGCCCCCGAAGGGGGTGCTTCTCGGCCCCTGAATCGCCCCCATCGGGGGCTCGGCGGCAGGGGCGCCGCTTCCCAGGGC
>DATKZY010000242.1:0-36792 GCA_035527715.1 Planctomycetota bacterium | reverse complement strand
CTCCGCCGCCCTCTTCGGGGGCTGGGCCACGGGAGGTCGTCAACCCACGGCTCCCCGAGCATCGCCGTGGGCTTCATTCCCTCGCCTCCTTCGGAGGCTGAAAACGCGAACGCCTGGCCCGTAGGAGATTACACGCACCCGGCAGGAAAAAGTGACTTGCATTTTTCCCTGCCCTTGGCTATCTTGTGCGGCAACCATTGCCGTGGGCGTCTCGTGACAGCACTAGAGCAGAGGAGATCAGGGTGGACTGCAAGGCTTTTGTACTCAAGCAGGCCGAGGGAATCCGCCGCACGGTCGGCGATGCGACGGCCATCAGCGCCCTGTCGGGCGGTGTGGATAGCTCGGTGGTCACCGTGCTCGGCCACCTGGCCATCGGTAAGCAAATGAAAGTGATCTTCATTGACGACGGGCTGATGCGCCAGGACGAGCCGCAGGAGGTCAAGGGCCTCTTTGCGAAGCTCGGCATCCAGGTGAGGGTGCTGAACGCGAAGAAGCGTTTCTTCGACGCCTTCCATGGCCTCACCGACCCCGAGGAGAAGCGCAAGGCCTTCCGCGACACGTTCTACAAGGTCTTCGGCGACGCCGTGAAGGCCTCGGGCGCACGCTTTCTGCTCCAGGGCACGATCGCGCCCGACATCATCGAGACGAAGAAGGGCGTGAAGACCCAGCACAACGTCCTCGAGCAGATCGGCATTGACCCGGAGAGCGGCTACGGCTTCGGCGTCGTCGAGCCGATCAAGACGCTCTACAAGCCCGACGTGCGGCGGGT
Organism: Planctomycetota bacterium; assembly: GCA_035527715.1. Classification (GTDB taxonomy): domain Bacteria; phylum Planctomycetota; class PUPC01; order DSUN01; family DSUN01; genus DSUN01. The sequence continues at coordinate 36,023 of DATKZY010000242.1, read as the reverse complement.
GGCGCGATTCCTCTGCCTGCCGCCGAGCATTTCGCAGCGGATGCCGTTCCCCGGCCCGGGCCTGTCGGCGCGGTGCATGGGCGAGGTGACGCCGCCGCGCATCGCCATCGTGCGCAAGGCCTGCCTCATCGTGGAGCAGGAGATGGCGGGCAGCAAGGCATTCCAGACCTTCGGCGTGCTGCTGGCCGACCGGCCGACGGGCATCACGAAGGACGGCCGCCGCCGCGAGGGCGACGCCATCGCCATCCGCTGCGTGGACTCCAAGAATGCTGTCACGGCGCAGGCCACGAAAATCTCGTGGGCGAGGCTCGTGCGGATGCGCGACCGCATCCTCAAGGAAATCCCCACTGTGACCAAGGTGCTCTGCGACTTGACCCCCAAGCCGCCGAGCACGATCGAGTACATCTGACAACCGAACCCCCCGCAGGTTCCGCAACCTGCGGGAGGTTGAGAGAGGGGACCTATGGGCTCAGACAAGGCAGTGCTCCTGCTCGAAGACGGTACGGTGTTCGACGGGCTGGCCTTCGCCGAGGCTGGTGAGGCCCTCGGCGAGGCCGTGCTCTACACGGGCGTCGTCGGCTATCAGGAGGTCGCGACCGACCCCTCCTACCGCGGCGCCCTGGTGACCATGACCTATCCCATCATCGGCAGCTACGGCGTGAACGCCGAGGACAACGAATCGCCAGCCGTCCAGGCCCGCGGCGTGGTCATCCGCGACTACAGCGCCTGCGTGTCCAACTTCCGGGCCACCGGCGCCTTCGAGGACTTCCTGAAGCAGGGCCGCGTGGTCGGCATCCGGGCGGTGGACACGCGGGCCGTGGCCGTGCACCTGCGCGAGCACGGGGAGATGCGGGCCGCCATCGCGCCCGCCGACGCCGACCGCACGGCGCTGCTCGCAAAGCTGAAGGCCACCCCATCCGCGTTCGCCTCCGACCTGGTGAGGGAATTGCCGGCCGAGGCAAGCCCCGCGCCGCCCGCCGAGCCGAGGCATCGCGTGGCCGTGCTGAACCTGGGCGTGAAACGCAGCCTGCTCGCGCAACTCGCCCAACTGGGCTGCGCGGTCGAAATCCTCCCCGCGGCGACGCCGGCCGACGACGTGGCGGCCACGGGCGCCGCCTCGGTGATCCTGGCGGGCGGCCCCGGCGACCCGCGGGTCCCCGCCTACGCCATCGAAACGGCCCGCGCCCTGGTGGGCAAGCTGCCCGTCCTGGGCATTGGACTGGGCCACCAGGTCCTCGCCCTGGCCCTCGGCTGCCCGGTGCGGCGGATGAAGCTGGGCCACCACGGCGTGAACTACCCGGTTCGCGGCCTCGCGGACAGACACTGCGACATCACGGTGCAGCACCACAGCTTCGTCGTGGACGAGGCGGCGGTGCCCGACGCCGTCGAGGTCACACACGTCAACGTCAACGACCAGACCATCGAGGGCATCCGCAGCAAGGCGGCGCCCGCGGCGGGCGTGCAGTTCCACCCGACGCCCGACGAGATGGGGCGGCCGAGCAGGATACTGGAGCGCTTTGTGGCGCAGGGCGATTGAGGGGAGGGTTGGATGAATGGATGATTGGATGAATGAAAGACAGGGTACACCTCTTCCGCTCCTGCATTCATCCACCCATCCATTCATCCATTCATCCGCGCCGGGTTCCGTCACAGATGCGAAGGGGTGATTCACCTTGCCCAAGCGAACCGACATCCACAAGATCCTGATGATCGGCTCGGGCCCGATCATCATCGGCCAGGCCTGCGAGTTCGACTACTCCGGCTCCCAGGCCTGCAAGGCCCTCAAGGAGGAGGGCTACGAGATCGTTCTGATCAACTCGAACCCCGCGACGATCATGACCGATCCGCGGATGGCCGACCGCACGTACGTGGAGCCGATCACGGCCGAGGTGATCGAGAAGATCATCGCCCGGGAGCGCCCCGACGCCGTGCTGCCGACCCTGGGCGGGCAGACGGGGCTCAACGTGGCCGTCTTCCTCGCCAGGGCGGGCGTCTACGAGCGCTACGGCGTCGAGGTGCTCGGCGCCAGCCCCGAGGCGATCAGCCGCGCCGAGGACCGCGACCTCTTCAAGCAGGCGATGCTCGAGATCGGCATCCAGGTGCCCGACAGCGGCATCGCCACGTCGGTGGAGGAGGGGATGAAGATCGCCGAGCGGATCGGCTTCCCGCTCATCCTGCGCCCGGCCTTCACCCTGGGCGGCTTCGGCGGCTCCACCGCCTACAACCTCGAGGAGCTCGACGCCTGCCTCGTCAAGGGCCTCACCATCAGCCCCGTCGGCCAGGTGCTCGTCGAGAAATCCGTCCTCGGATGGAAGGAGATCGAGTTCGAGGTCATGCGCGACTGCGCCGACAACGTGATCATGATCACCTCGATGGAAAACGTGGACCCGATGGGCGTGCACACGGGCGACTCGATGGTCGTCGCGCCCTCGCAAACGCTTACGGCAAAGGAATACGCCCAGTACGTCAACTACTCGAAGCGGATCATCCGCAAGATCGGCATCACGGGCGGGGGCGCGAACATCCAGTTCGCCGGGAACCCCGACACGGGCGAGATCGTGATCATCGAGGTCAACCCGCGCCTCTCGCGCTCCTCTGCCCTGGCCAGCAAGGCCACGGGGTTCCCCATCGCGCGCGTCGCCACCAAGCTCGCCGTCGGTTACACCCTCGACGAGATTCTCAACGATGTGACGGGGTGCAGCCGCGCCTTCTTCGAGCCGACGGTGGACTACTGTGTCTTCAAGATCGCCCGCTTCACCTTCAAGAAGTTCCCCCAGGCCGACCCCACGATCAACACCTCGATGAAGTCCGTCGGCGAGGCCATGTCCATCGGCCGCAACTTCAAGGAGGCGTTCCAGAAGGGCATCCGCAGCCTCGAAATCGGCCGCTACGGCCTCGGCTTCGACGGCCGCGACCACCTCGTCGAGCCGCCCAAGGACGACCAGGAGCTGGCCCACAAGCTCATCGTGCCCAACGACAAGCGCCACTTCTACATCCAGCTCGCCCTTCAGAGGGGCTGGAGCGTCGCACGCATCGCCCAGCTCACGAAGATTGACCGCTGGTTCCTCGAAAACATCCGCGAGATCAACGAGATCGCCGCCCAGGTGGCCGAGCACAAGGGCACGACCGGCCTCCAACAGATGCCCATCGAGCTCCTCTGGGAGGCCAAGCGCAGCGGCCTCTCCGACGTGCAGATCGCCCACCTGACCGGCACCGACGAGATGGAGGCCGCCGCCATCCGCAAGGCCCGAGGCGTCCGACCCGCCTACAAGCTGGTGGACACCTGCGCCGGCGAGTTCCGGGCCGCCCGGCCCTACTACTACTCGACCTACGCCAGGATCAACGAGAATCGCGTCACCGACCGCAAGAAAATCCTCATCCTCGGCGGCGGCCCCAACCGCATCGGCCAGGGCATCGAGTTCGACTACTGCTGCTGCCACGCCTCCTATGCCGTCAAGGAGCTCGGCTACGAGGCCATCATGGTCAACTCCAACCCCGAAACCGTCTCCACCGACTACGATACCAGCGACAAGCTCTACTTCGAGCCGCTCACGCGCGAGGACATCCTGGCCATCGTGGACGAGGAGCAGCCCGTCGGCGTCATCGTCCAGCTCGGCGGCCAGACCCCCCTGAACCTCGCCGTGCCGCTCGAGCAGGCCGGCGTGCGCATCCTGGGCACGTCGCCCGACTCGATCGACCGTGCGGAGGACCGCAAGCGCTTCTCCGCCCTGCTCCAGAAGCTCGGCCTCAACCAGGCCCCGAACGGCACGGCCCTCTCCTACGACGAGGCCCGCGAGATCGCCAACGAGCTCGGCTACCCCGTCCTCGTGCGCCCCTCGTTCGTCCTCGGAGGCCGCGCCATGCAGATCGTCTACGACGACGAGGAGCTCAAGCACTACATCGCCGAGGCCAAGATCGCCTCCGAGGCCCTCACCGAGCACCCCGTCCTGGTGGACAAGTTTCTCGAGAACGCCCTGGAGATTGACGTGGACGCGCTGGCCGACGGCGAGCGATGCGTCATCGGCGGCATCCTGGAGCACGTCGAGATGGCCGGCGTCCACAGCGGCGACGCGGCCATGGCACTCCCCCCCATCACCCTCACCGACCCCCAGATCGAGGAGCTCAAGCGCCAGACCCGCCTCATGGCCCTCGAGCTCGGCGTCAAGGGCCTCATGAACGTCCAGTTCGCCATCCGCGAGGACACCATCTACGTCCTCGAGGTCAACCCCCGCGCCAGCCGCACCGTGCCCATCGTGTCCAAGGCCATCGGCGTGCCGCTGGCCAACCTCGCCACCAAGGTCATGCTCGGCCACTCCCTCGAAGAGCTCGGCTTCACCAAGGAGGTCGAGATCGACCACGTCGCCGTCAAGCAGTCCGTCTTCCCCTTCGTCCGCTTCCCCGGCGTGGACGCCGTGCTTGGCCCTGAGATGAAGTCCACGGGCGAGGTGATGGGCATCGACTCCAGCTTCGGCATGGCCTACGCCAAGAGCCACCAGGGCGCAGGGAACAGCCTGCCCCTCAGCGGCACCGTGTTCATCTCCGTGCGCAACGCCGACAAGCGCGACACCATCTTCCTCGCCCGGAAGCTCGACGACATGGGCTTCGACATCGTGGCCACCGAGGGCACCGCGGCCGCCCTCGCACGCAACGGCGTCAAGGTCCAGAAGCTCCAGCGCATCTCCGTCGGCCGCCCCAACGTCGTGGACCTCATCAAGAACAAGCAGATCAAGCTGATCATCAACACCGTGAGCGGCAAGAACCCCCGGAAGGACGAAGTCTACATCCGCAACGTCGCCATCGCCAGTGGCATCCCCCTGATCACCACGGTCAGCGCCGCGGCCGCCGTCGTCCAGGGCATTGACGCTCTCCGCAAGAGCGGCATCGCCGTCAAGAGCCTCCAGGAATACGGCAGCCACTACACCCCGCCCGCCGCCCTCGTCCCGAAGCTCTAGCGCGCCCGGGCCTGACCGTCTGCACATTCGTGGGCCCCCGCCCGCAAGGCGCGGCGAGTGCGGCCCCGAGTCTTGCCGCTGCCGCTCAGCGCCCCGATGGGGCGTACTATGACAGCCCAGGGCAACGCCCTGGGAACCAGGACGGCGCACACATGCAGCCCTGAAAGGGCGTACTAGGGTCGCGGCCCGTAGTACGCCCTTTCAGGGCTAACCGCGGGCCTCCGCCATCTCCCAGGGCGTTGCCCTGGGCTGTTATAGTACGCTCCTTCGGAGCTGGGAGCCCAAGGCTAGGCGCCAAGGCTGAGCGCCATACTCGCGCGCGCCGGCGCCCACGCTTGACAGCCCCGCCCACCGCGGCGTACACTCTCTCGTGTTGTGCAGGCGGCAGCCACGCGGCGGAGGCCCCACGCCAGGCCCCGCACGCCCACTCTCGGCGAAAAGGAGACCGGCAAATGACGCGGCGATGGATGCTGGCAGCGCTGGCCCTGGCGGCCTTCGGCCTGAACGCTCACGGCGGCGAGAAGATCAAGCTCTTCTTTCTCCAGGGCGGCGGGCACGACTGGAAGGGCAACTTCCCCATCCTCCAAAAGATCCTCGACGCCACGGGCGACTTCGAGGTCGCAGCCTCCACCGACATGAACGAGCTGAAGGCCGAGAACATCAAGAAATACGACCTCGTCCTCTTCTACGGCTCGGGCCTCAACTTCGCCGACGCCGACCAGGAGAAGGGCCTCCTCGACCACGTCCGCAACGGCGGCCCCTTCGCCGGCATCCACTCGGCCAGCGACTCCTTCAAGAAGTCCGACGGCTACTGGGAGATGCTCGGCGGCCGCTTCGCCGGCCACGGCGGCGGAAAGTTCTGGGTCCGCATCGTGGACAAGGAGCACGTGATCACCAAGGGCCTCGAGGACTTCGAGATCCAGGACGAAACCTATCGCCACAAGGACCACCCGAACACCAAGCAGCACTGCCTCGTGAAGATGGACCGCGACAAGGAGCAGCAGAGCATGGGCTGGGTGACCGAGTATGGCAAGGGCCGCGTCTTCTACACCAGCCTCGGCCACGGCCGCCCCGCCTGGGAGAATCCGCACTTCCAGCGCCTCGTCCTTCGGGGACTTTACTGGGCCGTCGGCCGCGAGCCGAAGGACCCGCCGAAGTGACGCGTGACGCGTGACGCGTGAGAAGAAAGGCGTGCCGTTCCACAAGAAGGCTGTCCTTGTCCCTTTGGTCGCTTAGGTCCCTTTGGTCCCTCTCGGCGTCAGGCAAGGAGAGGAGGGCTTCGGCATGCATCGAGCGGCTTTGGCCCTGGCCTTTGGGGCGCTGTGTCTCACGCTCTCGTGTTCCGCCACGCAGGAGAAGGCGCCTCCCGAGGCGGAGATGCCGCTTCAGGAGAAGGGCGAGCACGCCTTTGCTCTGAACCTCTACGCGAAGCTGCGGAAGCCCGGCGAGAACCTCTTCTTCTCGCCCTTCAGCATCACGACCGCCCTCGCCATGACCTACGCCGGCGCCCGCGGCAACACGGCGGCCCAGATGGCCCAGGCCTGCGCCTTCGACCTCCCGCCCGAACGCCTCCACGCCCACTTCGCCGCCCTCATCGCCGACCTGACGTCCAAAGAGCGAAAGGCCGGCACGTACTACGAGTTCCTCGTGGCCAACGCCCTCTGGGGACAGCAGGGCTTCGGCTTCCGCAAGAAGTTCCTCGATCTGGTCCAGGCAAGCTACGGCGGCGGGCTGCGGCAGGTGGACTTCGCGCAGCCCGAGGCCAGTCGTCAGACAATCAACCGCTGGGCCGCGGAGCAGACCGGCGGCAAGATCACCGGGCTCATCCCCGGCGGAGTCCTGTCCAGGGACACCGTCCTCGTCCTGACCAATGCGATGTACTTCAAGGGCAAGTGGGCTTTCCCGTTCAACGGGCCATCCACGAGGGACGAGCCGTTCACTTTGCTGAATGGCGAGAAGGTCAGCGTGCCCATGATGCACCAAGTCCAGGAGATCTCCTGCAAGTACACGGCGGGAGAGGACTGCCAGGTGCTCGAGCTGCCCTACAAGGGACGGGAGGTGGCGATGGTCATCCTCCTGCCAAAGGAGGCCGATGGCCTGCCGGCCGTCGAGAAGTCGCTCACCGGCAACAACATGCCCAAGCGGCTCTCGGCCCTGGCCCCACGCGAGGTGGACGTGAGCTTGCCGCGATTCACCATCACGCGCGACTTCCGGCTCGACGAGACATTGAAGTTTCTGGGCATGACCGATGCCTTCGCTCCCGGGGCGGCGGACTTCACGGGCATGCGGGCCGAGGGCGGAATCTGGATTGACGCGGTGCTCCACAAGGCGTTCGTGGAGGTCAACGAGGTGGGCACGGAGGCTGCGGCGGCAACCGCCGTCGAGATCATGAAGTCAGAGCCAATGGAGCAGCCCCCCATCTTCCGCGCCGACCATCCGTTCCTGTTCCTCATCCGCGATACGAAATCGGGCACGGTTCTCTTCATGGGGCGCGTGATGAATCCGAAAGACTGATCCCGGACGCGTGACGCGTGACCCGTGACAAGAGAACGTGCCGCGTCCCGCGTCCCGCGTGCCAGGCCAGGCACCTCCCGCGGGTTCCAATACCCGCGGGAGGTCACGAAGCGGAGCGAACTGGGTCTTGGCGGGCTGCGTGATGGAACACGGAACCACTGAGCTGTCCACGCCGCTGCAGACCGAGAGCCGCGCCCGAATCCGCGCGCGTATCCGATTGGATGTCGCCTTAGGCATCGTCGTCCCGCTCGTGTGCTTCCTGGGTGACCCCTTCTACTTCAAGGGGAGCTTTCTGGGTAGTGAGCCTTTCTTCTTGCGGTACAAGCTCGTCGCCTACGGCGGGGCCGGGCTGGGGATGCTATCGCTCGGCCTGTGGCTTACAGAGAGGTGGCGCTCCGGGCGATGGTGCGCCTTCCTCTTTGGCGGGATGGGCGCGGCTGGACTGCTCGCCGCCTATGCGGGCATCGCTTTCGTCGCGCTGGGAGCATGGCTCGGCCTGGTGCCGCTCCTTACCGCCTGCATCTACTTCCGGAACGCCGTTGCGGCGATCCGTTTGGCTCTTCGCCAAGCGGCCCCAATCGCTATCACGCCGTACGCGTTGGCCGGCCTTCTCTTGGTCCTTTGCACCCCAGCGCTGGCACAGTGGCGGACCAACACAATGGTCAGGGATTCCATTCAATCGATCATCGAGGGCGACAGCGATACGCCCGTGGCCATCAGGCGTCTGGCCTGGGCGTGGTCCTGGGGCCTCGCAGGCCTCGACCCTATCGTCGTGGCCTATGGGGTAGCATCCGACGACGCTTCCAGGGACCGGCTCGCCCGGTCATACAGGGCGATGACAGGCCAGGAGATCAAGGAACGAATCCACGAGTTGTACTGGTAGCCGCCGGGGGCCTTCTACATGTGGAGACGTCCCCCCATTCTGGTCACGCGTCATGAAAGGAGTTCCGATGCGTAAGCGCTGGAGTCTGGTCACTGTCCTCCTCGCCGCCGCCTTGCCTATCGGCTCCATACGGGGCGCGGAAGGCGCCTCCGCGAACCAGGCGGCGCTCGCTGCCTCCAACAACGCCTTTGCGCTCGACCTGTACGCGAGGGTCAGGGGGCAGGAGGGGAATCTGTTCTTCTCGCCCTACAGCATCTCGTCGGCACTGGCGATGACGTATGCCGGAGCACGCGGCAACACGGCCACGCAAATGGCCAAGGCGCTCCACTTCGACCTCGAAGCGGCCAAGCTCCACGAGGCGTTCGGACGCCTCACGTCCGACCTCAATGCGGCCGGGAAGAAGGCGGAGTTCGAGCTGGCCGTGGCCAACGCGCTCTGGACCCAGCAAGGCTACGAGTTCCGCAGCGACTACCTCGACCTGATGAAGTCGGCCTACGGCGCCAGCCCGCATCCCGTGGATTTCGAGAAGGCGACCGAGGCGGCCCGCCAGACGATCAACCGCTGGGTTGAGGAGCAGACGCGCGACAAGATCAAGGACCTCATCCCCAAGGGGACGCTGAGCGAGATGGCCCGCCTCGTGCTCACCAACGCCATTTACTTCAAGGGGCGGTGGGCATCCGAGTTCTTCGCCGACGACACGCGCGACCGGCCCTTCACCCTCGCCAGCGGCGAGAAGGTGACCGCGCGCACGATGCACCACATGGCCCACTTCCCGCTCTTCCAGGGCGACGGGTTCCAGGCCCTCGCCCTGCCCTACAAGGGCGACGCCCTCTCGATGGTCATCCTCCTGCCCGCAAAGGCCGATGGCCTGCCCGCGCTCGAGAAGGCGCTGTCAGCGGAGAGCCTGGCGAAGTGGATCGCCGCGATGAAGGCCCAGAACGTCCTCGTCGCCCTCCCCAAGTTCAAGGCCACAACCACCCTGCTCCTCGCCGACACGCTGAAGGCGATGGGCATGGCCGACGCCTTCCGCCTCCCGCCCGCCGACTTCTCGGGCATGACGGGCAAGAAGGACCTCTTCATCTCCCAGGTCATCCACAAGGCGTTCGTGGACGTGAACGAGTCGGGCACGGAGGCGGCGGCGGCGACGGCGGTGATCATGGAGACCGGCAGGGCGCCCGAGTTCGTCGGGTTCACGGCCGACCACCCGTTCCTCTTCCTCATCCGCGACAACCGCTCGGGCAGCATCCTCTTCCTCGGCCGCCTGATGAACCCCAAGGCATCGTGACGCGCGGGGAGACACGCGTGCTATCCCAGTAGCCCCTTGATCGCCGCAGCGCGATGGGTTACACTGACCCTTGGGGTGAGGGAGCACGGAGGACGTCGACATGGTCGAGCGAATCAGCGCAGACCCCCGGATCTGCGGCGGCTACGCCTGTATCAAGGGCACCCGCGTCCCCGTTTACGTCATCCTCGATTTCCTGGCTGCGGGGAACACGGTGGACGAGATCCTCGCGGAATACCCCCAATTGGCCCGTGAGGATGTCCTCGCCGCGGTCGAATACGCCGCGATGTTGGCCCGCGAAGAGCTTGAAACCGTTGGGGCGTCCTGAGCATGCGGGTTCTTGTGGACGAGAACCTCCCGCGTTCTCTCGCTGAACGGCTCCGGCGGGCAGGCCACGATGCGGTGGACCTGCGCGAGTTCGGCAGAGCGGGCCTGGCCGACCCCGAGGTACTGGCTCTCGCCAACGGCGACAAACGGCTCCTTGTCTCCGCAAACCACAAGCACTTTGCCAACATCACGCTCTTCCCGCCCAGTGAAACGTGGGGGCTGGTCGTCGTCCGCATGCCGAAGTGCGCCATTGGGACTGTGATGGCGCGGATTGAGGAAGTGCTTGGCGCTATCGAGGAGTCCCGCCTCCGCGGCTGCCTCACCATCGTGGAGCCTGCCCGGATCCGGCGCAGGAGGTAGTTCCGCAGAGGCAGGGGGCAGAGCGCCTGCCCCCTGCTTCCCAGGGAACCCCGGGCGGCGGGGAGCGTCTAAACGAGTGAACAATGGCGTTACTCCGGCCCAGCTCTGTGTAGGAGGCAGAGAGATGAAGGTGAAGACAGTCGTCGCCGTTGCGGCGTTAGTGGTTGTCGCGCTTGGACTTGTGGCTCAGGTGGCCATCGCGTGCGTGGTGATCCCCGAGCCGATCCCGATCGTGCGGCCCTGGCCGCACCCCCGCCCACAGCCCGTGCAACAGGCATTCGAGACCCGCTCGCACAACGCCGAGATCACGATCAAAGGGCCCGTCGCCCATGTGGTCGTCAACGCCGTGTTCTACAACCCCAATCCGATGGTGATGGAGGGCACGTATCTCTTTCCCCTGGCAGGAGATGCGGCGGTCAACAACTTCGAGATGAACATTGACGGCAAGATGGTGAAGGGCGAGCTGCTGGACGCCGATAAGGCCCGGAACATCTACGAGGACATCGTGCGCCGGCGCAAGGACCCCGCCCTCCTCGAATGGGTCGGCACCAAGATGCTCAAGTGCCGGGTGTTCCCCATCAACCCGAACTCCGAGGTGAAGCTGAAGCTCGACTACTCGATCACCCTCCGCTGCGACGGCGGGCTGTTCGAGTTCAACTACCCCCTCCGCTCCGCCAAGCCGCTCACCGGCAAGATCAACACCTGCGCCGTCAAGGTCCGCGTCGAGAACGCCGACGGCATCAAGACGATCTACTCGCCGACCCACCAGGTGGATGTGACGCGCAAGGGGGAGAACGAGGCGACGCTGGGGTTCGAGGAGGCCAACGTCGTGCCCGAGCGCGACTTCAAGCTCTACTTCGGGGTGTCGAAGAAGGACGTGGGCGTGTCCGTCATCACCCACAAGCCGGCCGCCGAGGACGGCTATTTCCTGCTCTCCGTCGCGCCCAACGTCGAGGAGAAGCCCGACGAGGCGCAGCCCAAGAGCATCGTGTTCGTGATGGACACCTCGGGCTCGATGGCGGGCGAGAAGATTGACCAGGCGAAGGGCGCGCTCCGCTACTGCGTGAACAGCCTGAAGCCTGCCGACCACTTCGCCCTCATCCCCTTCGCCACCGAGCCGACCAGCTTCCGGGACGCCCTCTTGCCCGCCACGAAGGAGAACGTCAAGGCCGCGGTGGAGTTCATTGACAAGATCGAGGCCCGCGGCGGCACGGCCATCGCCGACGCCCTCGCCCTCGCCCTCAAGACCATCAAGGGCGCCAAGGGCCTGCCCATGATCGTCTTCCTCACCGACGGCTTGCCCACCATCGGCGAGACCAACACCGAGACCATCCTCAAGAGCATCGCCGGCGCCAACGCCGAGAAGGCCCGCCTCTTCGCCTTCGGCGTGGGCTACGACGTCAACACCCAGCTCCTCGACAAGCTGGCCGAGGAGAACCACGGCTCGCCCGACTACGTGAGCCCGAAGGAGAACATCGAGGTCAAGGTCTCCAGCTTCTACGCCAAGGTCGCCAACCCCGTGCTCTCCGACCTGAAGCTGGACATCCCTGGGCTGAAGACGGCCGACGTGTATCCGAAGTCGCTGCCCGACCTCTTCCGGGGCAGCCAGCTCATGGTCCTCGGGCGCTACGAGGGCGGCGGGGCCAAGGCCATCAAGCTCGCCGGCACCGTGGCCGGCAAGCCGCGCGAGTTCGTCTACGAGACCACCTTCGCCGAGACGGCCGAGAACAACTTCCTGCCCCGCCTCTGGGCGACCCGCAAGGTGGCCTTCCTCCTCAACGAAATCCGCCTCCGCGGCCGCAACCAGGAGCTGGTGGATGAGGTGGTCAAGCTCGGCAAGCAATACGGCATCATGACGCCCTACACCTCGTTCCTCGTCGTCGAGGACCAGGCCCGCCCCGAGGTCGCCTCGCGCATTCGCCGCGACGCCGATCGCTTCGGCGGGCGGGCCGAGGGCGAGCGCGCCGTCGAGGAGGCCAAAGACCTCGCCGAGGCCGTGGTCGGCGACATCGCCCGCCCGGCCCCCGCCGCCGAGCCCACGAGGCCCGGCGAAAAACCCGCGCCGCCGAGGACGTCCATCGGCGGCCCCGGCGTCGTCTCGGGGCGTCTCCACGCCTTCGGCTACGGCAAGAAGGCCAAGGAGGAGCTCGAGCGCGTCGCCGCCGACGTCATCGTGCCCATCGCCGACAAGACCTTCTACAAGCGGGCCGACGGCTATCTCTACGACAGCCTCTACGACGAGGCCCGCGACAAGGCCAAGATCGTCGAGGTCAAGGCATTCAGCGACGAGTATTTCGCCCTCCTCAAGAAGCACCCGGGCATCGGCCGCTACCTTGCCGAGGCCCAGCCCGTCGTCCTCGTCATCGAGGGCAATGTCTACAAGATCACGCCAGAGAAGTGACCGCCTGCCGGAGGGGGACTCTTCGCGAAGAGTCCCCCTCCAGCCCACCCCTCCAGCCGTCCCGATGCCTTGACCTGCGGGGCTCGCCGTCCCAGAGCCGCCCTGCCTGGGGTTGACTCCGCGCGGCGCCGGTGGTATAAACGCGGTGTCGCGTGGCACGGCCCAAGGAGGCACGGATGGCGCGGTCGCGGATTCCTCGGAGCATCGTGCTGCTGGCGGCGCTGGGCGCCGGGCTGTGCGGCACGCCAGGGTGCACGAACCTGGGCCGACGAGCCAAGCACTTCCCCCACGCGATCGGGCTGTACTTCCAGGACAGGTTCGAGGACCTGACCGAGGTCGCGGACCTCGGGTTCACGTTCACCCTCAAGTCGGGCTATGTCCTCTACGTCTCCGCGGGGTCGCTGGTGCCGGTGGGCGGGGGCTACTTCAACGGCTGGTTCCTCGGGTTCGGCGGGGGCCAGGTGTTCGGCATCGGCCACAGCCGCTTCCTGGTGACCCGGCACTACTTCGCCGGCGGCGGCGTGGGGGTGTGGGGCTACGAGGAGATTGGCTGGGACGAGTACGACACCGAGGATCTCTCCAGCTTCCATTGCCAGGATGTCGGAGCGGGGCTCTTCGTCGAGCCCTACGGGCGGCCCGGCCCGTTCCCCAGCTTCCGTAACCAGTTGCACGCGGGCTACATCGGCATCGTGGCCAACGCCCACGTCTACGAGACGCTCGACTTCCTGCTCGGGTTCCTGGGCTTCGACCTCTCCGGCGACGACGGGGTGCGCCTGGGCAAATGGTCGTGGCAGACCTATGAGGAGGCCGACGTCAATTCCTTCGAGTTCAACGACTACCACATGGGCTTCCAGGACTACTGAGGCGGGCCTGCGCCTTGAGGAGAGACGGGTCATGCGAAGACAAGCCGCCCGCGCACTGGGCCTTCTCGCCATCGCACTCGCCGCGACGGGATGCACCTCGCTCCTCGAGCGGTCGAAGAACCCCTTTCACTTCGTCGCGCTGTATCTCGCTGACAGAGCACAAGATATGATGGAGATCGCCGACGTCGGCATCACCATCAGCGAGGAGCCCGGCTTCGCCATCTACGGCGCGTTCGCCTCGATCACCCCGGTGGGGGCAGGATACGTCAACGGTCGCTTCATCGGCTTGGGCGGCGGCCAGTTTCTCGGCCTCGGCGCAGGCGACCTTGGCAGCACGCGGTTCTATCTAAGTGCTGTCGGGGTCTTGGTTTGGGGCTACGAGGAGTTCGGCTGGCAGAGCTTCGACACCAAGAACATCTCCACGATCCAGTGCCAGGACGTCGGGCTGGCGGGCATCCTCACGCCGCCGCAGGGCCGGCCCGGCCCCGTGCCCTCATGACGCCACTACCTCCACGTGGGCCACGTGGGCTTCGTCGGCAACCTTAACTACTTTGAAATACTGGACTTAGCTCTCGGCTTCGCTGGGATTGACCTCTGTGGCGACGACGGCGCCCTCCTCGGCCACTGGCCGGGCCAGACGGCTCAGGAGGCCGACGAGGCGGCCTACGAGTTCGAGGAAACCCGTCGCACCTTCCAGGACCAGCCCACGACGTCCCGCTCCCGCTGGTAGTCCAGCGCCCGCCCGCGAAGGCGTCCACCCATGCGCAACGGGGGTCGAGCGCCTGGGGGGAGGGGGGCGCCCTGCCCGATGCCTCCCGCAAGACGATCAAGATGATCACGCGCGCGCAATACCCCCTGATCATCTTGACGGGACGCCTCCCCGCGCTCACGCATCACCATAAGCCTATAGTTGGCAAGCACATGCAGCTCTGAGCGCCCCCGCCAGCTGCCCTCCTGTCCCCCGTCAAGATGATCACCCCCGGCCCCTCGCCGCCATCGTCACTGCTGTGCCTGGAACCCCGTCCCCTCGATCGCGTAGGTGACGATGGCATCGCGTCGCAGGGCGAACTTCACCTGGCGGTTGGGCCAGTCGAACGCCACGTCGTCCACGGGGCAGTCAAAGGGCACAATCAGGACCTGCTCGAGCGGGTCCGTCCGATACACCGCGCCCAAGCGGGAGGACCCGCCCACGGCAAGCAGACCGCCATCGGGGCTCACTGCAACACAGTTGCTCGTGTCGGAGCCGCAGCGCTTGGGGGTCGCCACGGAGCCCAACTCCCGTCGGCCCAGGACGTCATACCAGCGGGCCCGGTCTCCACTGGCGAGAGCCAGCCAGCCGAGGGGCTCGACGAACCTGGTGTCGTTCTGCCCGATCGCATAGCTGACCACAGGGAGGCTCGTGGGATGCCGGAGGGTTCCGGCAGCAATGTCAAGCGCGAAGAGAATGCTCGTGCTCCTGTAGTCGCCTGGCGGAGGCGCCGCGATGCCCAGGAGCAGGCCGCGGGACTCCCACACCCAAAGTCTCCGGATCCCCCGCGTCTTCCGGACCTGGCCCAGCAGTTCCTGGTCCGCGGCGTCGCCCTCGCACGCCACGTCAGCGAGGGCATACTGGGTGATGGCCTTGCCCGTGGCGATCTCCATCTGCGTGATGGCGACGGACTGGCCCCCCTTCGCGTCACTGCTCGCGCGCTCGTGCGTGAAGAAGACGTACCGACCCGCCGCATCGGCCGCCGCGGCGCTGACCGTGGGACCCGATGGCTGGAGACAGCATCGGAGCTTGTTGGCCGTTGGGTCCCAGAGGTAGGCATACTCGGATACGGGCTGCCCATCGTCTGACAGCTTGTTGTGCACGAGCACCAGGTCATTGCTTGCCCACCAGGTGCTGCCGGCGCTCCCTTTCCAGGCCGGGAGCCCCTCGGCGTACACCTTGGCGCCGCCGGCCGTGGAGACATCTAGGCCGGCGAGGAGACGCGCACAGTCGGGCGAGAAGGAGCGGCGGTAGGAGCCACCATAGATCCCCGGGAAATCCGCCGCGCCCTCGCTGGCCCGAGCCGGGGAGATGGTGAAGCCGTGACAGTAGTACCAGGAGACGACGCGGGACCCATCGGTGCAGACATGTCCGAGGTTGAAATCAGACCGGGAGCCAACCAGCAGCGGCTTTGGCGGCGGGGGCCGCCTGAGCCCTAACCTGGTGAGGGCCTTCCCGAGGAAGCCTTGGGGCTGATCGGCGTCGCTGAAGAGATCCCAGATATCGGTCTGGTACGGGTCCCTGTGGCGGGCAGCGAGGATGCGGCCGTCGCGCGAGAGCGACAGGGCCTCCACCCCGTGGCTTTCTGCCTTGCCAAATGGTGTGAGCGCAGGTTGCCACGGGTCAACGGAGAGGAAGCACTGGCCCTTATCGGTGCCAGCGACCAGGACCCTGCCAGAGCCGTCCGTGCCCAGGCTCTGCACCTTGTGGCCGTCGGGCACGGGGACTTCCCTCAGCAGGGTCCGCTCGACGGGGTCAATCATGTAGATGCGCGCGCCCTTGCTCCCTGCGGCTTCCTCACACAAGGCGTAGAGCCGGCGGCCATCGAGCGAGGCCGCAGCCGTGGCAACGCGTCGGCCGTGAGGAATCTGAATCTCGCCGAGCGCTCGTCCGTCCGCGAGGCTGAAGGTCCGGAGCGCGCCGCCCTGGCACAGCGCCATGCCCAGGGAGGCGTCGAAGGAGAAGGCACACCAGGACGCAACGCTCACGTCCAGCTTCATCAGCAGGTCGCCGGTCTGGGCGTCCCACTGCCGGACGCTTTCCGCCGAAGCAGTCCAGAGACGTTTGCCGTCGGGTGACAGGGCGACCTTCTTTGCCGGCTCATCGAGGCGGCGCAGGCACTCCTTGCTGTTCAGACTCCACAGGCAGACGGTTCCGTCGTGCGACGCCGTGGCGGCCAGCGACTGGTCGGCGCTCAGGGCAATGTCCGCCACGCTGTTCGAGTGGCACCGGCGGCTGATGGGCGCGTCCGCGCTCACGCGGCGGAACCACATCTCGCGCGCGACGAGTTGCCGTGCGGCGGCCTGCGACCTCTCCTTGTGCGAACCGGGCAGGACGGGTGCCAGCTCGTTGAGCGCCTGCTCGGCCAGCGCCTGGGGGAACGCATCGAGGAACAGCGCTCGATCGTCGAGGAAGGCGAGCAGGCTCTCCGCGGTCTTGCTCTGGGCGGAGCCCGGCTGCTGCCTGGCCCGCGCCGCGCGCACCTGCTTCGCAGCCGTCCACGGCCCCTTCTCGGCGATGAGGCGAAGGAAGCCGTCCGGCTCCAGGCACGACTTCGGCGTCTTCGTGGGAGCGGCGACGGGGGGCGCGGGAGCTGCCGCCGCCGGCCTGGCCTCCTCCGCGCGAGGCCCCGCACCGGCGGCTGGGGGCCGATCAGGCTCAGGGGGCTCGGGCGCCGCAGCGGAGGGCTGGGGCGCCGGCGCCTGCCCCTCCGCGCCGGGCGAGACCGCGGGCGCGCCGCCCGGCTCGATGCCTAGGGCATTCAGGCCGGCGATGATGCGCCCCAGCACCGCCCCAGCGTCCTGCGCTCCGCCGGCGAGGCGGAGCGACGTCGCCGCGCCCATGGCCTGGCGCCACAGCGGCTGCCGGGCCTGGAACTCCGAGTGCGAGATGCCCGTGAGGATCGGGATGAACGGCTTCCCACACTCGTAGGCGCGCACCACCTCGCCTGTCACCTGGTTCGAGCCCAGCGCGTGGGGGGAGACGACGATCAGCACGGCGCGCGATCCCTCGATGGCCCGCCCGACCTGCACCAGGTAGGGCGGCCCGGGGAAGCTGTCGCGCTCGTAGTGCCAGGTCGCGTAGCCCGCGGCCTCGAGCCCCTCGGCAAGCGCCAGGGCGATGCCCGCGTCTTCCTCCACATGGCTGATAAACACGTCCGCCATGAAGCCTGCCCCTGTGGAGACCCCAGGTCGCGGCGCGCCTCGCCTGCCCGGTCGGCTCCGCGGCTCACGAACAATGCCGATTCTAAGGCCCAACGCGCCGCGGTGTCAAGTGATGGGCCATCCCTATGGTGTGCCAGGCGCCGCATGGGAGGCGTAGTGCTCGGCGATCTTCTTCATGGTGGGGGTCTTGTGGAGGCCCCAGGCGCAGGTGGGGACGCAGCGGGCCTGGTCCTCGACGGGGTCGTAGTAGGCGAAGGCGGTGGGGCATTGCTCCAAGCGGTCGGTTTCGATGTTGCCCATGTCCTCAAAGGGGAGGATGACGAGTTGGAAGACGCCCTGGACGTTGGTGTGCCTCGCCATGAGGCCGCGGGTGCGGCGTCCGAAGATGAAGCCGAAAGGCAATGCGAGGGCGTGGAAGAATCTGCCGAGCCCGCTCTTGCCCTTGAAGAGGCGGTCCATGCGCCCGTGGTGGAGGGTGAGGCGGGCCATGGCGAGGAAGGCGCGGGTCTGGAGCCAGAGGCGGCGAAGGCCCTTGGGCTTGCCATCGGGCGGCATCCTGCGGGCGAGGCGCTCGTCGAAGGCCGCCAGGTCGCGGGCGAGGTCGAAGAGCGAGTCCTTCAGGTAGTGGCCGATCGGCCAGAAGCGCTCGCCGTCGGAGATGAGCATGTACATGCTCTCGCAGTTCGGGTGGGCGCCGAGGAAGGGGAGGGGCTTCACCCGCAAGGCGATGAGTAGGTGCTTGATGCGGCCGAGGAAGCCGGCAGGGAGGAACTCCACCTTGTCGTCGGGATACACGTCGTCCACGAGCTGCTCGATGTCCTCGGTCGTCGTGCGGGGCGGCACGAGGTCGAAGTCCTTGGTGTCCCACGTGTGGGCGAGGGGCATGAAGTAGATGGCGCGGACGGCGTCGCGGCGATCGTGGCAGAACTGGAAGAGGTCGGCGAACTCGTGGTCGTTGAAGCCCCTGGCGGCGAGGGTCATGAGGACGACTTTGGCGCCGCCGATGCGGCGGATGTTCTCGATGGCCTGCTGCTTTTTTTCGAGGGCCTTGTCGGAGCCGCGCAGGACGCGATAGGCCTCGGGATTGGCCCCGTCGTAGGCGATGTTGATGGTGGCCTTGGAGGCGATGAGGCGGCGGCAGTAGTCCTCGTCGGCGAGCTTCAGGCCGTTGGTGACCACGCGGGTGGGCAGGCCGAAGGACTTGGCGCAGGCGATGATCTCGAAGAGGTCCTTTCGCACCGTCGGCTCGCCGCCGAAGAGCTGGATCGAGGGCTTGGGGTCGAGCGAGCCGAGGTATTCGAAGACCTTTCGGAAGTACTCGAAGGGCGGCTCGAACAGGAAGCCCATCGCGGGCGTGTTGTTGATGCAGCAGGGGCAGTTGAGGTTGCAGCGGTTCGTGATGTCCACGAACACGAGGTTGGGCACGCGTGAGTGGTGGCAGCCGACGCAGTCGAGCTTGCAGCTCCGGTAGTCGAAGGGCGCGCCGAGGGCGTGCTTCTGCTGGTACCGCGCGGCGGAGGAGGAGATGAGGGTCTCGGTCTGCCCGCAGTCGGGACAGGACTTGACGAGGAACACCCTTCCGTCGCGCTCGACCGGCTGGGCGGCGACGAGCTTCTTGCACGCGTTGCAGAAGGCGCGGTTCATGGCCTTCAGTATAGGCGATGGCCCGCGCGGGCGCAAACAGAGGCCGGGAGCCCTTGATAGGGCCTATAGGTCCTATGGAAAGGTTGACCCGGTCCTCAGGCGGCGCTAAGATGCCGCCGGGGAGGGAAGGACCCGATGGAGAGACGACGATGGCCCAGATGCGCAGGCTCGTGCTGGTCGCCGTGGCTTCCCTGCTTGTGCCCGCCGGGGCGGCCCTGGCCGCCGCGGCGAAGGCGGGCAAGCCCGCGGCGGTGCAATGCGCCCGCTGCCGCGACACGAAGCGCGTGCCGTGCCCCGTGCACGACCGGGCGAGCCCCAAGTACCGGGCGTTCTGCTCGGCGTGTGCCGAGCCGGCCTGCTGCAAGGGGGTGGGCTGGACGCCCTGCCCGCGGTGCGCGGACGACGAGACGCGGAAGAGGTTCGACGAGATCGCGGCACTGTATGCGAAGGAGCGCGAGGGGGGCGGCTTCTACGCGTACGGGGCGGGCCTCACGTGCAGCGCCTCGGAGCACTACCGCTTCAAGGCGGCGGCCACGCACAAGGAGTGCCACGAGTTCCAGGCCGCGGCCGAGAAGGCCTTCTCGCTCTTCCGCAAGGTCTTCGGCGAGAGCGGCGTGGACGAGCTGAAGTGGGACGGGAAGGGCCACATGCTCCTCCTCGCCTCGCGGGAGGACTACCACAAGTTCCTCGACTGGTTCTACGAGCAACACCCGACCGCGAACCCGAACGAGCGGGATTTCCTGCGGGACGCAAGCGGGGTGCGCATGGTGACGGATCGGCTCCAGGTGCTCGTGAAGGGGCAGACCTACGGGCAGCGCGAGGACAAGGGGAGCCTGCTGCATCGCATCGCCCACGGGGCCGGCCACCTGGCGATCGAGAACTACAAGGTGCACGGGAACACGCCGGACTGGCTGGACGAGGGCTGGGCGGCCCGCTCGGAGATCGAGGCGCTGCGCGAGCCGCAGATTTACTGCGTGCAGTACGAGAGCCCAGGCGTCGCCGAGCGCAAGCCGAGCGAGTGGCGGCAGATCGTCCGCGACGCGATTCGCAGGAAGGCCGCCCCGCCCCTCGAGAAGCTCTTCGAGATGAAGGTGGGCGACATGCACGGCGTCGAGTGGGCGGTCGCCCTCAGCGTCGTCTCCTGGCTCCTCGAGCAGTCGCCGAGCAAGTTCGCGCGCATCGTGGACGCCGTGAAGGACGGGAAGGGCTCGAAGGAGGCGGTCGAGGCGGTGCTGGAGCAGGACCTGGGGAAGGCCGAGAGGGCCTGGCAGCGCTGGGCGCTGTTCCATTGAGGTCAGGGCAAGCCCGCGGCGGCGAGGGCGGCGCGCTCGGCGCGGCGCATGCGGCGGCGGTCGGCGGGCGTGTGGTCGTCGTAGCCGAGGAGGTGGAGGAGGCCGTGCGCGGTGTAGAGGGCCAGCTCGCGGGCGACGGGGATGCGGCGCCGCGTGGCCTCGGCCAGGGCCTTTTCGGCGGAGACGACGATTTCGCCGAGGAGGCGTTCCTCGGGGGCGCTGCCGGCCATCTCGCCCTGCTCCTCGAGGGGGAAGGCCAGGACGTCGGTGGCCTCGTCGAGGCCGAGGTAGCGCTGGTTGAGGGCGCGGATGGCCGCGTCGCCGACGTAGCAGAGGCTGACGTTGGCGTCGAGGCCGTGCGCGGCCAGGATGCGCTCGCACAGGGCGCGAAGGGCCTTGCGGTCGAGGGCGACGCGGCGCTGGCGGTTGGCGAGGGCGAGGGTCATCGGTTGGGGAGCTTGGCAAGCTCCTCCTTCGCGCGCTCGGTGTACTCCAGGATGCCGAAGTTCTCGAGGATGCGGTTGTAGATGTCGCGGGCCTTCTGGTAGTCCTGCTTGCCGACGTGGTACTTGGCCTGCTGGTTGAGCTCGGCCCACTTGAGGCGGGCGAGCTGGCGGATCTCGGTGGTCTTGGTGTCGTAGTTCTGGAGGGCCTCCTTGCGCAAGGCATCGCTCTCCGCCTTGCCGTACTTGCGGCGGTACTCGTTCCAGGCCTCGATGGCCTTGCCATACTGGTAGCTGGACAGGTATTTCGACTTGACGTCGTTGGCGACGGCGTTGGTGTCAATCTTCATCTGGGCGCGGAGGACGTGCCGGGGGAGGTTGGCGAGGATCACTTTGATGGATTCGGCGGCCCTGGCGTTGTCGGCGAACTCCTTGGCGACGGCGAGGTAGCGCCGGCGCCAGACCTCGGCGTCGACGTCGCCGCCCTGCTCGAGGCGGGCGGCGATGTCGCGCTCGAACGCCTTGTCGGCTTCCTCGATCTTCACCCTGGCCGCGGCATACCGGATCTCGGCCTGAGCGAGGTCGCGGAACCGCTGGAGCTGCTCGTCCACGCTGCGGGCGTTCTGGGCGGCGGCCTGGCCCCGCGGGTGGTCGGGATAGTCGGCGGCGACGGCGGCGAACGCGGCCTTGGCCCGCTCGAGGTGTGCGGCCGCTTGCTTCGCCGACGCGTCGTCGGGGGCCGCGAGAAACTGCTTCTGGGCCTCCTCGAATGCCTTGAAGGCCGCGCCGGCCGCGGCGGCGGCCCGGGCGTACTCCTTCTCCGCGCTGGCGGCGACCCCGGAGCGCGCGATGAAGAGAACGAGGATAACGAGTCCCACGAACGCGACCGCGCCGATGGCGACGTAGATCCTCGTGCGGGTGCGCTGGGTGCGCGCCCGGGCGCTGTCGGCCAGGCTGCGGGCCCGGGTCTCGAGCTGCTCCTTGGCGGCCAGGAGGGCGCGGAGGCCGTGGAGCGCGGCGTCCACGCTGTGGAACGGCTCGCCCGCGATGCCCAGGAGGCGTTCGACCACCTGGGCGACGTCGCGGCGAATGCCGGGCGCCGCGTTGTGGAGGCGGTCGAGTTGCTTGCGCACGCTCGAGCCGGGCTCGAGCGCCCACTCGAGGTCGTGGACCTTTCCGCCGCTGAGCATGGCGTAGAGGAGGACGCCGACGGCGCCGATGACGTAGCGGTCGTCGAGCACGGGTGCCCCGGCCGGGCTGAAGGTGGGCGGCAGGATCTTCACCTCGCCGCGCTTCGAGATGACCACGCGGTTGGCCGACAGGCGCCAGCCGGGCACCCCCTTCGAGTTGGAGAAGCGCAGGGCCTCGGCCACGTCGATGGCCACGCGGATGGCGTCGGCCGACGGGAAGCGCCGGTGGGCGTGGAGCAGCTCGCCTATGGTCTGGCCCTCGACGTACTCCATCGTGCAGAAGTGCACGCCGCCATCGCTGTTCACGTCGTAGATGCTGGCGATGTTCGGGTGGTGGAGCAGGGCCGAGTGGCGCGCGGTCTGCTGGAACTTCGCCAGGGTGTTCGCGTTGGCGTCGGGGCTGAGGGCCTTGAAGGCCACGAGGCGGTTCATGGCCGTGTGGGTGGCCCGGTAGGTCGAGCACAAGCGCCCGGTGGCGACGCGCTGGAGGATCTGGTGCCCGGCGACCTCCCGGCCGACCACCGGGTCCACGCTCCCGGCCGGCGGCGGGCCCACGGCCGAGTCAGAGGGGGAGGACGAGCCCGGGCGCGGCGCAGCGCCGCGCCGGCCAGGGCTCCCGGAACGTCGCGGTGGCTTGGGACTCATCGGGCCGCAGTGCCTCCTGGGTCGGGCGGTCAACGGGTGGGAAGCGTCGGCTCCTTGAACGAGTGGAGCCCGTGGACATTCCCCTCGATCTGGGCCGAGGCCGAGCGCGGCTCGAAGCGCAGCTCGCCCTCGGCAAGGGCCTTGTGGAGCGCGCGCAGGTCGCGGTAGCCCAGCTTCTGAAGCGAGTCGCGCACGCCCTGCACCAGGTACGGGATAAAGGTGTTCAGCGGGCCGCGGTCCACGACCGTGCCGCTGACCCCGTGGGGCACGGGGATGCTGGTGCGCTGCGAGAAGTAGCGCTTCTCGCCCCCCTCGAGCTGGGCCTCGATGGAGCCCATGCCGCGGTAGCGCTTGACGCGGACGTTGCCCTCGTAGAAGTACTCCCCGGGCGCCTCGGTGGTGCCGGCCAGCAGGTAGCCGAGCATCGTGGCGTCGGCGCCGAGGGCCAGGGCCTTGCAGATGTGGCCGCTGGACGTGATGCCGCCGTCGGCGATGACGGGCACGCCGTGCTCGTGCGCGCAGCCGGCGCACTGGTAGATGGCGGACGCCTGGGCGCGGCCCACGGCCGTGGTGACCTGGGTGATGCAGATGGAGCCCGGCCCCATGCCGATCCGCAACCCGTCGGCGCCCGCGGCGATCAGGTGCTCGCACTGCCGCCGGGTCACCACGTTGCCCGCGATCACGTCGAGCTGCGGATACGTGGACTTGATGTGCTCGATCATCTTGACCTGGTAAACCGAATCGCCCTGGGAGGAGTCGATGACGATGACGTCCACGCGCTGCTTCACCAGCTCGGCCACGCGCTCGTGATCGGCGTCGCGGGTGGAGATGGCCGCGCCGACGAGGAGCTGCTTGTCGGCGCCCTTCGTGGCGAGCGGGTAGTCCTCGTTCTTCCGCAGGTCGGTGCGTGCGACGAGGCACACGAGGCGCCCCGCCTCGTCCACGATGGGCAGCTTGCCCTTCTTGCTCTCGCGGAGGATGCGGTTGGCCTCCAGGAGGGTGATGCCCTTGCGGGCCGTCACGAGGTTGGTTGTCATCACCTCGCGCAGCAGCTTCGAGCGGTCGGGCTCGAAGTCAATGTCGCGGTTCGTCACGATCCCCACGAGCTTCGTGTTGAGCGTGCCGTCCTCCGTGATGGGGATGCCCGAGTAGCCGTGCTCCTTCTTGATCCGGTCCACGTCCGCGATGCGATCGCCCGGCGAGAGCACCTCGGGGTCCGTGATGAAGCCGTTCTCGAAGCGCTTCACGCGCCGCACGTGGCGGGACTGATCCTCGACCGAGTTGCTGTAGTGGACGATGCCGATGCCGCCCAGGAGCGCGAGGCCGATGGCCATGCCGCTCTCCGTCACCGTGTCCATCGGCGACGACACGATGGGGATCTGGAGGCGGATATGGCGGGTGAGGTTGCAGCTCAGGTCCACGTCGTCCAGGCCGAACGACACGTGGCCGGGGAAAAGGTTGATGTCGTCGTAGGTCAGCCCGCCGTATTTCTCGAAGAGACTTTCTGCGTCGTAGCCATCGAGCCTCATTCGCGTCCTTCCTGCGGCATTGGGGGGACATCGCGGGCCGCGCGGCCCTCCTCGCATCAGGATACAAGAACTCGCCCGGCGAGTCAAGCCGCGGAAGCCGCCTCGCCGTCGCGGGCCGGCGGGCGCGCGCCGGGCTCCAGGCCAGCCTCCGCCGCGAGGAGGAGCGCCCCGCCCGCCACCACGGCCACCCCGCCCAGCGCCTGCACCCCTGTCAGCGTCTCGCCCAGCACCAGGGCTGCCCCGGCGTAGGTCACGAGCGGCTGCCCCAGCAGCAGCCCGACCGACACCACGGGGCCGAGCCGATGGATGCCCCGGTAGTAGAGCACGTGGCCGAACGCCACGCCGAGGAACGACGAGACGACGAGCGCCACCCACACGCCGCCGCCTGCGTGGCCCAGCGACGCCGGCCGCCCGAACACGAAGGCGAGCCCGATCAGCCCCGCCGCCGTGTAGAGGCTGATTACCCCGAACCCCAGCCTCGCCGGGTACCCGGACATGAACTTCCGCACGCTCACCGCGTAGCCGCCCCAGCCCACCGTCGAGACGAGCAGGATGACCATCCCGGCCACCGACGCGCTCCCCTGCTTCGCCAGCCCTTCGGCAAACATCGCCACCACGCCCGCCAGGCACACGAGCACCCCGAGCGGAAAGGTCGGCCGGCGCAGCAGCCGCCGCTCCTCGCGCACGAAGATCAGCCCGAAGAGCAGCGTGAAGAGGAACGACAGGCGCAGGACGAAGCCGATCGTGGGCGCGGTCGCGTAGGCCGGGCTGATGCCATAGGTCGCCTGCGCCACCACGTTGATCGCCGAGGGCACCAGCGCGTCGCGCCACACGCTGCGTCCGCGGGCCGGGCCATCGCCCTCCCGCCGCCGCTTCCGCCACAGGAGCACCACGGGGAGCCAGAACAGGGCGCCCACCAGGTACCGCGCCGCGTTCACTGCCCAGGGGTCCATGCCCTCGCTGGCGATGAAGAACCGCAGGAAGACCGGGATGCAGCCCCAGCAGAGCATGGCCCCGACGAGGCACAGCACGGCCAGCCACCTGTCGTCGCGCGCGTGGGGGTCCGGGCTCGGCACGGGGCTCACTTGAGAACAGGGGTCAGGTCGGCCACGTAGACGCGCCGCGTGCCCTCGGGGCAGGCGTTGAAGGCGATGCGGCCGAAGCGGCGGTCCCAGGCGGGATGCGGGTCCACGCGCAGCTCGCCCTTCGGGCCGGTGTAGGGCGGCACGGTCCTGATGCGCACGAGCGTGGCTTCCGTGCCCTTCTGGAGGTTGATGAGGCGGATGGGCACCGTGCCATCCTTGAAGGCGACCGGCTCGCCGGGATAGGCGTCGGTGAGCACGTGGCGGCCGTTGGGGTGCAGCGTGGGGTGGCCCGAACCGAGGACCGCTTCCGTCATCGCCTTCAGGCCACTGCCGTCGAAGCGGGCCTGCACGAGCCGCAGCGTCTTGCCGTCGAGCTTGAGGTTCATCATCACGTGCTCGCCGTCGGGGCACCAGTCGGGGTGGTGGCCGCCTTTGAGCCATTCGGCGGCGGGGATGGCGATGCGGAGGTCCGAGGCGTCCGCGCCCATCGTCACGACGTGCGGCTTCATCCGCCCGCGGCCGTCGGGCACCCAGCGCAGCACGAGCATGAGCCGCGTGCCCTGCCGGTTCCACTTCACGTGGGCGGCGTAGAAGGCGCCGCCCTCGTAGTCCCGGGCCTCCAGCAGCGGCGTGGCCGCCTCGAGCACCTGGGCGAACGAGACGAGCAGCTCGCACTTCCCCGTCGCGGTGTCGGTGACGTAGAGCCCGTCGTCGGCGGACGCTCCGCGGTTGCGCGGCACGCGCTCGGGCGGGACGACGACGCCATACCCCGCCTGGGTGACCGCGGTGCGCCGCAGGCAGGGGCTGGCGGCCCGCTTGCCGTCGGGCGAGACCATGTAGACCGTGCCCTCGAGGTCCCTGCGCTTGCCCGTCGCAGGGTCGAGCACCACGCCGAAGGGCCGCCACGTCGTCGGGTCGAGGTCGTTGAAGAAGAGCTGGGCGTCCGTCGCGCCCCATTGCACCTGGGCGCCGAGCTGGGTGTCCCACCCGCGCGTGTCGGCCACCACGCGCTCTTCTCCCGCCTCAAGGTCCACGAGCACGACCTCGGCGATGTCGCCCGGCCGCGGCAGGCGGTCCTCATAGGGCAGACGCGTCAGGCCGAGGTAGCGGCCCGACGGGCTGAAGGGCGACGTGTCGAAGAACCGGTGGATCACCCGGCCCGTGCCCGGCGTCGCGCACCACACGGGCACTTGTGGGTCGAAGCCCGTGTATTGCGGGAACCGGTCGCTCAGCGCGACGGCCATTGGGGCTCTCCGTGCGATGCCTCAGGTCGGGTTGGGCACGTAGGTGGCGCGGCAGCGCTTCAGGTAGTTGAGGCCGGCCACCTGGCCCGTCATCTCCAGCTCGCCGCGGTAGACGGGGTCGTGCCAGCCCTCGATGTCAATCGAGCCGGCGAAGCCGCCGCGGCGCAGCTCGCTGATGATGTCGGTCCAGTTGCTGTCGCCGAAGCCGGGCGTGCGGTGGAAGGCGAACGCCCGCGGCCCGTGGACGCCGTGCTCGCGCACCACGTCCCACAGCACCGTGGCGTCCTTGCCGTGGACGTGGAAGATTTTCTTCACCCACTTGCGGAGCTGGGGCATGGGGTCAACGAGCTTCACCATCTGGTGGCAGGGCTCCCACTCGAGGCCGATGTTGTCGGACGGGATGGCGTTGAACATCATCTCCCAGGCGACGGGGCCGTGGGCGATGTTCCAGTCGCCGCGCCACCAGGTGCCGCCCATGTCGCAGTTCTCGAAGGCCAGGCGCACGCCCTTGTCCTTCGCCCGCTTCGCGAGGGGGCCGAAGACCTTGGCGTAGCGGGGCATGGACTCGTCGATCCGCTTGTCCACCACGCGGCCCGTGAAGCCGCACACGAGGTCGGTGCCGAAGAGGCGCGCCGCGTCAATCAGCTTCTTCCAGCCGTCGCGGGCCGCCTTGGCCTTCTCGTCGTCCATCAGCGGGTTGCCGAACACGCCGAGCGAGCTGATCACCACCTCGGTGCCCGCGAGGGCATCCTTCACCTCGGCGGCGAGCTTCCTGAGGTTCGTGTCGCCGAGTGTCTGCCAGAAGGTGATCGAGAGACTTTCGAAGCCGTGGGGCAGAATCTGGCGAATGTAGTCGGCCGTCTTCGCCCCGCCGTTGACCAGTGTGCCGACCCGAATGGTTTCGTGATACACGACAGGCTCCTTTCACTCTTGCTCGGGTCCCATAGGTCCCATGGGACAAATGGGACGTATGGGACCTATGGGACCGGACGTCTCACATCGCCCTCACGGGCACGCGCTTGCCCTTCTTGTTGCTCTCGATGGCGGCGAAGACCATGGCGAGGCTCTTGATGTTGTCGTGGCACTCGGTCTGGGGCTTGCGCCCCGTGCGGAGGAAGGCGAGCATCTCGCGGAGCCCGCCGCGCATGCCGCCATACTTGATGCGAGGCTTCGCCACAGCGAGAGGCTTCTTGTCGCGGAAGAAGCCCGTCTTGCCCACGACCACCTCGCCGTGGGGCTCCTGGTCGTGGTCGTAGAGGAGCGTGCCCTTGTCGCCGATGAAGCGCCAATCGCCGTTCCAACTCGTCTGGCAGCCCTCGGCGCACCAGCTTCCGCGGTAGGTGAACATCACGCCGTCGCTCATCTCGAAGATGGCGGAGGCCGCTACGTCGCCCTTGTACCAGGAGCCTTTGGGATTGAACTCCTGGCAGTACACCGCCACGGGGTCCGCGCCCGTCATGAAGCGGCACAGGTCGAAGTGGTGGATCGACATGTCGAGGATGAGAGGGGAGGGCATCTCGTCGCGGAAGCCGCCGAAGTGCGCGCCGACGTAGAAATCGCAGTTGATCGTCGTCAGCGCCCCGAGCCGCCCCACCGTGCGCTTCACCACGTCGTGCTTCGCGTCCCAGCGGCGCGACTGGCTGACCATGTAGAGCTTGCCCGTCTCCTCGGAGGTCTTGACCATCTTGCGGGCCTCGGCCATCGAGGAGGCCATGGGCTTCTCGCCGATCACGTGGCAGCCGGCCCGGAGCGCCGTGCACGTCACCGAGCAATGGGCTTCGGGCACCGTCAGGTCCACCACGAAATCAGGCTGGAGCCTGGCGAGCGTGCCCTTGAGGTCAGTCGAGACCTCGGCCTTCAGCTCGTGCTTCTTCACCTGGCCCTCGGCCGCCTCGGGGCGAAGGTCCACCACCCCGACGACTTGCACCTTCTCCTTGATCAGCGGCGGGAACCAGGCATTCGAAATGCCTCCCGCCCCCACCACCACCGCGCGTTCGCGCGCCATGCGTTGCACTCCTTGCTGTGGGCGGGGCGTCCCTGCCCCGCGAAGGGGTTTCATCGGACGGCTCAGTATGCCGGAATCACGGGGCGGAATCAAGTTGACGCGGACGCCCCCAAGTGTCACTATAGGAGGGACATCCACCGATTCCCCTACGGGATTTCACAGGAACGGTTCCCACATGAACGAGAAGCTGGCCGCGATGCGACCCGACAGGACGCCTGCGTGGCGGATGCTCGAGAAGCTCGCCAGGAAGCCGTTCGACCTCACGGCCCCCGGCGCCCTCGCCCCGCCCCGAATCCGCGGGATGAAGTCCGATGGCCCCGCCTTCCGCCTCCTCTACGGCACCCAGCGCGTGACGCCCGACGTTCTCCAGGCGCTCCAGGGGCTGGCGAGCCAGACGCAGGCCGTGGGCCAGTTCGCCCGCATGATGCGCGGCGAGGTGATGAACCAGATCGTCGGCCACCCGTCCGAACGGCGCCAGGTGCTCCACACGGTCAGCCGCAACGTCTTTGCCGACCTGCCCTGCAAGCACGACGCCGCCCAGTCCAAAGCCGTTGCGAAGGCGAAGGAACAGCTCTGCCGCCTCAAGGAGTTCCTCGGCGAGATCGAGCGCGACGGGCGCTTCACCGACCTCGTCCAGGTCGGCATCGGCGGCTCCGACCTCGGTCCCCGCGCGCTCTACATCGCCCTCCGCAACTACTGGCGGCCCGGCCACCGCGTCCACTTTGTCTCCAACGTGGACCCCGACGACGCGGCGGCGGTGCTCGCGGGCCTCGACCTCTCGCGCACCCTCGTGTGCGTCGTCTCGAAGAGCGGCACGACGCTTGAGACACTCACCAACGAGAAGCTCGTCGCCGCCCGGTTCAAGAAGGCCTGCCTCGAGCCGAAGGACCATTTCGTCGCCGTCACCGCCGAAGGCAGCCCGATGGACGACCCGGCGAAGTACCTCCGCAGCTTCCACATGTACGACTACATCGGCGGGCGCTTCAGCGCGACCTCGATGGTCGGCGGCGTCGCCCTCGGCTTCGGACTCGGCTACGATGGTTTCCTTGGAATCCTCCGCGGCGCACGCGAGATGGACCTCAATGCCCTCAACCGCAGCGCCCGCAAGAACCTGCCGCTCCTCGCCGCACTCCTCGGCATCTGGAACCGTAACTTCCTCGGCTGCGAGACACTGGTCATCCTGCCCTACAGCCAGATGCTCAGCCGCTTCGCCGCCCACCTCCAGCAGCTCGACATGGAGAGCAACGGCAAGCGGGTGGACCGCTGCGGCCGGCCCGTGCCCTACGCCACCGGTCCCATCGTGTGGGGCGAGCCGGGCACCAACGGCCAGCATGCCTTCTACCAGCTCATCCACCAGAGCGAGACCGTCATCCCCTGCGAGTTCATCGGCTTCCGCCAGAGCCAGATGGGGCGGGACCGCAAGGTCGAGGGCACCACGTCGCAGCAGAAGCTCCTCGCGAATCTCCTCGCACAGTCCGTCGCCCTCGCCACGGGCAAACGCGACGACAACCCGAACAAGGTGTTCCCCGGCAACCGCCCCAGCTCGCTCCTCCTCGCCGACAAGCTGGACCCCCGCACCCTCGGCGCGCTCCTCGCCTATTACGAGAACAAGGTCGCCTTCCAGGGCTTCCTCTGGAACATCAACTCCTTCGATCAGGAGGGGGTGCAACTCGGCAAAGTCCTCGCCAACCAGTTCATCGCCCACTTCAAGGCGAAAGGCCGGCGCGGCAAGGGCGATCCCACGGGCTGGGGCATGATGGACGCGGCGGGCCTGATCTGACAGGAGGCCGACAATGAGCGAACGACACACGCGGCGAAACTCCATGCACGGAGCACTGCAAGTGGCCGCGGGCATCGGCCTGGCGGCGAAGGCCCTCGGGGCCGAGGGGCCGGCGCCCAGCGACACGATTCGCATGGGCTTCATCGGCGTCGGGCCAATGGGCAGCGGGGACCTCGCCGGCTTCTCCGCACGGCCCGAGGTCTACGTGACCGCCATCTGTGACGTGGCGCAGAAGAAGGTGGCCGCCGCAGTCGCCAAGTGCGGCGGCAGGCCCAAGGGCTATCGCGACTTCCGCCGCCTCCTCGACCAGAAGGACGTTGACGCCGTGGTCATCGCCACGCCGCCCCACTGGCACGCGATCATGTGCGTCCAGGCCGCGCAAGCGGGGAAGGACTTCTATGTCGAAAAGCCAATGACGATGTACGTGGCCGAGAGCCAGGCGGTGGTCGCCGCCGCCCGCCGCTACGCCCGCGTCACCCAGGTCGGCACGCAAATCCACGCGGGGGGCAACTACCGCCGCGTCGTCGAGATCGTCCGCTCCGGCGTCCTCGGCCACGTCAACCTCGTCCGCACGTTCCTCAACTCCAGCGAGGGGCGGCGCGGCGTCGGCCAGTCGCCCAACGCACCCGTCCCGCCCGATCTCGACTGGGAGATGTGGATCGGCCCCGGGCCCATGCGCCCCTACAACCCCGCCATCACGCGCGGCGCGGGGGCCGGCCACTGCTGGTTCATGGACTACTCCGGCGGCTGGATTCCCGGCATGGGGCCGCACATCGTGGACCTGCCCGTCTGGGCGCTCGACCTTCCGCTGCCCAGCCACGTCTCGTGCACCGGCGGCCGCTTCCTCATCAACGACTGTGGCGACGCCCCCGACGTCCAGGAGGCCCTCTTCCGCTACCCCGACCGCGTGATGACCTGGATGATGGACCTGTCGAACGCCTACGGCTTCGACCTCCACGGCGGGGGCGGCCCGGGCCGCCGCCTCGGCGTCTACTTCCACGGCGAGCACGCCACCCTCTACACCAACTACGGCACCCACAAGATCATCCCCGAGGCCGACCCCAACGCACAGCTTCCGCTCCCCGGACCCTCGTTGCCGCCCAGCCCGGGCCATCACCAGGAGTTGCTCAACTGCATCAAGACCCGCCAGCAGCCGAGCTGCAACGTCGCCTACCACCACCGCGTCAACGTCCCCCTCTGCCTCGCCAACCTCTCCTACGCCATCGGCCGCTCGGTCGCCTTCGACCCCGAGAAGGAAACCATCCTCGGCGACCCCGAGGCCGCCAGGCTCCTCGCCCCCGTCTACCGCGAGCCGTGGACCCTGGGGTGAACCCTGTGTCCTGCCCCCTGTCGGTCGGGAAGATGGTCAAGATGTTCAAGATGCTCACGCGCGCGCAATGGGGGGTGACCATCTTGAACGGCTGATGCCCAGTGGCGGAGATGTCGCCATAAGTATCGTAACCACAATGAACTGTGACGCTGCCGAACCTCGCCCCCCCTCTCCGGCCAAGATGCTCAGCCCCCTTACGGCAGGGGGGGGTGAACATCTTGGCGAGCAAGGGGGTGGCCCCGGCGGTGCCGCGCCGTGCCTCCTTTCTCGTCCCGACGCTCCTGCATCGGGATGCACTGTCCTGGACGCTCCTGCGTCCCTCCTGCCTCCGTGACACCGCGAGACCGAAAGAGGGACGGAGGACCGTCCGAGACATGCCGTCCCGACGGGGGACCGTCGGGGCGGGACCCTTCTTGCATTCCGGCTCCGGCGGCGTATACTCTTGGCGGAGGCGAAGACGGCAGGAGAAGACAATGCCCAACACTTACACGGCCGTGCTCAAGGAGCAGGACGGCTGGTGGATCGGGTGGATCGAGGAAATCCCCGGCGTCAACTGCCAGGAGCGGACCCGCAAGGAGCTTCTCGACTCGCTTCGCATCACCCTCAAGGAGGCCATTGAGCTCAACCGTCAGGGCGCGATCCAGGCCGCGGAACCCGGATTCATCGAGGAAAAGGTGACCGTGTGAAGCGCACCAAGTTCCTGCGCTACCTGCGCGGGCACGGTTGCCAATTCGAGCGCGAGGGAGCGAAGCACTCCTGGTGGTGGAACCCCGAGCTCAACAAGCGCTCCGCTGTCCCACGCCACAACGAGATTGTTGACCTGCTCGCCCGCAAGATCTGCAAAGACCTGGGCATTCCGCCGATCAGGCGAAGGAAGTGACACTTGCGGCGGGTGAGACGGTCTTTGCGCAAAGGGGGAAGGCGATGAAGAGCACGGTGACTCGTCGAGCGTTTATGGGCAGGTCGGCGGTGGCGGCGATGGGAATCGGGCTGGCGGCACGGGCCGTCGGGGGCGAGGGACAGGCGGCGCCAGCCGACACGATTTCGATGGGGTTCATCGGCGTCGGCTCGATGGGCGGCGGCGACCTCAAGGCCTTCGCCGGCCACAGGGATGTCCGCGTGTCGGCCATCTGCGATGTGAATGTGCCGCGACGCGAGGCGGTGGTCAAACGCTTCGCGGCGACGGCCAAGGGCTATCACGACTTCCGCAAGCTGCTGGAGCAGAAGGACATTGACGCGGTGTGCATCGCCACGCCGCCCCACTGGCACGCGATCATCGCCGTCCACGCCGCCAAGGCGGGCAAGGATTTCTACGTCGAGAAGCCGATGACGCTCTACGTGGCCGAGAGCCAGGCGGTGGTGAGGGCCGCCACCGAGAACAAGCGGGTGACGCAGGTCGGCACGCAGATTCACGCGGGGGGCAACTACCGCCGTGTGGTCGAGATCGTGCGCGGCGGCGTCCTCGGGCCGGTGAACGTCGTCCGCACGTTCAACGTGATGAACCAGACGCGTGCCGGCATCGGCAAGGCGCCGGCCAATGTCCCCGTGCCCCAGGGCCTCGATTGGGATATGTTCCTCGGGCCGCTGCCGATGCGGCCCTTCAACCCGATCATCGTGGCGAGCGCCTACCAGCATTGTTCCTTTATGGATATCAGCGGCGGCTGGCTGCCGGGCATGGCCCCGCACATCATTGACCTGCCGATCTGGGCGCTCGACCTGCCCCTGCCGAGCCAGGTGAGCTGCGCGGGCGGGCGGTTCATCATTGACGACTGCGGCGACGCGCCCGAGGTGCAGGAATGCCTCTTCCGCTATCCCACGTGCGTGATGACCTGGATGCACAACCTGGCGAACAGCTACGGCTTCGACTTCCAGGGCAAGGGGGGCATGGCCCGCCGCCTCGGCATCTACTTCCACGGCGAGAAGGCCACGCTCCACACCGATTACGGCACGCACACGATCGTGGCCGAGGCCGGCCCGAAGGCGACGCTGGAGCTGCCCGGGCCGTCGCTGCCGCCGTTGGCCGAACACCACCGCCAACTCGTTGACGCCGTCAAGAGCCGCCAGCAGCCGAGCTGCAACGTGGCCTACCACCATCGCGTCAACGTGCCCATCTGCCTGGCCAACCTCTCCTACAAGGTCGGCCGCTCCGTGCAGTTCGACCCCGTGAAGGAGGCGGTCATCGGCGACGAGCAGGCCGCAAGGCTCCTCGCCCCGACCTATCGCGAGCCGTGGACGTTGGGCTGAGCCCCGTCACACCTCGAGCCGAGCGCCGCGTTCCTGGATGATGCGGCGGACGGCGGCGGGGTCGAGGTTGCGCACGTCGCACTTCTTCTCGACGGCCAGGGCCGCGGCGATGCCGGCGGCCTGCCCCATCATCGAGCACGACGTGGTGACGCGGGCCGACGACAGCGCGAGCTGGTCGGCCGAGAAGCAGCGCCCCGCCGCCAGGAGGTTCTTCCCGTCGCGGGCTATGAGGCTGCGAAGCGGAATGTGGTAGGGCGGTACCCGCGTCTCGCTCTTCGGGAGCATGTAGGTGCGCTTCTCGTCGTCGGGGCTCTGGGCGTCGAGGTAGAACACGCCGCGGGCCACGGCGTCGTCGAAGCGGCGGCCCGCCCGCAGGTCGTCCACGGTGAGGACGTAGTCGCCGCCGACCCGTCGCCCCTCGCGTATGCCGATCTGGGGCGAGGCGTGGTCGAGGAGCCAGGGCTTCCTCTCGACCCGCTGATAGTAGTCGAGCACCTCCATCATGCGGCGGCGGGCGCGGAGCTCGGCCGCCGTGAGGCTCTCGGTGTCGCTCGAGTCGAACCCGGGGATTTTCAGCTTCAGCGCGTTGCCGCCCGGGCCGTTCGGCCACAGGCTGGTCATCGGCAGGTCCTTGCGGTCGCGGACCGGGTCGAACCAGCCGTCGGGAAGCTGCGGACGCGCGTCCTTCGCCGCCACGTGGCGGACGAAGAACATCAGCGACATGGGGATCTGGAGGCCGTCGGACGGCCGCCCCTTCGCGGTGGCGAAGCCCGCGGCGCGCGCCACATCGGCCTCGCCCGTGCAGTCAACGAACTGCTTCGCCCGCAGGGCCTCCGGCCCCGATTTGCCGCAGACGATGCACTCGGTGAGCCGCCCGTCGCGCACGCAGGCATCCACGAACCGCGTGTGGAGCAGCAGCTTGACCTTGCGGCGCAGCAGCTCCTCCTGGAGCACGACGGCCAGGATCTCGTGGTCGAACACGCGGGCCTCGAGCTGGGGATACGGCTTGTAGGGCACGATGGCCTTGAAGGCATCGAGGCCCGCGACGAAGGCGTCGAAGACCTCGCCCTGGCCCGACGTTTCGCCGCAGAAGGCGGCGACGCCGCCCGTGGTGGAGTTGCCGCCTGTGACCGCGAAGCGCTCGACGAGCACCACCCGCGCGCCCGACCGCGCGGCCGCGCACGCGGCTGACACCCCGGCAATGCCGCCGCCCACCACCGCCACGTCGGCCTCGTAGCGCACCGGCACCCGCCGGCTCCACGTCACCTCGGGCAGCGGCGCCCTCTGGCCCTCTGCTCCGCCTGCACCTGTCTCCTGTCCCATGGCATGGGTTCCTATCACACAAGAGGCCGCACCTGCGACTGTGGCCTGGAGGAACTGGCGACGTTCCACGGCAAGTCTCCCGGGGCCTCCCCGAACCGAAGAGGCACACGACGGCCCGCTGCACTTGCATTCCAGAGGTCGTACTCTTATACCATATCAGGCGGCGAGGCAAAATCGGCTCGCGTGCGCTGGGCCGGGCCGCCTGCACCCTGGAAACGGAGGCCATCCGATGGGCCAGACGACGCGCCGAGCATTTCTCGAGCGTTCCAGCGGCGCGGCGGCCATCGCGGCCGTGCTGTGCCGCCGCGCAGCAGGCGCGGAGGGAGTGGAAGGAGGAAGGACCACGAAGGCCCCATTTCGAGTGCTCTACAACAACGATGCTACGAACACCATGGGCTGCGTTTCCCCCTGGCACAAGAAGGGCGAGCCGTTCCGCGAGGAACTGCTCGCCGCGTCCATTGACGAGGTGGCCGGCAAGGGGGTGGACGCGTACATGCTCAGCCCCGGGCTGGGCTGGATCCCGTGGTGGCAGAGCAAGGCCGTGCCCGACCACTATGCCTGGTGGACGAAGAAGACGGGGCTGGAGCCCGACAGCTACGGGAAGTACATGCTGGCCGGCGGCGACATGGTCCGCGTGCTCGTCGAGCGGTGCCGGGCCAAGGGCATGGAGCCCTTCGTGAGCCTGCGGCTCAACGACACACACCACCAGGAGAACTACGGCGAGAAGAACGCCAACTCGATCTGGGTCTCGCGCTTCTACGAGGAGCACCCCGAG
>DATKZY010000241.1:0-7277 GCA_035527715.1 Planctomycetota bacterium | reverse complement strand
CTTGCCTCGACGGCCACCACCTGCTACACTTCTCATCGCCGGCTCCTTTCCTCCTGGTTGGGGTTCCCAACGAACCCGGTTAGACACAGCCAGTTTGAAGGGAGCCGCCTTCTATTTCAACTAAGAATAGCACATGTTCGTCGTTACCAGCACGTAGCCGAAGGCCATCGTGCCGCCGGTGGCCGGGGTCGTTGTAAGTACCGGCATAAAGCTTATGGGGGTGCTGGGATACCAGCTCGTCCCTGCATCCGGCATGTCCTTGCCCATGTTGTTCTGGTCTGTGCTGGTCGCGAAGGCAACCTGCATCGGTGTGCCCCTGGCCAGCAAAGTCTTGTCGAGGAAGTACTGGTAGGGCATGGCAATGTCCACGAAGTAGTCCGCATTCCCACTGAACAACGACCCATCGCTGGCGAGACTCCAGCGCGCGTAGGTTCCATTCGGGATCGTGGCAATAGAAGGGCTGTATGGAGTGAGGTACTTGATCACAGTTGACCAGGTCGTGGCGCCACCCCCCGTGGGGTCGCCAGGGCTGAGCACTACCGCCGGGTTCGGGCCGCTCGCAACCAGTTCCAAGCCATACTCCGGGCGATCCGGCGAACCCCCGGCCGTGGTGTTGATCGCGACGCTCCAGACATAGTTGTTGAACGCTGTGTAGTTCCCAGCGGGTCCAGGTTGACCGTTCACCCGCAAGCGGAAACAGAGGTTGGTACCGTCGTAGGCATAGAACACAGCGGGGTAGGTCGCGCTACCCACGATATCGACCTCGGTGGGAGTCTTGTCACCAACGGTATCGACCCAGGGGATGCTTGTCCAATCAGCTTGCAGGATTGGCCAGGGATACGCCGGCCGGGCCGCGCCGGCCACGAGGCACGCTGTAACCAGCACGATCACGGGGCCGGCACCAAACGTCGAGCGAACTCGTTGGATCGGGGAGCGTCCACGCCCCGCCGATCGACTCAAGGCACGAAGGGACAGGGCCACGCAGCACTCCTTCACGTCTCTCCTGCCCGCACAGTTGTCCGGCGCTAGAGCATCCACTCTCCTGCGTTCCCCGGGGGAGCGCAGGCGCAGCGAGGCCAACTCCGGTCAGACCCAATCAGGCCCTGGCCCCGCGAAGCGAATCAGGTGTCACGGGTTACCCCTGCAGGGCGCGTTGGGACCTCACCATCACAATCCCGCTGCGTCACGCCTCCTCATGTCCATGCCCCTCTACTTCTGTCTTCCCGCCCGTGTTGTTGTGCATCTCGAGTTGACAAACGCTCGCGGGTGCTTCCACTCATCTCGAGGGGCGCTCTGCCGAGGGTACTGCGGTATTGTACGGCCCCCGCCGTACGAAGTCAATACTTTTCGCTACGACATTGCGCGCTGCAGGGGAGTGGGGGCTCCAGCTACTCCCGGTCTCCACGACACATGGTGGTGTCTGAGGCGCTCATTCCCACGGCTTTCGATACACGGCTCGCCCATCAGGCGCTCACCTGTGCGCCACGGGGGGTGAGCGCCTGGCGCGGGGCGGCAGAACAAGTGCCATGGTAACCGTAAGCGCTTACGCTGTAGTTGGTTACGGCTCACGGAGAGTGCGCGGCAGCCGGCCTGTTGCGCTAGCCCATCGTCGAGGGGTGCCCTCCGAAGAATCGCCCAAAGACCGTCTCCACTGACGGCCTTGGGATAGGAGGACCTACAGGTCCTGTGGGCCTCTTCGCTGCCCGTACCATCAGCGCTCCGGTGATGGCTGCTGTAACCTCCGCCTCGCTTGCGGGTCCATGTGATCAGGAAGCGAGGGACTCGCGATGGCGCTGTCTCACAAGGGAGGCCGGAGCAAGCGATGGACAACGGGCAGCGACTGGTCATCGTGGGCGGCGTGGCGATGTATCTCGACCGTGCCGAGGCAGCGGGCGTGAACCTGTTCATCTGAGTGCGAAAGGGTTTGACCGGCCTCTGGCGCTCTGGTATAATCCCGACGATTTGTGTCAAGATTCGGGAGGGCTTTGGGCGCCAGAGCGAGCATGGGCAAGAGCAGCGCGGGCAGTGGCCGCAGCCGGGCCGCCGAGATCCTCGATCAGGCGGCGACCGTGCGGGTGGACACGACCGACCAGTATACGATCCCGGTGGCCAGTCGGCTCCTTCGCCTGCCGCCGTATCTGTTTGGGCGGCTGAACGCGATGAAGTACCAGCTCCGGCGCGCCGGAGCGGACATCATTGACCTCGGGATGGGGAACCCGAACGAGCCGCCGCCGCAGGTGGTGGTGGACAAGTTGTGCGAGGCGGCCCGCGATCCCCGCAACCATCGCTACTCGGTGTCCACAGGCGTCTACAACCTGCGCCGCGAGGCCGCGCGCCACTACGCGAAGGTGTGGGGCGTGGAGCTCGACCCCGAGAGCGAGATCATCGCCACGATTGGCTCGAAGGAGGGCTTCTCGCACATGTGCCTGGCCCTCCTGGGCCCGGGCGACACGGCGCTGGTGCCCAGCCCCGCCTTCCCGGTGCACGTCTACGCGGTCGCCCTGGCCGGCGCGAACGTCATCACGATCCCGCAGGATGAGAACCAGGAGGCGTTCCTGCGCCAGATCGTGTGGGCGCTGGAGCACATCTACCCCCGGCCCAAGGTGCTGATCCTGAACTTCCCGAACAACCCGACGACCGTGTGCGTGGAGCTGGGCTTCTTCGAGGAAGTGGTGCAGATCGCCAAGCGGTACGGGATCCTGGTGATCAGCGACCTGGCCTACGGGGAAACCGTGTTCGACGGCTACCACGCGCCCTGCTTCCTCCAGGCCCGGGGGGCGAAGGAGGTCGGCTGCGAGTTCATCACGATGTCGAAGCAATACAGCATGGCCGGCTGGCGCATGGGCTTCTGCGCCGGCCATCCCGAGATGGTGCGGGCGCTGGCGAAGATCAAGGGCTACTACGACTACGGCATTTTCCAGGCGCTCCAGATCGCCGCGATCATCGCCTTCCGGCATTGCGACGCGGCAGCGCGGGAACAGGCGATGGTGTACCAGCGCCGCCGCGACTGCCTGTGCGATGGGCTGAACCGCAGCGGCTGGAACGTCAAGCCGCCGAAGGCCACGATGTTCGTCTGGGCGCCCATGCCCGAGGCGTATCGCGAGATGGGCTCGGTCGAGTTCGCGCTGAAGCTGATGCGCGATGCGGAGGTGGCGGTGGCCCCGGGCCGCGGCTTCGGCGAGGCCGGTGAGGGCTATCTGCGCATCGCCCTCGTCGAGAACGAGAACCGCATTCGCCAGGCCGTCCGCCAGATCCGCCGCGCGCTGCGCTGAGCCACGAAACCTCCCGCAGGTTGCGAAGCTGCGGGAGGTCGGAGAGAAGAGGGGTCATGAACACGTTTCGCGGGGGCGTGCACCCTCACGACTTCAAGGAGCCGTCGAGGGACAAGCCCATCCAGCCCCTTCCTCCGCCGCCCCAGGCCGTGCTGCCGATGAGCCAGCACCTGGGCGTGCCGTGCGTGCCGACCGTGAAGAAGGGCGACACGGTGCGGAAGGGGCAGGTGGTCGGGGAGCCGGACCCGTCGAACCCGCGGCGGTTCGTTTCGGCGCTCGTGCACGCCTCGATCTCGGGCAAGGTGGCCGCCATCGAGCCGCGGCCCACGCCGCTGTCTCCCTCCGTGCTCTCGGTGGTGATCGAGAGCGACGGGCAGGATGCCTGGGCCGATGGCCTCCCGGCCGAGAGCGACCCGGCGACGCTCGATGGCAACGCCATCAAGGCTCGGATCCAGGCGGCGGGCGTCGTGGGGATGGGCGGCGCGGGGTTCCCCACCCACGTCAAGATCAGCCCGCCGCCCGAGAAGAAGATTGACACGCTGATCCTCAACGCTGCCGAGTGCGAGCCGTACCTGACGTGCGACTATCGCCTGATGCTCGAGCGCCCCGCCGAGCTGGTCGAGGGGCTTCTGCTCCTGGGCAAGGCGCTCGGAGCGGAGGACGTGTGGATCGGCACGGAGGCCAACAAGCTCGATGCCTTCGAGGTGTTGCGGAAGGCGTCCGACGGGAAGGGCATCCGCGTCGAGGCGTGCGAGGTGAAGTACCCGCAAGGGGCCGAGAAGCAGCTCATCTACGCCCTCACGGGGCGGAAGGTGCCGGCCGGCGGCCTGCCGCTCGACGTGGGGGTCGTCGTGCAGAACGTCGCCACCGCCTTCGCCGTCCGCGAGGCCTGCCGCCTCAACAAGCCCCTCATCGAACGCGTCGTGACCGTGACGGGCGACGGGGTGGAGCGGCCCGCCAACTACCTGGTGCGGCTGGGCACGCCATTCCGCGCGCTGCTCGATGCCTCCGGGCTGTGCGAGGGCGCGCGGAAGATCATCGCGGGCGGCCCGATGATGGGCATCGCCCAGGGCGGCCTCGACGTGCCGGTGGTCAAGGGCACGTCGGGCATCCTCGTGCTCCGCGAGGCCGAGCCGGTGGAGTGGCGGGCGTGCATCAGTTGCGGGCGGTGCGTGGACGCCTGTCCGATGGGGCTGATGCCCAACGAGATCAGCATCGCGTGCGAGGCACGCGACCTCGACATGATGGCCGCCGTGAACATCCTGGATTGCTTCGAGTGCGGCTGCTGCACCTACGTGTGCCCGGCCCGCCGCCCCATCGTGCACTGGGTGAAGTGGGGCAAGGCCGAGCTGGGCAAGCGCAAGGCCCAGCAGCAGAAGCAGAAAGCCAGCTAGCCCGATGCCAGAAGAAGACGTCAGCGCATCAGCACCCGACCCAGGCGACGGGCCAGCGTCGGAGCCCCGGCCGCTCCTCGTCACCACGTCGCCCCACCTCCGGGCGCGGGAGGACATCCCGCGGATCATGTGGACGGTGACGGCCACGCTCGTGCCGGCGGTGGCGTGGGCGGTGTACGTGTTCGGCCCGCGGGCGCTCCTCACCATGGCCATTGCGGTGGTGAGCGCCGTGGCCACCGAGGCGGCCATCCAGCGGCTGCGGCGCCGGCCGGTCACGGTGTCGGACGGCAGTGCGTTTCTCAGCGGGCTGCTCGTGGCTTTCGTGCTGCCGGCTCACGTGCCGTGGTACGTGCCGATGACGGCCTCGATCTTCGCGATGGCCATCGTGAAGCAGCTTTTCGGCGGCCTGGGCTGCAACGTGTGGAACCCGGCGCTCATGGGCCGGGCCTTCGTGCTCGCCGCCTGGGCGCCGCTCGTCGTGTCGGGCACGGACTGGCCGGCCGCGTTCGGATACCGCAGGGGAGCGCAGGAGCAAGCCGTGTCGGTCGAGGCCCCGCCTCCCGCGGTGGACGCGACCACGCGCGCGACGCCCCTCAACAAGCTCAAGGAACGCCTCCGCGAGTTCAACGCCGGCCGCCGCGGCTCCGTGCTCGCGCCCAGGAACGCGCGGGAGGCGTGGGACGCCTTGTGCCAGATCCGCGAGGAGGAGGGCACGCCGCTCGACGACCTGTATTTCGGGCGGACAGGCGGCTGCATCGGCGAGGTGAGCGCCTGCCTGCTCTTCCTCGGCGGCATCGTGCTCGTGGCCCTCAACTACATCAAGTGGCAGATGCCCGTGCTCTTCGTCGGCACCGTCGCGCTGCTGTCGTGGGCGCTCCCGATCGGCGTGCAGGGGGAGACGGCGAAGTACTACCTCTGGTTTTCCGGGCAGCCGCTCTTCGAGATATTCTCGGGGGGCCTGTTCCTCGGCGCATTTTACATGGCCACGGACATGGTGACCTCTCCCGTGACGACGAAGGGCCAGGTGCTCTTCGCCATCGGTTGCGGCCTCCTCACCGTGCTCATCCGCCGCTACGGCGGCTACCCCGAGGGCGTGTGCTATGCCATCCTGCTGATGAACACGGCCACCCCCATGATCAATCGCTATGCCCGGGCCAGAGTGTTCGGGCAGAGGGCGAAGAAATGACCGACACCGTTCGCTACCCGCTCGTGCTCGGGCTGATCTCGTTGTGCTCGGCGGCGAGCCTGGCCTTCTCCTACGCGCTGACCCGCGACGAGATCCGTCGGCAGCAGCAGCTCGACAAGGACCGCGGCCTCGCCGCCGTCTTCGGCATGGAGTTCAACGAGAAGGACAAGGAGCGCCCCTGGCAGGAGGTGCCCGGGCCGGGCCAGGAGGCGGGAGCCGGGCAGCCCGTGTTCGCCGCGACCGAGCCGACGACGGGTCGCGCTCTCTACGCAGCCACGGGGAGCGCTCGCGGGTACTCCAGCCGGGTCGAGATCATTGTGGCCGTGGACCAGGGCGTGAAGGATAGCTCGCCCGCCGCGAAGATCAAGGCCATCTCGGTCGTCGCGCAGAGCGAGACGCCCGGCCTGGGCGACAAGTGCCGCGCGCCCGAGTTCCAGAAGCAGTTCAGCGACCTCCTGCTCGGGCGCCTGGAGCTGAAGAAGGGTGTCCCGTACCGTGTCCCGGGCCAGGCCGACGGCGATCAGCAGGACATCGCGGCGATCACGGGGGCGACCATCACCTCCAACGCCGTGCTCAGCGCCGTGCGGCAGGCCATCGAGCGCATCCGCGAGCGGGCCGCCCAGGCAGCCGGCGGCGGGCCCGCCGAGAGCAGGAAGCCGTAATGGACGAGCAGGAACTCAAACACGTGATCGAGGCGCTCCTGTTCGCGGGCGACGAGCCGCTGACGGCGCGGCGCCTCCGCGAGATTCTGGGCCTGGAGGACGCCCGCATCGCCCGCCGCCTGGTCGAGGAGCTCCGCGGGGAGTTTGCCGCCAGTCGGCGCGGCGTCCAGATCGAGGAGGTGGCCGGCGGCTACCGCATGCTGTCGAACCGCGACTACGCGGCCCAGGTCGAACAACTCCACAAGGCCGAGCGCCGCGCCCGCCTGTCCCAGGCGGCGCTCGAGACCCTCGCCATCATCGCCTACAAGCAGCCCGTGAACCGGGCGGATGTCGAGGCCATCCGCGGCGTCCAGGTGGACGCGGTGCTCCGGAACCTTCAGGAGGCGGGGCTGATCCGCGTCGTGGGGCGCGCCGACGTGTTGGGCCGCCCGTTCCTCTACGGCACGACCAAGCGGTTCCTCGAGCTCTTCGGCCTCAACTCGCTCGAGGACCTGCCGAAGGCGGAAGAGCTTCAGATCCCGTGACCGCCAAACTCGCCTACAACCCGCGGGTGATTGTGGCGCCCGGCGACGCGGCCCTGGCCGCCGAGATCGAGCGCTTCGTCGGCTTCGGGCCCCCCGTGGGCGACTGGTTTGTGAAGCTCGAGGGCCTCAACGAGACCCAGTGCCCCCCGCTCGTCGGGCAGGCCCAGCGCCACGGGGGCGCAGTGTTGCTTCACCCCCGCGACGATGGCGCGCTGGATGCGATCCTGCGGGTGCCGGGC
>DATKZY010000240.1:0-53355 GCA_035527715.1 Planctomycetota bacterium | reverse complement strand
GGATGACCAGCGGGATGAGGGGCAGGAAGGTGGCCACGCGCGCCACGTACTTGATCCCCTTCAAGCCCATGAACGCCGCCAGGATGGCCCACACGGCGGCCACGATGGCGTGTGGCGCCGAGCCGAACACCTTGGTCGGGTCGGCAAA
Organism: Planctomycetota bacterium; assembly: GCA_035527715.1. Classification (GTDB taxonomy): domain Bacteria; phylum Planctomycetota; class PUPC01; order DSUN01; family DSUN01; genus DSUN01. The sequence goes on along the minus strand of DATKZY010000240.1, from coordinate 53,207 downwards.
GAAGGGCGCGCACAGCAGGAAGCCCGCGAAGAAGGCGTTGACCGCGAGCCAGCCGAACTGGAGCACGCCCATCAGGAACCCTGGCATCAGGAAGCCGCCCTGCACGCCATAGGTCGAGGTGCCCACGATGTAGAGCGGCAGCCCCGTCTTCATGCCGAGCATGCCGGGCACGAGGTAGAAGAGGAAGTGGCAGATCAGGGCCGCTGCGACCAGGCCGAGGAAGGCCACGCCCAGGCCCTGCGCCAGCGTGCCGCCCGCGAAGTTGCTCCAGCCCGATGCTCCGGGCAGCGCCTGCCCGAGAGGCACCTGGTTCCAGAACACGAACCAGAGCATGATGCCCGCATAGGTCTGCGCGGTATTCTTGTACCACGCCGCGCGAGCGTCCTGCGGCACCGGCTTGGCCGACGCCACGTAATCCGGCAACTCCGATGGCATGCGTCACCTCCTGCACCCGATACCGGCCCCCGGTCCGTGCTTTGCAGCCCCTTCGGCTGCGCGCCGGCTCCCGCCGCCAGGCACACCGCTCGGACCCCCAATGACGGGGGAGTCTAGCAAAACGCAGGGAGCTTTGCAAGGCGCGCCGCGGATTTTCGCTCCCCACCCCGGTCCACGCCCCGGCACGAGCCCGTCCCGCTTGACTCACCGGCCCCGTTCCGATAGCATAGCGGGTGCCATCCACGTCCATCGCCCCCCTGGTTCTGGCCCGCGGCGCCGCCTGCGGGCCGCGATGTGTTCTGGCAGCAAGGGCGGCCGGATGCCGCACGGACCCCTGAGCCAATGGCCGACGACGCGACGAAGACGAACGACGACCCGCTCGACGCCGAGCCGAACGAGAAAGACGAGTTCGGCCTCGACCAGAAGCGGATGACGTTCCTCGAGCACCTCCTCGAGCTGCGCTGGCGCATCATGATCTGCGTCGGCACCGTGCTCGGCGCGACCATCCTGTTCTTCGTCGTCCTCCGCAAACCGATGTTCGACTGGCTCACGTATCCCGTCATGGCCGCGTGCAAGGCCGTGGGGGGCAAGGTCAAGTACGAGGACCTGCTCTTCGTGCGCACGCCGCAGTCGCTGTTCATGGCGTCGGTCTACTACTGCCTGCTGGGCGCGGTGGCGGTGACAATCCCGGTGACGGTCTGGCAGCTCTGGGCCTTCGTGGCGCCGGGCCTCAAGAAGAAGGAACGGCGCCTCATCGGCCCGGCCATCGTGTCCACGATGGTGCTCTTCCTGGCCGGCGCCGCCTTCGCCTACTACGTGATCATCCCCATCATGCTCGTGTTCTTCCTCCAGGACACCCTGTGGCTGGGGCCGCGGCCGATCTGGGACATCGCGGACACGATCAAGCTCGAGGCGCTCATGATGCTGATCCTGGGGGTGACGTTCGAGCTGCCGATTGTCATCGTGCTGCTCTCGAAGATCGGCATCGTGTCGCCCCGCTTCCTCGCCAAGTACCGCCGCCACGCCATCCTGGTCATCTTCATCGTCGCCGCTCTCCTGACGCCGACGGGCGACCCGGTGACGCTGACGCTCATGTCGGTGCCCCTCATCGTCCTCTACGAGCTGGGCATCATCGCCGCCAAGTTCTTCCGCCCGAGGCGCGCCAAGTGGGACGTACCCGAGGAGGACGACAAGGGCGGCCCGCCCCCCGAGCCTCCTGAGCCCTCTCCCCCACCCTCCGAGCCCCCCACCAGCGCGCCGCTGGACCAGCCGCCCCCCGAGGGCCAGCCCGGCGAAGGCGCGAGCTACACCGAGGAAAGCGGCTATCAGCCTGAGGAGGGGATGACGGACGAGACAGCGCCCCCCGAGGAGCCGGCGCCGCCGGCCGAAGAGCCGACCCCTCCGCCCGAGCCGGAGCCGCCGATGGAGGAGCCTCCCGCCGAAGCGCCCCCGCCCGGGGAAGAGCTGCCCCCCGACGCGCTGATGCACTGAGGCAGAAGGCGCCGCGCTCTACCGTGGCCGGAAGCAGGACGCGTGACGCGTGACCCGTGACCAGAACAAAGGGCCAGGCCGCGCTTCTCCCTCTTGTCACGCGTCACGAGTCACGCGTCATGAATGCCGTCCGGAGCCGCCGTTCCTACGCCTTCGTCACCTTCCCGATGATCCTCTGCATGTTCCCGAGGCAGATGACGCTGGCCTGCTCGGCATTCGACGAGTAGTCGGCGCCGCCGGGCGTGTCCACCTGCTCCTTCGAGAGGGCGACGGGGCGCCAGTGGGTCTCGAGCGACACCCAGCCGTCGTACTCGTCGTCGAGGAGGGCAGCGAACTGCCCCTCGTAGTCAATGTCGCCCTCGCCGATGGGGCAGCACTCCTGCTCGCCTTCGGCGTTGACCGTGGAGTCCTTGATGTGGACGTGGATGATGCGGGGCTTGATGGCCTCGTAGCCGTCGGGGTAGGGCGTCTCGGGGTCGTCGGCGTCGTAGAGCACGTTGCAGGGGTCCCAGATCGCCCCCACGCGGTCGGAATCGAGGTCCTCGAGAAAGTCGGCCAGGCGGGAGCCCGTGCCGATGAAGGTCGAGGCCTCGTTCTCGATCCCCAGGAGGATGTCGTTCTCCTCGAGGATCTTCAGCACGGGCTGGAAGAGGCCGAGGATGCGGGCCTTGTCGTACTCGCCCTTGCGCCAGAAGGTGAAGCCGCGCACGAGCCGGATGCCGAAGGCGTGGGCCAGCTCGCCGCAGCGCCGCAGAATGTCGTGATGCTTCGCGATCTCCTCGGGCGAGTCCATGTTGCACTTCAAGAAGGGCGCGGCGATCGAGCACACGTCCAGGTCGGCCTCGGCCAGCATCGTCTTCATCCGCTCCACGTCGGCGGGCGGAATGTCCTGCGGCGCCTTGTGGCCCCACACGCTGCGCACCTCGATGCCCTGAAGACTGAAGCGCTGGCACACCGCAATCACACGGCTGAGGTCCTGAGACACTTCGTCGCTGAAGACGGCTTGCTTGAACATTGGCAAAACCCCTTCGAAAGTCAGGCGGTGAATCCCTTCCTACCCGGCCTGTAGCTCGAGGGAAGCGGCAGCTCCACGCGTTTCCCCGTCTCGGCGGACCTATACGCGGCGAGGACGATTTCGACGCTCTTGCGGCCCTCGGCGCCGTCCACGAGCGGCTTCGTGCCGCGGTCGAGGGCGCGGAGGAGGTCGGCGAGCTGGCGGCGGTGGTTCTCGGGGCTGAAGGCCATGGGGTCGGAGGCCCCGCTGCCCATGTCCTCGGCGCCCACCTCGCCCGCGCGGATCCGCGCGTCGCGCGCCCGCTCGCGGCGGAACTGCCAGAAGGCCAGCTTGTCCTCCTCCAGGATCGCGCTCCCCGCATCGCCCGAGATGATGACGCGGCGGTCGAGGCCCGGCCACGCCGCCGTCGTGCCCTGGATCACGCCGAGCGCGCCGTTGGCCCACTCGACCGCCACGATGGCCGCGTCGTCCACCTCGATCCCCGTGTGGGCGAGGCACCCCGCCACGGCGGCGACGGCCTTCGCCGGCCCCATATACCACTGGATGAGGTCCACGCTGTGAATCGTCTGGTTGATCAGTGCGCCGCCGCCGTCGAGCTTCCACGTGCCGCGCCAGCCGCCGCTGTCGTAGTAGCTCTGCTCGCGCCACCAGCGCACGTAGGCGTCGCCGATCGTGAGCCGCCCGAACCGCCCCGCGTCCACGGCCTTCCGCAGCTCCTGGGCGGCGAGGCCGAAGCGTGAGGGGAAGATGGTCGCGAGCTGCACGCCTGCCTTCTCCGCCGCTGCGATCATCCTGTCGCACCGGTCGAGCGCGATCTCCAGAGGCTTCTCCACCACGCAGTGCTTGCCCGCTGCAATGGCGGTGAGAGTGGGCTCCATGTGCAGGCCCGACGGCGTGCAGATGCTCACCACATCCACGTCGTCCCGCTCCAGCATCTTGTGGTACTCGGTGTACCAGGGCACGCCCGCGCGTTCCCCGCAGCGCCGGGCGCTTGGCTCGAACACATCGCACACGGCCACGAGCCGCGCATTGCGCAATTGCGAAATGGCGGTGACGTGATGCGAGCCCACGGCGCCGCAGCCGATGAGCGCGAAACCATATTTCCTCGACATGCCGATGGTCCTCCGGGGGAAACCCTCGGGGCAGTGTGCCTCCAGACCAGACACCCCGATGGTAGCCGAAAGCAACCGACCCGTCAAGCGCAAGAGCGGGAAGCAGACCGCCCCCCGAACCAGGGCGTCCTCGCCTTGCCGCCCGGCGGCGCCCGGAACTGGAGCTGCCAGCCCCACCGTCCTTCCTCCTCCGTCTGCCGACTGGTTTGACTCGCGCCCTTTTCCCCCCTCTGGTGGGCGCGAGTCAAACCGCAGCGCTTAGCATCCACTCCGCAGGCTGCAACTAATTAGCCCGCAACGACTTACGTCGCTGCACCCCGCCGAGCCTCGGGGGTGGATTGACTCGCGCCCCTCCGGGGGGGCGCGAGTCAATCCGAGGCAACATGATCAAGGTGATCACGCGCGCAACACGGGGGTTGATCATCTTGACGGGAAGCGCCACAGCGCCACAGCACCGCCATAAGCCTTGTCATATCAAGCACATGCATCCGCTTCCTCGCCCGAGCCGGCCTCTCCCCGCCTCGGCCAAGGTGATCACCCCCCCTCCCCGCCGCCATCTCCGCCGGTTCGACCGTTCCCGTGCGACGCACGGTTGCCGTTGGCCCCAAAGCGGAAAACCCCAGGGGGTCTGGGGGACAGGTCCCCCAGCCCTTCTGCCCCCAATCATCCCGCCATCGAGTCCCCCTCCGTACCCGACAACCGAACACCGCCCCCCGAACACCCCTCCTTCCCCTTGACGCCCCCGTCCCGCCGGCGTATCATCAGGACAGCCTTGGAGGCGGCGCCATGACCACTCCCCTGCTGGACACCCGCAGCGACATACCCCTGCCCATCGCCCGCAGAAACTCCATGCGGACATTGTGGTGCTCAACGCCGGTGTTGGGCTGTGTCCTGGAAGTGTGGTTGTGGACGGTGTCGCTTGCCGGACAGCCCACCATCGAGGTCAGATTCACACCTGTCGCCGGGCCCGCTCTATTGGCGGGGCCCATTCCCGTCCTGTTCAGCGTCAGAAGCTTTTCTGACGGCGAGACGGCCATTCTCATGGAGTACCCAGACGCGCTGGGGGTGTCTCTGACATGCAATGATCGTGACGCGACTCCAGCGGCTCCGCCTCTGACCCAGGGCATGTACTCCTCAGATCCCGGCGTGGAGCTCCGCACGCTGGGGCCTCGGGAGGAATTGCGTATCACGTTTCCTCTGAAGCAGCGGTTCAGATTCCATAACCAGAGCCCAAGGAAGTTCACCGTGAGCTACAGGGTTAGGTACCGGGAAGACGCGGAATGGTTCAGCCAGCGACCCGAGCGTTCGCTGACCGGGCAATTCCAGGTCTCGGTCAGCCCAGGGCAACTGACAGACGCAGCCATTGCAGGGTATGCCAAGCCCCTGGTAGAGCTCAAAGTCATAGGGCGCGGGACGCGTCTTGACGATGACCAGCTCTGGCGGCTGAGGCGAACAGTGGATCTCCTGTCGTATGTGGACGATCCCAGGGTTGTGACCCACCTGGAGTTGGGCGCGACACTGGACCCTTACTCGGCCCACACCGTTCTACAGGCACTCGCCAAGTTCGCGGGAACCGATGCCGGCCGCGACGCTATCCTCAGGATCGGCAAGTCCGGCTTCTTCTATGTGTGTGAAACCATGTTCGATGTGTGTGACGAGCAGGGCATAACCGTGCCGCGCGAAGTGTACCGTGAACTCCTTTCTTCGGATGATCACGCCAAGCGGTACGCTGCATTGGTGCATCTGTGGAAGCGGGGAGACCGATCCCTCATGGCATATGTGGAACCCCTCAAGAACGATCCGAACCCGCAGGTCGCAGAACTTGCTGCGGAAGTAGAGGCGGGCCTCAAGGAAGGCAGAAGACCCCCCAGAGAGGTCTTTGGCGAGACTCGCACCCAACCGGGACACGAAGGTGAGGCGGAGGAGGCGCGTGGGCATGCGCCCGGGATCCTGGCCCCCGTCGCATTGGTGCTTGCCGGGGTTGTCATCGGGTTCCTGATCTGTCGGGTGCTTGATCGTCGAAGACGAGGATCATCGAAGGGTTAGCGGGTTGGGCCAGTCGGGGGGACATCACGCTCGATTCCGACGCCTCCAAGCCGGCGCCAGAGCTATCTCCAACTCGGCTCTGCTGCGGAAAGTGCCGGGCCGGGGGGGGCGACGCTCCGGCGGAGCCGCAGTCTGGCCGTCGGCGCGGCTCGGCGGGAGCCTCGCCCTCCCGCGTTGGGTAGAAAGTGGATTCCCGGTGACACTTCAGCCGCCTGAAGTCTCACGATTCCCGCAGATCAGACTGCTGAGCTTGGCGAGGGGGGAGGCTTGGTTGACACGCGGCTCGGGGGCGGCTAGAATCGGCAGGGGTGAGCCACAAGCCAATCAAGGAGTACACGATGAGGTATCGAGTGCTGGGCGTCGCGGTCGTCGGGTTGCTCGCGGCGGGGTGCTTCCCCGGGGCGCCGAAGGCGACGACGGGCAGGGCGCGGATCGTGCCCTGCCGCCGGGTGGTCGGGAAGATCACGATTGACGGCAAGCTCGATGAGTCGGCCTGGGAACGGGCCTACGCGCTCGACGACTTCCGCATCCCGCCCGACGGCAAGAAGCCCCGCCACCCCAGCTCGGCCCAACTGCTCTGGGACAACGAGTGCCTGTACCTGGCGATGGTGATGGAGGACTTCGACATCTTCGCGATCAAGAAGGACCGCGACTCGTGGACGTGGGAGGACGACGTGGCGGAGCTGTTCCTGAAGCCGAGCGACGTGGAGCCGGCCTACTACGAGATTCACGTGACCCCGCTCGGCACGGTGCTCGATCTGCTGATCGGGCGACGGGGGGCGGCCGGCTCGCTCGACCGCTGGAAGGACTGGGATTCGGGCATCAAGGCGGCCGTGGCGATCAGCGGGACGCTGAACAGCTGGAAGGACCGCGACAAGGGCTGGATCGTGGAGGCGGCGATCCCGTGGACGGCGTTCGCGGGCACGGCGCCCAGGCCGCAGCTCGGCGACCGCTGGCGCTTCGCGGTCTGCCGCTACGACTACTCGGTGTACCTCGAGGAGGGCAAGGAGCTCACCAGCTCCGCCCCGCTCTCCGTGCTGGACTTCCATCACTACGAGGACTTCGACATTCTGGACTTCAGCGAGTAGCGGGCGGCGGGGCGCTTGTCTTTGCCCACATCTTTCCAGGCGCTCCGGGCCAGCCCCCGAACGCGGGCTGCCGAAGCGCACGCATGTAAGCAAAGATCAGCGTGCGACGAGGGGCCTTCCCGCCAGCGGGGGCTGGAGCTTGGCCAGGTCGAAGCCGAAGCGGGCCAGGATGGTCGCGGGCACGTCGGCCCGCGTGGTGGGGGTCGCCGGCTTCTGCACCCGCTTGTCGTTGGTGGCGAGGAAGATGAACGGCGCTTTGCTGTGGTTCTTCGCCCCCTCGTTGAAGCCGTGGTCGGCGGTCACGTAGACGAGCGTCTTGTCGTCGAGCTTCAGCTCCTTCAGCTTCTCGAGGATCTTGCCCGTCCACGTGTCGTTGGAGATGAGGGCGTCGTTGTACTCTTTGGAATTCTCGCCGTGCTTGTGGCCGCTGTGGTCCACCTCGGCGAAGTGGACGAAGAAGAAGAACGGCTTGTCCTTGTGCTGTTCGAGGAGCGCGAGGGCGCGGGTGCCCACCTTGGCGTCCTGCATGAGGCCGAACTCCCAGGTATCGCAGGCGAAGTGCATGGTGTAGTAGGGCGAGCCGCCGAAGACGCGGTACTTCACGCCGTCCTCCTCGACGATCTGCCCTTGGGCGGCCTTGCCGGCGCCGGGCTGGCGGCCTTTTCGCTTGCCCTTGGCTTTCTCCTTGACCGGGGGCTCGGCGTCCTTGCCCGCCTCGAGCTTGGTCTTCTTCGGGGGGTCGATCTCGCCGCAGTGGCCCTTCTTGCCGATGACGGCGACGGTGACGAAATCGTCCTTGCCGAAGTGCTCTTCGAGGCGCTCGAAGAGGCTGAGGCCCTTCGGTACGTCGCGGTAGCGCCCGTTGCTGTAGACGCCTGTGACGTCGGGGTTGTAGCCCGTCAGGATCTGGCTCCAGCCGGCCTTGGTGTCCGTGGTGCCCTTCACGTCCACATCGAGCATCACGCCTTCGGCGGCGAGGGCCTTGAGGGTGGGCAGCTCGCCGCGGTCGAGGGCCTCGTGCACGTGCTGCCGCTGCGCGCCGTCCCAGCCGATGAGGATGATGTTTCGGGGCTTCTCGATGTCGAGCGCGTGCGCCACCGGGCAAGCCACGGCCAGGGCCACGAGCGCCGCCAAGCACCGCTGCATTCGCATGGGGTTCCGTCCTTTCCTGTGTGGTGAACTCCGCCCTCGTAGAGTATGTGGGGCGATGCACGCCTTTGTTAGCTGGGGGTGGTGGGGCCGGGTCTCGTGCGTCGGAGCGCGGCGCGGCAGGCGCGGAGGGCGGCGCGGCGGTCGGCCTCCATCTGAGCCACGAGGGCGTCCGCCGAGGGGAAGCGCTGGTCGCCGCGGAGCCTCCGGACGAAGCGCACCTCGATGTCGAGGCCGTAGAGGTCGGCCTCGAGGCCGATGACGTGGACCTCGATGCTGGTGGCCGCATCATCGGCGGCAAAGGTGGGGCGGCGGCCGACGTAGGTGAGCGCTGGATAGGCAGGGAAATGCACAGGCTGGAAGCCTGCGCCACCTTCACCTCCCCCACCCACAGGCTGGAAGCCTGTGCCACCGCTGTCACGCTCTGGTGGCACAGGCATCTTGCCTGTGTCTGTACTTCCAGCAACGGAGGGGACATGGGCCAAGGTGGCGTAGACGCCGTCGGGCGGGATGGCCTCGTGGTGGAGGTCGAGGTTGGCGGTGGGGAAGCCGAGCGAGCGCCCCCGCCCCTCGCCGCGCACGACGGTGCCCAGGAGCGAGAAGGGGCGGCCGAGCATGGCCGCCGCGGCCCGCAGGCCGCCGGCGCCGATGGCCTGGCGAATGGCCGTGCTGGAGATGATGCCGCCACGGTAGCGCACGGGGGCCGGCGAGCGGACGGCGAGCAGGCCGTCGGCCTCCAGGCGTCGGAGGAGTGCGAGGTCGCCCTCGGCCTTGCGGCCGAAGGTCGAGTCGCGCCCGAAGACCACGCGCCGCGCCCCGATCCAGCCCAGCAACACGTCGCGGACGAATCGCTCGGCGGGCATCTCGGCGACCGTGGCGTCGAAGGGCACGACGACGGCCAGGTCCAGCCCGCACTGCTGCATCAGGGCGAGGCGGTGCGGGAGCGAGGTGATGCACAGGGCGCCGCCCGGCCCCACGACGGCCTTCGGCAGCGGGTCGAAGGTCAGGACCACGGCCTGGCCGCCGGCGTCTCGCGCCCAGGCGACGGTTTCGGCGAGGATGCGCTGATGGCCGCGATGGACTCCGTCGAAGGCGCCCAGGGTGGCCACTGGGGCAGCAAGGCGAGGCACTGGGGCAAAGAGGCCGCGAACGGTGTTCATGGGGCAACCCGTGAGGGGGCGGCTCACCGCCTCCGACGCCCGCCGAGGGCCTGGCGGAGGTCGTCCACCAGGTCCTCCGCCGACTCGATGCCGCAGGCCAGGCGCACCAGGCTGTCGCGGATGCCCACGGCCTTGCGCTCGCGCGGCGAGAGCTTCGAGTGGGTGGTGGCGGCCGGCTGAAGGGCGAGCGACTCGACGGCGCCGAGCGACGGCGCGACGCGGAACATGCGGAGGCGGTCCACGACGGCCGACGTCGCCCGCGCCGTCCCGTCCACCTCGAAGCTCAGCACTCCGCCGAAGCCGCGCATCTGGCGCTTCGCCAGCTCGTGCTGCGGGTGGCTGGGGAGGCCGGGATAGTGGACGGCGCGCACGCGGGAGTGGCCGGCGAGGAACTCGGCGCAGGCCATCGCGTTGGCGTTGTGGACGGCGACGCGCGGCCCGAGGCTCTTGATGCCGCGGGTGACGAGCCAGGCGGCGAAGGGGTCGAGCACGCCGCCCAGGATGCGCAGCATGTCCTCCAGCCTGTCGCAGAATGCGGTGGTTGCGACGGCGACGCCGGCCATCACGTCGGCGTGGCCGCCGAGGTACTTTGTGGCCGAGTGGAGCACGACGTCGATCCCGAACTCCAGCGGGCGGCAGTTGGCCGGGGTGGCGAAGGTCGAGTCGCACATCGTCGTCGCGCCCACCTTGCGGCCGATCGCGGCCACGCCGGCGAGGTCCACGACGCTCAGGAGCGGGTTCGCGGGGGTCTCGACGTAGAGGAGCTTCGTGCCCCTGCGTGCGGCGGCGCGGACCTGGGCGAGGTCGGTGGCGTTCACGGTCGCGACCTTCACGCCGAAGCGCGGGAGGAGGCGGTGGAAGACCTCGAAGGTGCCGCCGTAGACGTCGCGCTGGACGACCACGTGGTCGCCCGCCTTGACACAGGCGAGGACGCAGGCGCTCACGGCGGCCATGCCGCTGGCGAAAGCCACGGCGTCCTCACCGCCCTCGAGGGCGGCCACCTTGACCTCCAGGCCGCGCGTGGTCGGGTTGCTGTAGCGCGTGTAGCAGTGGCCGGGGCGCTTCCCCTCGATGATCTCCCACTGCGCCCGCGTGTCGGCCGACGCAAACGTCGAGGTCTGGTAGATGGGCGGGGCCACCGAGCCCCACTGGTCGTCCACCGGGTCCCCCGCCCGGACGCATTGCGTGGCAAACCCCAGTTGACGCTTGGAACGCTTCGCCATGAGGAGATTCTCCGTTGCGTGAGGCGGCTACTGAGAGAGGGACTGCTGGAGCGCCGCGGCGGCCCTCTTCACGGCGTCGGGCCCCTGGGCCTTGAGCACCGCGCCCATGCGGCGGCCAGCCTGGAGGAAGACGACGAGATTGCCGCCGCCCGCGTCGAACACGGGTGCGCCGGCGTCCACGGGGACCTGCTTGCCCGCGTGCAGCTCGAGGCAGCGCCTGTGCGCGGCCCCGGCCTCGGCGGGGGACGGGTATTCGACGACGACGATCCAGTGGCTCGGCTTGCCGCCCTCGGCGTAGCGGGCGAAGGCGGCGGGGGTGCCGGCCGCCATCGCCAGGCCCTTCGGCCCCGTGAGGTCGGCGGGCAACACGTCGGGCGCCGCGAGGTCGGCGTGGAAGTAGTGGACGCTGGTCGGCTCGCGCAGGGCCACGGGCAGCGCGACGACGGCGGCAGGGAGCTTCGGCACGCCCTCGGGCATCCGCGCGAGAATGGCCTTTGCGAGCCCGGCCAGGTCGCCGCGCGCGGCCGGCCGATTGCCGAGGCTCACGAGGTGGAGGTAGTGGGCGCCGTTCCACACCCACACCTCGCCCTCGCCGCTGCCGCCGCCGTTGCCGAGCTTCTCGACCGCGCGGGCGCCTGCGGAGCAGTCGCGGCTGTAGGCGCCGAACGCCTCCTCGGGCGTCTGGAAGTACCAGAGGTCGGCGTTCACCTCCATCCGCTCCTGCCGGTACTTCGCGGCGGCGACCTGCACGAAGGCGTAGGTGAGATACGGCTCGCCCGCGCCGTTGATGTATTCGAACAGGCCGTTCGGCCCCACGTAGACGCGGACCTCGCCGTCACGCGTCCAGGCGTCGAGCTTGGGGGCGAGGGCGTGGTTGGGGTCCACGCCCGCGGGCCCGGGAGGCTTTTCCTCGGGGGCCACCTTGGCCGTGCCGGCCGGGCCTTCGACGCGCACGGCGGCGGCGCCGGCCACGGGGCACACGTTCTCGCAGAAGCCGCAGCCGACGCAGAGGTCCTCGACCACGTAGGGGCGGTCAATGACGATTTCCCTGCCGCCCACCTTGCCGACGAAGCGGTTGTAGCGGATGGCCTTGCCGGGCACGGGGCAGGCCTCCTCGCAGGTGCCGCAATTGCAGTCCTTCCACTCGGCCAGGCCCTCCTGGAAGCGGGCGTGGCCGCGCCAGGGGATGCAGCGGCTCATGTCGAACTTCGCCTTGCCGAGGGCGCGGGTGCGCTTCGCCTCGAACGCCAGCTTCTCGATGGCCTGCGAGGGGCACACGGCGCCGCACGCGGTGCACGGGTAGACGCAGTAGCCCATGCGCGGCACGAGGCGCGGCGCCCAGAGCCCCTCGACGCCCGCCTCGAACGCCGAGGGCTGAAGCGCCCGGGTGGGACACACCCGCATGCACTCGCCACAGCGCACGCAGCGTGCGAGGAACTCGTCCTCGGGCCGCGCGCCCGGCGGGCGCAGGACGGGCAGCCGCTCCTTCGTGCCGTGGCGTTCGGGGTTGATCCGCAGCACCGGCAGCGCCGCCACCGTCGCGCCCATCGTGGCCAGGAAGCCACGCTTCGTGAGGTCCACCGCCACGTCCTGCTCCCGCGGCTGGCGGCGGGTGAACCGGATGGCGTCCGTCGGACACGAGTCCTGGCACCGCAGGCACAGAATGCACTCCCCGCTGCGGGTGCCCTTGCCGCCGGCCGTGATGCAGCCCATCGGGCACACGCGCTCGCACTTGTGGCACGAGCTGCACTCCTCGCTCACCGAGCGGCGCAGCAGGGGCCTGAGCGACACGACGCCCAGCAGCGCCCCGAGGGGGCACAGGTTGCGGCACCAGTAGCGGCGATACCAGACGCCGAGCCCGAGGAGAAGCAGCAACAGGAGAGCGAAGACGACGTGTTGGTGATAGGTCGGCACGCTGCCGCCGGCGAGGAGCGCGCTCGAGCCGCGTGCCCACCAGTCGCCCAGAGGCCCGGCCGGCAGGTCGCGGAACGCCAGGCCCACGCCGCCGCTGAGCCAGGCGACGTAGGGCACGACGACCAGGCCGTAGCTGCGGGTGGCGATGCTCAGGGGGTCGAGCCAGCCGGCGGCGCTGATGCCGAGGGCCGCGCCCACGAGCAGGAACGCCAGGACGTAGTACTTGAGGCGTCGCCCGTCGTACAGCGTCGGCTTCCTGCCCTTCCGGGCAGGCGTGAGCAGGTGGTCGGTGGCGTCGAGCGTGCTGCCCAGCGGGCACACCCAGCCGCAGAAGAACCGCCCGAATGCCACGGCAAGCACGAGCAGGCCGAGCGCCGGCACGTAGCGCGCGATGAAGCCGCCCGCGCCCAGCATCGTGGCCAGCGCCGCCAGCGGGCTGAGCCGCAGCACCGCGTCGGGCGGCACCAGCGCGCTGCCCACCAGCGCCGCGGCATGCACGAGAAGCGCCGCGAAGACCAGGAATGTGACGAGTTGCGTGAGCCAGCGGAGTCTGCTCAATGGTTTCCCCTGACGCGTGACGCGTGACGCGTGACAGGAGCGACGAAAGCGGTCGGGCTCTCTCCTCTGGTCACGGGTCACGCGTCACGGGTCACGCATCCGGATCCATCATGCTTCCCTCACAGTGAACTTCATGTCTCCCAGCCCGGCCTCCGCGCCCAGACGGATGAAGCCGACGTCGGCCGGGTCGCGCCCGAACAGCTCCTTGGCCGCATAGGCGTCCACCGCCACGGGGTCGGTGCCGACCACGATCCGCTGCGCCCGCTCGGGCGTAGCGTCGACGTCCGACCGCCGGGGGCTGTTCGGGCCGTTGCGGAACATCACGCGCGTGGCGTCGAGAATCGTCAGGTCCACCTTCACCACGCGGTTGAGGTCGGCGATCTTCTCGTGGATCTGCTGGTGGAGCTGGCCGCGCTCGCCGCCGACCATGCCAAAGACGTTCTTCATCCCCAGGGTCAGCCCCGACGTGCTGTGGGTCTTCGCCGCCGGGATGTTGATCAACACGTCCACCTGGTCCTGAAACAGGACCAGCTCGTAGAAGGACCATCGCTCGAGGGCAAAGGCGTCGGGAATCGCGACCTCGTGGAACCGGTTCTCATCCACAACGTGCACCGTGCCGCCCGCCTTGCGGACGGCGTCGGCGATGCCGCTGGTGCGGTAGGGGCCGGCGGGGTCGCGCGCCATCGTGCGGTCGAACACGACCACGCGGGCGTCGGGGCTGGCCTCGCGGCACAGCGCCACGACAGCCGCCACCGTGGCGGGATTGGCGTTGGCCCCGGTGTCGGGCGGGAGGTCCCAGGCCATGTTGGGCTTGATAACCACCGTCTGCCGGCCCTTGACCAGGGCCTTCAGGCCCCCGGCGGCATCCAGCGCGCGGCGCACGTTCTGGGCGGGGTCCCCTCCCCTGGCGACGACCAGCTTCCCTGGCCCGAGCGCCAGCGCGCACGGCGCAGCGGCCTTGAGCACCCGGCCCCTGGAGCGCGATCGCCGCCACAGCCCGAGCCCGAAGGCGCTGCCGGCCACGACGGCGGTGCCGACGACAAAACTCCGGCGCGACATCTCGGCCTTCATCCCGATCCTCCAGCCACGACCAGGGCCTGGCAGGGTAAGATAGCAGAAGGCCGGGCTGGCTGTCAAACGCATAACTTTTCCTTGCAAATCAGCCGCCCTTCCATATAATTAGGGGTTTACACGGCATCTGAACCCGCCCTGGCACTCCGCTGCGTCAATAAAGGGGCAAGCGAAGCATGGCCGAGACCACCACACAGGAGCTTGACGTTCAGCAACTCCTCCTCGGAAGCAAGGGCGACGCGGCGCAGTGCCTCCGCCTCCGCTCCGCGCAGGCCCAGTCGCTCGACCACCGCCGCCAACTCGAGCGACTCGTCATCGAGCTCATCGAGAACCCCACCATCGGGGGCAAGGAGCTGCGCCGCGAGGACGCGGCGCTCGTGATCGGCGTGGGGCTCTGGGCCCTCGGACGCCTCGACGAGGCGATCGCCAACCTCACCGCGGCAGGCTCGACCGAGGCCGACTACTTCCTCGGCCAGTGCTACCTGGAGAACGGCCACTTCACCAAGGCCGTGGATGCCTTCGCCCGCGCCCAGCGGGGCAAGGCCGCCACCAAGCGCCTGGCCGCCCTCGGCGAGGCCGAGGCCACCGCCAAGAACGGCAAGCCCGAGGCCGCCCTCGCCACCTCACGGGCACTCGCGCGCGCGCACGCCAACGACCCCGCCACGCACTACCTCGTCGGCCTCTGCCTCGACCTCACCGGCCGCTACGAGGACGCCGTCGCCGAGTACGAGAAGGCCCTTGAGCTCGACCCCCGGCATCCCGGGGCGGCCCTCCGCCTCGGCTATACCCAGGCGCTCCGCGGCGACGAGGAGCGCGCGCTGGAACACTACACCGCCCTGGCCGCATCCCCGCCCCTCTACGTCAACGCCCTCATCAATCTCGGCGTCCTGTGCGAGGACCGCCGCGACTACGACCGCGCCATCGAATGCTACCGCCGCGTGCTCCGCGTGGACCCCACGCACCCGCGCGCGCGGATGTTCCTCAAGGATGCCCACGGCGCGCTCGACATGACGTACGACGAGGACCGCCAGCGCGAGCTCGAGCGCCGCCAGAAGCTCATGGAGATCCCCGTCAGCGACTTCGAGTTCTCCGTCCGAGTGCGTAACTGCTTGCAGCGCATGAACCTGGATACTCTCGGCGACCTGTGCAGTATGACCGAGGACGAGTTGCTGGCGTCCAAGAACTTCGGCGAAACCTCGCTCCAGGAGATCAAAGAGGTCTTGCAGGCCCGCGGCCTGCGCCTGGGCGAGGCCCGCGAAGAGGGCCCGGCTCAGTTGGCGGCCAGCGCTGCCGCTGCCACTGCCGCGATCGCCGGCGCCGCCACCGCCGCCGACCAGGCCGCGCTCAACATCCCCATCAGCGAACTCAACCTCTCGATGCGCAGCCGTAAGTGCATGGAGCGCCTCGGGATAACCACCATCGGCCAAATCGTCCAACACTCCGCCGAGGAGCTCCTTGCCAGCAGGAACTTCGGCCGCACCTCCCTCAACGAGGTCAACGAGAAGCTGGCCCGCTACGGCCTTCAGCTCAAGGAAACCGCGCTCGAGGGCGAGGAGGACGAAGACGAGGACTTGCTCGAACCCGAGCAGCACGTGCTGCCGACTGGCGACGAGTCCGAACCCGCCGATGAAGACGAAGGCCACTGAGCCCACGCTCATCCACGCCTGCTGCGCCCCCTGCCTGTGCGCGCTGCTGGACGAGTTGCGCGAGGACGGCGTAGTGCCCACGGCTCTGTTCTGCAACCCTAACATCCACCCGCTGATCGAGTTCCGTCGTCGCCTCAAGGCCTGCCAGGTCCTCGCCGACCGTGAGCGCCTCCCCCTCGTCGCCTGCGACGCCTATGGCCTCGAGAGCTTCCTGGATGCCATCGGCGCTCGCCGGGCACGCCCCGAGCGCTGCCACGCCTGCTACGCGATGCGGCTCGACGCCACCGCCCGCTACGCCGCCGAGCACGGCTTCCCCAGGTTCACCTCCACACTCCTCGTCAGCCCCCAGCAGGATCGCGACGCCCTCTGCACCCTCGGGCACGCGGCCGCTGGGCGCTACGGCGTCGCTTTCGACGACACGGATCGCCGACACCTTCACGACCGGGGCATGGAGCAGGCACGACGCCTCCAGCTCTACCGACAGCAGTACTGCGGCTGCATCTTCAGCGAGCACGAGCGCTACCGCGACACCGCGGTCGAGCTCTACCGCGGCGCACGGCAGCCCGGCCCTCGGGCGGCGCCCAGGAGCGACTGACCAGCCCCGGCAAAGCAAGCGGGCACACGCGATGACCAGAACCACCCGCGCAGCCATCCGACGGGCACTCCAGGCCGCCGTGGCCGTCGGCGTCGTGGCGACGCTGTGCCTGGCGCCCTCGTGCGTGGCGCGCAGGGTGGTGACGCACGTGCCCTCCGAGATCGCCACGCCGAGCGGAGCGGCGCGCCCGGTCCGCGTGCTCCTTGCCGAGAACGTGCCGAGCGCCGGGCTCGCCATCTCCGCCCCCTACACGATCGAGCCGTGGGGCCCGCGCACGCGGGGCACGCCGGCCGTGCTGGCCCACTGCCCGCCGCTGGCCGACGGACGGGTCCGGTCCTCCGCGGCGGCCCTGATCGTGGGCGACCGCCATTTCCCCGACGACGCCGTGCTGCTGCGCATCCAGGGCAGCGCCGCGCTCACCGTGGACGGCCGCCGCTACCGCGGCGACCTGGCCGTGCGGCGGCTGGGCGAGGGCCGGCTCGCCCTCCTCAACGTCCTGCCCATCGAGGACTACCTCTACGGCGTCCTGGGCGGCGAGACCTATCCCGGCTGGCCGGCCGCGGCCCTCGAGGCCCAGGCCGTCGTCGCCCGCTCCTACGCCATGTGGCGCATGGCCCAGCGCCGCGACGGACCCTTCGACCTCTACGCGACCGTGATGGACCAGAACTACCTGGGCATGGCCAAGGAGGACCCCCGCCTCAACGCTGCCGTGGACCGCACGGCGGGCATGGTGCTCCTGTACCAGATGAGGCTCTTCCGTTGCTACTACCACTCGACCTGCGGCGGCCACACCGAGGCCGTCCAGGAGGTCTTCCCCGACCCTCCGCTCCTCCCCCTGTCCGCCGTCGCGTGCCCGTACTGCAAGGACTCCAAGCACTTCTCGTGGACGAGGCTGATCCCCAAGGTGGAGCTTGCCGATGCTCTGGCCAAGAGCGGCCAGGGCATTCAGCAGTTGATGGGCATCGCGGTGAGCGCCCGCACGGCAACGGGCCGCGCCAAGGAGATCACGGTCACCCTGGGCGGCGGGCGCAGCGCGGCCATGCCCGCCAGCGAGTTCCGCCTCGCCGTCGGCCCCTCGAAGCTCCCGAGCACCTTCTTCGACCTGCGTGCCACGGCGGAAGGCTATGAGTTCCAGGGGCGCGGCTTCGGCCACGGCGTGGGCATGTGCCAGTGGGGCAGCAAGGGCATGGCCGACGCGCACTTCTCGGCCCCCGAGATCCTCCGCCACTACTACCCCGGGGCACAGCTCACACGGCTCTATGCAACGCACTGAACCTGACCCCGGCGTCCCATTCGTCGTCGTCCTCGTCCTCGAATCCCGTGACGGAGCCCGAGCCCAACCGATTCGACGACGACGACGAGGACGGCGACGAGCACGATTGGGCCGCCTCTGAAGGTGACGCCGCGAGTGCCAGATACATCCCATGCCCAGGTGTGATTTGACGAAACGGCCTCTCTTCGGTATCCTTACTGGTCTTGGCGCCGCACGCGCCGGCTGGCTCGACACGCCGCACGGGCGGGTGGAGACCCCCGCCTTCATGCCCGTGGGCACCCAGGGAGCCGTGAAAGCACTGCTCCCCAGCCAGCTCGAAGCGGTCGGCGTCCAGATGCTCCTTGGCAATACGTACCACCTCCATCTGAGGCCCGGCGAACAGGTCGTCGCCCGCCTCGGGGGCCTCCACGGCTTCATGGGCTGGAGCCGCCCGATCCTCACCGACAGCGGCGGCTTCCAGGTCTTCTCGCTCGCCGAGCTGCGGCGAGTGACCGACGACGGGGTCGAATTCCAGTCGCACATTGACGGAGCGCGGATCACCCTGACGCCCGAGAAGGCGACGGAGATCCAAAACGTCCTCGGCCCCGACATTCTCATGGCCTTCGACGAATGCGCGCCGTACCCGTGCGAGCGCGACGCGGCCGAGGTCGCGATGCGGCGCAGCATCGCCTGGGCGGCTCGGTGCCAGAAGGCACACGGTCGCCCCGACGACCAGGCGCTCTTCGCCATCGTCCAGGGCGGCGTCTTCGAGCCCCTCCGCGTCGAATGCGCCCAGCGCCTGGTGGACATGGATTTTCCCGGCTACGCCGTCGGCGGCGTGAGCGTGGGCGAGGGCGACGAGTTGATGTACCGCGTGCTCGACGCCACGCTGCCCCACCTGCCCGCCGACAAGCCGCGCTACCTGATGGGGGTGGGCACGCCGATCAACCTGATCGAGTGCATCGAGCGGGGCGTGGACCTCTTCGACTGCGTGCTGCCGACGCGGAACGGCCGCAGCGGCCACGCCTTCACGGCCCGCGGCGTCGTGCGCCTGCGCAACCTGCGGCACCGCGACGACCCGCGCCCGCTCGACCCGACGTGCGACTGTGCGGCCTGCCGCGGCTTCTCCCGCGGCTACCTGCGGCACCTGTTCCACGCCCGCGAGATCGCCGCCGCCGTCCTCACGTCGCTGCACAACGTGGCCTTTTACCAGCGCCTGGTGCGTGGCTGCCGCCAGGCGATCCTCGAGGGGCGACTCGCCGCATTCAAGAGCGCCTTCCTCGACTCCTACTCGCAGCCGGAAAACACGGAGAGACAATGAGCCTGTTCGCCACGCTTTGGACGGGGCTTCTCCCCTTGGCCGCGGATGCCCCCGCCCCCCAGCAACCGGGCGGCAACCCGCTGATGCAGAGCTTGCTCTTCATCGGCGTGATGTTCGCCATCCTCTACTTCCTGATGATTCGCCCGCAGCGCAAGCGCCAGCGGGAGCACGTGGACATGGTCTCGAACCTGAAGAAGGGCGACAAGATCATCAGCCGCGGCGGCATCCACGGCATCATCACACACGTCCGCGACCGCGAGGTCATTCTGAAGGTGGACGACAATTGCAGGCTCACCCTCAGCCGCTCGGCCATCGCCGGCGTCGTCGCACCCGGCGAGGGCGAGGGCGGCAAGGACGAAAAGGGCGAAAAGAGCTGAAAACGTCTGGACAAGTAGACCCCTGATTCGGAGTTCCTCTCGATGCCGAAGTTCTGGACCCGGTTGGTGGACAGCCTGCCGCGCGAGTCGAAGAACCTCACGTGGCGGGCGCCGCTCGTGGTGGTGGTGCTCGTCCTCTCGTTCCTCATCTTCCTGCCGTTCCGCGACACGCCGTACGCGGTGCGGGTGGCGGTGGACACCTACGACGACCGCGGGCGCGTGCAGCCCGAGGACCGCGAGGTCGAGTCGCTCAAGGTGACGAGCTGGTGGACGTGGCTGACCAGCCCGTTCCACTACGAGATCGAGCGCGAGCTGTCGGCCGAGCCCCTGGCGCCGAAGGACGGGCGGTCGCGCAAGAAGCGCACGCTTCTGGTCCTCTCGCGCGGGCTGAACCTGGGCCTCGACCTCAGCGGCGGCACCGAGCTGCTCTACCGCATCCTCCACGACCCCCAGGCCACGGCGGGCGCGAGCGCCGAGGAGATCAAGGCGGTGATCCAGCGCCGCATCGACTCCTACGGCCTGCGCGAGGTGCGCATCCAGGCCCAGGGTGCCGACCGCCTGCTCGTGCAGCTCCCCGGCCAGGAGGCCGCCATTCTCGAAACCCTCAAGAGCGTCATCCAGAACATCGGCCACCTCGAGTTCCGCCTCGTC
Source organism: Planctomycetota bacterium (assembly GCA_035527715.1). Lineage (GTDB taxonomy): Bacteria > Planctomycetota > PUPC01 > DSUN01 > DSUN01 > DSUN01. Next base: position 33,103 of record DATKZY010000240.1, on the reverse strand, counting down.
GCGCCCGAGAACTCCGAGGCCTACAAGACCTGGCACGAGACGGGCAAGGCCCCGCCCGGCTGGACCGAGTACCCGCTTCGCTCCCTCAAGGAGGAGCGCTACGTCGAGCGCAAGATCCTGGTCCGCGACCAGGTGGAGATGACGGGCGAGAACATCTCGAGCACGTGGGTGGACACGTCGGGCTCGGGCCGCCGCCTCGGCCCCAGCGTCATGGTCCGCTTCAACCCGCGCGGCGAGCGCGACTTCGCGCGGATCACCGGCGACCACATCGGCGAGCAGCTCGCCATCATCCTGAACACCCAGCGCTCGGGCGACCAGATCGCCGAGAAGGGCACCTGCTACTCCGCGCCCGTCATCCAGTCGCGCATCTTCGGCAACGCGGTGATCGAGGGCGACTTCACGGTCAAGGAGTGCGAGGCCCTCACCACGGTGCTGCGGGCCGGCAGCCTGCCCGCCCCCCTGCGCCTGGAGCGCGAGAGCACGGTGGGCGCCTCGCTCGGCTCGGCCCTCATCAACAAGGGCGTCCTCGCCAGCGCCATCGGCGCCGGCGCCGTCATCCTGTTCATGGCCTCCTACTACCTCCTCGCCGGCCTGATCGCCGACATGGCCGTCGTCCTGAACGTCCTGATGCTCACGGCCATCATGATCCTCTTCGACGCCACGCTCACGCTCCCCGGCATCGCCGGCCTGGCCCTCACCGTGGGCATGGCCGTGGACGCGAACGTGCTGATCTTCGAGCGCATCCGCGAGGAGATGGGCGGGAGCACGGAGAAGCCGCTCCGCCTGGCGGTCCGCGAGGGCTTCGACCGCGCCTTCTGGACCATCTTCGACTCGAACCTCACGACGATCCTCACCGCCGCCATCCTCTACTGGATCGGCACCGGCCCCATCAAGGGCTTCGGCCTCACCCTCATGATCGGCCTCCTCCTCAACCTGTTCACCGCCATCGTCATGGGCCGCGTGGTCTTCGACATCCTCACCTGGCGCCGCTGGATCACCCGCCTGCCCATGCTCCAGATCTTCAAGCGGCCCAACATCGGCTTCATGGGCCTGCGCTACAAGGCATTCATCGTCTCCGCCGTCGTCATCGCCATCGGGATGGGCGCCTTCATCTCGCGCGGCGCGCGGAACTGGGACATTGATTTCCGCGGCGGCACGATGCTCCACGCCGTGTTCCGCCATGAGATGGACGCCGAGGAGATCACGCAGCGGCTCAAGAAGATCGGCCCCGAGTTCGCCCAGTGCGAGGTGCAGAGCCTCGCCTCGGCCGCCCAGGCGGGCAGCACCTTCGTCGGCCGCCGCTCCACCGAGGTCGAGATCCGCGTCCCCTCCCTCTCCGAGGTCGCCACCCCCACCATCACCTCGACGCCCATCACCAGCCCGGGGTCGGTCGAGGCCACATTCACCCTGGCCACGCCGGCGAGCCCCGACGAGGTGAAGGAGAAGGCGAAGGCCACGAACCTCACGATCGAGCCCTCGGGCACCGCGGGCGCCGATGGCAAGCAGACCGCGTTCAAGCTCACGGCGCCGGCCATCGACGCGGAGCAGGTGCGGGCCGACCTCGAGAAGGCCCTGGGCGCGCCCCTGGCCGACTTCCAGGTCGCCAAGCTTACCGTCAACTACGCCAACGAAGCCGTGGCGGAATGCGACCGGCCGCTCGCCCTCAAGGATGTTCAGCGCCAGCTCCGCAACATGGACAAACACGTGAAGGTCGAGCCCCAGGGCGAGAAGGAGGGCGAGGGGGCCTACCGCAGGTTCCTCGTCAAGACCACTCTCGCCGAGCCCAGCGCCGTGCGCCTGGGCATTGACCGCGCCTTCGCCGCCCTGAGCTTCAAGGCCGAGATCATGCAGGCGTTCAAGGACGACTTGGCCCCCCAGGGCATCGAGACCCTGGCCGAGAAGGAGGGCCGCACCACCCTGGCGCTCAACCTCACCAAGGCGATCGAGCCCGCCGTGCTGACCGAGAGGCTTGCCGCCTGGACCCTCGACGCCACGCCGAAGCCCGCGCCCGAGGGCGTGACAGGCCCCGCGGAGAAGTTCGAGATCACGCTCGCGAGCGACAAGGTCCCCGAGCTGACCCGCCGCATCGCGGAGGACCCGCAGACCTTCCTGCTGTCCGACCCCATCCCGCGCGTCGCCAAGGTCGGCCCCGCAGTCGCCCACGAGCTGCTGGCGTGGGCCATCGTCGGCGTCGTCGCCTCCTGCATCGCCATCATCGCCTACGTGTGGCTGCGGTTCGAGCGGATCAAGTACGGCGCCGCGGGCGTCGCCGCCCTGGTGCACGACGTGCTCATCACGATGGGCATGCTCGCCCTCCTCGGCCGCAAGTTCAACATCACGATCATCGCCGGCCTCCTCACCATCGTGGGCTACTCGATCAACGACACCATCGTCGTCTTCGACCGGATCCGCGAGAACCTGCGCAAGCAACGCAAGCGCGACGTGGACGCTGCCCTCATTGACCACAGCGTGAATCAGACGCTCAGCCGCACGATCATAACGACGTTCAGCACATTGCTGGCGGTCCTGGCCCTCCTCTTCTTCGCCGGCGGCGTCATCCAGGACTTCGCCCTCACGATGCTCATCGGCATGATCACCGGAACGTACTCCACCGTGTTCATCGCCAGCCCCATCCTCATCCTCCACCAGGAGCAGATCGAGAAGCGGTTCGCCAGGGCCAAGACCGCCGCGGCCACGTCCTGAGACCTCTCGCAACACAGGGGGCCGGCACTCGGCCGGCCCCCTCCCCTGCCGCCTTTGCGCGGCCAGCGCCGCGGAATTCCCAGAAAAATCGCAATTCTCCTCTTGACAACGCCCGATCCGGCGAGTATAAGATTGTTGTTCCCCTCCCCGTAGCATTTCTCCCCGACCAGGTGCGTCTCCCCGCAATTGCTGAGGTGCTGCCATGTCTCAGCCGGAAAAGGCCCAGGAAAGGAGCCCGCGCGTGCGTAAGGATGCCAAGATCGCTCTCATCGTGATTCTGGCGCTCATGGTGCTGGTCGTCGTCATCTGGGGCCGCAGCCCGAGGCCCGACGACACGGTCGCCACGCCCAGCCCCATACCGGAGGCCGTCGAGACGTCCGACATCGAGGCCCTTGCGCCCTCAAAGGCCGATGCCGACGCAGCGGCCCACGATGCGCCCGGCTCGCCGCCCACCGACCACTCGTCGTCCTTCATGGGCGACACCGCCATGATGAACCACCTCCAGCCCCCCGACCGGGCGACCATGCGCCACGAGGCCGGCGCACCCACGGAGGACAACGGGGCCCTCCGCGCCCGCGACGCCGGGCGCGACCCGACCCCGGCAGCCCTCACCGACAGCGCCGCGCTGGAGTCCAGGGCTGACCCCACGCCGCCACCCAAGCCGGCCATCACCCACACCGTCGCCAAAGGCGACACGCTGATCGGGCTCGCCATCCGCTACTACAAGGACCAGACCAAGTGGCGCCTCATCCAGCAGGCCAACAAGGGCGTCGCCGTCCTCCAGATCGGCCAGAAGCTCACCATCCCCCCGCTGCCCGATGCTCCGCCCAAAGCCACCGACACCGTCACGCCGAAGCCCCCCGACACGGGTAAGCGGGCCACCGATAAGCCATCGCTCGACCGACCAGCCAAGCCGGCCCCGGCAGCCCCAACCCCTGCCAGGCGAAAGACTTACACTGTCCAGAGGGGCGACACCTTCATCAAGATCGCCCGAAGCGTCTACCGCGACCCAGGCAAGTGGCGCACCCTCTACGAGCGCAACCGGGCGAAGCTCCCCAACCCTGCCAAGCCCGACAGCCTGCGTCCCGGCACCGTCCTCGAGGTCCCTGCCCTCGCCAGCAGCAACTGACCGTCGCCGAGGCACGTTCGCTACCGCACCACGACCCCGCCCGCGCGGGGCCGTGGCGCGCATGGCCTCCGCAGCGTGGCGCCGCCCTGCCGCCCAGGGCAGCCCAAGAATGCCAAACCCAGAGGGGAGGAGTTGGCATTCTTGGTGGCACTCTTGGGCGGGCCGGCGAAATGCGTGAATTGCCGGGCGGAGCGTTGTATAATGAAGGGAAGAATCCACGGGGGCGGCTCGACCCACGGACCCGCATGAGCAGGGGTAGGCCGGTGCACGCCGTCAAGCAGAAGCTCCTCCACCTCGCCCGCAAGGCCCCCTGGTGGGGAATCTCCCTCCTCGTCCACGCCATCGTCGTCCTGATCCTCATGAACTGGAAGGTGGACGTGCGGATGACGGAGGTCGAGTTCCCGGCCGTGCGCATCGCGCGGATTCGCCCGCCCGAGAAGGAGAAGCCGCCGGTGGACGTCGCGTCGCACGTGGTGCCCAAGCCACCCGACGTCGAGCCGCCGATCGAGAAGCAGGACTTCCGCGAGCTCGTGGACAGCCGCGCCCTCGATGAGGCCGCGAAGATGGGCGAGACGAAGCTCCTGGCGGTCGAGGGCAGCACCTTCGGCGAGCGCTCCCCGGGCGGCCGCAAGCGCGCCGTCGAGGACGGCGGCGGCGCGACCACGGCATCGGAGAATGCCGTGGAGAGCGGCCTCCTGTGGCTGGCCGGCAAGCAACTCGCCACCGGCGGCTGGCGGGCCGAGACCGAGGGCGCCCGCTGGGCCGACCCGGGCATCTCGGGCCTCGCCACCATGGCCTTCCTCGGCGCCGGCTACACCCACAAGGGCGGCAAGTTCCTCCGCACGGTGGACAGGGCCATCGGCTACCTCAAGAGCCGGCAGGACCGCGAGGGCTGCATCGCCTACACCGACGGCGGGAAGCGCATCGGCGGCTACATGTACTGCCACCCCATGGCCACCCTCGCCCTCGTCGAAGCCTACGGCATGACCAAGGACCCGCTGCTCCAGGAGCCGGCGCAGCGCGCCATCGACTTCATCGTCCAGACCCAGAACTCGACCGGCGGCTGGCGCTACTACGCCAACTCGCCCGACGGCGATTCCTCGATCAGCGGCTGGATGATCATGGCCCTCCGCTCCGCCTCGCTCAGCGGCCTCGACGTCCCGACCAAGGCGTTCACCGAGGCCCGCCGCTTCTTCGACTCCGTGACCGACAAGGCCCAGGGGAAGACGTTCTACCTCCCCTCCAAGCTCCCGATGGGCATGGCCCTCAACGCCGTCGGCCTCCTGTGCCACCAGTACCTCGGCATGGCGGCCGACGACCCGTTCATCGAGCGCGCCGGCGCCGTGATCAACGCCAACCCGCCCAAGTGGATGGACCGGGATACCGTGACCGCCATCCCCCTCGACAAGCTGGCGCTCCTGACGAGCACGAACAACTATTACTACTGGTACTACGCCAACCTCGCCCTCCACCAGCGTCGGGGCAAGGCCTGGGACAAGTGGCACCCCCAGGTCAAAGACCTCCTGTGCCGCCTCCAGGAGCGCCAGGGCGACAGGGAGGGGAGCTGGTCCCCCCTCACCTACGGCGGGACAACGGGCGGCCGCGTCTACTCCACCGCGCTCGCCGTCCTCAGCCTCGAGGTCTACTACCGCTACGCCCCCCTCTATCGCGACACCGTGGACGAGGTGCTCGCCGCCTACGGCGATGCCCTGGGCGCCTACAACCACTTCGCGCGCACGCACGCCGCGAAAAAGCCCGAGGCCGAGGACGCCCGCAAGGGCGCCATCGAAAGGCTCAGCCGCTTCCTCGCCCTCTCGGAGTCCAAGACCGAGACGAAGGACCCTGCGAAGACCGCGGAGCGACGCGGCCAGGCCGCCCTCATGCTCGTCCGACTCCATCGAGCCGGCGGAGAGCTCCAGGAGGCCATCACCCTCCTCAAGTCGCTCCCCGACCGCTTCCCGAACCTGCTCACGACCGCCGAGCTGGTGCGGTGGCTGGCCGACCTCTACCGCGCCCGCGCCCAGCAACTGGCCGCCGAGGGCGATGCCGCGGGGGCCAGCAAGGCCAAGGCCGCCGCGGTCAACCTCCTCTACCCCCTCGTCAGCCAGGCCCGCGGCAAGGACCCCGAGCTCGAGCTCTGGCTCGCCAACGCCTTCTTCGAGCGCGAGGACTGGCAGAAGGCCGTCGAGTTCTACGCGCCGCAGCTTGGCCGAGTGAACTTCAAGCGCCTCGACCCCAAGAGCGAGGAAGGCAGCACCGTCGTGGCCATCCTCGACCGCCTCATTCGCTGCTGCGTCAACCTGCGGCAGTACAAGCCCGCCGCGCAGTACCTCGAGCAGCTTGAGAAACTCGTCGGCACCTCGCTCGCCATCCGCCGCCAGCACGCCGAGCTGTGCCGCCTGCGCAAGGACTACACGGCGGCGCGCCGCATCTACGACGGCCTCCTCGAGCGCCTGCCCGAGTTCGGCAAGGAGTGGTGGGAGACGAAGCACGAGCAGCTCTTCATGGCCTACCGGGAGGACCGCGGCGACTACGTGGTCAAGAGCATCGGCATGCTCCAGATTTCGCATCCCAGCCTCGGCGGCGAGGACCTCAAGCCGCGCTTCCTCGACCTCTTGAGCCGCGCGCAGAACGGCAAAGCCCCCGCCAAGACCGTGCCCGACAGCTCGTTTTGACGTCTCCTGGCGCGGGAGGCCATCATGGGCGACATCCGTTCCCCCAAGCCCGTCAAGCTCCTCGTCGGCATGCTCGCCCAGCGGCCCGAGTGGCTCGACGCCGCCGAGCGCCTGCTCGCCGCCGACTTCGGCCCCATTGACCTCGCCAGCGACCTCATCCCCTTCGACTTCACCGACTACTACGCCCCGGAAATGGGGCCGAGGCTGCTGCGCAAGTTCGTCACCCACGAGCGCCTCATCCGCCCCGGCGACATCGCTGCCATCAAGCTGCGCACCAACCAGCTCGAGGCCGAGCTGGCCCGCGAACTCGCCGCACCCGTCCCGCGCCCCGTGAACCTCGACCCCGGCTATCTCGACGGCTCGAAACTCGTCCTCGCCACCACCAAGGACTACGTGCACCGCATCTACCTCTCGGGCGGCATCTACGCCGAAATCACCCTCACCTACCGAAAGGGCAGCTACGCCCCCACCCCCTGGACCTACCGCGACTATGCCACGCCGCCCTACCTCGCCTTCTTCGCCAAGGCCCGCGCGCGATACCTGGCGCAACTGAAGACGGCTTCTCCCATTTGTCCGACGGGTCCCATTCGTCCCATGGGACACATGGGACCTATGGGACCAGAGGGACCCTCAGGATGAAGCACGTCGCCCCAATTCCAGCGGCCTTGCTGCTGATTGCCACCCTTGCCCCCGCCGCCTCTTTCAACTTCCAACATGGGCACCTGGCCCTCACCTTCGACGAGGCCACCGGCGCCCTCACGCGCCTCGCCCGCGGCGACGAGGCCCTCGCCGAGGCCGACGCCACCCGCTACCCCGTCTCCTTCGGCATCGGCGAATACCAGAAGACCACCTGGGCCGAGCAGCTCAAGCCCGGCCGCAAGCTCATCAAGAAAGAGCAGCCCGCGCCCGACACACTCGAACTGACTATCACCGTCGGCGACTACGAAATCATCGAGCGCTACAAGCTCCACGCCGACCTCCCCCGCGTGGACCGCTCGGCCACGCTGACGAATCGCGGCAAGGAGACGGTGAAGCTGCGCGCGTTCACATTCCGCACACCCGGCCTCAAGGCCACGCCCGACGGCTTCTACCGCTTCCCCAGGCACTGGCCGCCCAGGAGCTATCCCTTCGCCGCGATGAAGCCAGGCGTCCAGCACAGCAGCGGCCTGAGCATCGCCCCGCTCCTGACGCAACTCACGCCGAATCGCACCCTCCTCTGGGCCGCCTGCTCCGACGATTCGCCCCACGTCCGCGTCGAGGAAGGGGAGAAGCAGTTTGACGTCGTTCAAGGCATCGGCGCGGCGGGCTATCTCAAGCCCGGCCAGCCCCAGCAGATCGGCTTCGTGACCATGCAGGTCGTGGACGCCGCCTACTGGGATGCGCTGCCGAAGCTCTGGGACTGGTTTGACAGCGTCGGGGTGAAAGTGCCCGCCGACGTGCCCGACTGGGTTCGCGGCGCGGTCCTTTACTCGTTCCATCCCGGCGGCACGATTGGCAGCAACTTCACCGATCTCGGCGGCTTCAAGGCCGCGACCGAAACCCTGTTGCCCACGCTGCCCAAGCTCGGCGTCACCGCCATCTGGATCATGCCCGTCGAATACAAGAGCCCCTACTGGCCGCTCGACTACTATCGCTTCCAGGACGGCCTCGGCACCGCCGACGAGTTTCGTACACTCGTGAAGCGCGCCCACGAATTGGGACTCAAGGTGCTGCTCGACCTCGTCCCCCACGGCGGCGCCCCGCAGGCCGTCCACAACCAGCAGCACCCCGAGTTCATGCTCCGCCGCGAGGACGGCTCGACGCTCACCTACTGGCTGAACGACTTCGCCCGCCCCGACTGGCAGGACTACATCGCCAAGGTCGCCGCCCACTACGTCCGCGAATACGACGTGGACGGCTATCGCATTGACGCCTGCTACGGCAGCAAGGAGTACAACTGGGACCCGAACGTCCCCTACGCCCGCGCCAGCCACGCCGGCCTCAAGGGCGGCCTGGAGATGGTCAGGCGCATCCGCGAGGAGGTCAAGAAGCTCAAGCCCAAGGACGGCGCGGTGCTGGCCGAGGTCGAGAGTCCTCGCCACGCCGCCGTGAGCGACTTCCAGTACGACTTCGGCCTCGCATTCAACGTCCTGCACCAGTGGCGCAAAATGCCCGCCGCCGAATACGTCCCGTTGCTCCAGGAATACCTCGAGGAGCAGAAATACATCAACCCCCGCGGCACCATCTTCCTGCGGCACATCGAGAGCCACGACAGCCTGCGCGCCCAGGGCTGGTATGGCGTCGAGGGCCTGCGTGCCCTCTACGCCCTCACTGCCTGGATAGATGGCGTGCCGCTCATCTATCAAGGCATGGAAATCGGCCACTCCTTCGTCCTGCGCGAGATAAACGAAACTCGCGCGAAGCGCCCTGAGCTTTCTCGAGGTGCAGCCTTCTATCGTGCCGTCGAGAGCCGAGAGCCAGGCGTCTTGTCCTGGGTGCGGAAACTAGGGGACAAGCGCTCCATGCCCGCCATAAACCTGAGCCGCCTTAGCGCAGGGCCGGGCCTATGGTGTGCCGGCAGGGTGTCGGAGCTGGGCCAGCCCTTTGGGTACAGCCCATGCCTGGCTCCCCTCGCTTACATCGCGTTGCCGCGTGAGGGAGGTCCAGTAAACACTGAGCCCCCGGTGTACATCTCAGAACGAGAGGGCAAGGCTGAGAGCATTGAGCTGCGCGGTACCAGGGAATGGGTCATTGACACAATTGAAGGCAGCCTTCGGGACGAGTCCATAGTACGGCACCCACCTACGAGTTCTCCTGCTTCTTCGTCTATCTACTGGAGGCCTCCGAGTCCCGGGACACTGTGGTCGAACGCGACCCTTCCGCCGCATCCCATCATTGGCATCCGGGCAACGGCCCGGAATTCCTCAGATCAGTGGCTCCACTTTGAGTTCGAGCCTGCCGATACCCCCAGCGCCCGACTGGTGGAGGCAAAGGACGGGCCACAACTCGTTGGGCTTGGCGGGATACCCCACAAGGCCTGGAAGTTTGACCGGTTCTTTCCCAGGCCGCCGCAGCCGGTTCCGCCGCTGTACGGCCCAGTGCTTCGAGTTGTGGGACCGGACTACATTGTCTCCAACATGCACTTCGCATGCGTGCTGCGTCGTCAGGGCGGGGTCATCCGGGATTTGCTTCTTGGCCGTTGTGGGGGGCCGGGGGAGATCGAGGACCGTAAGGTGGTGGCGAAGGAGCTCGATCTGTATGGCGACCAGGAGTTCTTCGCGCTGCGGACGACGCCGCGGATCTCGGCGAGCAACGACGTGGAATCGGGCATCCGCATCTGGAAGGCCGACGACGGCCTCCACCTGAGCTTCGAGGGACAGCTCCGCGGCTTCGGGCGGTTCGAGCTGAGGCGTCCGCCCCTCTGGTATCGCACCGAATACGTCTTCACCGACAAGCCGGCGTTCAAGCAGAAATGGGCCTTCCGCTCCGAGAAGGGCTTCAAGGACAAGACGGCCTTCCTCGCGGCCATCATGCTATTGCCCGACGCCGACCGCTTCCGTTTCTCCCGCGACGGCAAGCCCCTCGCCGAGGACGCGGTGGGGGAGGGGGGCGCGCGGCGGGGCCAGACCGGCGGCGGCCCGGCCCCCGAGCGCATCGAGTTCCTTGAGGACGGCAAGGCGCTGTTCGGCCTCAGCGGCCTGAAGACGCCCGAGGGCATGAGCTGCAACGTCTTCGTCCACGGTCGCCAGTTCTTCATCACACTGCTGGATGGCAAAGGCTCTGGAATGGATGAGGGGCGCTGGTATGAGTTCGAGACGGAGTGGGGCGTGAAGTGAGGAGGGTTGTCGGTTATCGGTTTTCGGTTTTCGGGTACGGACGGAAGATCAAGAGAACTCGGACATGACGCGGAGGGTGATTTGCACTGCGCTTCCCCAATCAAGGACTTGCCGGCCGTAGGGGGCTTGGTCCTCGCCGACGGTGTTGGAGGGGGTGCGAATGCTGCCACGCCACTCGCTGAGGGACTGATGAAACCGCTCAAGCATGCGACCGCAATGGTCATAGCCATCGTCCAGATGCTTGTATTGCTCGGCGGGCATGTAGCCCTTGTCGTGCGCCGTGTCGAGGTGGTGCTGGGTTTCGCGCACCTCGCCCAGCGCCCGGGTGATCGCTTCGATGTAGACGTTGGTGTGGCGGCTTCCCCAGCCTTCTGCAACGAGCGCCGGTGCTGAGTTGGATGACCGTCGCACCTGCGAGCCAAGCTCATACATCTCGAACTTCGGGAACGTCAGGCTCAGCCTGTGCACCTCCAGATGCAGCCGCTTGAGCTCCTGGTACACCCTCAAGTCCCGGAATGACCTCACCTCTGCCATCTTCCTCTCCTCTCCTCTCCTCTCCTCGTTCGTACCCGATAACCGAAAACCGACAACCGAAAACCGGTTCATCTTACGGCTTTCACCTTGTCCTCGCCCAGCAGCTTCGCCAGCACGTTGTCCTTCGGATACGCATGGCCGCGGTGCTGGCAGAAGCCTTCGGCGTACTGGAAGCCGGCCTCCTTGCCCCGCTCCTCGCCCCAGTGTTCCATCGAGTTGACGTAGTGGTCAAGCCCATGCTGCCGCATCAGCCACTCGCTCTGGCTGCGATGGCAGGCGAGCATCTGGCGCTTCACGTCCATCTCGGAGGTCACGTCCACGTAGAAATGCACGGGCTGGGGACGGCCGAGGTAGTCAATGCCTTCCATCGCGTCCCAGTAGTAGAGGGTGGGGATGCCGCTGGTGTGGGGCAGGTTGCCGTAGCCGCCGTAGTTGGGGATGGGCGCGCCGAAACAGGCGTCGCGGACGAGGCGGCTGGTGACCTCGTGGTCGGCCATGTAGTCCTCGTGCGGATGGGTAAAGACGAGGAAGGGGTCCACCTCGCGGATGGCGTTGGTGACTTTGCGGCGGGTCTCCATGTCGAACGAGATGGCGAGGTCGCCGGCGTCGAGGCCGAAGTAGCGCCCCTGGAGCAGGGCGGCGCTCTCGGTGGCCTCGCCCTTGCGGATGCGGGCGATCTCGACGGCCGAGTGCTCGGTCGAGCCGCAGTCGCCGTTGGCCACGGTGACGATGGTGATCTCGTAGCCGTTCTTGCGGAGGAGCGAGAGGGTGCCGGCGGCCTTGAACTCCACGTCGTCGGGGTGCGCGCCGATGGCCAGAACCCTACCGTTGTCTTCCATCGCAGGTCTCCGTTGTGCCGGGGGCTCCGGGGGCTTGTAATCCCAGTTCCGATTTGCTAGAATACCACAAACCTGATGGCGAGGAAAGGTCATGTGTGCTGCCGTGGCCAGCGCGCTGGATTCCAGCGTGCTGGTGCTGAATAAGCTCTATCTGCCGATCCACGTGGTGAACGCGCGGCGGGCGTTCTCGCTGCTGTGCCGCGACGTGGCGGAGGTGGTCTGTCTCGAGGACGACAAGTTCGAGACCCACGACCTCGAGAGCTGGTGCGAGCTCTCGGCGCTCCGCAGCCAGTTCCCCGCCGCCGACGACCTCGACTACGTGCGCACCGTGCGGCTGGAGATCCTGGTGCCGCGCATCATCCGCCTGCTGGTCTACGACCGGCTGCCCGAGCGCGCGGTGAAGTTCAACCGCCGCAACATCTACGCGCGCGACGAGAGCCGGTGCCAGTACTGCGGCAAGCGGTTCCCGACCTCGGAGCTGACGCTCGACCACGTGGTGCCGCGCGCCCGCGGGGGCGCCTCGACGTGGGACAACCTGGTGTGCTGCTGCGTGGCCTGCAACGCCCGCAAGGGCGGCCGCGTGCCCGAGGAGGCGGGGCTGAGGCTCATCCGCCGCCCCTTCAAGCCGCGGCGCTCGCCCCTCATCCGCCTCACCCTCCGCGACCGACGCTACCGCTCCTGGCGCCACTTCGTGGACGAAGCATACTGGAGCGTCGAGCTGAAGTAGGGCTGAACTGGGAAGGGACTTTCTGGCAGGAAGTCCCTTCCCAGCCCCATCTTCAGAGACTCTTGAACTGTCCCCGCCGCCCGCCCGAATAAAGCCCTTGAAAGATTCGCTGTTTTCCGTATCGTGTGAGGCAGGAGGAAGCTGGTCGCCCCCGGCACAGTAGGAGAGGGTCTATGTCCTCGCTTCTCGGTTGCGTTGCTCTCGCCCTGGCTCTCGCGTGGCCATTGGGCTGCGCCCTTGCCGCCGAGGCCGGGGAAGACGTCCTGGTCCCCGTGCCGGAGGGCCTCGCGAAGCAGGTCCCGCCGCCCAGGGCGCAGGCCGAGGTCGAGGCCGCGCTCAAGGGAACCGATGCGAAGGCCGAGACGCGGCCCATCCACGTCGTCCTCGTCGCCGGCAAGAAGGACCATGGGCAGGGCGAGCACGACTACCCCGGCTGGCAGAAGGCCTGGGCCAAGCTGCTCGCACTGGCCGAGAAGACCAAGGTCACGACCGCCTGGGAGAAGCCGTCGGCGGAGGACTTCCAGTCGGCCGACGTGATGGTGCTCTTCAAACACACGGCCTGGCCGAAGGAGCTGAACGCAGATTTCGAGGCGTACTTCGCCCGCGGCGGCGGCCTGGTCGTGCTGCACTTCGCGGTGGACGGCGCGGGCAATCACGACGCCGTGGCCGAGCGCATCGGCCTCTGCTGGGCCGGCGGCTCGAAGTACCGCCACGGCGCGGTTGACCTCGCCTTCGATGCCAAGTGCGACCACCCGATCGTCCGCGGCTTCGCGGGCACCAAGTTGCACTTCGACGACGAGACCTACTGGAATCTCAAGGGCGACGCCGCCCGCATCCAGCTCCTCGCCACCGGCGAGGAAAAGGGTGAGCCAAAGCCCATCCCGCTCCTCTGGAACGTCGAGACTGGCAAGGGCCGAGTCCACGTGAACATCCTCGGCCACTACAACTGGACCTTCAACGACCCGCTCGCCCGCGTCCTCCTCTTCCGCGCCATCGCCTGGGCCGCGAAGGAGCCTGTGGACCGCTTCAACAGCCTCGTGACCGTGGGGGTGACGCTGAAATGATGCTCGCTCGAAGCCCTTTCGCTCTCCTTGCCTTCGCCACGTTCGCCGCAGGGGCGACAGAGGAACGCCTCTTCCCCGATAGCGCGGGCGTGGTGAACATGAAGACGCACTACGGCGCGAAGGGCGATGGCAAGACCGACGACTGGGCCGCCCTCCAGAAGGCCCTTGACGAGAACAAGCGGAAGTGGCGGGTGCTCTACTTCCCCAACGGCACCTACCTCGTCACGAAGAAGCTCACGTTCGGCCGCGACCTGGAGCAGGCCAAGCAACTCGTCCTCCAGGGGCAATCGCGCGAAGGGACGGTCCTCCGCCTCGCCGACAAGGCCCTCGACTTCGAGGACCCCGGCAACAAGAACTACCTGCTGACGATGTTCGAGGGCCGAGCCACCGGCATGGCCTTCCACAACTCTATCCGCGACATGACCTTCGACGTCGGGGCGGGTAATCCAGGGGCGGTGGGCGTCCAGTGGATGAATAACAACACGGGCTGCCTGCGAAACGTCACCATCCGCTCGAGCGACCCCGAGGGGCGGGGCGCCGTGGCCCTCGACCTCACCCGCACCGAGCCGGGGCCGGGCTTGATCAAGGACGTGCTGCTCGAGGGCTTCGACTACGGCATTGACGCCCTCCCCGGCCCCTTCAGCATGACCTTCGAGAACATCACGCTCAAGAACCAGCGGATCGCCGGCATCCGCAACAAGTGGCACACCCTCGTGATCCGCCGCCTCGAGAGCACGAACAAGGTGCCAGCCATCGTCACGACCGACCGCGGCGGGATGATCACCCTCCTCGATTCCAGCCTCGGCGGCGGCTCAGGCGAAGCCGCTATCGTCAACCAGGGAATGCTCCTCCTCCGCGACGTCAAGCAGAGCGGCTACGGCAAGCTCGTGAAGAGCACGGGCAGCCCCGACGTCGAGGGGGAGGCGGTCGAGGAGTACGTCTCGCATCCAGCGAAGTCGGCGCACAGCGCCTTCCCGAGCCCTCGCCGCACACTGCGTCTGCCCATCGAGGAAACGCCCGAGGTGCCTTGGGACCCGCCCGACAGATGGGTGGTCGTGGACCCCGCCGCGCTCAAGGCCAAGGACGACGACACGCAGGCAATCCAGGCCGCCTTCGATACAGCCGCCAGGGAGGGCAAGACCACCGTCTGTATCCCCGGCGGACTCAAGGAAGGCTCCATCCGCGTCGGCGACACCGTGCGCGTCACGGGCAGCGTCCGCCGCGTCATCGGTATGGACACCACGCTGTGCGTCACCGCCGCCTTCCGCACCTCGGGCAAGCCGATGTTCCGCATCGAGGACGTGACGAGCGACGTCGTCGTGGTCGAGCGCTTCACCGTCGTCGAGTGGGCCAAGGGCAACAAGTTCGCCTGGGTCGAGCACGCGACGCCGAAGACGCTCGTGATGCGCGATATCGGCTCGATGTCGCGCGACGCCCGGCCCTATGTGGCCGCGGCGAGTGCCGGCAAGCTCTTCGTCGAAGACTCCTGCTCGGCCCCCTGGCACATCCGCAAGGGCCAGAAGGCCTGGATGCGGCAGATCAATCCCGAGACCAACGACATCGGCATCACAAACGAGGGCGGCGACCTGTGGATTCTGGGACTGAAGACCGAGAACGGCGGCGCCACAGTCATCCGGACCACCGACGGCGGGCGGACGGAGCTTCTCGGCGGCCAGAACTACTCGTCGTGGCCGCCCATCAAGCCCAAGCAGCCGATGTTCGTCGTCGAGAACGCCTCGGCCTGCTTCTCGATTGGCGGCCTGTCGTTCGTGAAGGACCGCGGCTTCGACATCGTGATTCGCGAAACGCGTGGGGGCGAGACGCGCGACCTCACGGTCAAAGACGCCGATGCCGGCGGCCGCGGTCATGCCGGCGCCTTCCCCCTCGTCACTGCCTTCGAAGGGAAATGAGAATGAGGCGAACAAGTCTGGCCACGCTACTCCTGGTGGCGCTCTGCTTTGCGGACGGCATTGCCGGCAACTGGCCAGGGTGGCGCGGGCCGACCGGCATGGGCACCACCGACGAGAAGGACCTGCCGCTGAAGTGGGACGGCAAGACGGGCGAGGGCATCCTGTGGAAGGCGCCGCTCAAGGGCACCACGGGCCACTCCAGCCCCATCGTGTGGGGCGATCGCGTGTTCATCACCACCGCCGCTAAGCAGAACCGCGAGCAGGAAGAGAAGAAAGAAGTCCCCGAACATCACCTCGCCTGCTACCAGGCAAGCGACGGCAAGCTCCTTTGGCGCACGCAGATTCCCCAGGGCAAGGAGCCGGCCGGCTACGCCATCTACGCCGTGCCCACGCCCGTGACCGACGGCAAGACGGTCTACTGCTGGTTCGGCTCGGCCGTCATCGCGGCCGTGGACTTCGATGGCAAGCTCCTGTGGCGCCACGAGCGGCCCGGCCCCTTCGTGCTCAACCCCGGCATCTGCCAAAGCCCCATCCTCTGCGGCGACACCGTGATCCTGTCGGTAGACCAGAGCCGCGGCCAGGGCTACATCCAGGCCCTCGACAAGAAGACCGGCGAGGTGAAGTGGGAGCAGAAGCGGCCCAAGACCGGCTCCTGCAACACCACGCCGCTCCTGCTCGACGTGAAGGGCAAGACCCAACTGATCGCCGCCTGCGAGAACTCCCTCCAGGGCGCCGACCCCGCGACGGGCGAGCCGATCTGGTGGTGCAAGAGCCGAGCCTTCGGCGAGTCGCCCGTCGCCGCCGCGGGCATCGTCTACGTGGACAAGGGGGGCAACGAGCCGGCGATGGCCGTGGACCCCACGGGCCAGGGCGA
This sequence comes from Planctomycetota bacterium, assembly GCA_035527715.1. GTDB lineage: Bacteria > Planctomycetota > PUPC01 > DSUN01 > DSUN01 > DSUN01. Next base: position 16,833 of record DATKZY010000240.1, on the reverse strand, counting down.
CGTAGCGGAGTCCCACGCGAAGTGGCGGGTGGACAAGAGCCCGGGCGAGTACTCGTCGCCCGTCATCTGCGGCGACTGCATCTACAAGGCGCGCAAGGAGGGCGAGGTCGTCTGCCGCAAGCTCGCCACGGGCGAGGAGGTCTTCAGCGACAAGCTCGAAAAGGTATCCAAGCTCGCCAGCCCCGTCGCCACGGCGGACGGCCGGGTCTACTTCGTCAGCACGGGCCAGAGCCACGTCCTCAAAGCAGGCCCCACCCTGGAGATCATCGGCGGCGGCACCCTGGGCGGCTGGGGCAATGGCTCGTCGCCCGCCGTGTCGAACGGCCGCATCTTCGTACGCGACAACGAGTTCCTCTGGTGCATCGGCGCGAAATAGCCCGCTTCCTTGCCCTGCGCGTCGCCCGGCCGCTCACGGGAGCTTGAGGTCGGCTGGCTTCACGCCCTTCCTGAACTTGTTCATGCCGATGGGGATCGGCTCGTAGGTGCCGACGAAGTCCACCGTGGCCCGGTCGGGAATCTTGTCCTCCATCCCCACGCACCAGTAGGCAGCATTGGCGAGCAGGCGGCGGAAGCCCTCGCTCTTGAGGTCGCCCGCGTGGCCCATCGTGGTCGTGAAGACGCGGGCCGCCTTGCCCTCCGTGCCCGTGTAGGTCTTCGTCCACGCGACGGGGATGGCGGGCTTCTTCTCGTTCACGGCGTCGGTCGGCTTCATCCCCACGAGCACCTGGCCGAGGACGACGGGCGTGCAGTCGCCCTCGAGCTTCGTGAGGGCATAGACGTCGGAGGGGCCGAAGATGTCCTCGCAGCCCTTCACGATCGGGTTCTTCTCCTGGCCGGGCGCGACGATGCCGCGGGTGGCCTCGACGTTGTGGTGGCCGTAGTGGTTAATCCAGGTTTCGCCGAACACCTGGCGCCCGTAGCCGCCCTTGGGGTCCGGCGAGCGGAAGCTCCACTTGGCGTAGGTCTTGTTCTTCTGGAAGTTGAAGGCGTGAGTCGAGGTGCGGAGGCCCATGATCGGCTTGCCCGAGTTCGTGTAGTCGAGGATCATCTTCATCTGGTCGTCGGGCAGGTCGCGGAAGCGCAGGTGCATGATCATCAGGTCGGCCGTCTTCAGCGCCTCCAGGCCGGGGATGTTGTCGAGCGTGGACATGTCGATCTCGCCCGACTGCTTGTTGATGGCGAAGAGCACGGTGCACTTGAAGCCGTGATGCACGGCCAGGATGCGGCCGAGTTGGGGAATCAGCTCCTCAGAGCGGTACTCGTCGTCGCCCGCGATGAGCACGACATGCTTCCCTTTCCCGAGACCTTCCTTGCCCTCGTACACGACCCACGGGTCGTCGGCCATTGCAGCACTCCTCAAGAGGCAGGTGACACTCAGGGCTGCGAGCGCCCACGTCTTTGTCTTCATCGCAGGGCTCCTATACAGCGGTTCTCAAGCGTAGAGCGGCCCGAGCTTCGCGCACGCGCGGAAGTCGTCGCCGCCGAAGCGGTCCCACAGGGTCGGGCGGAAGAGCTGGTCCTTGGGGACGTTGTGCATGTCGACGGGGATGCGAAGCATGGCGTTCAGGGTGACCAGGTCGGCGCCGATGAGGCCGAAGCTGTTGGCGTCGTGGTTCGGGCCGATGCGGCTCATGTAATCGAAACTGGTCATGTCGCGCGGCGTCCAGTAGGTCTCGGGCCAGGTCTTGTCGGTGACCTGGCTGATGTGGTCGGCGACGTTGCGCGGCAGCTCGACGGTCTCGCCCTCGACGACGGAGCAGGTGAGCTGTTCGCCGACCATGTTGTAGCGGTAGGCGGTCATCGGCACCCCGCCGGGCGTACGGTAGTGGCTCGACAAGCCATCGCCGGGGAAGTACTCCAGGGCGGCGTGCATGTAGGTGGTGCCCTCGATGGCGCGCCGCATCAGTTCCTCCTGGAGGCCCGTGTTGCCGCGGATTTCGTTCCACACCTCGGCGATGGTGAGCCGGTCGCCGGCGGGGACGAGGCGGAAGATGTCGAGGGCGTAGTCGAGTGCGCCCGCGCCGCTGTTCCGCTTGTCAATGATGCCGCGCGGGCAGAGGTCGGCCACGTCGGTGCCCGTGGCCGCCTTGATGCTGGCGGGCGTCCAGTTGGTGCGGATGTCGGCGAAGAGCTGCGGCACGCCGCCCGTGACGAGGTGGGCGACGAGCATGCCCATGCCATTCTTCGCGTCGTTCTCGGTCGCCACGATGTAGGGCGTGCGGAAGTCTTCCCAGCCGAACGAGCTGTTGAGCAGGCTCTCGGTGACGTCGAAGTTCGGATACAGGTCGGTCCACTGCCGCTGGCCCTGGGTGCCGGCGGCGATGGCGTTCGTGCCCTGGGCGTACTCGACGTCGGCCTTGAAGCCCTGGGCCTTGCCGACCGCGGGGTCCGCGAGCCGCGGGTTGCCGACCATCAGGTCGCGGGTGATGAGGGCCATCTGAAGGCACTTCTCGACGAGTTCGGTGCGCTTCCAGGGGCGCCTGCCCTTGCCGAAGTCCTTCTGGAAGCGCTTCATGAACTTCACGGCGCGGGCCAGCTCCTCGTGGTCGTAGAAACCGCGGGCCATGCGGCCCTGGAGGCCGACCATGTCGTAGCTCACCGTGCCCATGCCGAAGTAGTGGAGGAGGGAGTTCCGCCGCACGTCGGAGCCGATGATGCCCATCGAGACGCTGCCGATGGAGAGGTAGTTCTTGCCCCGCATCTCGGCGACCGCGGCGGCGCAGCGGGCGAAGCGGAGCAGCCGCTCGGCCACGAAGGGCGACAGCGGGCCGTCCTCGCTCTCCAGGTCGGGCGAGTAGATGCAGAAGATCGGCCGGCCCTTCTCGTCCATCGCGGCGGTGAACGCCTTGAGCCAGACGGCGCCGGGGCGGTCGGTCTGGTTGAGGCCGTAGGCGCAGAGCTGCCACTCGCTCGAGCCGATGCCCTGGCAGGCGCTCATCAACTCGTCGCTGTAGGCCCACGAGCGGCTGAGGAAGATGCAGGCCGAGACGCCCTGCTCGGCGAAGTGCTTCTGCGCGACGGCGCCGCTGCGGGGGCCGTAGACGATCTCGGGCGCCACGACCACGCGCACGGGCGTGCCGTCGGGCAGGCGCACGTTGTTCGCGATCAGGTCGTAGACCTTGGCCGTCATGCGCCAGGTCTTCTCGACGTTGGTCTCGTAGGCGCCGGTGCGTCCGTCGGCCACGGGGGCGAGGGCGATGGTGGGCACGTGGCCGACGAGGCGGCGCTCCGAGGGGAGGTGCGTGCGGCGGGCTGCGGCGAGGGCCTCGAAGTCCGGGCGGGCGGGGGCTGACATGGACATCGCCCTTTCTTGTCAGAGTGGCCGAGACTGCTCTAGTGTATTATCCCGAAAGCCCCCCGTACTTGTCAAGGCGGCGACGCTCTGACACCCCCCCAGTGTGCCGGGCAGGGCCATTCAGCCCGCCCTCGGGCGGGCGGCAGATGGTAGCCCACGGCGTAAGCCGTGGGATCAGAGGGCCATAATGCCCCTAGCCCCGTAGGGGCGGCAGGAACCTTGGGGAACCTGCGTTCTGCCGCCCCTACGGGGCTTGAGGGCGCAGGCACGCCTCCCCCTGAAACCGGGGGCGTGCCAGAGCACCGCCCTTGACGGCGTGGGGCGGCGGGTGCTACGGTATGCGGCGTGGCAATCACGGGGTAGAGGCATGGCGCAACATCAACGAAACCCGGGTCGAAGGAGGCGTCGCATCGTGGCCGCCCTGATCGTCCTCGGAGTGTGTCTGCTTGCTGCAGGCGGCTACCTGGCCTACCGCTACCTGCGGCATCACGACCTCCAGCGAATGGTCAAACAAGCGGCGGCAGAGGCCGAGAAGCTGCCCGACCTCGCCCTCCGCCTCGACCTGAATGCCCACGCCGAGTACCTCGCCGCGCGCCTGCGGCAGCTTCGGCGGAAGGACATCCTGCTCGGCCGGCTCGACCGCGAGGTGGCCGGGCTGGTTCGCGCCTGCCGGGGCAAGGTGCCCGCCCCGCATCTTCGCCCCGGCCACCACGTGATCGTCACGGTGTCGAAGGTGGATGGAGCCGAGATGCCCACCTCAGTCGCGGTGCCCAAGGGCTGGAACGGCACGGACCCGCTGCCCCTCGTCCTGGAACTCCACGCCGCGGGGGTGCGGGAGATGAAGCACTGCTTCCCCGTGCGGGGCTACCCGGGCGTGCTGTGCATGACGCCGCTCGCCCGCGGGAGCCACGACTACATGGGCCTGCAGATGACCGCGGTCGAGGAGTGCCTGGCCGACGTGCGGCGGCGCTATCCCGTCTCGCGGCTCTACGTCATCGGCCACTCGATGGGCGGCACGGGCACGTGGCTCTTCGCCCAGCGGCACGTCGGCGAGATCAGCGGTCTCGCCCCCTGGATGGGCAACGCCGACCCCGATGCCTGGAAGGGCGTGTGGGAGGAGGAGCAGCGCCCCGTCCTCTCGCCCGCCGGCCGCGCGTGCCAGATGGCCCAGCGGGCGCGGATGGCGGTCGCCCGCGTCGGCCAGCTCGCGGGCCGGCCCGACCTGCCCATCTACATCGGGCACGGCGCCGACGACACGATCGTGCCCGTCGGCCACAGCGACTCGATGGCCGAGAAGCTCCGCGCGCTCGGGGCCAAGAACCTGCGCTACGACCGCTTCGACGGCGTGGGCCACGGCGGCTTCCCCGTGTCGCGCGGCGAGCAGATCGCCTGGCTGCTCTCACACCCGCCGACCGACCCGACCGAGGTTGTGGCCATCATCCCGCCCCTCACCTTCGTCGCCGACTTGGTCGGCGCGCCGCCGCATCGAGTCATTGACCCCCTGAAGGAAGCCAAGCTCATCGTCCGCGACGGCAAGTTCGCGGGTGGCGAAAACGTCGAGGCGGCAACCGACTCCGCGCCCAGCAAGTGGCACTACCCCGGCCCCGCAGGCTTCGCCTTCGAGCATCCGCTTGCTGTCGCCCTGCCACCGAACGCTCCCCAGCATCTTGCGGAATGTGACGGCGAGCTGGGCTCTGGGTGGGTGGACCGGTACGGCGGAGACATCGCGCGGTGCGATGCGAGCGAAGGCATCGGCGGCTTCCCGTCCAAGAGGGTGGGCGAGCTTCGCACCCTGGTGGCCCCCGGCTCGCCCAACGAGAATCCCGCGGTGAAGGCGGCGCTGGAGGGCCTCGACGTGGCCGTCGAGGAGGGCGAGGTGCGCCTCTTCGGCCACACCTTCCGCGGCGAGGACATCGGCCTCATCATGCTCCGCCCGCATCCAACGGAGCCGAAGGCGGCCACGCTCGTCGTCTGGGGCTCGACGCCCGACGCCTACCGCCAGCTCTGGGGGCGATTCGGACACGTCGTGCACCTGGAGGGCGACCGCGGCCGCTGGTACGGCGATTACGCCGTGTTCGACCGCAAGACCTGCGGCCCCGACTCATTCCTCGCCGTCGGCTGGTTCGACAACGCCTGGCGATTCGACCCGAAGCTCCTCTTCGAGGGCAGCGCCGAACTGCGGGCGAAGATCCCCGGCAGCCATTGGGCAGTGAGGGCCGCGGCGGGCGACAGCCGCGTCTGGCTCTCGACCCTGGAGCCGGAGCTCATCGAGTCGCGTCGCGGCCCCCTCGCCTTCGACCGCTCCGCGGGCGTGGATGCCGGGCCGCTGATGATTCAGGGCAAGCAATTCGACCGCGGCATCGGCATGATCCCGCCCGCCAACGCCCGCTGGCGTCTCGACGGCAAGTTCGCCCGCTTCCGCGCGAGGGTCGGGCTTGAGCACACGGGGACGAAATACCCCCTCCGCTACGAGGCGGAGCGGGTGCAGTTCGAGGTGTGGGTTGACGGCTTCTGCCTCGCCGCCTCGCCCATCCTCTCCGCCACGGACGGCCCGGCGGAGATGGACGTGGACATTCGGGGGGCTGACCTGCTGGAGCTTCGCGCCATCAACACCACCAGGCTCATCTGGCACTACGGCCCCGTCGGCTGGGGCGACGCCGAGCTGACTCCCTAGTGCCTTCTGCTGTGGGCGGGGCGTCTCCCTGATTCAGAACCAAAGATGTGACACCCCCACATGCGCCTACCCGTGTGCCCCTCCTCGTTGCTCCTGCAGCCTTCTCTTTGTGTATTGAGCAACCTTGGTGTGCTCGAACAGACAGAGCACCCAGAAACCGAGAACGATGAAGACCTCAAGGATGAGGAGAACACCATACACCCAAAGACCACGCTGGAATGTTAGTACGATGCACTGGGCGTCAAACCAGCCCACCAGTGCGGTCATAGCCACGTTGATCCAGAGAAAGGACCGGCGGGGACTAAACAGGAATCCCGGCGCGACCTCGCTATCCCAAAGGCAGAGGTTCTTGTCCAGAAGTGTGTTGATTTGCTCCTCAATGGCTGCCGAGCACGCCGCGTTGACGTTAAGCAAGGAAATCAGAGCAGTCAGGTGCAAGCACAGGAGAATCTGGGCTTGAGAGATCACCAGCAGGACGATGGTGCGCGTGCTGGAGTCATCAAAAACGCCGCGTGTAGCGAACAGACCTATCCCCACCGCCGAAATGCTGATAAACCCGAAGATCGCCTGATGTTGGCTCTTGATGACCTGCTGTATCTCGCCGCGCCGGGCATCGCATTCGTGAAGGAGAACGCTGAGTTGAGGGGAATCGCTCCTGACAGCACCTTGTGAACGTGCCTGCAGCTGACTTTCCATCAGGGATGTTCCTTTTCGGGTTGCCGGACTTGTGACCGATCAAGAGAGGTGTCACATTGAAGATGTGAAATAACCCCGCTCTTCCACACTGATTCACTCCCACTCAACTGAGCAGGCGAGATACTCGGCAATCACAATCCGAACCAGCACGCCGCCATGCTGGTCTACGCAGTACCGGTAGCGGTCGCCCTGTACACGGACCCAATGACCATTCTGGTTTGGGTAGGGTTTTGCTCCACACGCCCGAAGGAAGGCGCGGCTCCCGATCTCTGGCCACGCTCGCAACTCTCCTGCGCCCGCGCGCTCGAATTCATCAAGCTCGGCCTCTGCCATGCACAAGACGGGGGCAACAAGAACCCGCAACGGGTCATCAAGCTGAGGCAAACTTAGTTCGTAGGCTGCGTAGCCTCGTGCGAGCTTGAGGACAACATTGCGGACGCGATCCTCATCAGGCATCCAGGTTACACACCCGTCTTCCATAGTTCGCCGACTCTCCCGGAGCCTCGCCGCAAGGAGTGGCTTCTCGGCCAGGATGTGCTTGACCTTGTCACGGTGGAGGACTTCGGTGTCAACGGTCCCGCAAAGTACGCACTCAAGCAGACAAGCAAGGTACTCTTCGTCGAGGGAGAACCCCTGGTTACATGCTGCACACGCCTCAACAACAGGAATGTTGTCAGGCAAGGGGTTGTCTAGGAAGACCTTGGACGGCACATGATCACGTGTATCCGGCTCGCGGCCGCAGTACACGCAAGTGCCGAGCAACCTTTCATCTACGCATAGGTGTCGTGGGTCCATGCCCCTGCCTTGACAATGTCTGGCCCAATCCGCCTAACACACCAAAGCACGACCTGTAGTGCACATCAGACGAGAGGGAGTGTGGTCGCGCTGCGAGAAGCTACGCTGATTCTATTCCGCCCGCGCGGGGGTGTCAAGAGGCGGGGCGCTGCATTCGCCCGCTCCGCGTGGGTTGATAGCGGCGACGGAGCCTGCCCTGAGCGAAGCCCTCATCTTTGCCAGCATCTTGCTGGGCGCTCTGGGCCAGCCCCCGAAGGGGGTGACCCAGCCGTAGCCCAGGGCGACCGAAGGGAGCCCTGGGACAAGAGCAACCTGGCATGGAGCCCCCAACGGGGGCGATTCAGTTGCCCTGAAGCGCCCCCTTCGGGGGCTTGGGCCATGTGGACGCCCCATCCCAGGGCTCCCTTTGGTCGCCCTGGGCTACGACTGGCTCGCCCGCGGTCGCGGGCTACAAGGCCCAGACATGTGGGCAAAGATGAGAGCGAAGCCGAGGGGGCGTCGCACTCCATAGCCGATGCGGTCGTGAGGCGGGGGCGGGGATGCGAGGTCGGACGGAAGAGGATTGGCAGGGGAATGGGGGGCAGGGGAATGAAGAGGGAAGATCAGGCAAGATGATTGGGGGCAAGATGATAGGACGAAGATCGGGCGGCGGGGGGATGATTTTGCCCTCAATCATTTTGCCTTCGCTCTCCTCCTCCCAGGTTTCTATTCCCCTGTCCCCCATTCCCCTGCCGCGCTCTTCCGGGGCTGGTCCCGGCCACATGGCGGCGGGGGCGGCAAGATGATCAACCCCTATTGCGCACGCGTGATCATCTTGAGCATCTTGAGTCAGAAGTCACGTGTCGCCAGGAGCTTATGGCAAGCCCCAAGATGCGCAGCTCCTGGGAGGTGATCATCTTGGCAACGCCCCTCCGCTGCATGCAGGCGGGGGGGCAAGATGCTCACCCCCTATTGCGCACAGGTGAGCATCTTGAGCATCTTGCGGCAGAAGTCGTGCGCCAGCAAGGGCTTATGTCAGGCTCCAAGATGCTCACGCCCGAGGAGGTGAGCATGTTGGGCTCGGTGGACAGGATGGACGATGGGCGTCACGTGCCCACGCGCGCAGGTGATCCTCTGTGGCAGCGGGGCTCGCCGGCTCACAGCTCCTTGACCCTCAGGTTCCGGAACTCGACGCGGCAGCCGTGGCCCATGAAGCCCAGCGGCCCCTTGGCGCGCTTGGCCACGCCCTCCAGCCCAGCCACGGTCGAGATATCGCAGTCCACGACCACCTGGCCGTTGACCGTGACCGTCCACTGGGTGCCCTTCACCTGGATTTCCTCGGTGTTCCACTCGCCGGCGGGCTTGGTGGCGCCGCGCTTGGCGGGCACCTTGCAGTAGATCGAGCCGTGGTATTGGCAGGGCTTGAGGGCCTTGTGCTTGTCGGCGTAGTCGTCGAGGACTTGGATCTCGTGGCCGCGGACCGAGACGCCGTTGTTGCCGCCCGGCCCGAACTTGAACTCGAAGCGGAAGATCATGTCGCCGAACTCTTTGGCGGTCATCAGGTTTCCGCCGCCCTTCTCCTGGCACACGAGGAGGCCGTCCTCGGCCGTGTAGCCCGTGACGGCGCCCTTCCAGCCTTCGAGCGTCTTCCCGTCGAAGAGGCTCACGAATCCCTCCTCGACCGCCTCGCCCGCCCACGCGGCCGCCGCCAACGCGCACGCCATCGCCACAATCGCCATCCGACGCATGGTCATGTCCTCCTAAATGGTTGGTTGATCGCGGGGTGTTCCCTGCCTTGTGAGAATGTCTGCAACCGGGAGGGTGAAGCCGGGAAGGACGTCGCCACCACTGAGCGTGTCGGTCGCGCCCAAGACTGCGATCTCCGTGCGGCCGCGGTAGACCGAGACCGTCCTGGTCGCCGGGTCCACGACCCAGACCATGGGGCAGCCGGCGTCGAGCCAGTCCTGGACCTTGGCGTTGACCTCGCTGGCCCTGTCGTTGGGGGAAAGCACCTCGACCGCCAGGTCCGGGGCACCCTCGAAGAAGCGTGCCTTCTCGCCTGCGGGGATTCGATCAGCGCGGACGAAGGCCACATCGGGCGCGCGAACCGTGTCGGGGTCGCGGGCGATGAGGAAACCGGGCTCCGCGCTGAGCACATCCCCCAACCCTTTGGCCTCCACGAAATTGGCCAATGCTCTCGTGATGCGGCCAGCGATGCTGCCATGCGCGTATCCGGCGGGCGACACCATGATGAGTTCCCCACGCACCAGTTCGCACGGCCCCAGGTCTGGGGCCTGGAGCAGTTGCTCGGCGGTTGTGATTTCAGCAGTCGTTGCCATGCCTCAATCCTACACCCCGCGCAGCGGGGAGTCAAGCTTCTCACGCGGGCAGGGCCCACGGCTGGCGGTAGACGCGGCCAAGGAGGCGGTTGGCCTCGTCGTCGCCGGTGAATTGCTTCCTCGATTCGTCCCAGTGGAGGGTGCGGCCGCCAAGGACGAGGCTGATGCGGCCGAAGAACATGGGCGTGGTCATGTTGACGACATACGGCAGGTTGCTCTCGGTGAGCGCCCGAGTCTTCACGCAGTCGAAGAAGTTCCGCTCGTGGCCCGGCGAGCGAGGGATGCTCTTCGGCACCTCGGTGATGTCCCGGAGAACCTGCCCTCCAAGAAACACCTCGCGGCTGCCGTAGTCGCACACGAGAGCGCCGTTCGTGCCCTCGAACCAGCAGCCGATCCCCCCACCGACCTTTCCGGGCGCGTTCGGGCGACGAGAGGTCCAGAGGTACTTCGGGCCGTTGGGGAACTCGACGTCAACGTCAATCCACTTCGGCGCGTCGGCCATACCCTCGGTCTGGAACTCGCCTCGGGCCGTGATGGTGCTCGGGGCACCCAGGCCGAGCGCCCAGAAGGCGATATCGCTGATGTGGCACCAGAAGTCCGCGTACACGCCCGTGGAGAAGTCGAGGAAGCTGCGGAAGGAGCCGTGCACGTGGCGGGGATGGTAGGGGCGCCAGGGGGCGGGGCCGAGCCACAGGTCGTAGTCGAGGTGCTGCGGCACGGGAGGCAGCGGCGAGCAGGGGATGACACCCGTGCCGCCCCCCTTCCAGACGTGGACGGTGTGGATCTTCCCCAGGGCGCCCGAGCGGACGAGCTCGACGACGCGGTGGTAGTTGTCGCCCGCGTGGATCTGGGTGCCGAGTTGGAAGACGCGCTTGTAGCGAGCGGCGAGGCGGAGCATGGCCTGCGCCTCTTCGTAGTTGTGCGCGAGCGGCTTCTCGGAGTAGACGTCCTTCCCCGCCTGGAAGGCCATGCAGGCGATGGGGGCGTGCCAGTGATCAGGGGTGCCTGCGGTGATAGCGTCTATGTCGTCGCGTTCGAGCACACGGCGGAAGTCCCCGTAGCCCTTCGCCGTCTCGTTCTTGTACTGCGCGTGAACCTGCTGGAGGCGCTTGGCGAGCACCTCCGCATCCACGTCGCACACGGCGACGACCTCCACGTCGCGCTGGTGGAGGGATGCGCCGAGGAGCGACCCCCCTCTTCCCCGGACGCCGATGCAGGCCACGCGAAGCGTGTCGCTTGGGGATGCTCCCCGCGCGCGGCTCGGCAGGACGAGCAAGGCTGCGCCCGTGCCGACGATGCCCCTGCCTGCGGCCTTCAGAAAGCTTCGCCGCTTCACTCTCTTGCCCTCCTTCCTCGGGGCATTGGGCTTCGCGCCTCGTCAGGCGGGCAAGGCCCACGGCTGGCGGTAGACGCGGCCGAGGAGGCGGTTGGCCTCGTCGTCGCCGGTGAACTGCTTCTTCGATTCGTCCCAGTGGAGGGTGCGGCCGCCAAGGACGAGGCTGATGCGGCCGAAGAACATGGGCGTGGTCATGTTGACGACGTAGGGGAGGTTGCTCTCGGTGAGCGCCCGGCTCTTGACGCACTGGAGGAAGTTGACGTGGTGGCCGGGCGAACGCGGCACGGTCTTGGGCACGCTCTCGATGTCGCGAAGCCTCTGGCCGCCGAGGAAGATGGCACGCTCGCCGTAGTTGCAGGTGAGCGCGCCCTCGGTGCCGTAGAAGGTGCAGGCCATGCCCCAGCCGCAGTTCTCAGGGGTCTGCGGGGTCGAGCTGGTCCAGAAGTACTTGAGGCCGTCGGGGAACTCGAGATCCACGTCAATCGTGCGCGGGGCGTCGGCGATGCCCTGCTTCTGGAGGGCGCCGCGGGCGGTGATGGTCTTGGGGGTCGTCTTGATGTCGGCGGCCCAGAAGCCGACGTCGCTGATGTGGCACCAGAAGTCGGCGTAGTGGCCGCACGAGAAGTCGAGGAAGTAGCGGAAGCGGAAGTGCGTGTGCCCGGGGTCGTAGGGCCGCCACGGGGCGGGGCCGAGCCAGAAGTCGTAGTCGAAGTTCGGCGGCACCTGGGCGTTGGGCGTGGGGCCGATGACGCCCGCGCCGCCGCTGCTCCAGACGCGCAGGGTGTGAATCTTGCCGAGGATGCCTGAGCGGACGAGCTCGACGACGCGATGATAGTTGTCGCCGGCGTGGATCTGGGTGCCGAGCTGGTAGACGCGCTTGTAGCGGGTCCCCAGGCGGAGCATGGCCTGGGCCTCGAGATAGTTGTGGGCGAGGGGCTTCTCGGCGTAGACGTCCTTGCCGGCCATGAAGGCGTGGGTGACGATCATCGCGCGCCAGTGGTCGGGCGTGGCGGTCGAGATGGCATCAATGTCCGTGCGGTCGAGCACCTGTCGGAAGTCGCGGTAGCCGGAGGCCTCGGTGTTCTTGTAGTGGTTGCGGACCTTCTGGAGGTTCGAATTGAGGTGGCCCTCATCCACGTCGCAGATGGCGATCACGCGGACTTGTGGGGAGCCGAGGAACCAGCCGACGTGTCCGCTGCCCATGCCGCCGACGCCGATGTGGCCCATGACGACCTGCTCGCTGGGCGGCGCCGCCAGGGACCACCGGGGCACGACGAGCGAGCCCAGCCCCGCGCCAATCAAGCCCGTCCCCGCCGTCCGCAAGAAACCACGTCGGTTCATCTCACCTGCCCTCGCTGGAAGTGAGCAGAAAAGAGCGCCACCTTGCTGTGAGCGATAGTAGCTAACTGGCGACGGCCCGTCAAGTGCCAGGCCGTCGGAGAGATGCTTCGCTGTCGCTCAGCATGACCGTGCTACTGCGCGCGGCGCCTATGCCCGTCGTCATTCCGAGCTTGTCGAGGAATCTCTCTTGGCTTCGCGCCCGCGAACGCATCAATCGCATCGGCGATCGCGCGGTAGCTGTCGCGCCACGCGTCGCGGGGGACGTTCTCGGAGACCTGAATCTGGAGGAGGCCCGAGCGGGCGTCCTCTTCGAGAATCCGCTCGGCGACCTTGCGCGCGCCCTTGTAGCCGCGCAGGTGACACGACGAGGGGAAGTTGACCCACAGGCGCATCTCGGGCCACATCGCGCGCGCGACAGCAACCGAGGTGTCGTTGTCGGGCGGGGGCGAGAGCGAATCAATCCCCCGAACGCCGCACGTGCCGATGGCGTCCCACAGCGGCTTGAGATGGCCGTCCATGTGCACGAACACGTAGGCCTCCCGCTCGGCGAGCATGGCGGCCAGCTCGTTGTAGAGCGGCACGCAATAGTGGCGGAAGCGCTCGGGGCCGATGGCCGGGGCGGTGATGTTGTCGGGAAAATCAATGAACGGCGCGGGCGAGCGAAGAGCCAGCTCGAAGATGAGCCTGGCCCGCTGCCGCAGAAGTTCCATAGCCGCCTCCACCTTGTCGGGGCATTCGGCCAGGTGGACGGAGAGATTCGTCAGCCCCGCCCATTGCACCCAGAGCTGCTGGTAAGGCGTGCGCTCGACGGCGGGGAGCGGCAACCCGTCGTCGCCCAGCCCCGCGTCCACCTTGCGATAGGCGTCGTAGGCGTCCATCACGATGCCGTCGCGGAGGTAGGCGATCAGGACGTCGTAGTCGCTCGGCTCCTGGACATAGTGTCGGCGGATGGAACTGGAGCCGTAGGCAGGCTCGAACTGGCGCTCCTCGACCAGCGAGCCGGCGGGCGTGTGGAGCGTCGTGCGGCGGAAGCGCTGGCCGTCGCGCTCGAAGTCCTCGTGCTCGAAGCGGCAGTGGGGCGACTCGACGCGGTGGATGCTGCACCACTGGAGCAGCCCCACGCGGCCTCGGCCCACGTGCGCCCACACCTCGTCGTTGGGCGCGGCGATGCCGCTGTATTGCACGAACGCCACGCGGTCGTGCGGCCGCCCCTGAATGAGCGCCAGCATTCGCTCCCGCATCGTCATCGCTGACATAGTTGCCCTTTCGCCCGGAGCGGCCCTTGGCCGCAACGAAAGACGACAGAAAGGTAGGGCGTGCATAGCCCTCGGAGGCCCTCGGGCCAGGCCCGCACGCGGAACAAGCCTTCTACCACAAAGGCTGGAGCCGCTTCAAGCCGCCTCCCGCCAATATGGTTGCATTTTGCGCCCATGCGCGGTATACTGAATCGAGAGACAAGGAGAATTACTATGGGCAATCTGAACGTGCGAGATGTCCCGGAGCAAATGCACAACGAGCTGCGGCACCTGGCCCGGGCCGAGAGGCGCTCGCTGCGCGCGGAGGTGATCGAGCTGCTCGATGGGGCGCTCGCGCTCAAGCGTGAGCGCGCGCGGGTGTCACAACTCCTGGACGACATTCGCCGCAATCGCATCACCCTTCCACCCGGCTCCCCGACGACCGATGAGATGCTGCGGGAGGACCGCGCCCGATGACAGCGGTTGCCACTCACTATGTCGTGGACGCAAGCGTAGGGATCAAGCTCTTCGTCAACGAGCCACATTCGGACAAGGCGCATGCGCTCTTCTCGCTGGCAGCAGGGGATCCGCGGACGGAATTCCACGTGCCGGAGCTCTTCTACATCGAGTCGGTGAACATCCTGTGGAAGTGCGTCCGGCGCGCCCGCATCACAGAGACTTCCGCGTTGGAGAGCGTCGTGAGACTCCAGGGATTGCCCCTGAGCCGGGTGGCGACGGACGGCATTCTCAGAGAGGCATTGCGCCTGGCCCTCGAGCACCGCATTTCGGCGTACGACGCGACCTATGTGGCCTCGGCGCTCCTCGTGGGCGCGCCCCTGGTCACGTGTGACGAGCCGCTGGCCGGGAAGTTCAAGGGCAAGCAGCCCTCCGTTGTCCTCCTCGCCGACCTGCCCCTCCCCCAACCTCAGTCCTGACAAGGCAGGAATGAGGAAGACCCTGGCTGCGCTCCCCCCCCTCACGCCTCGTAGGTGTGGGTGAGGGAGCGCTCGGCGGAGGAGACCGCCTGGAGCTTGGCCAACTCCTTCCGCAGGCGCGCCTCGGCCGCTCCGGAGAGATTCGGCTCGGTGAGGGCCTGGTAGAGCACGGCGCCCTCGGCCTGGGCGGGCACGGGGAAGCCCGTCAGGTAGCACAGCGTCGGCACGATGTCGGTCAGCCACACCGTGCGGTTCAGCTCGACGCCCTTTCTCACGCCCGGGCCGGCCATGAGGAACAGGCCGTGCATGTCGCCGACGCCGAAGTCGCCGGTGGTGAGCTGGCGGCCGTGCTCCCCGGCCACGTCGGCGTGGACGCCGTAGACGACGTCGCCGACGTAGTCGCCGTAGAGGCCGATGATCCGCGCGTCGCTCTTCTTCAGGGCGAAGGCAATGGGCTTCTTGCCCGTCCTCGGGTCGGTGTAGTCGTAGAGGACGCGGATGACCTCGTCGCACACGGCGTCGCAGTCGGCGGGCTTCACGATGCCGCCAGGGTCTCGCCCCTTGAGATTGACGTAGACGTAGACGGAGCGCTGGGCGACGGCCTTGGTCTTCGACCAGTCCACGACGTCTTTCCCCGTCTTGCGGTCCTTCTTCCAGGCGGTGAGGCCGGCCTTGGTGAGGAGCTCGCCGACGCCGAAGCCCTTGAAATCCTTCTCGAAGCGTCCCGCGGTCGGCACGGCGCCGTGGTCGGAGGTGATGACGACGAGCGTCTCTTCGGGGTCGGTGGCCTTGAGGATCGTGCCGACCATGCGGTCGAGGCTCTGGTAGAAGCCGAGCTCGACGCCGCGGTACTCGGCCACGGTCTTTCGGTCGGGGCACACGTCGGGGTCGAGCTTGTTGAGGAAGGCGTGGTAGCAGTGGTCGGGGCAGTGCGCGTGCATGACGAAGATGTCCCACCGCTCGGCCTTCAACAGGCGTGATGCGGCGGCGCCCAGCCAGGTGTTCTGCGCGTCAATGAGGTCGAGGAGCGCGGCGCTGTCAATCCAGCCGAGGTTGTGGGCGGGGTAGAAGGTGTTGGGGAGGGGGAGGCCGGGCAGGCCGCGGAGCTTCCCGCACGTGGAGGCGGGCGTGGCCCAGCCGCTCGTCTGGCACAGGGGCGTGACGTAGAGCTTCACCTTCGAGCCGTCGGGCGCCAGCTCCGTGAGGCGGAGGCGGAAGACGACCTCGCGCGTGCCCTTCGCGGTGCGGAGGCTCGCGGTGCACGTGTCGCTCCAGCTCCCGAGCCGGAGGCGGGCGAAGGCGGTCTTGGCGTCCCTGGCGGGGCAGACGTAGGCCGTGTCGAGCCCCGTGCCCTTCGAGGCGGCGAGCAGGAGGTGCCAGGTCGTGGGCTTCAGGGGCACGAGGGCCTGGCGGCCGGGCAGCGGCAGGTCGGCCTCGAGCATCGCGGCGCTCGATGGGGCGTTCTTCCAGCCCCTGGCCGGCCGGACCTCGATGGGCGTGGCCTGGGCCATCGGCTCGGTGGTGAACAGCGTGTCGGCGGCGGCGCTGCACGCGATAGCCCAGTCGCCCGCGACGGTTCGCCACTCGTTCGGGCCGAGGCCGGCCCCGGCGATGCGGATGCCGTTGCGCACCGAGCGCCCGTAGGTCGTCGGGTAGTTCATCACGATGGCGCGCTTGCCCTCGCGGGCCGCGGCGTTCCAGAAGACCTCCGCCTGCACGTCCTCGGCGAAGAAGCCCTGGTGGGTCGTCAGCAGCGGGTCGCCGGGCTTGTGGACGTTGAAGCAGGTGACGCCGTGGGTGCCGAGCCAGGCGCCGGTGACGATGGTGGTCCAGTTGGGCGGCGTGATGGTGGGGTGTGGCACGAGGCAGTGGTTGCCCCACACGCCACGGCGGCAGAGCCTGGCCAGGTTGGGCAGCTTGCCGGCCTTGATATAGCGCCGCACCGTCTTCACGATGGGCGCGTCGAACCCGATGACCACCACTTTCGACGGGCGCTTCGCCATTCTCGCTGCCTCCAATCACAGGGTCACAGGATCGCCAACCGCGTCGCCAAGCGTTCTACCACAAGGGCGTCCGCCAGTCCAACCTGCCTGGGGGTGCAACGGCGGCTTTGTCCATTGCGCCGCGTGGCCGAGACGAGCCAGGGAAGAGCAGGACAGGGGGAATGGGAACAAGGCAATAGGCATCTGAGAAGAACGGGGCGAAGGC
>DATKZY010000239.1:0-62282 GCA_035527715.1 Planctomycetota bacterium | reverse complement strand
CACGCCCTGCGGGCGTTGGGTCAGCTGCGGGATTGGGGGTGCCCGCGATAGTATCGCGCAACTGGCTTTTCCGACCGAAGGAGATTACACGCACCCGAGACGTTTGGCCGGGGTGCGAGTGGGGTGCGCCGCCTTGCATGGCACGGGGCACGGCCCTGGGGCCGTGCCCGTATCTTCGCCCACATCTCGGGCTCCGTAGCCCGCCGATGGCGGGCGGCAGATGGTAGCCCACGGCGTAAGCCGTGGGTTCGGGCGGGTACAAGGTCCAGCCCCCGCAGGGGACGGCAGAAGCGTTGGCCGCAGGCGTTCTGCCGCCCCCTGCGGGGGCTGGGCCGTGGGCCGCCCAGTCCACGGGCTTACGCCCGTGGCTACCTTCTGGCGCCCCTGACGGGGCTGGGACCGCCCATCCGCAGAGACGTGGGCAAAGATCGGGGCCGTGCCCCGTGGTTGCTGTCGCGGGCAGCGCGAGGGCTACTGCCAGAAGTAGAACACGACGGGGCCGAGGACGGTGACCGTCACGTCCTCCACGACCGGCGTCTGGCGGCCCTGCCGCAAGCCAGGGGGGTCCTCCGTGCTGCCTACTCCCTGACGTGGGAGGAGGAAGACTCGGTACTGGAGGCTGGGCGACATGCTCTTGGTCGTGATGTAGTTGTTCCCGTTGAGGAGGGCGCCGCCGCCGAAGACGGGGTGCTTCTCGGTCGCGGTCGTGGCGTTCTCGGGGATGACGGTGCTCCAGGTGCCGCCGAGGGCCGCCTGGACGCGGACGGGGAACTTGTTGGTGGCGCCGCCCGGGCCGCCCCAGCGGTCGGCCTCCTTGATCCAGGGGAGGAAGCCGGTCCAGGCCACGGTGCCGAGGGTGAGCAGGTCCTGGCCGGGGTTGGCGGGCAAGGAGATCGAGGCGGACTGGTATTCGGCGTACTTGGCGGCGTCCACGGTCGTGAAGCCGTCGTAGCGGGCGGGCACGGTGAAGTTGAAGACGAGTTGCTTGTCGATGTGCGGGTAGACGACGAGGCCGTCGATCGTGCCCGCGGCCTCGCCACTGAGGCGGACCATGGGCACGCCGGCGGCGTTGACGAAGTTGAAGGCCGGCTTCTCGTTGTCGGGCTTGGTGACGTCGGAGCTGCTGCCGTCCACCCAGATGCGCAGACGGCAGGCCACCTCGTCGTCGAGGATGTAGTTGGGGGGCTTGCCCACGCCGCCCTCCTGGTCGTCGTCGCGCCAGTCGGTGCCGGGGTTGCTGTCACTGTTGTACTCGATGTCGGCGTTGTAGTTCTCGTCGTCGTTCGCGCACTCGAACCAGGCGAAGGCGATGTGGTGCCACTCGCCGGGCTTCCAGTCGGTCACGTCGTCGCTGTAGGTCCCGTCCTGGTGGGTGCTGGTGTGGCTCTTGTACTTGACGGGGGTGGGGATAGTGGGCAGGTGGTTGCTGTCGGTGAGGGCGACCTCGTAGTTGCGGGTGGTAGTGGAGATGACCTTGAGCTCGAGCACGCGCTTGCCTGCTGCGCCGTCCTTGACCAGGAGCGCGATCACCTCCTCTGTGGTGGTCTCGCCGTAGATCTTGACGAGGGCGCGGGTGCCGGAGAAGAAGGCTTCGTCGGGGCGGAACCAGAAGCCGACGAAGCCGCCCTCGTGGCGCTCGTCGGTGCACAGGTCGTTGGTGAGCCGGAAGTCCACATAGTGGGCCAACTCGCCGCTCAGGCGGAGGCCATCCGAGAGGAGCCTGCCCGACGTGCTTTCGAGACAGTCCCCCACGATCCCGACGAGCGGCGGATTGGAGGCGACATACGAGCCGCCCTCGTCGGGATCAAGGTTGGCCTTGATGAAGTTGTGCACGAGGGGGTTGGTGGCGCCCGGAGGGGCAGCGGCCAGCTTCCGGCGCGCCGCGAGCCAGCCGTCAATCAGCGACCTCACCGTGCCGCCGCCCGCCAGGCTGCCGTCGGCCTTGCGGTAGTAGTTCGGCCCCGACGCGGCGTAGGTGTACTGGGCGTCGGAGGGTGTGCCCGGCCTGCCGTCCTCGAAGTCGTCCTGGGTGGTGTGGTGGACGACGTCGTAGGCCTTGAGGGCGCCGCCGTGCTCGACCATCCCGTCGCAGCCGAGGATGATGTAGCAGGTGCGCTTCGTCGAGTTGCCGAGGTCCATGAGGGTCGGGTCGAGGTCGGGCGCCAGGAGGAGCGTGCCGCTCTTGGCGCCGCCGCCCTTGAAGGTGTCGATGATCGTACGTTCCTGGATGGACGCCTCGTCCACGGTCTCGGTGGTGCCGCTGACTTCGCTGCGGTAGATGAGGACGCGGTGGCCGTTCCACTGGTCGTTTTCCCAGGTGGCCTCGCTGTCGTAGAGGGTGAAATACTTGTCCCTGCCCGCCACGACCTCGACGGGGTCGGTGGTGATCGTCTGGCCGGTCGTGGGCACGCGGTCGAGGAGGGCGCCGGGGCCGACGATGTAGTAGCGCGAGGTGCTGTCGGGGATGTCGCTCCAGCGGTCCACGACCAGGGTGTGGCCCTTGCCGTCGGCGGTGGAGGTGCCGTCGTCGCGGACGTAGACGATGCCGCGCACCTGGCCCTTCCCCTTGCCCTCGTAGATGAGCACCGAGTAGCCGCGCCACTGGCTGGGGCTCGACAGCCAGGTCTTCCCCGTGTCCGTCAGCGCGTTCAGGAAGGTGGTCGTGCCGTCGCAGGTGGACGTGCCGCTCTGGGCCTTCAGGAAGGTGTAG
The DNA here is from genome assembly GCA_035527715.1 of Planctomycetota bacterium. Lineage (GTDB taxonomy): Bacteria > Planctomycetota > PUPC01 > DSUN01 > DSUN01 > DSUN01. Next base: position 59,572 of record DATKZY010000239.1, on the reverse strand, counting down.
GTGCGCGAGTAGATCTCGTGGCGGCCCAGCGACGAGAAGCAGAGGGGGTACGTGCCGACCGCGAGCTGGTGCTTCCCGATGACCTGCGGCTCGGGGGTGGTGGCGGCGAAGTCCCAGTCGCGCGGGATCTGCTCGCCGGTCGAGTCCTTCTTCAGGCGGGAGTAGCTGAGGTGCCCGGTGTTGTAGGCGGCGAGGCCGGAGGCGAAGGTGTTGGGCGAGAGGGCGGCGAGGATCGCCTCGGCCTTCTTGTCGGGGCTGGCCGTGAGCACGCTGTCGGGGAACGGGTCGTCGCTCTTGCCGTCCCCGTCGTGGGGGTGGGCCCCGCTGCGCGGAGCCAGGCTGTAGAGGAAGTCGATCACCTCGTTCCAGTCGTCGAACGGGCCCATGGGGTAGTTGCGCCAGGCGTCGAAGCTGCGCTCGATGGACTCGTCGTAGTGGGCGTTGCCGCCGGTAGGCAGCCAGGCCTTCCAGGCGGCGTCCATGGGGGTGCCGGTGTCCCAGTGGTCGGTGCTCTCGGGGTCGCGCTTGCGAGCCATCCAGAGCGCGACGTCGTACGCCTCGGCGGCCGTGAGCTGCGTGCCGTCGGTGGCCAGGACGGTGCGCAGGAGGGCGTAGAGGAGCTCCCGGCTGGCCGTGTTCACGTTGATCGGGCTGCGGTAGTAGTACTTCTGCGTGCTCTGGTCGCTGTTCTTGCGCGCCAGCGCGCTGGCGGCCGGGTAGACCACGTAGGGGAACGAATCGGCGACGGGGAGCTGGTGCGGCCACGAGTAGATCGTGGCACAGTGCTTCAGCAGCTCGAACGTGCGGGCACCGATCAGGGGGTCCCCGGAGCCGTCCACTACCTTGGTGCGCAGCTCCTCGAGGGTGCTGAAGCCGACGCCGCGGTCGGCGATGATCTCGGCGGCCAGGGAGGGATTGAGGTCCAGCTTCTCCAGGACGAATTCCAGCACCGTCTTGAGGCGCGTGCTGTCGGTGTCCTCGCGGTCGTTGAGGTTGAGTTTGCCGGCGCAGTCGAAGACCTTGATGTTGGAGACGCCGACTCGTGCGCCGAGGTCGTCGTGGACGAGAGCGTAGGAGTTGCACCGCAGGTTGCAGTAGTGCCTTCGCCCCGTGCTGTCGGGGTAGCCCTGCGAGGCGATGGTGGGGTCCACGAACCAGGGGTCGTTCGGGCCGTCGGTGGGGTCGGCGATGGCGCCGGTCTGGAACGTGCGGTAGTTGAGCGCGGCGCCGACGGGGGCATGGCCCCAGCCGTAGCGGATCTCGCCGATGGCGTACTGGAGCGCGGCGTGGGCGATGAGGTCGTTCTGGGCCGACGCCCGGTAGGCGCTCGAGATGTCGTGGTGCAGGCGCGCCAGGACGGCGAAGCCGAAGCCGATGACGGCCAGGACGGCCAGGAGGCCCACCGTGATGATGAGGGCCACGCCGCGCTGGCGCCGGGTGTTGCGAAGGGTCGGTTGCATGGTTGGGACTCCGTATGCCTGGTTTCTTCCCCGCCGCACTGTGGGGGCGCTCAAGTTTCAGGTCTCGAGTTTCCCGCGTTTCGCCAGAAGCGCGGGTCAGATTCCGCTGCCGCCGAGGTACGCCCCGCAGGAGAGCACCATGCTGATGGTGCCCTTGTTGTCGGCGAGCTGGATCTCGAGCAGGATCGCCCGCGGGAGGCGCGGGACATTGGCGTCGGCCAGGTTCGTGTCCTTCCATTCGTCCGAGGTGCCCTGGGGCGTGCCCGTTGCAGAGTTGTAGTTGATGTACTGGATGTTGAGCCCTCGCACCGTCACGCCCAGGGGGCTGGCGAGGGTGTACTCGGCGTCGCCGGGCACCGTGTTGTCGGTGACCGGGGCCTTGATGCAGCGGTAGAGCATGCCGTTGCCCTGGGCGTCCACGTCGCGAATCTGGTAGGCCACGTGGGCCATCTCGCTGTTCGGCCCGACGGGGGCGACGAACTGAAGGGTGTCGAAGCCGCCGGTTCCCGCCGCGGCCCCGTCGTTCGTGATCTTCAGGTAGCCGACGTCGAGGGTGGCGGCGCTGGTGAGCTCGTGGCACATGCGGTCGAGCACGGCGCGGCCGCCGGCCACCAGCTCGGCCTCGGCGAACATGGTGGCCGAGAAGCGCGTGGCCGAGCTGTAGAGCTGGAGGAGGCCCCACATCATCATGGCCGTGAGGCCCACGGACACGAGGAGCTCCACGAGGGTGAAGCCTCCGCGCCGACGCAGGCAGCCAGGGTGCAATCGCTTCATGGTTTCGTCCTCCGGTCAGTACGTGTCTCGCCCCGCCGCGATGTAGGTCACATAGTGCCCGACGATGATCGAGTTCGCGACCGAGGGGTCGGGGTATTTGGCCGATTCGGCCCGGTAGGGGAAGCCGTTGTAGACGAAGACGTCGAGGCGGCAGGTGTCGGGCCTCTCTGGCGGGGGCACGGTGAGGATGCAGCCGTAGCTGTAGCGCCAGAGGTCCTTCGGCTGGTTGGGCGCGCCGTAGGTCGCCACGGGCATGGTCCGCGTCTCGTTGCTCTCGGGGTCCGCCGGGCGGCCGAGGGGGTCCGTGCCTTCGAGCGCGCCGCCCAGGAAGTGCTCCGGGTAGCACCGGGTCGCGGAGGAGGTCTTGATGCCGATGACGGCGAAGGTGTCGCCCACGCGGACCGGCTCGTACTGTTGCTCGCTGCCCTGGTTGAAGCGCACGCTGGTCGTCAACTCGTCGCCCGAGCAGCCGCTGATGGGGTAGAGGTGGCCTTCGGCGGAGCCGGAGGTCATGACGACGTAGTAGCCCGATAGGCCGCCGGGCCAGCCGGGCGGCTTGTTGCCCAGCACGCGGCACACGAGGCTGTTCTGGTTCACCGTGAGCACGGTGCCCACGCGGTAGGGGTCGGACACGGAGGCCAGCGGCTCGTCCTGGCGCTTGGGGGCCTTGATGTTGTTGATTCGGCCGTAGACCCTGGCCATGGCGTGGCGCGCCGCGAGCGCGGCGACGCTGCGGTCCACCGACTTCTTGGTGAGCCGGTAGCCGGTGGGGAACAGCGACAGGATGCCCAGGATGCCGACGCTGAGCACGAAGATGGCGATGACGACCTCGATGAGGGTCACGCCTCGGCGATGCGGGTGATGTGGTCCGATGGGCAGCATGCTCGTTCTCCGGCGGCGCCTAGGACTTCGGGAGGTCCGCGGCCTTGACCTTCCCCGTTCCGTCCTCCTGGTATTCCTCGTAGCCGTACGAGGTGAAAACCCCGGTGATGGGCGTGATCTCGATGAAACAGGCCCCCTTGTTCACCTCGTCGTTCGGGGCCTCGCGCAGGGTCCAGAGGCGGATGGTGATCGCGCTGAGGAGGTCGGTCGGGCTGAGGGCGGTGCCATTCACCGATGCGGCCACGACCGTCGCGTCGGCGCCGAAGGTGATCGTGAACGCCGTGGCATCCGTCTGCCAGCTCCCGCTGCCGGCCTTGATGTCCACGGTGACGAATTCGGGCAGGGCGTGCCACTCGTAGGTCGGGTCGCCGGCGTTGGGGGTGACGCCCCATTGCTCGGGGACCTTGAAGTTGCCGCCGTCGCTGGCCTGCTGGGCTTCGAAGCGGACGGCTCGCCGCTGCTGGATGGCTTTGACGCGGGCGGCGTCGAGGGCGGCGCGCAGGCGCCGAGCCCCGTCCTTCGTCCCCGCCGCTCGCAGGGCCGGCCCGATGGCCAGGATGGCGATGGAGAGGACGAAGACGATGATGCCCATGCTGGCCAGCAGCTCGACCAGGGTGAAGCCGCGCGCGCGGGGCCGCAGGGGGGGATGGGCGAGGCGCTTAGTCCACATGGCCGCCTCCGAAGCTGGTGATGTCGTCGGGGTCCTGGCCGCGGTCGCAGGCGTCAATGATGGCTTGCTGGGCGGCGCTCGGATTCAGGTCGCTATAGTAGTCGGTCTTCTGGTCCGGGCCCTTCGAGTGAATCTGGAAGGTCGTGGAGTTGTAGAACTTCCCGAGGAGCTGTGGCGGGCCGCTGTACGATTCAGGAGGGTACTTGGGATCGCCTGTGCGGAAGTCGTCCCAGGCAGGCGTCGTGCCGTAGCAGTTGGGGAGGGCCATCGTGCCGTCCTTCGCCGGGGTGGAGTCCGTGGCGTCGTAGACGCGGACGCCGAGGAGGTAGGACGTGGAGGGGATGTAGTAGTAGGGCACGCCCCAGGGGTCGAGGAACTGGTTCATGGCCTTGGAGTCGCCGCGGAGGAACTCCCAGTTGTCCTTGGCCCGGCCCCAGCCCTTGCCGACCACGGGGTGGTCGGGGTTGGTGAGGTACTTGTAGAGCACGTAGTCAATGCACAGGTCCTGCGTGACGGGGTCGGGCGCGGGGTCGGGGGTGTAGGGTGCGTCGGGGAAGAAACCCTTGTCCTCGCGGAACTGGAGGATGGCAATGTCGAGGTTCTTGATGTCGGCCAGGGCGGCGTTGCGCATGGCGTTGGTGCGAAGGCCGGGGACGAGGACGACCAGGCTGGCGGCCAGGATGGTCATGATGGCCATGACGATGAGCATCTCGATCATCGAGAAGCCGCCGCGCGCGCCGCCTCGGCGGCGGGCCGTCAGGCTCGGGGGTTGGGAGGCTCTTGGCGTCATCGCGAGCGTCCTCACAGGTTACCAGTTGCCGAAGTAGTAGTTGACTTCGCCGGTGGGCGTGCTTCCGGCCTTGACCTTTTCGCCATCGTGGTTGTACTTGCTTCCATCGTTCTTGAGGGCTTCCGTCTGGTAGCCCTCCCCCAGGTCGCCCCCCGCTGCGCCAGCGACGACTTTGTCGCCGAAGGCGCCGCCCGAGAACACGTCGAACCGCGAGGGGTTCTGGAGCGGCTGGATGCCGTCCTCGCCGTTTGAGTCGCCTGGGTTCGTGGTCGCGGCGGTGGCCACGTAGCGCGTGTAGACGAAGGGGCGGCCCCAGGCGTCCACCACCGTGTCCCGCGTTCCGTTGCCATCGCTGTCTATGAAGGACGACGATCGCACTTTGAGGAGCGAGCCGAGCTCGCTGACGAGTTTCTCCCCGGAGAAGGCGGAGCCCTCGGGGTAGCTGCCCTGCATGTCGCGGAAAAGCTCGATGGCCACGCCGAGCTGCGCGACGAGGGTGCGGGTGTTCTGTGTGTCCGAGCTCCAGAGCGCGGCGCGCACGCCGGGGAACAGGAGCGCCAGGAGGATCGAGATCACGCTGATGACGACCAGCACCTCGATGAGGGTGAAGCCCGCACGGCGAGTGCGGAATGCGGAATGCGGAGCGCGGAATGGCGGAACTGTGCTCCGCGCGCCACGTGGCAGTCCTTGGGCGGGCCGCATTGCTCTGTCTCCTTCACTCCGCATCCCGAACTCCGTATTCCCCATTCAGGGCTACTTCTTCCAGTTGCGGATGTCGTCGTCCTTATGGCCGTCGTTGGGGTCGTTGACGGCCTTGGTGCAGAATTCGACGAAGGTCCTGTCGCTGAAGGGCGGCAGCTCGTCGTCGCCGGTCTGGCCGTCGGGGCCGACCGAGTAGATGTCGAAGGTTTCGGCGTTGTGGAGGGGATTGCCGTCGGGGTTGCTGCCCGTGACGCCGAAGTTGTACTCGCCCGCGGCGCAGGCGGGGAAGCGCCGCCGGTTGTAGAGGATGGGCCAGCCCCAGGAGTCCACGACCTCCGGAACGCCGTTCTGATTGGTGTCGAGGGCCTCGACGCCCTGGCGCACGCTGAGCATGGGGTGCTCGGCGCTCAGGAAGCGGTGGCACAGGAAGTAGTAGAGGGCCTCGGGCGGATAGGCGGGCGCCGTGAGGGCGACCTTAACGTACGAGCCGGCGCTCCTTGTGCCCTGGAAATTGTAGATCTCGTAGACCTCGGGGGTCGGAGGGGGTGCGATCCCGATGCAGTCGGGCGGGTAGTGGGTGTAGAGCCTCGAATAGATGTTCAGGGCCACATCAATCCGCTTGAGGAGGGATTCGGTGTTGGTGACATTGGCCTGCACCCTGACGGCGAACATGGCCGGCAGGAGCATGCTGGCCAGCACGGCGATGATGCCCATGACGATGAGCAGCTCGATGAGCGTAAAGCCTTGGCTGCCTTTGGGTTGGGCTGTGTGTGGCGTCATGGCGTCGCTCGCTCCTGGCTACTTCCAGTTACTGATCCACTCGGCACCCCCGTAGCCCACGGGGCCGGGGGACCAGAGGTCGTAGGAGTCGGGGTTATGCACAGGGCCCGACCCGTCGTCGTAGCCGGCAAGGCTGGTGACGCCGGGGAAGACGTTGGGCAGCGTGGCGTCGGCAGGGAACGCCTTGCGGTTGTAGGAGAAGGGCTGGCCCCAGAAGTCCACGATCTCGGGCAGGCCGTCGTTATCGGGGTCCGCCGACTCCTTCTCGGCCTGAAGCTCGAGGAAGGGGCTGTAGCCGCGGACAAGGTACGGGTTGGCAAGGCAGTAGTAGAGGGCTTCGGAGCTGTTCGAGGAGCCTGGGAAGCCGCTCCAGACCACGTCCTCGCTGAATTTCTTGGCAGGTGCGCTCGAGGGGATCTCGTCGGGGGGGTAGTAGCCGCACTGGTTGTTGAACTTTGTGATGGCCATCTCGGTGTTTGCGAGCAGGCTCTTCGTGCCCGTGACCTTGGCCATCCGCCGCCCCGCGTTGACGATGGGCACGAGGATGGCGGCGAGGCTGGCCAGGATGGCCATGACGACGAGGAGCTCGATGAGCGTGAAGCCGGCCTGCCCGGCGGGTCGGGCGGGGCGTCCATCCGTGCGTCGTATGTCTTTGGCGTAGTGCATGTTACGTGTCCTCTTCGGCGCCTCGGCGGCGCACACGGAACCTGCATCGCGGCGCCACGGGGCGACGGGGCGGGCAGGCTCGGCGGGGAGGTCACCCCTCTCCAACAGATTCTACCCCGATGCCCTCGACTGTCAAGGGCTTACGGCAAACGGGCGCGGAACACCGCAGGGGTGTTCCGCGCCCGAGTTGCGTCGCGGCGAAGGGAATCGCTAGCCTCCGCCAAGCTGCTGCATCAGCGAGATGAGCGGCAGGAAGAGGGCAATGACGATGAAGCCGACCGCGCAGCCGAGCGTGATGATCAGCAACGGCTCGATCAGGCTCATCATGCCGCTCACCAGGGCGTCCACGTCCTCGTCATACGTGTCGGCCACCTTGATGAGCATCTTGTCCAGCTCGCCCGTCTCCTCCCCGACGTCCACCATGTTCAGCACCATGGCGTCCACGACCTTCGTCTGGGCAAGCGGGCCGGCGATGTTCTCGCCCTCCCGGATGCTGTCGTGGACCCGGCCGAGGGCGTTGGAGAACACGGCGTTGCCCGTGGCCTCCTTGACGATCGACAGGGCCTCGAGGATGGGCACGCCCGAGGTGATCAGGGTGCCCAGCGTGCGCGCGAAGCGGGAGATGACGGACTTGCTGATGATCATCCCGAACAGCGGTATCTTCAGCTTCACCTTGTCGAGAATGTAGCGCCCCGTCTTGTTGGCGCCCACGACCTTGAACGTGGCGAAGACGCCGAACGGAATCAGCGGGATGAGGAACCACCAGTGCCGGATCCAGTTGCTGAACACGATCAGCATCTGAGTCATCTGCGGCAGGGTCATGCGCATGTCTTTGAACATTTCCTCGAACTTCGGCACGACCAGGACCATGATGGCCGCCAGGATGCCGCCGGCGGCGGTGATGACCGCGGCGGGATAGATCAGGGCCGAAACCACTTGTTTCTTTAGCCGCTGCGACTTCTCCATGAACGCCGCCAGACGCTCGAGAATCGCGTCCAGCACGCCGCCGGCCTCGCCGGCACGCACCATGTTCACGTAGAGCTTGTCGAACGTCTTCGGATGCTTCGCCAGGGCCTCGGAGAGCGACGAGCCGCCCTCGACGTCCTCCGCCACATCGCTCAGCTGGTTCTTCAGCACGCCCGGCTTCTGCTGCTCCTCGAGGATCTTCAGGCTCCGCACGATCGGCAGCCCGGCGTCCACCAGCGTCGAGAGCTGCCGCGTGAAGGTCGCGAGCTGCTTCGACTTCACCTTGCCGAAGGCGAGCGTCTTCTTCTTCTTGCGCGGGCCGGCCGCGGCGCCGCGCGTCTTCTTGACGCTCTTCTCCTTCACATTCGTCGGGAAATAGCTCTTGCCGCGGATCTTGACGATCGCCTCTTCGCTCGAGCCGGCCTCGATCTCGCCGTGGATTACCTGGCCCTGGCTGTCGAGCGCCTCATACGCAAAGATAGGCATGGCCTGCTCCTTCGGGAACGCGCTGCCCGGACCGTCGGCGTCTTCCCCTCCCGTCTGATTGTACCGACTCGCCCCCGAATGTCAAGGCAGAAAGCGAGGCAGTCGGCCGCCCGCCGTCGCCGCCCGTGCGCGTCCCGGCGGCGCCCGAGGCGATAGGAGGCATGGGACGTATGGGACCGATGGGACCGCTGGGCGTGGGAGTCCGCTCTACACCATGAGCTGGGTTTCGCGGACGACTTCTTCGATGGTGGTGATGCCGTCGTAGATGTGGAGCATGCCGCTCTCGCGGAGGGTGCGCATGCCTTCCTGCCGGGCGACGGCGCGGATGGCGTTGGCACTCGCGTGTTCCATGATCATTTCGCGGAGGGTGTCGCTGATCATCATGATCTCGAAGATGGCGATGCGCCCGCGGTAGCCGGTGTTGTTGCAGCGCTGGCAGCCCTTGCCGTAGCAGAATTGCTTGCCCTCGAGGTCGGCCGTGGTGAGGTCGATGCTGGCGAGACTCTCGGCCGAGGGCTCGTAGGGGGTCTTGCAGTTGGTACAGATGGTGCGGACGAGGCGCTGGGCGACGATGGCTTCGAGGCAGGCGCACAGGAGGTAGGGCTCGACGCCGATGTCCACGATCCGGGTGATGGTGGTGGGGGCGTCGTTGGTGTGGAGGGTGGAGAGGACGACGTGGCCGGTCAGCGAGGCCTGGATGGCGATCTGGGCGGTCTCGAGGTCGCGGATTTCGCCGACGAGGATCTTGTCGGGGTCCTGGCGCAGGATGGAGCGGAGGCAACGGGCGAAGGTGACGCCGATGTCCTCGTTGATCTGGACCTGCATGATGCCTTCGAGGTCGTATTCGACGGGGTCTTCGGTGGTGATGATCTTGATGTCAATCTTGTTGGCGTAGTTGAGGGCGGAGTAGAGGGTGGTGGTCTTGCCGGAGCCTGTGGGGCCGGTGACGAGGATGATGCCGTGGGGCTTGTCCACGAGGCCCTTGACGGTGCGCATCTCGTCCTCGCGGAGGCCCAGGCGCTGGAGGTCGAGAGCGACGACGCTGCGGTCGAGGACGCGCATGACGACGCTTTCGCCGTAGATGCACGGGAGGGTGGAGATGCGCAGGTCCACGGGGTTGTGGCCCATGTTGAGCTCGATGCGCCCGTCCTGCGGCAGACGCGTCTCGGCGATGTCGAGGTTGGACATGACTTTGATGCGGCTGGTGATGGCGAGGGCGAGGTGGCGGGGCGGGGGCATCATTTCGTAGAGCACGCCGTCCACGCGGTAGCGGACCTTGAACTCGTCCTCGAAGGGCTCGAAGTGGATGTCGGACGACTGGTCCTTGATGGCCTGGATGAGGATGAGGTTGAGGAGCTTGACGACGGGCATGGAGTTGGCGAGTTCCTGGAGCTGCTCGATGTCAATGGAGGTCGTCTGCTGGCCGTACTGGATGTCGTAGGTCAGCTCGTCGCGCGAATCCTGGATTTCCTGGATGATCTGCTCGACGGACTCGCGCTGGCCGGCGTAGAATTTCTTGATGGAGCGGTCCACGGCGGCTTCGCTGGCGACGACGCCCTCGACGTCGCAGTTGAGCATGAAGCGCAAGTCGTCGAGCGCCTGGACCTGGAGGGGGTCGGCCATGGCCACGGTGAGCACGCCCTCCTCGAACTTCACGGGGGCGATGCGGTACACCTCGGCGATGGAGACGGAGACGCGGGCGATGACGTCCTTGGGGACCTCGATGGCGTCGAGGTCCACCACGGCCATGCCGGCCTGCTCGGCGAGGGCCTGGACGAGTTGGTCCTCGGTGATGCACTCGCGAGCGACCAGGACGGAGCCGATGACCTTGCCCTCGCGCTTGGCCTCGTCGGCGCAGTCCTCGATTCGGGCGTCAGGCACCCAGTCCTTTTCGCGGAGGATCTGGCCGAGGGTCTTGCGGCTGCGGCGGTGCCTGGTGCGGCGGGGTGGGGTCTCGGTCTCTGGGATCACTGGCTGCGCTCCTTGTACTTCCGCTGGAGGTCCTCGGGGCGTTGGGCGGTGGTGATCATCGTCTTGTAGTCAATGATCCCTTTGGCGAAGAGCTCGTAGAACAGGAAGTCGTCGAGGAGGACCATGCCTTTTGAGCGCCCGGTCTGGATTTCGGAGTCGATGCGCTCGACCTTGTTCTCGCGGATGAGGTTGGCGATGGCGTCGGTCATCGCCATGATTTCGAAGCCTGCGACGCGCCCCGCTCCGCCGACGCGTGGGAGGAGGACCTGGGAGACGACGCTGAGGATGGAGACGGCGAGCTGAGCGCGGACCATGCCCTGCTGGGTGGTGGGGTAGGCGTCAATGATGCGGTTGACGGTGCGCGCGGAGCCTGTGGTGTGGAGGGTGGCGAAGACGATGTGGCCGGTTTCGGCGGCGGTGATGGCGGCGCTCATGGTCTCGAGGTCGCGCATTTCGCCCACGAGCACCACGTCGGGGTCCATACGCAGGGCGCGCCGCACGCCTTCCTTGAAGCTCGGCACGTCCACGCCGATCTCGCGTTGCGTGATGATGGACTTCTTGTGCTCGTGGTAGTACTCGATGGGGTCTTCGATGGTGACGATGTGGTGGTCCATGTTCTCGTTGATGAAGTTCACCATCGTGGCCTGGGTGGTGGTCTTGCCGGAGCCGGTGGGGCCGGTGACGAGGATGAGTCCGCGTGGGCGGGTGAGGAGTTCCTTGAGGTGGTGGGGGAGGCCGATCTGCTCGAAGGTCATGAGCGTGTTGGGGATGAGGCGCAGTGAGATGCCGATGTGGCCCTTCTGGTGGTAGGCGCACACGCGGAAGCGGGCCTGGTCGAGGAAGGCGAAGCCGAAGTCCGTGGTGCCCACCTCCTGGAGCTCCTGTTGGAGGCGGTCGGAGGTGATGGCCTTCATGAAGCTCACGGTGTCCTCGGGCGTCAGCGGCGAGGTGTCGAGCTTGTGCAGGCGCCCGTGGAGGCGCACGGTGGGCGGGCGCCCCACGCACATGTGGAGGTCGGAGGCCCCGCGGTCCACGACGAATTGGAGCAAGCGGTTGACTTCGGTGGGCATCCTGATTTGCACCCGACTGTGAGGTTAGCCGTTGGGGTGGGTGACGCATCGGCCCGGTTGCCGGAGCACCCTGCCTGTCATCGAGTTCCTGCCGTATGCCGGCCCGCGTCGCAACGCAGCCGGGCGTGGGGCCGGCGAGTGCCCCGCCTCGGGTCTTCTCTCTACCTTCGGCCGCTCCGTGCGGGAGCGGCCGGTGTGCCGCCCGGCGTTGCGGGGCTACGCGAACTCGGCCAACACGTCGCCGGCGACGTTGCTCAACACCTCTTCGATGGTGGTGACTCCCTGGAGCACTTTGCGCACGCCGTCGTGAAGGAGGGTGCGCATGCCGGAGGCCACGGCCTGGTCGCGGATGCGGTTGGTGGTGGCCTTGTTGAACGCCATGTCGCGGATCTGGGCGTCCATCTCCATCAGCTCGAAGATCCCGACGCGGCCCCGGAAGCCGGTCTGGCTGCACTCGGCGCAGCCGGTGCCCTTGTAGAGGGTCACGTGCGCCACGTCCTCCTGGGTCAGGCCGACCAGCCGCAGCTCGTGCGGCTTCGGCTCGTAGGGCTCCTTGCAGGTGCTGCAGATGCGGCGGATGAGCCGCTGAGCCATGATGGCCTGGACGGAGGACGAGACGAGGAAGGGCTGGACGCCGATGTCGATGAGACGCGCGATGGCCGAGGGGGCGTCGTTCGTGTGGAGCGTGGAGAAGACGAGGTGGCCCGTGAGGGCCGCCTGGATGGCGATTTCCGCGGTCTCCTTGTCGCGGATTTCGCCCACCAGAATCACGTTGGGGGCCTGACGCAGCATGGCGCGCAGGATCCGCCCGAACGTCATCCCGATCGGCTCGCGGACCTCCGACTGGTTGATCCCCGCGATGCTGTACTCCACGGGGTCCTCCGCCGTGATGATCTTGCGGTCCGGCGTGTTCAGCTCGTTGAGAGCGGCGTAGAGCGTCGTCGTCTTGCCCGACCCTGTGGGGCCGGTGACCAGCACGATGCCGTTGGGCCGCTTGATGATGTTCTTGAACCGCCGGTAGTCGTCGTCGCCGAACCCCAGGTCCTGCACGCCGAGGAGCACCGACTGCTTGTCGAGGATACGCAGGACCAAGCTGGGCCCGTGGCTGGCGGGGAGGGCGGAGACGCGGAGGTCGATGTCGCGCCCCAGCAGCTTCATGCGGATGCGGCCGTCCTGCGGCCGCCGCCGCTCCGCCACGTCCATGTCCGCCATAATCTTGATACGCGAGATGATCGAGCCCTGCAGGCTCTTCGGCGGGTTCTCCACCTCGAAGCACACGCCGTCCACACGGTACCGGATGCGCAAGCGGTTCATCATCGGCTCGATGTGAATGTCGCTCGCGCGCGAGCGGAGGGCCTCGGTGATGATCAGCGTGACGAGGCGAATCACCGGCGCGTCGTCCGGGCTGTCCCCCTCCTGCAACTCGGTGGCGTTTGCGTCGGCGAAGTCGATGTTGCTCTCGGTGAACTCCTGGAGCATGTTGTCCACCGTGTCGTCGCCGACCTCGTATTTCTGCTTGATCGCTTCCTCGATGGCGTCGCTCGCCGCGATCACGTACTCGATGTCGCAGTTCGTCGCGAACCGCAAGTGGTCCAGGGCATACAGGTCGAGCGGGTCCGCCACGGCCACGGTCAGGCGTCCGTCCTGCCGCGCGATGGGGACCAGGTGGTGCTCGCGCGCCATGGCCTTGGGCACGGCGCCCAGCGCCTCCTGCGGGATGTCGAGAGTCCGGGGGTCCACCACCCGCCTGCCGAACTGCATGGACAGCGCTCTCGCGATGTCGGCCGGCGTGCAGTGCTTCAGCGTGAGCAAGGCGTCGCCGATGCGGACGCTCGACTCTTTCTGGAGTTCAAGAGCTTCCTGGAGCTGGGTGTGGGACACAGCCCCCAACTCAGTGAGAATCGCGCCCAGGAGCTTCCTGCGGTGGGCCATTGGTGCTCGCCTGGAACGGGGCCAAGACGCCCCATGTGCCGAGTGCCGGGTGCTCGACGGCTGCGCCCCATTGTAGCGCCGGAGGCGGGACAGGTCAATACCTGATGTGCCTTGCCGTGCGAAGATTCGCAAGTCACGCAGTGGCAACGACCTGCGGCGAGGCGGGGGCCGGGCCGCACAGCGTCTCGGCTGAAGAGGCCGGCGCGGGACGGGTCCCCGCGCGGCGGCGCGGGCCTCGCCTGCGCGCGCCTGCGCCGAGGGCAGCGCGTGGCCGCCGGCGTGGCGACGGCCGCCGGCCTTCGCCTCCGGCGCAGGGGAGGGGAGAAGACACCCGCTGTCTTTTGTGCGAAGCACCCGCAGGGCGTTCCGGTAAGAGATAGCGGGACTCCTCTGCGCGCCGGCTTCGCGGCGCCGAGATCGGACTTGCAGGAAGTGTGCATGCGGATACAATACAGGGAGCCGTCCGGGCGGGGCCCGAGCGAAGGGCCTCGCGGCCACAACACAGGAGCACTGCATGATTCTCGGTGTGGACTATTATCCGGAGCACTGGGAGGAGGCCCGGTGGCCGGTGGACGCGAAGCTGATGCAGGAGGCCGGGATCAGCGTCGTCCGCGTGGCCGAATTCGCCTGGTCGAGGCTGGAGCCGCGAGAGGGCGACTACCAGTTCGCCTGGCTCGACCGCGCGCTGGGCGTTCTCGCCGAGCACGGCATCCGAGCCGTCCTGGGCACGCCCACCGCCGCGCCCCCCGCCTGGTTGATCGAGAAGCACCCCGACATTCTGCCGATGGACGACTTGCGGAATCGGCTGGGCTTCGGGGCCAGGCTGCACCGCTGCCTGGCAAGCCCTACGTTCCGCCGCTACTCGCGCGCCATCACCACGGCCATGGCCGGGCACTATGCCAGCCACCCCACCGTGATCGGCTGGCAGACCGACAACGAGTTCTCCGGGAACCGCTGCTACTGCGAAGCGTGCGCCCAGGCGTTCCGCGAGTGGCTCCAGCGCAAGTATGGCGACCTCGACGCCCTGAACCGCACCTGGGGCACGGCCTTCTGGAGCCAGGAGTACTCCGCCTGGGCACAGGTGCCGCTCCCCTGGCGCACCACGTGCGGCTCGATGGCGCACAACCCCTCGCTGCTCCTCGACTACTACCGCTTCGCCTCGCACACCACGGTGGCCTTCCAGCGCGAGCAGGTCGAGATCCTGCGGAAGCACTGCCCCGAGCACTTCGTCACCCACAACTTCATGGGCCTGCACGATGCGGTGAACTACTACGACCTGGCGAAGGACCTCGATTTCGTGTCGTGGGACAACTATCCCAGCGGCTCGGCGGCCTTGCCCCACGACGTGATGCGCGGCATCCAGGGCGAGAACTTCTGGGTGATGGAGGAGAAGTGCGGCCACGCGGGCTGGAACACGATGGGACCCATTCCCCGCCCGGGCCAGGTCCGGGCCTGGGCCTGGCAAGCGGTCGGCCACGGGGCCGACGCCATTGTCTTCTTCCGCTGGCGGAGCTGTCGCTCGGGCACCGAGCAGTTTTGGCAGGGCATCCTGAACCACGACGCCGTGCCCGGCCGCCGCTACCGCGAGGTGGCCCAGCTCGGCAGGGAGTTCCGCCAGGTCGGCCCCGAGCTCGAAGGCACCACCCCGGGCAACGACGTGGCCATCCTCTACTCCTACGACCAGATCTGGGCGCTCCAGATTCAGCCCCAGGTGGCCGGCTTCACCTACCGGCTCTGGCTCGAACGCTACCACCAGGGCCTCCATCGCCTCGGCGTGGGAGCCGACGTGTTGGGCACGGACGCCGACCTCGGCGGCTACAAACTGGTCATCTGCCCGCCGCTGTATCTCCTCGACGACGCCCTGGCGGCCCGACTCGACCGCTACGTCGCCGACGGCGGCCACCTGGTCGTCAGCGCGCGCACCGGGGTCAAGAACGAGCACAACATCGCCCGCGAGGAGCCGCTGCCCGGGCCGCTGGCGCGCACCCTCGGCATCGTGGTCGAGGACTACGATGCCGTCGGCCAGGACACGAACGCCATCGAGCTCCACGACGGCGCGCGGTTCAAGGTGAGCCTGTGGTGCGACCTCCCGCGCCTCGAGGGCGCTCAGCAGGCGGCGAGGTACCTGCGCGACTTCTACGCCGGCTCCCCAGCCGTCACCGTCCACGACTACGGCAAGGGGAGGGCGTGGTACGTGGGCACCGTGCCCGAGGAGCGCTTCTTCCGCCACTTCCTGGGCGGCATCGTCGAGGACCTGCGCCTGCGCCGCGTGGCCGACCTGCCCAAAGGCGTCGAAGTGGCCTCCCGCCAGGGCGACCGCGGCCGCATCCTCGTCCTCACCAACCTCACCCCCCAGAAACAGCCCGTCCGCCTCCAGGATGCCTGCGAGGACCTGTTCGCACGGGCCATCGTGGCCGACACGTTCGAGCTGCCGCCTTACGGCGTGCGCCTGCTGAGGACCACGAGCTGACCGTGGACGACACTGACGCCAAGCTGCTGGCCCGCATCCAAAGCGACTTCCCCCTCGTGGAGCAGCCGTTCGCCTGCCTGGGCAAGGAGCTTGGCCTGAGCGAGGCGGACGTCATCGAGCGTCTGGCCGCCTTGCGCCGCAAGGGGCTCATCCGACGCATCGGGCCGGTGCTCGACCCCGAGAAGGTGGGCCGCGTGGGCGCGCTCGGCGCCATGGCCGTGCCCCACGACCGCATCGAGGCCGTGGCCGCCGCCGTCTCCGCCTGCCCCGCCGTGACCCACAACTACCAGCGCGTGCCGCTGAACGGCACCTGCCCCTACAACCTCTGGTTCACCCTCACCGCCTCGTCGCAGCAGGGCCTCCACGAGGCTGCGGTGGCGATGGAACGGGCCGCGGGCCTGCCCGTCGCGCTCCTGCCGGTCCGCCGCAAGTTCAAGATCGGTGTCCGCTTCACCTTCTCGGACGACGACGCGAATGGATGATCTCGACCGCCGTATTATCCAGGAACTTCAGGACGGCTTGCCGATCGTGCCCGAGCCGTATGCCGAGGCCGCGGCGCGGCTGGAGATGCCCGTCGAGGGCCTCCTGGAGCGCCTGGCGGGCATGCTCGCCCGCGGCGAGGTGCGGCGCTTCGGCGCCTCCATCGCCCACCGCAAGGCGGGGATCGCAGCCAACGTGATGTGCGTGTGGCGAGTCGCGCCCGAGCAGGTGGACGCCTTCGCCCGTGAGGCCGTGCGGTTCGACGCCATCACCCACTGCTACGAGCGGGCCGCCGCGCCCGAGTGGCCCTACAACGTCTACGCGATGATCCACGGCCGCACCCAGGCCGGCTGCCAGGCCGTCATCCGCGACCTGTGCCAGCGCACCGGCGAGACCGACTACGTCGCCCTCCTCAGCACCCGCGAGTTCAAGAAGACGTGGACGAGGATATGACCGCCTCCGTGCCCCAAGTGCGGCTCGTCCACAAGAAATCCTCTACCTTCCACGACTTCCCCTACACCTGTTCCCAGCGGAAGTGCATCCACAACTGGATCGTGAACGTCACGCCACCGGGCTTCAGCCACTGCATCCACCAGTGCCTCTATTGCTACGCCCGCGACGCCATTTTCGCCCAGGACAGCGGCGGCGCGCTGGAGGTCTACGATAACCTGCCCGAGCTGGTGGCCCGCGACCTCGACCGCATGACGCTCTGTCCGCCGATCTCGATCTCGAACACGACCGACCCGTGCCAGGCCGTGCCCGAGGTGCGCCGCGAGGTGGCCCGCCTTGTGCGGCTGCTGGTCGAGCGCGGCCTGTCGTTCCTCGTCATCACGAAGGGCGACGCGACGTTTCTGCTCGACGTGCCGGGCTTCGCGGCGCATCCCAACAAGGTGGTCGCCACGACGATCGAGGGGCCGCCCGAGGTCCTGCGGCTCCTGTCGCCCCGGGCACCGGCGTTCGACGAGCGGCTCGGAAGCGTCCGCCGCCTCGCGGAACGGGGGGTGAAGACCGCCGTGCGCCTCGACCCGATGCTCCCGCACGTCTACCAGACCGTCTATGGCGAACGCTGGTTCAAGCAGGTAGAGGGGTTGGTGGCACGCTTCGCCGAGGCGGGGTGCGGGCACGTGATCTGCTCGACGGGACGCCTCACCCGGAAAGCGCCGGCGGGTCACTCCTCGTCGTCCTTCCAGCGGTTGGAGGCATTAATGGCGGAACTGAGCCCCAGTGCGGCGGAGGGGCTGCGCAGGGACTACGCGTTCGACCGCTCCGGCACGTCCACGGGCTACCTGTGGCGGCGGCCGCTGCGGCTGGCGTTCCACCGGCGCCTTCGAGCCGTGTGCGAGGCCCACGGGATGACCTACGCCACCTGCCAGGAGAATGCGCCGGAGGAAACCGATTCCCCTGGCCTGCCGAGCTGCGAGGGCTACGCCCTGCCGTTCTGCGTCAAGGGGCTGGGAGGGGCCTTCCATCCCGTGGAGGGTTGCACGGCCTTCTGCCACGTGCGGTGCAAGGGGCTCGCGAGGCCCCCGTGCGGGCGGCCGGAGCTCGTCTCGCACCTGCCGCTGCGCATCAGCCTTCTGCGATGATGGGGCGAAGGGTGCGCTGGCGACTGGCGAAGCAGGCGTACTGCGTGTAGCCCGCGGCACGGGCGAGTGCAATGGCTTGCGGGAAGTAGCGCCCGACCTCTCGCGGCGCGTGCGCGTCGGAGCCGAAGAGGAGGGGCACTCCCGCGGCGAAGCTGCGCCGCACGATCTCCTCCGAGGCATACTGCTCGCCGACCGGCTTGTCGAATCCCGCCGTGTTGATCTCCATTGCGACGTCGCGGCGGCGCATCTCGGCGCAGAGGGCCTCGACGAGGTCGGTCCAGTCGCCTTCCAGGCGGTGGCCGAACTTCTTGATGAGGTCCACGTGGCCGACGACGTCGAAGAGGCCGGTGGCGACGGCGTCGCGCACCAGGCCGAAGTAGGTCTCGTACAGCTTGCGGCGGTCCCACCGGTCGAAGTCGGGCGCCGCGGCGGGGTGGTCGAACGCCCAGTCGCCGACGAAGTGCACGGAGGCGATGAGGTAGTCGAACGGGTAGGCGGCGGCCAGCGCGGCCACCTCGGCCTCGTTGCCGGGCAAGTAGTCGGCCTCGCCCCCGAAGAGGATGGGGATTCGCTCCCCATACGCCGCCCGCAGCCGCTCGATCTCCGTCGTCAGGGAATCCAGCTCCTCCCGCGTGACGTTGATCTTGTAGGACACGGGGATGCGGATGGGGAGGTGGAACGAGAAGCCGGCGGCCTCGAGGCCCAGCTCGATGGCGCGCGCGACATACTCGTCCATCTCCCCCACGGCATGGCCGCAGAGCTTCGAGTGCATGTGCAGGTCGGCGGGCAGTCTCCTGTTTCCCGACTTCGGCTCGCGGATGGTGCACATAGTGGCGACAAGCTAGGCGTTTTCCCCCCGCCTGTCAACCTCGCCCCGGCGCGGGCCGTGATGCCCCTTCGTCCCATTGGCCGATAGCCGTGGGTCCATTGGTGCCCATTGGCATGCTGAATTCGGGCGCTCGCGACGCCAAGATCCTTGACAGCATGGGGGGCGGGTGGTAGGATGCCGGCGTGGAGGTGTGACGAATCAAGCATGCGAATGAGACTGGACAGCCCGGCGAGGGGTAAACAGGATGCACCGTAAGGCTCTGCCTGTGTGCATCGGGGTCCTCGCCGCATGGCCGTGCTGCGCGGAGACGAGCCCGATGCATGCGGGCAAAGTCAACTCCGTTGCCACGTGGACGATCGCCGAGATCGCGCTGACCAGCGGCCGCGCCTATGCCAATCCGTTCGCCGACGCGGCGGTCACTGCCGTGTTCTCGCATGGCGATCGGCGGATCGAACGGTCCGGGTTCTGGGATGGCGGCTCGGCCTGGAAGATCCGGTTCGCCCCTCCCGAGCCGGGGGAATGGCGGTGGGAGACAGCGTGCTCGGATCGGGACAACACGGGCCTCCACGGCCTGATGGGCATGTTGCGCTGCGTGCCGTACGAGGGGGAAAATCCGAACTATCGGCATGGGTTCGTCAAGGCGAGCCCGAACCGCCGCTACTTCGTTCGCGCCGACGGCACGCCGTTCTTCTGGCTCGGCGACACCCACTGGCAGATGGCCGACTGGGAGCGGCTCCACGAGAACAACGCCCCAGATGCGGCCGGCCGCAGCCAGTTCCACCAGTTGGTCGCCGATCGCGCGACGAAGGGGTTCACGGTCTACCAGAACTACTTCGCCGGCCACCTGCGCCATTGGTGGCGGGACGACCATTACGCCTGCATCGAGCCCACGCGCTTCCGTGAGGTCATGGACCCGATGCTGAACCACCTGGCTGCCCGCGGCTTCGTGATCGCCCAGGGCATCGGCCTGTACAACACCTCCCTGCGCGTCCCTCGCGAGTCGCTCGTGCGTCTGGCCAGATACGTCGCCGCCCGGTACGGGGCGCATCCGCTCGTGTGGTTCACCGCGCAGGAGGTGAACCTGCCTCCGCGCGAGGGCAAGCCGACCACCGACCTGGACTCCTGGGCAGCGGCGGCAGCAGCTTTCGCCGCCGCCAACGGCTACGGACATCCCGTGGGCGGCCACATGTATCCGGGGCGCCCGACCGTCTGGGGCAAGGAACCCTGGCACACCTGGTTCCCGCTTCAGGGCGGGCACACGAACTCCGGCCCGCGCACCCAGGCCGACTACCGCTTCTACTGGGACTACCAGCCGCGCAAGCCCTTCGTCGAGACCGAAGCCATGTACGAGCAGATCATCTGCGGCCCGCGCAAGGCCACGGCCGACGACGTCCGCCACGTGGCCTGGAAGGCGCTGCTGAGCGGCAGCTATGGCTTCACCTACGGCGCCGCGGCGGTCTGGCTACTCAAGTGGGACAAGGCCGACCGGCGGGGGCACGGCTACAACCCCAACACCTGGTGGCACGAAGGCATGAACCTGCCCGGCTCCGCCCACATGCGCCACCTTCGGCACTTCTTCACCGCATTCGGCTGGTGGAAGCTCGAGCCCCGGTTCGCGGACCCGGCTTGGTGCCGGTTTGCAGAGCCCGAAGCCACGGTCCTGGCGACGGAAGCGGACCGCCGGGCGGTGGTGTACGCGTACGGCACGAAACGGTCCATCGGAAGCCTCCACGGGCTCACCCCGGCAACGGCCTATGCCACCACCTGGTTCGATCCCCGCACGGGGAGTTACCGGGAAGCACCAGACCTGTCCGCCACGAAGGCGGGAGCCCTGACGCTTCCCGACAAGCCCGACGGCGAGGACTGGGTCCTGATGCTGGTGCGGAGAGAGGAGGGATAGCTGATCAAGCCGCCAGGAGCCTGCCCAGGAATCCACGCGGCCTGGTTCGCGGCTCGGGTGCCGAACGACCAAACGGCGCAGGCAGACCATCTGAGGGCGCGGGCAGCATGGTCGCAGGGCGGCGACTCCCGCTCAATTCATCGTTGCAGTATCTGACACGGCTTGACAAGGTCTTACGTGGTCCCATCCCCCTGCGGGTTGATTGCCCACCGTGCATCTGCTACACTCCGCGGACGGGAGGCTGGCCGCCTTGGGGGCCGAATCGAAGGGATGCGTCACCGCCTTACTCTACTCATGGCCACGTTGGCCTTTGGGGTTGCCTCGTCGGGCGCGGAACTGCCGCGCGAGGAGCTTCAGCGCCTGCGCGGCATGTGCACCCAGCTCGGGGCGAACGAGCCGGGGAAGAAGTGGGATGCCGCACGGGCGCTGATCCGCGAGGGGCCGAAGGCCGTGCCGGTGGTCGGCGAACTGTTCGCCGGCAACTGGGTGGAGGGGAAGCGCATGGCGGCCTGGGTCCTCAGCGAGATGCGCCACGAGAGCGCCGTGGGCCCCCTCGCCCGGGCGCTGGACGACGCGGACGACGAGGTGCGCTGGAAGGCAGCGGTCGGCCTCAAACAGCTCGGCAAGGCCAGCGTGCTGCACACCGTGGCCGTGCTGATGAGCGGGGGCCTGGCCGCAAAGCACTGCGCCGCCTGGACCCTGGGCGAGATCGGCGACCCCGACGGCGCCGGCCCGCTGGCCGCGGCGCTGGAGGAGGCGGACGAGGATCTCCGCTGGAAGGCGGCGATCAGCCTGACGCAGATCGGCGCCGCCTCGGTGCCCGCGCTCAACCAGGTGCTCAAGAAGGCAGGCGTCGAGACCCGGCGGTGCGCGACCTGGGCCGTCGGCAAGATCGGCGGCGAGGCCGCGCTGCCCGCCCTCGCCCAGGCGCTCGCCGACGCCGATAACCACGTGCGGGCCAAGGCCGTCGTCGCGCTCGGCAACATCCCCGGCGAAGCCGCCACCAAGCTCCTCCTCAAGATGGTGAACGACCCGGACCCGATCGTGAAGAAGGATGCTATCGTGGCCCTCGGCCGGCGCGGCAGGAGCCTCGACCCTGCGGTGCGGGTGGACAGGCCCGACAAGGAGCCGACGACTGAGATTCCCCTCTACGGCCTCTGCGAGGTCGCCTTCAAGCCCGAGAAGCCGCTGAAACTCGCCAACCCGTTCGCCGACGCGACGCTCACGGCGACGTTCGTGGCGCCCGACGACCGCAACATCCGGGTGAGCGGCTTCTACGCGGGCGACGGCACCTGGAAGGTGCGCGGCACCCTCGACCAGGAGGGCGCCTGGTACTACCGCGTGGACTTCAAGGCGGGCGACGCGGCCGAGGTCCGCCACGGCGGGGCCAAGTGCGTGCCCTCCAAGGCGCCGGGCTTCGTGCGCATTGCCCGGGACAACCCGCGGTTCCTCGCCTTCGCCGATGGCTCGCGCTTCTACCCCATCGGCACGGGCACCGAGGCCCTCGGCGCGCCCAACGCAGCGGGCGAGCCAGCCAACACCCCGGAGGTCTGGGAAGCCTATCTCCTCGCCTGCGCCAAGGCGGGCATGAACAAGAGCCGGATCTTCCTCCTCGAGGTCCCCTGGGTGCCGGCCGCGACCGTCCAGCGCCACCCCGACCTCTCGCCGTGGCCGCTCAGGGGCGACGGGGCGGGGTACGACCTGACGCGCTTCTCGCTGGGGTTCTGGGACAAGCTGGATGCCGTGATCGCCGAGGGTGCGAAGGCGGGCATCGTGTTCGAGCTGACCGTCTTCGACGAGACGGGGCTGGCGGAAGGCAACGGGAATCGCTGGAGCCTTCATCCGTTCAACGAGCGGAACGGCGGCCCGCTCGCCGGCCTGGCGGGCTGCCCGACCTTCTACGACCTCTCGAACGCGGCGAACCGGGCTGCCCAGGAGGCATATGTCGGGTACCTCCTCGCCCGCACCGCGGCGTATCCAAACGTCTACTACGAGCTGAGCAACGAGATGAACCGCCGCGGGAGCGCCGGCGCCCTGGGGCTCCGCTGGGTCGAGCACTGGGCCGCGTTCCTCCGCGAGCACGACCCGTACGACCACCTGGTCTCGCTCGCCGTCGCCGCGCAGCCCGAGGCCTACTTCCGCATCCAGGGCATTGACATCGCGAACCTGCGCGGCGACACGCCGCCCGAGCCCCACGGCATCCGGATGCCCGTGTTCCTCAACGAGCCGACGGTGAAGACGCCGCGGGCCGAGCGGGCGGTGTTCTGGCAGGCGCTGCTCCTGGGCACGTCGGCGTCGCGTGCCCCCTGGCAGCCGCTCACGGCCCGCTCGCCGCTGTTCGAGCACTGCCGGTATCTGGCCGACTACGCCCGCGGCACCGCCTACTGGGAGCTGCGGCGCGACGAATCGGTCGTCCTCGCCACCCCCCGCAACGTCGCCCGCCTCACCGCGGTGCGCAAGGACGAGGTGTTCGTGTACCTGATGGGCTCGGCCGAGCAGGGGGTCATGCGGCTCGGCCTTCCTGCCGGCCGCTACGAGGCCGCCTGGTTCGACCCCAAGAACGGCAAGAGCGTCCGCACCGACGAGGTCGAGCCCCGCCAGGGTGCCGTGGACATCCCCTCGCCGACCTTCGACGAGGACATTGTCCTGCGCGTGCGGAAGAAGTAGAGGAGGTGTCAGGTGTTGGGTGTCAGGTGTTGGGGTACAGAAACCCAGCATTGAGACAACTGATCGATCCCCCCGACCCCCAACCCCCAACACCTAACACCCAGCACCAGGTTCGCAAATGCCCGATCTCTTCCTTCCCCCCGGTGTTCGCTACACCTGCCTGCGCTGCGGGCTCTGCTGTCGGAGCCTGGAGGTCACGCTGACGGAGGCGGAGCGGGAGCGGCTCCTCGCCACAGGCGGGACGCCTGTGGCGGCGCGGCTCTTCGCGCGGCTGCGCGGAGCCCGCGGCAAACAGGCCTGGCGACTGCGGCCACGGCCGGACGGCTCCTGCCCGTTCCTGGGCGACGACGGCCTGTGCCAGGTCCACGCGACGCTGGGCTATGCCGCCAAGCCGTTCGCTGGCCGCGTGTTCCCATTCCAGTTCGTCGTCACGCCCGTGGGCGTCTTCGTCGGTTGCCGGTTCGACTGCCCGGCGGTCGTCCGCGGCAGCGGGGAGGAGCTTGAGAAGCAGCGCGGCGAGGTCCGACGCCTCTACGGCGAGTATGCACGCACATACGAGCCGCCGACGGAGGACGAGCCCGTCCGCTTCTTCGGGCACTACAAGCTCTCCTGGCGCGACCTCCTGCGGCTCGAGGACCAGCTCACGGCATTCGTCCTGATGTCGGAGCTGAACGTGCCGCGGCGGCTTCTGGCGTGCCTGCGGCTGGTCCGCCAGTTCGTCGGCCTGGCCGTTGGCAGGCGGCAGGAGAGCCGTGTGGGGACCGACCCCGAGGTGCTGCTCGACAGCGTTCGCGGGGACGTCAAAGGCAAGAGGCCCGGCGTGCTGGAGCGTCTGCTCGTGCGCCTCGTCGTCGCCGCGTTCGTGGGCGCGACGCCTCACTCCTACCGGGAGCTGCCGCTGGCGAGCCGCCTGCGCGTGCGCTTCGGCAACCTGTGGCGGCGGCTCAAGATGGCCCTTGGCGTCGGGCGGGTGCGGCTGCCCGGCATCGAGCGGCCTGTTCGCCTGCGCGAGGTGGGCTCGGTGGATATGGCTGCCCTGGACGCGGCCTCGGCGGCCATGCTCCAGCGCTACCTCGTCGCCAAAGTGGCGAGCCAGCAGTTCTTCGGGCGGGCCTGCTTCGGCCGAAGCTTCGCCCAGGGCTTCGAGTTCCTTGCCCTGGCCTATGCTGCGATCGTGTGGCTGGCGGCGGCCCACGCCCTGGCCTCGGGCCGCCGCCAGACCGAGACCGCCGATGTCGAGTACGGCATCCGGCAGGTGGACCACGGCTACAACTACCTGCGCGAGCTTGGTGGCCTCGCCGCGCGCACACGGGCCATGCTGCTGTGGCATTGGGGCACGACGGAGAAGGTGCTGACGGGTCTGTGCCGTCAGCGCTGAGGCGAGGCCGGCTTCGGGGTCTGCTGGCGTGCGCGTTCCGCGGCCTCGTGGAGGATGGCCCGCACGGGCAGCTCGCGGATCATTGTGCGCAACTCGCTGTCCTCGAGCGCCTCGCGGACCTTGCGGTCCGAGAAGAAGCGGCCGTAGTGCCCATCCGTCCACTCCTGGATCAGGGCGGGGTCGGCCAGGACCGCGAGCACCTTCGGGTGCCGCGCGACCTTCTGGATCTCGGGCTTCTGCTCCACCCCGCGCAGGGCCTCGGGATGCTCCGAGAGCACCGCCAGGTCGCTCACGAGCGGCTGGATCTCGAGCAACGTGGCGGGACTCGTCGGGCGCACGACCCAGTTCGTGAACAGAGAGCCTTCGAGCTCGCGGTGGACCGTCGGCAAGCGCTCCTTCCGGAAGTCCTCCGGCAGAGCATCCAGAATCCCGACGACGACCCAGGCAAGCAGGAGCACCTCGGCGGCGCCGGCGAGGGCTCCGAGCTTGCGGTTCCACGGTTTCGGGCCGCCCTGCTCGTCCGAGCCGAGCTTCTTGGCGATGCGGCCCAGGACAAACCGACTCAGCAGGAACACCACCACCCATGCCGCGACGCACGCGATGGCGTACGTGGTCGGCGAGGGCATCGCCGGCGCCCGGGTCAGCAGGCCCACGGCCCACCTGCCGACAATGCCGGCCGTGAGGCTGGCGACCACCAACGCCCCCACGCTCGCCAGGTGCCGCAGCAGCCCGCGATAGTAGCCCAGCAGCGCGAAGAGAACCACAAGGATCACGATAACCAGGTCCATGCCCATGCCAGGCTCCGTCTTGGGGATGCACGCGTCCGGGGAATCGGGGGGGAACCGACAGGGGGATTATAGCCCTCCCGCGCCGGCGAGTCAACCGGCAATCGGGCGTCTACTCGTGTCGGAGGGCCTCGATGGGGTCCATCGCCGCGGCGCGGTAGGCGGGATAGATGCCGAAGATGAGGCCGACGGCGACGGAGATGGAGAAGGCGAGGATGCAGGAGCTGACGGTGACGATGGTGAGCATGCCGGCGAAGCGGGTGACCAGGTAGGGGGCGAGGAGGCCAAGGGCGACGCCCAGCATGCCGCCGGTGGCGGAGACGAGGGTGGTCTCGGTGAGGAACTGGGCGATGATGTCGCGGCGGCGCGCGCCGAGGGCGCGGCGGATGCCGATCTCGCGGGTGCGCTCGGTGACCGTGGCGAGCATGATGTTCATGATGCCGATGCCGCCGACGACGAGCGAGATGGCGGCGATGAGGCCGAGGACGAGGTTGAACATCCGCTTGGTCTCCCGCGCCCGCTCGAGGAGCTCGAGGGGAACGATCATCTCGAAGTCCTGCTTGTTGTGGCCGTGGCGGAGGACGCGTTCGACGGCTTTCGCGGTGAGCGTGACGTCCTCGAGGTTGGGGACCTGGACGATGATGCTGTGGAGCTGGACGATGACGGCCTCGAAGGAGCCGGAGCGTCGGCGCATGTCGATGTCGCCGTAGCGGCCTTCGGCGGTGGTCATGGGGATGTAGGCGTCGAGGCCGGCGGTGGGCTCGTTGCCGGCGGAGCCTGCCTTGGCGGAGCTGGCGCGGAGGATGCCGACGACTTGGTAGCAGTCGCCGCCGGCGCGGACGATTCGGCCGAGGGGCTCCTCGATGGGGAAGAGCTTGCGGGACAGCGGCTCGTTGAGCACGCAGACGGCGGCCTGGGCGTGCATGTCCACCGTGGTGAGGAAGCGGCCGCGGAGGAGCACGCGGTTGGCCACCTCGCGGTACCAGGGGACGGTGCCTACGATATTGCCGTCCACCCGCCGCTGGTTGTGGACGATGTGGCGGCGGACGAGGCGTACGGGGACGACGACCTCGACGTTGGGGATGGTGGAGCGGAGGCGCTCGGCGTCAATGTAGGTGAGGCCGTATTTCAGGGCACGGGTCTGCTCGGTGGCCACGTTGCCTTCCTCGGGCGGCTTGACGCTGTGGATGATGATGTTGTTGCTTCCGAGCTGGCGGATCTGCTCCTGGACCTCGTAGCTGAGTCCCTCGCCGATGGCGAGCATGACGATGACGGAGCAGACGCCGAGGATGATGCCGACCGAGGTGAGGACGGAGCGGAGCTTGTGGAGCCAGATGCTCTTGAGCCCCATTCGGATGGTTCGTTGGACGCGAAAGCCGACCATGCGCCGTTCCTACTTCACCGCGTCGTCCACGACTCGGCCGTCCACCATGTGGACGATACGTCGCGCGCGCTCGGCGACGCTCGCGTCGTGGCTGACCATGATGATCGTCTTGCCTCGGTCGTTGAGCTGGCCGAGCATGGCCAGGATTTCGCGGCCTGTCGCCGAGTCGAGGTTGCCGGTCGGCTCGTCGGCCAGGACGACGAGGGGGTCGTTGGCCATGGCGCGGGCGATGGCGACGCGCTGCTGCTGGCCGCCGGAGAGCTCGGAGGGGCGGTGATAGAGGCGGTCGCCGAGGCCGACGAGTCGGCCCAGGGCGGCGGCCCGGTGGTGGCTGTCGCGCGCCGACCAGCCCTGGTAGAACAGCGGCACCTCGATGTTCTCGACCACGGAGAGCTGTTGGATGAGGTTGTAGGACTGGAAGATGAAGCCGAGGCGGCGGCAGCGGACGTCGGAGAGGGCGGCGTCGCCCAGGCGGGCCACGTCCTGGCCGCCGAGCAGGTAGGCGCCCGCGGTCGGGGTGTCGAGGCAGCCGAGGATGTTGAGGAGGGTGGACTTGCCGGAGCCCGACGGCCCCATGATCGCGACGTACTCGCCCTTCTCGAAGGCCAGGTTCACGCCGCGGAGGGCGTGGACCTGCGCCGGCCCCATCTGATAGGTCTTCACCAGGCTGCGCAGTTCCGCAATTGGCATGGCACTCACCGCAGGGGGGACGGTAGCAGGCATCGAAGCGCTAGCCGGGGGGGCGGCCCCCTCCGCTGCCGCGCGGCTTCGAGCGGTCGCGGCCCGGGCGGCCGGCGGGTCGGCCCGAGGGCGGCTCGCCGCCGCCCTCGGAGGGGCCGGCCGGCGGCTTCACGGCTGGCGGCTCGGGCGGCGGCCCGCCGTTGGGTTCCTCGCCTTCCTTCTTCTCGTCCTTCTCCGCTTCCTCGTCCTGGACGGAGACGACCTGGGGGGCCTCCATCAGCACCCGCTCGCCCTCGGTGAGGCCGTTGCGGATTTCGGCGAGCTTGTCGTTGGCCTCGCCGATGACCACTTCACGCATCTCCTCGTTGCCATCGGGGCCGACCACATAGACGACCGTCTTGCCCCGGCTGGCGGCAACCGCCTGCACGGGCACCTGGATGACCTTGCGGAGCATCTTCACGTCAATCTCCACCTCGGCGGACATGCCGGGCTTGAGGCCGGCCGTGTCGCCCTCGATGCTGATCTCGGTGTCATACTCCTTCAGGTCGGGATTGAGCCAGGAACTGGACGTGTTGGGCAGGATGGCGACCTTGAGCACTTTGCCCGTGAAGCTGCGGTTCGCGAAGGCGTCCACGCGAATGCGCGCCGGCTGGTCCGCCCTGACCTTGTCCACGACCGACTCGTGTACCTTGACCTTCACCGCGAGGGTCGAGAGGTCGGGCATCTTGATGATCTCTTGCCGCTCAATGACCGTTGAGCCGACGTCGATGGGGTTGCCGCGGTGGCGCCAGTCGCCCCCCGAGGAGGCATAGACGACGAGGCCCGGCTTCGTGGCTTTCATCACGCAGTACTCGAGCTGGCTCGTGAGCTTGGCCAACTTGTCCTTCTGGAGGAGGTACTTGGCTTCTGTGGACTTGACTTCGGCTTCGGCGGCAGAGAGGGTGGCGCGTGCCCTGGCCTTGATGCGCTCGAGTTCGCGACCTGCCTCGTTGTAGTCCGAGAGGAGCTTCTCGGCCTCCTTGGGCAGGTCGTAGCGCAGGTACAGCTCGCGAGCGGTGAGAGCCTGCTCGAGGGTGATGCGGTTGCGGAGGAGGGCGAGCTGCTCGGCCTCGAGCTGTTGGGAGCTTTTGATGCCCAGGCGCCTCAGGCGGGCGTAGCTGGCCACCTTGTCGGCGGCGCGCTTGAACTCCTCGAAGGCGAGGCCGATGTCGGCCTCGAGCTTGCGCTTCTTCTGGAGCACCCCGCCGCCGATGGCCTTGCCTGCCTCACTGCTTCGTTGCCCGCCAGCGGCGTCGGCTTGCGGCTTCTGTGCGCCGGGGGCCTTCGGCTTTGGCTCAGGAGAGCCGCGGTCCTCCTCGGGCGGCGTCTCGGGCGAGCCGGCGGCGGGCCGGGCGGGCGGCCTGGCGGCTTCTTTGAGCGCCTCCAGGACCCCTGCGAGGGCATCCGCGACGTCGGCCTCCGCGTCCTTGCGATGGCTCACCGCCTCGTCGTGGAGCGCGATGGCCAGCTTTGCCAGGTCGAGGCGCCCCGCCAGGGCATCCTCGGCCAAGCCACGGCCGACGTAGGCCTCGAGGTCCATCTTGCCGAACTTCACGTTCAACCCGCCCTGCATGATCTTGCTCTCGCCCGAGCTCTTGTCGATGTCGAACAGCTCCTTGGCCTGCTTGTAGGCGGCCTCGGCGGTGGCAAACGTCACCTCCTGCTGCGTCAGGCGCTCGCGGATGTCCGAGGAGTCCAGCTCGACCAGGACCTTGCCGTTCTTGATATCCTCGTCGGTGATGATCGTGCCCTCGGGCACGAGGCTGATGATGGTGGCCTGGCCCTCGGCCCTGGACTTGACGATTTCGGAGCTGAGGGCTTCGAGGCTGCCGCTGTCGTTGACGACAATCGGCAGGTCGGCGCGCTGGACGGTGTAGGTGGCGCGGGCGATGGTGACCTTCTGGCCGCTCGAGCGCCAGAGCTGCCAGCCGCCCGCGCCGCCGGCCCCGAGGAGGGCCAGCAGCAGGAGCCACGGCCACACGCGGCGGCGCGGCGGAGGGGCGTGCAGTTCCTCAAAGGCGTCGTCGAGGCCGAGAGGGCCGGCCTGTGCCTCCTGCACCGCCGCGGACTCGGGCGGGGCCAGCGGGTCCGCGGCACTGCCCCCGTTGAGGGCGTTGCGTCTATGGGTTGCCATCGCTCACTTCCTGCCACACGCCGTCTTCGCTCACGCGCAACAGCTCGGTGTCGCGCCAGAGGGCCAGACGGGCCAGGGCGTGGTCTACAAGAGCGCGTGTGAGGGCGTTCTGTGCCTCCACCAGGGCTTCGTTGGCCTCCAGGAGGTCGCGGGCCGTGGCCTCGCCGAGACGGATGAGCTCGCGGGAGGCCCGCTCGCGTTGCTGGGCGAGCGCCACGCTGTCGCGCTCGATGCGGTAGCTGGCGGTGGCCTCCTGGAGGGTGCGCCAGGCCTGGCGGACGGCGAGCTTCACCTGCTCGCGCAGGTCCTCGGCGGCGCGCTGCGCGCGCTCCAGGCCCACGAGCGCCTGGCGGTACGTGTTGCGCTCCGCGACGCGCCGCAGGGGCAACTCGGCCGTGAGGCTGGCCGCGTAGGTGCCGCGGCTGGGCTCGAACCGCAGGAACTGCGTCGGCTCCTTCGTCGGCACGCTGGCCGCCAGCTTGAGATCCACGTCGGGCTGGAGCCCGTTGGCGGCGATCGCCACGGCCCGCTCGGCGTCGGCGAGGCGGTCCACGGCGGTGAGGAGGTCGAGGCGGCGCCCGAGGGCCGTTGCCACCGCGGTCTCGGGGGACAGGCCGACGTCGCGGAGGCCGGCCTCGCGCAGCCGCTCGACCTCGGTGGGATCGAACTCGACGTGCGCCTCGGCCGGCAGCCCCAGGAGGACCTTGAACTCGTCGAGCTGCTCGCGGTACTGCCGCGCCGCGCGCACCCAGTTGGCCTCGGCACGCAGCTCGTCCTGGCGGGTCTGGTCCACCTGGAGGGGCGGCATCTCGCCCTCCTTCTCCAGCTTCTCGGCGTCCACCCGCGACTGGCGGATGCGCTTGTAGTTGCTCCACTGGTTCATCACCGTGTCGCGCTGCTGGAGCACGCGGTAGTAGCCGCTCGTCACGTCCACGCAGAAGCTCCTCCGAAACCGCTCGAACGTGCGGATCGCGTACACCACGTCGCGCTCCGCCTGTGTCAGCGCCTCGCGGGCCACGAGCCGCCCCGACC
Source organism: Planctomycetota bacterium (assembly GCA_035527715.1). GTDB lineage: Bacteria > Planctomycetota > PUPC01 > DSUN01 > DSUN01 > DSUN01. Next base: position 29,058 of record DATKZY010000239.1, on the reverse strand, counting down.
TGCGGCACAGGGGCTGGAGGTATTCGAACGCGAGGAGCGACGTGGCCGTGGTCCGCGGGTCGCCCGTCGAGAAGCGCAACAGGTCGGTCGCCAGGCTTGCGGTCACCTGCCCGCCGAGGTCGAGGAGCCGGCTCACGCTGAAGTTGGAGCCGACGCCGGCCGAGGTGCTCCCGGGGCTGTCGGTCGCGTTTGCCGCCAGGGTGCCCGACCACTGCGGCTTCCAGCGGAAGCGCTCGAGGGTCAGCGCGAGGGCGGCCAGATAGAGGTCCTCCTTGCGCGTCTGGTAGTCGCGGCTGTGGCGGGCGGCCAGTTCCAGGGAATCGCGGAGCGCGAGCCGCACCACCCCTTCCTGGGGCGGCAGGCCGTTGCCCTTGTCCATGCCCTCCACGTCCGCGGCGCTCAGCGGCTTCTCGCTCGCCGCGGGGCCCATCGGCGCAGCGAACCGCGCCAGCGCCGAGGCACTCGCCGGCTCGATCGAGAAGCCCGCAGAAGTGCCAAGCACCTTGGCCTGCTGGACCGACAGGATGTGGTACACTTCGCGGTCCGCGTCCCCTCTGAACTTCTCCGGCTTCACCTTGCAGCACGACGCCGCACCCGCGGCGAGAGCCAGAAGAAGGCCAGTGAACCGGCAGCCGCGTCCGCAGGACGCCATTGGCCCGATCCCGCCCCCCATGCTCGTTTCCCGGAGCCCTTGCGCTTACATCCCTTTAGGTTAGCATTATCCGTCGGGATGTTCAACCCCAAACTCGCCAGAATCGCCGCTCCCCTCAAGGCATGGACCCGCCACCGAGGGCAATTGCTGCCGGCCATTGACGCGTCGGGCCGCAACTGCTACCCTGTGCGCAGTCGTCGGGACACACCCCGGCGTGCCGTTGCGCGTCACGTCCTTCACTTGCAGGAGCACGGCGATGGAAGGGACTGTGTTGAGGATGCTTGTGGCGTTGGTGGCGGCGTCGCTGCTCGGGGCGCCCCAGGCGCGTGCGGGCGAGGCCGAGATGCCCGCCGTCTACCAGGAGGACTTCGAGAAGGACGGGGCGCTGGCGAAGTGGGAACCGACGGACCCCGCCCAATGGAAGATCGGCGCCGACGACGACAACAAGGTGCTGTCGCTCCACGGGAGGAAGTCGGCCTACAAGACCAAGTTCCGCTCGCCCTTCAGCTTCGCGCTCCTGCGCGATGTGTGTGTCGGCGACTTCGTGCTCGACGTCAAGGCGAAATCCACGGTGAAGCCCTATGGCCACCAGGACCTCTGCTTCTTCTTCGGCTACCAGGACCCCACGCACTTCTACTACGTCCACATCGCGGTGGGGGCCGACCCGAACGCGCATTCGGTGATGATCGTGAACGACAAGCCGCGCGTGTCGCTCCTCGGCGAGCCGGGCAAGGACATTGGCGGCGAGACGTTCCGCACGAAGGGCATTGTGTGGGGCGAGGGGTGGCACAACGTCCGCGTCATCCGCAAGGTTGCCGACGGCCTCATCGAGGTCTACTTCGACGACATGGCGAACCCCATCATGCGGGTGAAGGACAAGACGTTCACCTGGGGCCGCATCGGCGTCGGCTCCTTCGACGACACGGGCGACTTCGACGACATCGTGGTCCGCGGTGTCAAGGTCGAGCCGCCGAAGGAGTAGCCGGCAGCGTCAGGCGAGCCGCCGCATGTACTCGATGAACCTGCGCGCGCAGGCGTCGAGGGTCTCGATGCTCCCGCCGCCGCGGAGGGGGGAGCACATTTCGTAGGCGGCCCAGCCGTCGTAGCCGCCGTCGCGCAATCCCCTGAAGAAGGCGGGGTAGTCCACGAAGCCGTCACCCATTGGCACGGCCCGCACGATCGGCGGTTCGGCGGGGGCGTAGTTCACGAGGTCGGGTTGGTACTGGAAGCGCGGAAGGCGGACGTAGTCGGCGGCGGTGGTGTAGACGGTGTGGGGGGCCGCCTTCCTGGCGGCCGCGTAGAGGTCCTCGCCGCGCAGGGCAGGCGACCAGGCGTCGAACATCGCCTTGCAGTTCGGGCGGCCGACGTCGCCGAGCAACTCGAGAAAGGCGTCGGTGTGGACGCCCAGGTCGTGGTGATTCTGGACTCCGATGGTCACGCCGAGGGGGGCCGTGCGGTCGCAGCAGGCCCGCAGGCCGTCCACGCACGCCGCCCAGAGGCGGGGGAGGGGAGCGCGCGGCGACTCGTAGCCCGTGAACACCCGCACGAGGCGGCAACCCAGCTCGGCGGCGAGCCGCGCGAGCGACTCCACGTACTGGACCTGGATGTCGCCAAGCGGCACCTCGGTGGATTCGAGGCCGGCGGTGAAGTTCGTGTAGGCGGCGACGCAGGCGACCTCGAGGCCCAGCCCCTTCGCCTGGCGCCCCAGCTCAGCGGCACGCTCGGGCGCGACGTCGAGGGGCGACAGGTGGGGGCGCTTGCCCATCAACTCCACGCCGTCGTAGCCCAGCGCCTTCGCCTTGTGGAGAAATGCCTCCAGGTCCAGCCGTGCCTGGCCCCACAGGCCGGCATAGCTCACGGAGAAGAGGGAGAGCTTCATCGGCGTTCCTCCGCGCCAGGGGGTGGATCGGGCCTCCAGTTCACCAACAGCACCAGGTTGCGGGGCGAGCCCGGACCCGCCGGGACGACCTGGCAGCGTTCGGCGGGGTCCAGCAGCTCGACCTGGCTTTTCCACACGGCGACGGCGACCCGCCGCGGCGCGGCGAGTCGCTGGATGGCCTGCTCGGCCGTGTCGAGGAGCGGGATGCGTGCCTTGCCCAGGTAGAGGTTGAAAATGCCGTCGAACTCCGTGCGGAACAGGCACAACTCCTCCGCCTGGTCGAGGTACGGCCGGAAGTGGGCGACCGCGCGGCGGTCGGACTTCGATTGGTTGATGGTGGGGAGGGCGACGAGGTCGAAGCCGAGCGCCACCGCGACCACGATGCCTACGAGCATTCCGCCGTGCCGCCGCGCGCCGACGGCTCGCCACACCCAGGAGAGCGCCAGGAGGCTCGCGGCGATCAGCGCGCCGCCGAAGGCGACGACCCCGGCGGCATGGGCCGGCGTGAAGACCTCGCGGAACATTGCAGCCGCTTCGGACTTGTTTGGCGACGCCCGCAGCACGGCGTCGGGCGCCAGCCCCACGACGACGAGGAACCCGCCGATCGCCAGGACGGAGAGCCACGTGGCGCCCAGCAGCCCACGGTGCCATCGCGGCCAGGGCACGCCCCCCGATCGCGCCGAGCACAGGTAGTGCGCGCACGCCAACGCTGCGGCGGGCACCGCAGGGAGGAAATACCGTTCCCCCTTCCCGCTGATCAGCGACAGGAATGCGAAGACGGCGAGGAACCACAGGGCCGGCAGCGCGGGGCGCCAGTCCCTGCTGCGCCGGGCGGCCCGCAACGCGGCGACGAGGGACAGGGGCAGCAGGAGCGACCAGGGCCACAGGAACAGGGGCCAGCGGGTGAGGTAGTAGTGAGGCGGCTCCCCATGGATCGCCGAGCTGCCGACGCGCTCGAGCGTTTGCTGGAGGATGATCTTGCGGGCGTACAGCTCCCCGCCCCGGAGACACGCGGGCACCAGCCAGGCGGCGACGAGCGCCAGCATCAGGAGCGCCCCGCCGAAGTGCCACCACCCGCCGGCTCGCACGCGTCGGCGGCGGGCCAGCCCGTGCGCCAGCAGCACGAGGGCGGGGATGGCGAGGCCGATCGGCCCCTTGGTGAGAATGGCCGCGGCAGCGGCCGCATAGGCTCCGAGCCACCAGGCGCGCGCCCGCGGGCTCTGGCCCTCCAATGCGGCGTGGCCACAGGCGATGGCGGCCAGGATGGTTGCCAGGAGCAACGAATCCAGGATGCCCGTCCTGCCCAGGCCCAGGAACAGCATCGTCGTGGCCGCGATCCGCGCGGCCCAGAGGCCCTCCTCGCGCCCGTACAGGCGGCGCCCCATTCCATACGTGAGCAGCAAGGCGGCGAGCGCGCTGGCCACGGAGACCACTCGGCCCGCGTCGGCCCCGAACACGCCCCGCAGTGCCGCGGCGAGCCAGAAGCAGAGGGGCGGCTTCTCCGCGTAGATCTCGCCGTTGAGGTGCGGCACCAGGTAGTCGCCCCGAGCCACCATCTCGCGGGCGACCTCGGCAAAGCGCGTCTCGTCGGGGCCCCAGATGTCGCGCAGAAGCAACTGCGGGGCCAGCAGCACGAGCCCAAGGATGAGAATCTCGGCCGCATCGCGGAACGGGATTCGGCTCTCGCCGCCGGTGGCCATTCTCGTCCCCTCACGCGGTGCCCGGCCGCGCCGATGGCGGGCCCTCGCCCCCCTGCGGAAGCCACACGGTCACCGTGGTGCCCTTGCCGGGGGTGCTCTCGATGGTGATCCTGCCGCGGTGAAGCTCGACGGCTCTCTTGGCGATGCTGAGGCCGAGGCCGGCGCCGCCATCGGTCCGGGAGCGCGACTCGTCGGTCCGGTAGAAGCGCTCGAAGACGTGTCCCAGCGCCTCGGGGCGGATGCCGATGCCGGTGTCGGCCACCGCAACGACACACCCCGCGCCGTCGGGGGCCGCGCGGGCCGTCACCCGGCCGCCGCTGGGGGTGTAGCGGAGCGCGTTGTCCAGCAGGTTGCCGAACACGCGCCGCAGCAGCGTCGGGTCGCCGTCCGTCACCACGGGGCCATCGGCCTCGACCGACAGGGCGATGTCCTTCTGCTCGGCGAGCAGCGCGAAGGGCTCCCCGATGTCGCGCAACAGGGCGGCGAGGTCCACGGGGGCCGGCGTGCGCAGGGCCTGCTCCGCGTCCATCCGGGCCAGCAGGAGCAGGTTCTCGACGAGGGAGGCGAGCTCGGCGACCTGGTGCAACGCATCGGTGAGTGCCTCGCGGGCCTCGGCTTCGCTTCGGGGCCTGCTGATGGCCGTCTCGAGGCGGCACTGGAGGGCCGCCAGCGGGGTGCGGAGTTCGTGGGCGGCATCCGCGGTGAAGCTCTGGAGGCGGTCGAAGGCCGCCTCGAGGCGCTCGAGCATGCGGTTGATGGCCCCCCGCAGGCGGGCCACCTCGTCGCCCGACGAGCCGACGGCCAGCCGCGCCGCCAGGTTGGTGGATTCCACCCGGCTCAGGTCGGCGGCGATCCGGTCGATCGGGCGCAGGCTGCGCGACGCCAGCACCCAGCCCCCAGCCGCCGCCACGAGGACGACGGCCACGAGGACGCCCAGCAGGTACTTGCGGAGAGAGGCCGTGCGCTTCTCGACCCAGCGGTTATGCATGCCCACCTGGAGGACGAGGTTGGGGTAGCGCGTGGCGTGCAGCGGGCCGGTGAGGACACGCAGGCGCCTCCCGCGGTCGCCGAACGCCAGGGTCCCATACGCATCGCTGTCCGCGCCCGTGTCGCCGGCCGGGTCCGATGCCAGCGCGGCGTGAAACCCCTTGGGAGCGACGAGCACCAGGTCCTTGCCCGCCGCCCGGTCGCGAAGGCGATAGCCCAGGGGGAAGTACCGCTCGCCGCCCATCTCCTCGGCGATGCGGGTGCGCAGCTCCTCCACGTTGGGCAGCTTCTCCAGTGTGAGGTCCCTCACCTCGTCGAACTCCTCGGCCAGGAACTTGTCGGCCTCGGCCTCCATCACGTGGGCCGTGAGGAGGTACAGGGCACCGGTCAGCAGAGCGCCGGAGATGGCGAAGACCGCCGTGTACCACAGGACGAGCTTGGCGCGAAGCGACATGTCAGCGCGGCTCCTCGCTCATCACGTAGCCGACCGAGCGCACGGTGTGGATCAGCTTCTGGGGGAATGGCAGGTCAACCTTGGTCCGAAGGCGGTTGACCAGCACTTCCAGCGCGTTCGTCAGCGAGTCGAAGTTCATGTCCCAGATGCCCTCGATCAGGGCCGAGCGGGTGACGACCGTGCCGGCTCGGCGCATCAGGAACTCCAGAAGGGCGTACTCCCGGGGGGTGAGGTCCAGCTCCCTCTCCCCGCGGGTGACGCGCCGCGTGGCGGGGTCGAGCGCAAGGTCGGCGCACTGGAGGACGGTGGGCGCCATGCGCGGCGAGCGCCGCAGGAGCGCCCGCACACGGGCCAGCAGCTCGGCCAGGTTGAACGGCTTGGCCAGATAGTCGTCGGCCCCGAGGTCGAGGCCGGTCACTCGGTCCGCCGGCCCGGCGCGCGCGGTGAGGCACAGGATGGGCGTGTGCAGGCCCGCCCGGCGCACGTCGCGGATCACCTCCAGCCCGCTCTGCTTTGGCAGCAGGATGTCCAGCAGAATCACGTCGTAGATGCCCGACTTGGCCAGGTGGGCAGCGTCCTCGCCGTCGTAGGACACATCCACCGCGTAGCCGTTCTCCCTCAGCCCGTTGGCCAGGTAGCTTGCGAGCCGCTTCTCGTCCTCGACGACCAGGATGCGCATGCCGGATTCCTCGTGAGACCGCTGCCCCACCTGGGTTGTCCTCCGTTCACGTAGTGTACTCAGCGGACGCCTCGGTAGCAACACGACCTGCCCACGGTGAGCAGGGGGCCGACCCACCTTGATCATAACGCTTCGTGCTAACTGGGCAGTGAGGGCAGGATTACGATTGCGTAATACGCGGGCCGAAGGGGCCGCGGTGGGGCGGTTCGCTGGGGCGCGGAGAGGGCCGGCACGAGCCGCGGAGGGGGCGGCGGCGGGGAATGGCGGGAGGGGCAGGCGCGCGGCGCCTACGGGGTGCGCAGGAAAATCCGTGCCAATTTGGGCTTGACACAGCCGCGTCCGCAAGTATAATGTAGTCTTTACGCGCTAGCGCGCTAGCGTAGCTCAACAGGCAGAGCAGTGGTTTTGTAAACCACAGGTTGTGGGTTCGATCCCCACCGCTAGCTTAGGTGCGCGCGGTGGGGCGTGCATGGCACGGGGGGATACCCAAGTGGCCAAAGGGGGCAGACTGTAAATCTGCTGGCGCTGCCTTCGCAGGTTCAAATCCTGCTCCCCCCATCCTGCTTCGGGTGGCACAGGCTTTCAGCCTGTGGCGAATGGGCACAGGCACGATGCCTGTGCCAGCGGCGGGGCGGCTCAGGCGGGCGTAGCTCAACGGTAGAGCCCTGGCCTTCCAAGCCAGCCATGAGGGTTCGATCCCCTTCGCCCGCTCCACGCCCGGGAGCGAAGTGAGCCCGACGCTGGCTGGTGTAGCTCAGCAGGCAGAGCACCTCCTTGGTAAGGAGGAGGTCCTGGGTTCGATTCCCAGCACCAGCTCCACGGTTGCCTTGACCTGGCGAACAAACGGCTTGCCCCGCCGCCGCGAAGATGCGGGGGGCACACAAGGAGGACGGGTTCCATGGCAAAAGAGGTGTTCCAGCGCACGAAGCCGCACGTCAATGTCGGCACCATCGGCCACATTGACCACGGGAAGACGACCCTGACGGCCGCCATTCTTTCCGTGCTGTCCAAGGTCGGCAGGGCGAAAGCCAAGTCCTACGCCGACATCGCGAAAGGCGGCCTGGTGCGCGACGCCACGAAGACCCTCACGATCCAGGTCGCCCACGTCGAGTACGAGACGGAGAAGCGCCACTACGCGCACATCGACTGCCCGGGCCACCAGGACTACATCAAGAACATGATCACGGGCGCGGCGCAGATGGATGGCGCGATCCTGTGCGTGGGCGCCGACGACGGCCCGATGCCGCAGACGCGCGAGCACATCCTGCTGGCCCGCCAGGTGGGCCTGCCGGCCGTCGTCGTGTTCCTGAACAAGACGGACCTCGTGGATGATCCGGAGCTCCTGGACCTCGTGGAGCTGGAGCTGCGCGAGCTGCTGAGCAAGTACGAGTTCCCGGGCGACGACATCCCGATCATCCGCGGCAGCGCCCTGAAGGCCCTCCAGGTCGACGACGCGAGTCACGAGGACGCCAAGTGCATCCACGAGCTGCTCGACGCCGTGGACAGCTACATTCCGACGCCGCGGCGCGACACCGAGCTGCCGTTCCTGCTGCCGATCGAGGACGTGTTCTCGATCAAGGGCCGCGGCACGGTGGGCACCGGGCGCGTCGAGCGCGGCACGGTCAAGGTCGGCGAGGAGATCGAGATCATCGGCCTCGCCCACGAGACGCGCAAGACGGTCGTCACCGGCGTGGAGATGTTCAACAAGACGCTCGAACAGGGCATCGCCGGCGACAACATTGGCGTGCTGCTGCGCGGTGTGGAGAAGGACGAGCTCGAGCGCGGCCAGGTGCTCGCCAAGCCCGGCAGCGTGACCCCGCACACGAAGTTCGAGTGTGAGGTCTACATCCTGTCCAAGGAAGAAGGCGGGCGTCACACGCCATTCTTCACCGGCTACCGCCCCCAGTTCTACTTCCGGACGACCGACGTGACGGGGGCAGTGGAGCTCCTGGCCGGCGCCGAGATGGTGATGCCGGGCGACAACGTGCGGGTGAAGGCCGAGCTGATCACGCCCATCGCGATGGAGGAACAGCTCCGCTTCGCCATCCGCGAGGGCGGCCACACCGTGGGCGCCGGCGTCGTTACCAAGATCCTCGAGTAGGGGAGGCGCCGTGGCAAAGAAGGCTCAGGCGCGCGACTACGTGACGCTCGAATGCACCGAGTGCGGGGAGCAGAACTACCGCACCAGCAAGCGGCTGAAGGGCGGCACCGCGCGCCTGGAACTGAAGAAATTCTGTCGCAGAGACCGGCGCCATACGCTCCACAAAGAGCGGAGAAAGTAGGCGCCGCCTGGAGGCCAGTAGCTCAATTTGGCAGAGCAGCGGACTCCAAATCCGCCGGTTGGGGGTTCGAGTCCCTCCTGGCCTGCCAGCACGTGCAGTCGGGGCCAGGGTGGCGGCGGCCGCGAGGTCCACGCGGGCCACACCCCGTAGCAGGCCAGAAGGGCCGAGCGCAATGGCCCCGCCGCCGTGCGGCGCGGGCCGAGGCGGCGAGAGGACGTTTTGCCCGTGGCAGTGAGCGTCTACAAGAAGGGACAAGGCACGGCAGCCCGGGGCACAGCCGGCGTGGTGATGGTGCTCCTGGCCTGCTGGGCCTCCCGGCAAATGTGGTTCACGGTGAGCGACTGGTCGCTGCCTGCCCAGGTGGTGGCCACGGCGTTCGTCGCGTTCCTCTTCGGCGCGCTGCCCCTGTACCTGATCCTGTTCCACCAGCAGGTGGGCGACCTGTTGATCGAGACGCAGCAGGAGATGCGCAAGGTGGCCTGGTCGTCCCGAGCCGAGGTCATGGGGGCCACCTTCGTCGTGCTCGTGACCGTCGTGCTCCTGTCGATGTTCATCTTCGCGACCGACACGATCCTCCTGTGGCTGGCTGAGGCGTTCGGCATCTACTAGCCCGTGGCCCGGGGAAAGCAGACCGATGGCGATGAACTGGTACGTGCTGCGCGTGCAGACGGCCCGCGAGGACCAGGTGAAAGAGGCACTGGAAAAGCGGGTGAAGGCCAACGGCCTGGAGCACCTGATCTCCAACGTCGTCGTGCCCACCGAGAAGGTCAAGGAGATCAAGCGCGGCTCGACGACCGTGCGGGAGCGGAAGATCTACCCCGGCTACGTGATGGCGGAAATGGAGCTGGGGGACGAGGCGCTGGCGATCCTGAGCGAGACGCCCGGCGTCGGCGGCGTCCTGGGCACGGGCAACACCCCCGTGCCGATGACGGCCAAAGACGTCGAGAAGATGCTCATGGCCGCCGAGCGCACCGAGGAGGAGCCGACCACGGAGATCTCCTTCTCCATCGGTGACCGCGTCCGCATCAAGGAGGGCCTCTTCCAGAACTTCGACGGCGAGATCGAGGAGATCTGGCCGGACAAGGGGCAGGTGCGCGTGATCGTGAGTATCTTGGGCCGGCCCACACCGGTCGAGTTGGAATACTGGCAGTTGGAGAGCATCTAGGATGGCCAAGCAGGTCATGGCCAAGGTCAAGCTGCACGTGCCGGGCGGGCAGGCCACGCCGGCGCCCCCGGTCGGCCCGGCCCTCGGCCAGCACGGCGTGAACATCGGCGAGTTCGTGCGAAAGTTCAACGACCAGACCCGCAGTGCCCAGGGCGTGATCACCCCGGTGGTGGTCACGATCTTCCGCGACAAGACGTTCACGTTCGTCACCAAGTCCCCGCCCGCCTCGGTGCTGCTCAAGCAAGCCGCGGGAATCGTCCAGGGCTCCGCCGCGCCCAATCGCGACAAGGTGGGCCGGGTCACCCACGCCCAGGTCGAGGAGATCGCGAAGCGGAAGATGGCCGACCTGAACGCCAGCAGCCTGGAAACCGCGGTGCGCCAGGTGGCCGGCACGGCGCGGAGCATGGGCATCGAGATCGCTGAGAGCTAGCCGCGAGGAGCGCGCCCAGATGAAGCTCAGCAAACGGTACCAGGAAGCCATGAAGGGCATAGACCGCGCCAAGTCCTACACGGTGGACGAGGCGGTCCAGACCCTCAAAGGCCTCCCGAGCGCCAAGTTCGACGAAACGGTCGAGATCGCCTTCCACCTCGGCGTGGACCCCAAGAAGCCCGACCAGGCGGTGCGCGGCACGATCTCGCTGCCGAAGGGCATCGGCCGCTCGCTGCGCGTCGTCGTGTTCGCCGAAGGCGAGCTGGCGGCCAAGGCGAAGGCCGCGGGGGCCCAAGAGGCCGCCGGCCAGGAGCTGATTGACCGCGTGACCGGCGGGTGGACCGACTTCGACGTGGCCATCGCGGCACCGGCCATGATGCGGCAGGTGGGCCGCCTCGGCCGCATCCTGGGCCCCAAGGGCCTCATGCCCTCGCCCAAGAGCGGCACCGTCACCGACGACATCGAGAACGCCGTCCGCGAGTTCCGCGCCGGCAAGCTCGAGTACCGCACCGACTCGGGCGGCAACGTCCACGCCCCCGTCGGCAGGAAGTCCTTCCCCCCCGAGGATCTCAAGGCCAACATCGAGGCCATGATCGAGCGCATTCGCCAGGCAAAGCCCTCTTCGGCCAAGGGCCGCTACATCGTCGGCGTGTCCCTCTCGACCACCATGGGGCCTGGGCTTCGCCTGGCCGTGTCGTAATCGTCACGAGGAGTCGACCCCGCATGCCGAGCGTCATCAACCAACTCACGGTCGCGGAACTCGCGAGCCAGCTCCGCGCCATGTCGAATGCGGTGCTGGTGGACTTCACCGGGCTGAAGGCGGGGCAGGCCGACGCCCTGCGGGCGAAGCTGCGCGAGCAGGGGGCCGACATGCTGGTCGTGCGGAACACTCTCGCGGCTCGCGCGCTGTGCGAGTTGAAGCTCGCCGCAGTCGCCGCGCTGCTCGCGGGGCCCATCGCCTTCATCTACGGCCCGGACGCCGTGGCCCTCACGAAGTTCCTGCGCGACTGGAGCAGGAAGGAGCGGGTGCTGACGTGGCGCGGGGCCCTGGTGGACGGCGAGGCCGTGGGCGCCGACGGGGTCGAAGCCATCGCGCTGCTGCCGCCGACCAACGTGCTGCACGCCCTGGTGGCGGGCGCCGTGGCGGCTCCCCTCAGCGGGTTCCTGGGCGCCCTTCAGGGCATCCTGCGCAACGTCGTCGGCGTCCTCAACGCCATCGCCGAGAAACGAGAGGCGAAGGACTAGGGCGGACACCTTGCGCCGGGGCATCGGCCCCGGCGTTCACGACAGGCATCATCCCACTAGGAGGTCAAACCGATGGGACAGGACGTGGCGACCGCCGAATTGTCGGCCGAAGCCCAACAGGTCGTTGAGATCGTCAAGAAGCTGCCGGCCCTCCAGCTCGCGCGGCTGGTGAAGGCCCTCGAAGCCGAGTTCGGCGTCACGGCGGCGGCCCCGATGGCCATGATGGCCATGCCGGGCGCCGGCGCGGCCGGGCCGGCCGAGCCGGTCGAGGAGAAGACGAGCTTCGACGTGCACCTGATGAGCGCCGGGGCGCAGAAGATCCAGGTCATCAAGGCCGTGCGCGAGGTCATCAGCGGCCTCGGCCTCAAGGAGGCCAAAGCCCTGGTGGACTCGGCGCCCAAGGCCGTCAAGGAGGGCGCGACCAAGGACGAGGCCGAGAAGATTAAGGCCGCCCTCGAAAAGGCCGGCGGCACCGTCGAGATCAAGTAGGCGGGCCGGGCGCGGCAGCGCCCGGACCGCCGCCGGCGTGCGCGACCTGCCTGGGGCCCCTCGCCGCCGGCGCCGGCGTTGCAGCGCGGCCCCTGCGTGTTCTCGGCGAGTGGCGCCGCGCCCAGGCGCGGCGGCGGAGGACCCGTCGAGCATCCCTTTCCTGCGGGGAAAACAGATGGAGATTCGCGACTACAGCCGAGTGGGCGACACGGTCGAAGTGCCGAGTCTGGTGGACATCCAGACCCGGTCGTACCGGGAGTTCCTCCAGAAGGACGTCCCCCCGCGGCAGCGCGCGGCGCAGGGCCTGGAGGCAATCCTCCGGGAAACGTTCCCCATCCCCAGCTACGATGGCACGCTCTCGCTCCAGTACCTCTACTACGAGCTGGGCCGCCCGCGCTACTCGCCCGACGAGTGCCGCAAGCTGCGGCTGACCTACGGCTACTCCTTCAAGGTGCGCTGCCGGCTCGACAAGGCGCAGCCCCAGGAGGAAGACGTCTACCTGGGCGAAATCCCCATCATGATCGGCGGCGGCGAGTTCATCATCAACGGCGCCGAGCGCGTCATCGTCTCCCAGCTCCACCGCTCGCCGGGCGTGGACTTCAGCGTCGAGCTGCACGCGAGCGGCAAGCACCTGCACGCCTGCCGCATCATCCCCGAGCGCGGGAGCTGGATCGAGGTCTCGGTGTCGAAGAAGGACGTGTTGAACGTCCGCATCGACCAGAGCGGCCGTTTCCCGGCCGCCACGCTGCTGCGGGCCATGTCGCCCGACTACTCGGCGAACGGCGACATCCTGCGCGCCTTCTACGACACCGAGGTCGTCAAGCTCAGCAGCCGCACGGCGGCGGCACGCCTGCCGAACCGCGTGGTCGTCGGCCACCTGCTGAACAGCGAGACCGGCGAGGTCCTGGTCCAGAGCGGCCAGGCCATCCCCGAGAGCCTCGTCGAAATGCTCATGAGCTCGAGCCTCCAGGAGATCGAGGTCCTCAAGGAGGTCACCGACCCCCTCATCCTCAACACCCTGGCCGAGGACCCCACCGACTCGCACGAGGCGGCCCTCCTGCGCATCTACCGCAGGCTCCACCCGGGCAGCCCGCCGCAGATCGACAAGGCCAAGCAGTTCTTCAACGACAAGTTCTTCGACACCAACCGCTACCGCCTGGGCAACGTGGGGCGCTTCCGCCTCAACCGCAAGTTCGACCAGAACGTCCCCGAGGACGACATGAAGATCCGTCCCGAGGACATCCTGAACGCGCTCCGCTACATCCTCAAGCTGCGCGCGGCCAAGGGCGAGATAGACGACATTGACCACCTGGGCAACCGCCGGGTCCGCACGATCGAGGAGCTGGCCTCCGACGAGCTCCGCAAGGGCTTCCTGAAGCTCAAGCGCACCGTCCAGGAGCGCATGAGCATCAAGGACGTCGAGAACATGTCGCCCCGCACCCTCATCAACTCGCGCACCATCTCGTCGTCGATCGAGTACTTCTTCGGGCGCGGCGAGCTCTCGCAGGTGGTGGACCAGGTGAACCCGCTCTCGCAGCTCACCCACGAGCGGCGCCTGAGCGCGCTGGGCCCCGGCGGCCTCAACCGCAAGCGCGCCGGCTTCGACGTCCGCGACGTCCACACCTCCCACTACGGCCGCATCTGCCCCATCGAGACGCCCGAGGGCACCAACATCGGCCTCATCGTGTCGCTGAGCGTCTTCGCCGGCGTCGACGAGTACGGCTTCCTGGTCACGCCCTATCGCCGCGTGGAGAAGGGCCGCCTGGCGAGCCGGGAGGACGGGGACGGGCACAGCGTGGCCGACATCCGCTACCTGCGGGCCGACGAGGAGGACACGGTGTGCATCGCGCCGGCGGACACGCCGATGGACAAGCAGGGCCGCCTCACGGGCGAGAACGTGCTGGTGCGGCGCGGCGGCGACTTCGTCTACGTGCCGCGCAACGACGTGACGTTCATCGACATCTCGCCGAAGCAGATGGTCGGCGTGTCGGCCGCCCTGATCCCGTTCCTGGAGCACAACGACGCGAACCGCGCGCTCATGGGCTCGAACATGCAGCGCCAGGCGGTGCCGCTGCTGACCACCGAGCCCCCGCTCGTCACCACGGGCATGGAAAAGCCGGTCGCCCGCAACTCGGGCATGGTCGTCGTGGCCGAAGAGGACGGCGTGGTCACCTACGTGTCGGCCGACCGCATCGTGATCGGCGAGAGCGAGCACACGCTCCGCAAGTTCGTGGGCCTCTCCGAGCGCACCTGCCTCAACCAGAAGCCCATCGTGCGCGTCGGCCAGAGCGTCCGCAAGGGCGAGGTGATCGCCGACGGCGCCGGCACCTCCGGCGGCGAGCTGGCCCTGGGCAAGAACGCCCTCGTCGCCTTCATGCCCTGGGACGGCTATAACTTCGAGGACGCCATCCTCGTCAGCGAGACGCTCGTGCAGGCCGACCGCTTCACCTCGATCCACATCGAGGAGTTCGAGGTCGAGATCCGCGAGACCAAGCTCGGGCGCGAGGAGTTCACCCGCGACATCCCCAACGTCTCCGAGAGGGCACTGCGCAACCTCGACGAGGAGGGCATCGTCCGCGTCGGAACCCGCGTCTCCCCAGGCGACTACCTGGTCGGAAAGGTCTCCCCAAAGTCCAAGAGCGAGCTCTCCCCCGAGGAGAAGCTCCTGCTCGCCATCTTCGGGCGCGCGGGCGAGGACGTCAAGAACGACTCGCTCACCGTGCCCTCGGGCGTGGACGGCATCGTGATCGACGCCGCGAAGTTCTCGCGCCGCAGCCACCTGCCCGAGGAGCAGCGCCAGAAGGACCGCGAGGACCTCCGCAAGGAGAGCGCCGACTACAACAACCGCATCATAGACTCCTTCAAGCAGATGATCGCCGCGATGGAGGCGGACCTCGGCGGCCCCGTGGTGACCCGCTCCGGCGTGGCCTACACCGACCTCGAGGCCAGGAGCCCGCGCGAGATCCTCGAACTCGAGGAGAAGTTCGACCCCGAGGACATCCAGACAAAGTCCAAGAAGCAGCACGACGCGGTCCAGCGCATCCACGAGCTGCGGTCGGACGAGATCGACATCGTCAAGGACGAGCGCGACCGCCGCGTCGACCAGCTCCGCCGCGGCGACGAGCTGCCCACGGGCGTCCTCGAGCTCGTCAAGGTCTACGTCTCCACCAAGCGCGTCCTCTCCGTCGGCGACAAGATGGCCGGCCGCCACGGCAACAAGGGCGTCATCGCCAAAATCATCCCCGTCGAGGAGATGCCCTTCCTCGAGGACGGCACGCCCATCGAAATCGTCCTCAACCCCCTCGGCGTCCCGTCCCGAATGAACATCGGGCAGGTGCTCGAAACCCACCTCGGCTGGGCCGCGAAGCTGCTCGGCTACCGCGTGATCACGCCCGTGTTCGACGGCATCACCGAGGCCCAGATCCGCAAGTGCCTCAAGGAGGCCGGCCTGCCCGAGGACGGCAAGACCGTGCTCTACGACGGCCGCACCGGCAAGCCCTTCGACCAGAAGGTCACCGTCGGCTACCACTACATGATGAAGCTCGACCACCTGGTGGACGACAAGGTCCACGCCCGCGCCACCGGCCCCTACTCGCTGATCACCCAGCAGCCGCTGGGCGGCAAGGCCCGCTTTGGCGGCCAGCGCTTCGGCGAAATGGAGGTCTGGGCACTCGAAGCCTACGGCGCCGCCCACATCCTCCAGGAACTCCTCACCGTCAAGAGCGACGACGTCGAGGGCCGCACCAAAATCTACGAATCCATGGTCAAGGGCGAGAACACCCTCAACTGCGGCACCCCCGTCTCCTTCGACGTCCTCATGAACGAAATCCGCGGCCTCTGCCTCAACATGCGGCTCGAAAAGCGCAAAATCTGACGGCCAGATTGCTGGGGCGTTTGGCCGAGGCGGGGGAGGAATCCCTTCTTTCGCAGAAGGCATTCCTCCCCCGCACCCCCTCCTTGCCAAGAACTTCTACGCCTGGGGCTGCGGCTATGCCGCCACGCGTGGCACAAGCCTTGACATGCGCCGGCCAGGGAGTATGATGAACCCGGCAATTGCCCTTGGCTCTTCGACGTTGAGCCCAATCGAAATCTCGAGTCGCCCTGCCGGAAAGGGAGCGGTCACATGGCAAAGCACGTCGCGCGAGGCCGGCGAGCACGGGCAGGTGGCCGTGAAGGTGATTGACGACCGGGGCAATGAGCTGCTGGTCGTCAAGAGTCTCAAGGACCTGCAGTGAGCAAGCGACCCGGCAGAAAGGCGAGGCCGTGCATCTGATCTACCTGGACGACTCCCGCGACGAGGAGCTTTGCGTTTTCTCGGCGCTGGCTGTGCCAGAAGACCAATGGCGAGAGGCGTTCTCCGGAGTGCGGCAGTTCCGTCGCGCCCTCAAGCAGACGGACGGGATTCTCGTACATGCCGAGTTCCATGCATGGAAGTTCGTGTCGGGGCGCGGGTGCCTGGGGCCTCGCGTCGTTCCGAAGGGTCGTCGTTGCCAGATTTTCAGGGATGCCCTGGCGATGGTCGCGGGCCTGCCGGGGGTGCGCCTGTTCAACGCCGTCTTCCCCGCGAGGGACGAGGAGCGGACGTTCGAGCGCCTGCTCAACCGCATCAACCGCACGATGGTGGCATGGGGCAGCCGCGCCATCTTGATCTGCGACGAGGGGAAAGAGGCGGCCTACACAAGGCTGACCCGGCGAATGGGAGTGTACAACCCGATTCCCAGCCAGTATGGAACTTGGACGGACACGGGCGCGGCGATGAAGAACATCCCCATCGAGCGCATCCTGGAGGACCCCTTCTTCAAGCGCTCGGACCAGTCGTACTTCATCCAGCTCGTGGACTTCTGCGCCTATGCGCTGTTGCGCCGCGAGCGCCCGATCCCCTCGAAGACCAGGTACGGAATCCACGAGGCGTTCGCAGCTCTGTCGCCGGTCCTGGTGCGGGAGGCAAGCAGATATGACTCGGAGGGCATCATCCGGCCATGAACAAACCCCGACGCGTGGTCGGGGTTTGTGTGCAGAGCCTAACTCCGCCGCCAAGGACGGTTTCGGTCCTGCGTATCTAAGTATACACAGCGCGGGGCTGATGTCAAGCGCGGCGGCCGGATTTCTGAGAAGCGCCACTGTGAAGTGCGCTGCAGCTAGAGGGCGCTGAGCTGCGCAGGAGGCCGAGCGGATGAGCAACTACGAGGTCCCGGAGCCGATCCTCAACTCCCCCTTCGAGGAGCCGCCCGCGCCGACTTCCTCCAGGGAATCGAGGCGCCGTTCGACGTCCTCATGAACGAAATCCGCGGCCTCTGCCTCAACATGCGCCTCGAAAAGCGCAAAATCTGACCCGCGACCGCAACGCACTCGTCGTCGTCGTCGTCCTCGTCGTCGAATCCCCCTCGTCCCCACGGCCTCCCGTGGGGACGGTCATGTTCTGGCCGCTGCCCAGGGGAGCAGGAACCGCGGATGAACGCCGATGGACGCGGATGGGATGGAAGCCCGAAACGGGGAATCTCACCACGGAGGGCACTGAGGGGCACAGAGAAGAACGGGATCGGGTCACCACGGATGGCACGGATGGGCACGGATGGGATGGGCCGGTAGGGCGTGCAAACCTGCACGCGGTTTGCCGTGAGGCAGGGATCGGATACAATCATGAAGGGCGCCACCTTCGACACCGCGACGTTGTGGTTTGCCGTGAGGCAGGGATCGGATACAATGGCGTCGAGGTGACACTGCGGAAGCACATCGTTGTGGTTTGCCGTGAGGCAGGGATCGGATACAATCGGATGCCGCGCCACCCATGCATCGTAGAGGTTGTGGTTTGCCGTGAGGCAGGGATCGGATACAATCGGCGGCTCCACGGGGTCCCACACCACGTTGTTGTGGTTTGCCGTGAGGCAGGGATCGGATACAATGGCCGTGCTCGGCGCTAGCTCGGGCGGCACGTTGTGGTTTGCCGTGAGGCAGGGATCGGATACAATCGTCCCCGGAGCATAGCGGAGCGGCTTGTTGTTGTGGTTTGCCGTGAGGCAGGGATCGGATACAATGCGGGCGGCCCTCGATGGAGTCGCTCCGCAGTTGTGGTTTGCCGTGAGGCAGGGATCGGATACAATCGATTTGAACGCGGTGTTGACGGCCATTCGTTGTGGTTTGCCGTGAGGCAGGGATCGGATACAATAGATGCCTCAGAACCCCTTGACACGCAAGGGGTTGCGGCGAAAAGAGCGTGAAAAAACAGGCCTCCGGAGGCGTCCATGGGGCCTTTCGGGGCTGGTTTTTACACGTTTTTTCCTGCCTGCCGGCATTTCGGCCTACGCCATGTCCACCTCGCCCAGCGCACCGACTCTGGCTTTGCGCGCGCCGAGTCCGCGAAGGTGCTCCGGGCGAATGGGGATCAGCCGCCGCGGGGGCTGGCGGTCGGTGGCTGTGGCCGGGCGCGCGTCCCAGTGCTCCACCATCTCCACTGACTCCGGGTTGATCTTGACGACGACGAAGTACCCCTGGGCGGCGGCGTCGGGGTCCTTCACGTCGGGATCCTTCATGAGCAGTGTGTCGCCCTTGCACAGTGCCATGACGAAGCGGGTGCCGCGGTAGAAGCGCTGGTCGTCGGCGCTCAAGAGGCCCTGTTCGGCGAGGACCGGGGCCTTGGTGCCGAGGATGGCGGGCAGGCGGGGCTGGCCCTTGGGCGGATGGATGCGGCGGGCGACGTCGAACATTTTCACGCCGCGGCCGCGCCAGCGGCCCGTGCCCTCGTCCTGCACGATCTCGAAGTGGTGGTTGTTCCCGCCGATGTAGAATCGGGGGTGCCGCGGGTCGCCACCGATCTCCACGGGGTCTTCGATCTTCTTGAGCAGGCGCACCCGGCGGATGGGCACGCCGCTGGGCATGGTGAGCTGGGCGCCCTTCAGCAGGGCCTTCATGTCGCCGGGCGAGAGCCGCTCAACGGGCTCGTGCCGCCCCGTCTCGCGCAGGCGGGCTTCCAGCCAGGCGCGGATGTGCTGGCGCAGGCGCGCGTCGCGGACGACCCCGCCCTTGCCCATGTTCAGCGTCTTCCTGCCCCCGACCGTGACCTCTCGGGGTTCCAGCAGCATCTTGGGGGTGAGGAGCGCGACGGGGACGCGTCGGCAGAAGACCCCCTCGTAGCCGGGGACCGCGCCGAAAAGCGTGTCCTCGTGAAATGCGCCGGTGAGTGCGCGCTGCGGGCGATGGGCGACCACGAGGTCTGCCGCGGCGTCCATCACCTGCTGCCGGAAGCCGTCCCACGGCGGCTTCATGGCCTCGCGGCTGGGCCACTTGCCCTCCCTGGCGCGGGCGGCTTCCTGGGCCTGCGCGAGGCGGGCGAGGGTCTGGAGGCGTGAGCGGTCGGTGAGGGCGATGGCGACGGCGTCGAGGGCGTGGTGGCGGTGGTCGTCGCGGCGCTTCTCCTCCAGGATGCCCCAGTCGCGCCGCAGGATGGCCGTGTAGACGCCTTTGGTGCACAACACGTCGTGCGGCCGGCCGGGGAAGAGCGTCTCTCGCAAGTAAGCGACGACCTGGCGGGTGATGTAGCCGGTGTCGGTGAGTTGGGAGCTGACGAAGTCGTCGAGGGCCAAGGCGTCGCGGTGGAGGTTCTCCCAGGCGCGCGCATGGGCCTTCTCGAAGTGCTTGAGGCGCAGCTCGAGTTCGTGAAATTGCTCCTCGGTGAGCCATTCCCTGGGGGTGCGGTCGCCCTTGTTGCGGTTGGCGTCGCGGCGGCACAGGAGCTTGTTGTCGAGCGAGTTGTCGAACGAGCGGCTGTAGGGCACGATGTGGTCCACCTCGACGTCGTTGCCGAGTACCACGTCGTGCATGGAAATGCAGGGCGCTTCGCCTGAGCCGAGGCCGGTGTAGGGGCACATGCCGGCCTGCCGCTGGTGGAGCAGGACGCGGTCCACGGCCTTGGGCCACTGCGATTCCTCGACGCTGTTCGGCTTGAGGTGCGTCTCGATGATCTGCTTGCGCTCGTCCTCGCGCCGCCTGTTGGCCTTGAGCTTCTCGTCGCGGACTCGCTTGGGCTGTCGCGCTTCGCGGGCCAGCTCGACCACGATGCGGTCGGGCTTGCGGCCGAAGCGCTCGATGTAGGCCTGGACGTGGCGGCGGGCCTCGTGGAGTGCCTTGCGGACGATGGGGTTCGGCAGGTCGGGCGCGGGGGGCAGTTGCTCGGGGTGTTTGGCCAGGAAGTGGCGGGTGGCCTTGTTGAGCCGGAAGCCCTGGGGCGGGTAGCCGCACTTCTGCTTGGCCGTCGTCACGTCGTCGCCCTGTTCCATGTGCGGAAGCAGGTTGAGGATGGCCTTGCGGGAGAGGCTCACGGTGTCGCGCGGCTTGCGCCGCAAGGCGGCGATGAAGCGGTCGGCCTCTTCGGGCGAGAGCGCCCACCATTGGGGCGCGTCGCGGCGGAGCCTGGCCTCGTCGGCTTCGCCGAACTTCTGGACTGCCCTGTTGACCGACTGCTTCGCGGCGTCGGGCAGGGTCACCCAGCGCTCGGGGCCAAAGACGCCATGCACGATTGCGGCGGAGAACCAGTCGGTGTTGATCTCCGGCTTCCTCTCGCGCTCCACATTCAGCTCGCCGTGGCCGCGCTTGACGCCAAGGGCCTTGCGCAACTTGGTCACTGTCACCCGCTCTTCGTGGGTGAGGAGGCCAATCACCGCCTGCCGCTGGCCCGCATCGAGCCGTTCGCCGTTGAGGCGGACGCGATTGACGGTTTCGAGCATGAGGAAGTGCTGGGCGTGCATGTCGGCTTTGGGGCATTCGCGGTCGGTCGGCTCCAGGTCGCAGCGGCCGAGGCTGCTGGTCTTCCAGTAGGTGGGGCGCTGAAAGAAGAGAATGCCCTCGATCGTGTCGCGCACAGAGTCGGTGAGAAGGCGCGCGAGCGGGGAGTCGGACTCAGCCTGTCGGCGCCACAGGGTATCGAACTCCTCGCGGATCATCTCCCGCTCGGCGTGGAACTCATAGGAGTCGGCCCGGTTTCGGATTGGGTCGCGGTACTTTGGGCGGACGCGGTCGGCTCCAAGCTGCGCCATGAGCTGGCCCACGGTTTCGGCGTGGGTCTCGCGCATGAGGGCGCGGAGCTTCTTGACAGCCTCCTTGATCTTGCCCTCATCTTTCTTCTTGTCTTCGTCTTCGTCCTCGATGCCAGCCTGCCAGCCGCGGCGCTGGTTGAGGTGGACCAGGATGCGGCCGAACTCGTGCGCCGTGATGGGGCGGGTGAGCGCGAGGCGGCGCAGCTCCCAGGGGTCTGCGGCCATCAGCGCGTCGAAGGCCGGCTCGCCCGACTTGGCCGCGGGCAGGAGGCCGGCCTCATGAAGCGCGGCGCTGAGACGGCGTTTCCGGCTCGCCTTGCGGGCGATGGCGCGGCGCAGGGAGCGCTTCTCGCGGCGCTTCTTGGCCCTGGACTCCCGCTTGTCGTCCACTCCTGCGGGAAAGACGGTTACGGCAAGGTGGACGGCGTTGCGATCAGTGTCCACCCAGGCGCTGCCGACGGAGTTCGTCCCGATGTCCAACCCAAGGAACGCTGGCATGGTTAAGGCCCCCCGTAGTTGGTGTGTGGCGAGGCGAGAATATCATGTTGACAAGCCCGTGTAAAGTGGTATATTGAGGTTGGATTGTATCCGATCCCTGCCTGCGTCTTACCATAACAAGGCGAAAGATTCGCAGGCAAGCGCCTTTTGGCGACCGCCGCAGCCCGCACAAACGGCCTGCGGCTTCTTTTAGCCTTTCTCGTGTTTCGCGGGGAGGCGGCCTTCATCCGTGCCCATCCGCGAAGTCCGCGGTGGGTGCTTCGAAAAGGCGGCGTCGGGCCGCCGCACTCCGACAGGCTGACGCACGTTTCATGGCCCCTCGCGCCCCTTCTTCTCTGTGGCTTGTCTCTGTGCCCTCAGTGTTCTCTGTGGTGAAGTGTCGGTTTCGCGTCGTTCGCGTCTTACGCGGGCGCTCGTTCTGCCCTCCCTGCCCATCCGCGTAGTCCGCGGTGGGTCCTTCGAAAAAGCGGCGTCGAGCCGCCGCACTCCGACAGGCTGACGCACGTTTCATGGCCCCTCGCGCACGTTCTTCTCTGCTGGCTCTCTTGGGTCCCCTCTGCGCCTCTGCGTGAGACTCTTCTCTCCTATCCGCGCCCATCCGCGTAATCCGCGGTGGGTCCTTCGAGAAAGCGGCGTCGGGCCGCCGCACTCCGACAGGCTGACGCACGTTTCATGGCCCCTCGCGCCCCTTCTCCTCTGTGGCTTGTCTCAGTGCCCTCAGTGTCCTCCGTGGTGGAGATCGATCGGGGCTTGGTGCTCGGTGTTGGGTGTTGGGTGTTCGGGTCTCGGCTTTGTGGGGGGGCGGCGCCCAGGCGGGGCGGGGCGGGGAAAAGCGCAAGAATTTGGCTTGAATGGCACTGGCTTTGCAAGTATAATATTCTATTCAGGTCCGTAGCCACAATTGGCGTGCGGGAAGTGACCGTTCCTGGAACCCCAGGGGGTCCGTAGTCATGGCGACTCCTTTCTATGAGACCGTGAACGAAGTCCAGTCCGTGAGCATTTCGCTCGCGTCGCCCGACGAGATTCGGTCGTGGTCCTACGGCGAGGTGAAGAAGCCCGAGACGATCAACTACCGCACGTACCGCGCGGAGAAGGACGGGCTGTTCTGCGAGCGGATCTTCGGGCCGGAACGCGATTGGGAGTGCTTCTGCGGGAAGTACAAGGGGATGAAGCACAAGGGGATTATCTGCGACCGTTGCGGGGTGAAGGTCACTCACTCGCGCGAGCGGCGGAAGCGGATGGGCCACATCAACCTGGCCGCGCCCGTCGGGCACATCTGGTTCTTCAAGTCCATGCCCTCCCGGATGGGCAACCTGCTGGCCATGAAGGTCAGCTCGCTGGAAAAGGTCATCTACTTCCAGGAATACGTGGTGGTCGAGGCGGGGGGCGCGGTGGCCGAGGGCATCCAGGAGAAGCAGCTCCTGGGCGAGGATGAGTTCCAGCGCCTGAAGGCGAAGTACGAGGACTTCGACGCCGACATGGGCGCCGAGGCCGTGCGGAAGCTGCTCCAGAAGCTGGACCTCGACGTGCTGTCGAAGGAGCTGCGGGCCGAGCTGATGGAGACCTCGTCGCAGCAGCGGCGGAAGGACATCGTGAAGCGCCTGAAAGTGGTCGAGGCGATCCGGGACTCCAAGAATCGCGCGGAGTGGATGATTCTCGACGTGGTGCCGGTGATTCCGCCCGACCTGCGGCCGCTGGTGCTGCTGGAGAGCGGGAACTTCGCGACCTCGGACCTCAACGACCTGTACCGCCGCGTGATCAACCGGAACAACCGGCTCAAGAAGCTTCTCGACCTGCACGCCCCCGAGGTGATCATCCGCAACGAGAAGCGGATGCTCCAGCAGAGCGTGGACGCGTTGTTCGACAACGAGCGGTGCAAGCACGCGGTGCTCGGCTCGTCGAATCGCCCGCTGAAGTCGCTCACCGACATGATCAAGGGCAAGCCCGGGCGCTTCCGCGAGAACCTGCTGGGCAAGCGGGTGGACTACTCGGGCCGCTCGGTGATCGTCGTCGGCCCCGAGCTCAAGCTCCACCAGTGCGGTCTGCCCAAGAAGATTGCCCTCGAGCTGTTCCAGCCTTTCATCATCCGCCGCCTCAAGGAGGCCGGCCTCGTCGACACCATCAAGAGCGCCAAGCGCATGCTCGAGCGCAAGGACGAGGAGGTCTGGGACATCCTCGACGAGGTCATTCGCGAGCACCCCGTGCTGCTCAACCGTGCGCCGACCCTGCACCGCATGGGCATCCAGGCCTTCGAGCCCGTGCTCATCGAGGGGAACGCCATCCAGATTCACCCCCTCGTGTGCGAGGCGTTCAACGCCGACTTCGATGGCGACCAGATGGCCGTCCACCTGCCCCTCTCGATCGAAGCCCAGACCGAAGCCACCATCCTCATGATGAGCACGAATTCGATCTTCTCTCCCGCCGACGGGCGGCCCATCATCACGCCGTCCCTCGACATCGTGCTGGGCTGCTACTACCTGACGTGCATGCGCGCCGACGGCACGCGCGACGAGCAGCTTCGGCGCTTCGCGAGCCCGGACGACGTGCTGGTCAGCCTCGGCTACGATGCCCTGCACTACCACAGCCGCGTTTACGTGCGGCTGCCCGGCTGCGAGACGCTCGTGGACCAGCACGGGCAGAGCACGCCATATCCCGGGGGCTTCGTCCTGACCACGGCGGGACGCGTCTACTTCAACACCATGCTCCCGACGGGCCTCCCGTTCTACAACACGACGCTGAACAAGAGCCGCCTGAACGACATCATCGCCGACTGCCACCACATCCTCGGCCGCGGCGCGACCCTGGAGCTCCTCGACACGATCAAGGAGCTGGGCTTCCGCCACGCCACGCTCGCGGGGCTGTCCATCTCCACCCGCGACCTGCGCATGCCGCCCAAGAAGGCCGACATCATCGCAAAGACCGAGAAAGAGGTCGAGCAGATCGACCGCCGCTACCGCAGCGGCGTGATCACCGACGGCGAGCGCTACAACCTCGTCATCGAGCGCTGGACCCACGCCAAGGACCGCGTGACCGAGGAGCTCATGGCCGAGCTGCGAAACGACACCCTGGAAGGCCACGCCTACCTCAACCCCATCTGGGCCATGTTCGAATCCGGCGCCCGCGGCAACGCCGTGCAGATCACCCAGCTCGCCGGCATGCGCGGCCTCATGGCCAAGCCCTCCGGCAAGATCATCGAAACCCCCATCAAGTCCAACTTCCGCGAGGGTCTCCCCGTCCTCGAGTACTTCAGCTCCACCCACGGCGGGCGCAAGGGCCTCGCCGACACGGCGCTCAAGACCGCCGAATCCGGCTACCTCACCCGCAAGCTCGCCGACGTCGCCCAGAACGCCGTCGTCACCATGCTCGACTGCGGCACGGTCGCCGGCGTCACCAAGAGCGTCGTCTACAAGGGCGACAAGGTGGACATCCCGATCGGCGAGCTCCTGTACGGCCGCGTGTCGCTCGATACCATCGTGGACCGCCGCGCCAACGAGCCCGTCGTCCGCGAGGGCGAGGTCATCACCGACGCCGCCGCCCAGCGCATCGAGGAGCTGGGCCTCACCAGCCTCCGCGTCCGCTCCCCCATGATGTGCGAGGCGTCCCACGGCGTGTGCGCCAAGTGCTACGGAATGGACCTCTCGACGGGCGAGCTCGCCGAGGACGGGCTCGCCGTCGGCATCATCGCCGCGCAGTCCATCGGCGAGCCCGGCACCCAGCTCACCATGCGCACCTTCCACTACGGCGGCACCGCCGCCACAGGCTTCGCCGCCCCCGAAATCCGCGCCGAATCCAAGGGGCGCATCCGCTACTACAACCTCAAGACCGTCGAAACCCGCAGTGGCGAACTCCTCGCCATGAACCCCAACGGAGCGCTCGTCCTCGAAGACGACAGCGGCAACGAGCTGCGCCGCTACGAGGTCAAGCTCGGCGCCTCCGTCCGCATCAAGGACGGCCTCCAGGTCACCCCCCGCACCGTCCTCGCCACCTGGGAGCCCCACTTCACCCCCGTCCTGAGCGAAATAGGCGGCTTCATCCGCTACGAGGACATCGTCGAGGACGAAACCGTCCGCGAGGAAGTCGACCAGCACGGCTCCCGCCGCCGCATCGTCATCGAACACAAGGGCGACCTCCACCCCCAGATCGCCGTCGTGGACCAGGAAGGGCGCGCCCTCGGCCTCTACTCCATCCCCGAAAAAGCCCACATCATGGTCGAGGAAGGCAAAGAGGTCCACCCCGGCGACATCCTGGCCCGCACCCCCCGCGAAATCCAGCGCGTGCAGGACATCACCGGCGGCCTCCCCCGCGTCACCGAGCTCTTCGAGGCCCGCAAGCCCAAGGACCCGGCCATCATCAGCGAGATCTCCGGCCGCGTCACCCTCGGCGAGCGCAAGCGCGGCAAGCGCATCATCAACGTCACCAACGAGGACACCGGCGACACCGTCGCCCACCTCGTCCCCCACGGCAAGCACCTCACCGTCCACGACGGCGACTACGTGAAGGCGGGCGACCGCCTGGTGGACGGCCCGCTCGTGCCCCAGGACATCCTGCGCATCAAGGGCATCGAGGCCCTCCAGGAATACCTCCTCCGCGAGATCCAGGGCGTCTACCGCTCCCAGAACGAGATCATAGACGACAAGCACATCGCCATCATCATCTGCCAGATGCTCCGCAAGGTCAAAGTCGGCGACGACGTGGGCGACACCAGCCTCCTCCCCGGCAGCATCGTGGACAAGGTGCGCTTCCGCCACGAGAACGAGCGCGTGATCGCCAGGGGCGGCAAGGCGTCCAGCGCCCAGCCGCTCCTCCTCGGCATCACCAAGGCCGCACTCCAGAGCGAAAGCTTCATCTCCGCCGCCTCGTTCCAGGAAACCACCAAGGTCCTCACCGAGGCCGCCCTCGCGGGCCGCACCGACTACCTCCGCGGCCTCAAGGAAAACGTCATCCTGGGCCACCTCATCCCTGCCGGCACCGGCTTCCCCCGGCACTACATGTCGAGCATGGAAAAGAAGCAAATCGCCCCGCCGCCCCCCGTGCCCCCCGGCGCCCCGGGCGAAGGCGACGCCCCGAACGCACCGGCCCCCGGCGGCAGCGAAAGCCCCGCCGAGACCAGCGCCTGAGCCTCGAAAGGACACCCCATGCCCACGATCGAGCAACTGGTTCGCCTCGGGCGCAAGCCCGTGCGGCGCAAGAGCAAGCGCCCCGACCTCGAGGGCTGCCCCCAGAAGCGCGGCGTGTGCCTCCAGGTCACCACCCGCACCCCCAAGAAGCCCAACTCCGCCCTCCGCAAGATCGCCCGCGTCCGCCTCTCCAACGGCCGCGAGATCACCGCCTACATCCCGGGCGAAGGCCACAACCTCCACGAGCACTCCATCGTCCTCGTCCGCGGCGGCCGCGTCCGCGACCTCCCCGGTGTCCGATACCACATCGTCCGCGGCCCGCTCGACGCCGCGGGCGTCAAGGACCGCAAGCGCTCGCGCTCCAAATACGGCTGCAAGTTGCCCAAGTAGGGGCAGCCCTGTGTGGCTGCCCATGCACCGGCGGTCCTCTGTGGCTGCCCAATACGGAGCCCTTGAATGGCCAAGAAGTTCGAGTCCACCGAACGCTTCCTCAAGCCCGACCCGAAGTACCGCAGCATGCTGGTCGGGAAGTTCATCAACTGCGTCATGAAGTGCGGCAAGAAGAGCACGGCCGAGCGCGTCTTCTACCAGGCCGCGGCGCTCATCGAGGAGCGCAACCAGGGCATCGAGTTCCTGAAATTCTTCGAGGCGGCCATCGCCAACATCAAGCCCGCCGTCGAGGTGCGCTCCCGCCGCGTCGGCGGCGCCAACTACCAGGTCCCCGTCCCCGTCACCCCCAAGCGCCAGATGGCCCTCGCCTTCCGCTGGATCCTCGAGGGCGCCCGGGGCGGCAAGGGCAAGCCCATGCACATCCGCCTCGCCGACGAGTTGTGCAACGCCTACAAGCACGAGGGCCACGCCGCCACCCAGCGCGAGAACACCCACCGCATGGCCGAGGCCAACAAGGCATTCGCCCACTACGCGTGGTAGCGGCTGAGCGGCGCTTCTCTGCACAGTCTCCCGCCCCATCGCCGGCTCGTGCCCGGTGCCATGCGACAGCCCTTCGGAGTGCGGCATCTCGATGCCGCTTTCCAACCACTTCCGAAGCCGGCGCCTCGCCCGGGGCGTCACGGAAAGCGGCGTCAGGCCGCCGCACTCCCAAAGGCTCGCGCCCCGTCCCCGGCTGGGGCCCGGCGGCATGCGCCAGCCCTTCGGAGTGCGGCATCTCGATGCCGCTTTCCAACCACTTCCGAGGCCGGCGCCTCGCCCGCGGTGTCATGGAAAACCGCGTGCCCTCGGAGGCCTCGGCCAGGCTCTGTCCACCGTCCACTGTCCCATCCGCGTGCATCCGCGTTCATCTGCGGTTACATCTCCTGCTCATACTCCTCCGGATACCGCACCGGCCCGCCGCCGTGCCGCCGCCACCGGCGGAAGTGGCGGGCCATGTGGCACCGCCGGCACAACGAGACGAGCGACAACACGTCGCCGTAGACCTCGTGGTGGATATCGCGGGCCGGGCCTCCGCAGTCCTCGCAGTTCTCCGCGAGGTCCAGCACGCCCAGGACGCGGAGGCGATAGGTGCGGTCCCGCACCGCCTGCTCGCGGGGATGGCGCGAGCGCGTGCGGTGGACGCGCGCGAGCCGCTGCTCGGGGTCCTCCTGCGCGCGCCAGCGGCGTTGCGCGGCCACCACCTTCGCGCGGTTCGCCGCGTAGTAGCGCCGCATCGCCGCGCGGGTGCAGGGGCGGCAGCGACAGTGGCGGCGGCCCGTCGAGCGGAACAGGTAGAACTCGGCTAGTGGCTTCTCCCGCCCGCACGTGCGGCAGGCGCGGGTCACCGGCGGCTCAGCCGGGTCGAGCCGTATGGGTCGCGACCCGAACGGGCCGCGGGGGAGGGCGGCGAGGCGGCCCCGAGCGGTCCTGGCCGCGACGTAGCGGCAGACCCAGCATGTGGGCGCCAGCCGCCGACCGGTCCGCGACAGCCGGAAGTCCGCTTCTGGCTTCCTGCCGCCGCAGCGGCCGCAAACCATTGTGGACACATGGCTTCTGGCGTGACACATCGCGCTCACTCCTGCAGAACCGGGGAAGCGAAGGCTCGGAAACGACGGGACGATGAGAGTCTCTCCCCTCTACCTGTACAACGGCATTGCCCCCCGAAAATGTTGGGTGAAAATTTGTAAAAGATCGTAAGCCGCCATAAGCCCAGATGCCAGCATGGCTTAGTGCCGCTCCACGGAGGAAGGCGCGCAATAGGGAGGCGGGATTTCCTCGGGCTTCGTCCCGCAGGGACGCCAGGAAGTAGCCGGCGGCTTCAGCCGCCGGAACGCCGGCGGCTCCCAACTGTCAGCCCCGCAAGGGGCGGCAGAACCCGCATCGGGAAGCCTTCCTGCCGTCCCTTCGGGACTGGGCCTATTCTGCCACCCGAGTCCGGCGGCTGAAGCCGCCGGCTACGTCCTGACGTGCCTTCGGCACGAAGGCCGCAGAGCGTGGCTCCTGTACACTTTTCTCTGTGGAG
>DATKZY010000238.1:0-6687 GCA_035527715.1 Planctomycetota bacterium | reverse complement strand
GTAGACGATGGCCTTCCGCTGAATCGAGTCCTCGGCGACCTGGAGGTCGTACGCGACCACGCCGTCGGGGCCGGGCGGGGTCGTGAGCACGCCGACCTCGAGGGCGTTGAGCGCGCGACGCGCGTCGCCGTCCGAAACCTCGGCGAGGAGCTGAAGCGCCTCGTCCGCCAGGGCGACCTTGTGCGCGCCCAGACCGCGCTCGGCATCGGCCAGCGCGCGGCGGACGATCGCCTTCAGGTCGTCGCGGCTCAGGGGCTTGAACTCGAAAATCTGCGAGCGCGACACGAGGGCCGAGGTCACGGTGAAAAACGGGTTGTGCGTCGTCGCCCCGATCAGCAGCACGACCCCCTCCTCCACGTCGGGCAGGAGCACGTCCTGCTGCGCCTTGTTGAAGCGGTGCAACTCGTCCACGAACAGCACCGTGCGTTTGCCCGCGTGGCGGCGTCGCTCCTTGGCGGCGACCAGGGCCTCGCGCAGCTCCGCCACGTTGGATGCCGCGGCATTGATGGCCACGAACCGCGCCTGGGTGTGGTGCGCGATCACGTGGGCGAGCGCCGTCTTCCCCGTCCCCGGCGGCCCGTAGAAGATCACCGACGCCAGGCGGTCGGCCTCGAGCATCCGCCGCAGGAGCTTCCCCGGGCCGAAGAAATGCCCCTGGCCAACAAACTCCTCGACCGCCCGCGGCCGCATCCGCGCCGCCAGCGGGGCGTGCGGGTCAACCTTCGGCTCGTCGTCGGATGAGGGGGCGAACAGGTCCATGGGGTCTCGCTCTGGAACCCGTGGCAACACTTCAGCCTGATGAGGCACACGCCCCCACTGGGCTTGTCCCAGTGGGGCGAGGGATTGGCCCCTATCGCTCGCCCCTTGCCCCCACCCCCCTCCCTCTCAGAGGGAGGGGGCAGGGGGAGGGTGCACCTTGCCTCGAAGCCCCACCCTCACCCTGCCCTCTCCCTGGAAGGGAGAGGGGTAGAGAGGGGTGAGGTCCGGCTCGCGTAGTTGCCAATCCCTTGCTCCACCGACGCGAGGTCGGTGGGGGCAGGAGCTTCAGACGGCTGAAGTGTTGCGAATCCGCAATCCGTAATCCGCAATCAGAATAGGGCTTGGCGTGGGATCATGCAAGGGCGGGGCCCAAAAAACAACCTCCGCCTTGTGCCGTGGAGCAGGCCGGCGCCAACCCTACATCAAGGTGGGAACCAGATGCCAGTTTCAAACGTCCTCGGCCGAGGCTTGTTTTCCACTGACAGTTCTGCTGGTCCCCTCGCGTGTTTGTCGGTTGGGCTTTGCCAAGCCCTGCTCATCACGAACACGGCAGAGGTTGTTCGATTCGCGCCGCATTCGCCGGTTGTCGTTCGCGACCGCCTACCCTCATTGTAGTCAGCCGCGCGTTCAATGCAACCACAAATCCCCCGGCCTGTCAAGCACGACTGGCGCATCCTCTCGTTGCGAAGCTCCCGCTTCGCGACGCCGCCGTGCCAGCTCCTGCTGGCGTTTGGAAGCGGGAGCTTCCAAGACACCGTGCCCAAGCAGAGCTTGGGAACGAGAGAACCCTACTTTGCCCCGGCCTTCGGCGCCTCGGCGCCCGCTGGGGCCTTCAGGGCAAGCGCAACACGAAACCCGAAGTAGGCCAGCTTGCCCGTCCGGGGGCGGAACCCGCGAGTGGCAGAACGACAGTAGCGCAGGACGGAGCCGTAGTCGCCTCCGCGCATGACGCAGTCCTTCGCTTCGGCCAGGCCTGTCGGGTCGGTCTGGGCAACTGAGGCATAGTCGCCGTAGCCATCCTCGCACCATTCCCACACATTGCCTATCATGTCGCACAGATTCCACCTGTTGGCCTTCTTCCGCCCCACTGGGTTCGTCCGGTTCCCGGAATTCTCCTGCCACCAGGCATGGTCGCTCAACGGCTCACTGGCGTCGCCAAAGTAGAACTGCGTAGCGGCGCCGGCCCGGCAGGCGTGTTCCCATTCCGCCTCTGTCGGCAGCCGGAACCCTCCTCGGGCGGACTTCTCGTTCAGTTGGGTCAGGAAGGTCTGGCAGTCGTCCCAGGACACGTTGTCCACTGGGTTTTCTGGCGCCTTGAAGTTGCTTGGGTTCGTGCCCACGACCGCCTGCCATTGGGCTTGGGTCACTTCGGTCCTGCCGAGCCAGAAGGGCGTTGTGAGCCGAACACGATGCTGCGGACGCTCACGTCTGTAGGAGTACTTTGCATCCTCCTTGCCGTAGAGCATGCCGAGTTCCGCAGGCGTCGGCTTCTCGGGATGTCCCATCACGAACTCTCCGGCGGGGATGAGGACCATCGTCATCTTCACCCCGTTGCCGAGATCAACGTCCTGCTCGACGGGCACGCCGAGGGCCTTCGCCGTCTCCTCCTGCCGCCGCTTGGCCTCCTTCTCGTCGAAGGGCCACTCGGTGTAGACCTTCCCCGCCCCAGCCTTCGGCGCCTCGGCGCCCTCGGGCTTGAGCCGGCGGAGGCGGATGGAGCGGAAGGCAGCGTGGGTCGCATGGCAAAGGAGCCCCAGCGGCATGAGTTCCTTCGATTCCTTCGTCCCGATGAAGCGATGGCCGGCCCTCGCGAAGTCGATGACCTGCTCCTCGTCAATCCACGCCTGGATCCGACCTCCCGTAACGCGCAGGCGCATGCGATACCACTGTCCCGTCTTGAAAGTCGCCTCCGAAAGCGCAGCGGGGTCTACATCTGTTCCGTTGAGGCAGATGCCCCGCCCGTTTTGGCCGCAGCCGACTTTGAGCAGACATTCCTCTCCACCAACAGGGAAGGCCAGCGTGGCGAAGTCGTAACTCCCCGCCACTCGCATGGCCTCGTATGCCACTTCGTAACCGTCTCTGGGCATCTCGCCTGTACAGGCGAGGCCCATGTTGCGCATGTTGCGCTCGGTGCCGTCAATTGCCGTGCTGGGTCTCATGCAGATCTGACCGTCCTCGACGACCAGAGCGTCGTCCTTGTTGAGCCTGCGCGCCCAGCCGTTGAGCGTCTTGCCGTCGAACAGTTCCTCCCACGGCCCCCAGCGCGCCTCGTCGTCAGGCGGGGCGGCTGCTGCGGCGCCGGGCGGGAGGAGGGGCGCCTGCCAGAGGTCGAACTTGCCCTGGCCGCCGGGACGGTCAGAGTGGAAGTAGAGCACTCGGCCGTCGGCCGAGAGAGCCGGCGAGCTGTTGGTGCTGCCCTCGTTGAGCCCTGCGCCAAGGCTCACCGGCGCCCCAAACGCCTCGGCAGCGGTGCGCCGCATACTCATCACCACGTCCAGGCCCCCCTTCCCGCCCGCGCGGCTTGGCGCGCCGAACAGCAATGTCAGGCCATCGCCGGACAGGGATGCGCTGCTCGACTCCCCGGGGCCGTTGAGCACGGGGCCGGCGTTGACCGGAGGCCCCCAGGCGTCGGCCGTGCGGCGGCGCGTGCACATCCACAGGTCGTTGCGCCCATGCCCACCCGGCCGGTCCGACTTGAAGATCAGGAGCAGTTCATCGGCCGACACGCATGGCCCGACGTCGTCTGCGGCGCTGTTGAGGCCCGGGCCGAGACTCTGCGCCGACCCCCACGGGTCGCCCACGGTGCGCCGCGTGCACATCCACAAGTCGTACTTCCCCAGACCGCCCGGGCGGTCAGAGCCGAAGTAAAGCGTCAGGCCGTCGGCGGACAGGCAGGGATCGAGTTCGTCATCTGTGCTGTTGACTTGGGGGCCAAGATTGGCCGGAGACCCCCAGGGCTCGGCGACGCTGCGCCGCGTGCACATCCACAGGTCGCAGGTGTCGTGGCCTCGTCCCCCAGGGCGGCAAGAGCTGAACAGCAGCGTCAGGCCATCCGCGGACACGTGGGGTCCCGTGTCCACGTTCGGGCAGTTCACCCCCGGCCCGAGGTTCACCGGCTTACCCACGCGCCAGCCGTTGGGCAGCGTGGTCCATTCGTCGCCAGGCGGGGGCGCAGGGCCGGCCTCGACCGCCACATCCCAGAGGCGCAGGCCGTCCTCGCCGGCCGTCACGAGGAGGTCTTCGGCAGACGAGAAGGCGACGGAGCGGACCGCTGCCTTGTGGTCGGTGATCGTGTGGAGCAGGCGGCCGGTGCGCGCGTCCCACAGGCGGGCGGTCGAGTCCTTGCCGCCGGAGGCCACGAGGACGCCATCGCGCGAGAAGGCGACGGTGTCGACGTTGTCGGTGTGGCCGGCCAGGGTGTGCCGCGGAGCGCCCGTCTTGAGGTCCCACAGGCGGACCGTCCTATCCTCCGAGGCGGTGGCGAGCCCCGTGCCGTCGAGGCTGATGGCGAGGCCGTGGATACGTGCCTCGTGGCCGGCCAGCTCGCGCTCCGTCTTCCCTGTGTCGGCATTCAGGAGGTGGACCTTGCCATCGGGGCCGCCGCACACAAGGAGGCGGCCGTCGGGCGTGAAGGCCAGAGCGTAGTAGCACAACACGGCCTCCCGTTTCCACACCGGTTTGCTGGTCCTGATGTCCCACATCCAGATCGACTTGTCGGACGAGCCGCTGGCGAGGCGGGTGGCATCGGGGGATACGGCGACGGCGCAGATCGTGCTCTTCTGGCCCCCGTAGCCGAGTTTACACACGACGTTGGTGCGGTCCCAGACGGCGGCTCCGTAGGGATCGCCACAGGCCGCCAGTGGTCGGCGGTCGCCACCCCAGGCCAGGCAAAAGACGCGATTGTTGGGCCGCGCTCGAATCCACTTGGGCTTCTCCAGTGCGTCAAGCGGCGCCACGTTGAAGCCGCCGAGGGACCCGCCGGTCCAGGCGAGTTCCTTCCCGAGGGGCGAGAGCGCCATGATGCCGGTGGTATTCCCTTCGAGCGCCAGGCGAAGGGCGACTTTGATGGCGCCAACGGGCGCTCCCGGAGCCGGTGGAGCGCCTTTCGGCTCGGGGGTGGACGGCTGCTTCGACTTGGCGATAGGCATGAGACCGGCTTCGGCCTGGGCGCGGAGGGCGGCGATGGCGGCCTTGTTGTCGGAGGCGAAGCGGGTGGACGCATACTTGGACGCGAGGTCGTCGAGGTATTCCTTGGCCTTGGCCCAGTCGTCGCGCTTCGCACAGACCTGCGCGTACTCGAGGCACAGCGCTGCGTGCTGTTCGAGGACGGCGGGCTCGGGGGTGCGGTGTTCGGTGTTCGGTGTTCGGGTACTGGGACGGACGGAAGAAGAGCTGCGAGGGCCGCGTCGGCCAAGGGCGAGGACGAGGACAACGAGGAGGAAGGCGGCGGCGATGCCGCCAAAGAGGAAGATGCGCGAGCGGGAACCGCCGCGAGCAGCCGCACGATGGGTCGCAGGGCGGGCGGGGGCTCGGTCGGGGGCCAGGGTGCGGGTGGCGTCGCTGCCACTTGTAGGCGGGATGTCCCCATCCCGCGATGGCCCGCGGCGTGGGGACACGCCGCTCACAGTGCCGCCCACAAGGCGGGCCTCGACGCGGCCGAGGGCCTCGAGGAGCTTGTCGGCGCTTTCGTAGCGCTCGGCAGGGTTCTTGTAGAGGAGCCGATGGATGGTGCGGCAGAGGTTGATCGGCGCGTCGGGGACGAGTTGGTGGAGCGGCGTGGGCGTGGCGCGGACGTGTTTGAGGATCAGCTCGGCGTGCGTGGCGCCCTCGAACGGGGGTCGGCCGGCGAGGGCCTGGTAGAAGGTGGCGCCGAGCGAATAGAGGTCGCTCCGCGCGTCGGCCGGCTTGCCCTCGGCCACCTCGGGCGGCATGTAGAGCGGGGTGCCGAGCGAGGCGCCGGTGGCCGTGACATTCACGTCCACGCCCTCCTGCTTGGCGAGGCCGAAGTCGGCGACCTTGGCGCGGCCCCGCGCGTCGAGGAGGATGTTCGCGGGCTTGATGTCGCGGTGGGAGATGCCCGCGGCGTGGGCCTCGGCGAGGGCCGAGGCGACCTGGGTCATCAGCTCGACCGCGCGGTCGGCGGCGAGGCTGCCCTCGCGCTTCAGGAGGTCGGCGAGCGACTCGCCGTCCACGAACTCCATGGCGATGAACTCGTGGCCCTTGTCGCGGCTGATGGTGTAGACTTCGATGATGTTGGGGTGGCGGACGGCGGCGGCGGAGCGCGCCTCGCGGTGGAAGCGCTCGATGAAGCTCGTGTCGCTCGTCAGGTGCTCGGGGAGGACTTTGATGGCGACGAAGCGGTTGAGCGCGCGCTGGAATGCCCTGTAGACGGCGCCCATGCCGCCGTGGCCGATGGCGGCGACGATCTCGAACTCGCCGAGGGTCTGGCCGATCAGCGGGTCGTCGGGCGGCGGGGGCTCGGAGCGCGATGGCGTCTCGATGCGGCCGGGCACCCTGAGCTTCGCCTGGCAGCCGGGGCAGAGGAGGAAGTCGCCGGCGGCGGACTCGTAGTCCACCCTCTGGCCGCACTTGGGGCACTTCGCAGGATGCTTGGCCACGGGTCTCCCCCGGGGAATAGTGCGACGCCGCTGCTGGTGGACACGATGATACCGAGCAGGGAGGGGGAAGTCAAGGAGGCGCATGGCTGACACGCCCCCAGTTTCCGCGTTCGGCTGTCTGTAGCCCTGCAAGGGCGTGATAGGATAGCCCAGGGCGTTGCCCTGATCTTTGCCCACATCTCGGGCTCCGTAGCCCGCCGACGGCGGGCGGCAGGTGGTAGCCCACGGCGTAAGCCGTGGGTTCGGGCGGGTCCAGGGCCCAGCCCCCGCAGGGGGCGGCAGAAGCGTTGGCCGCCGGCGTTCTGCCGCC
>DATKZY010000237.1:0-26567 GCA_035527715.1 Planctomycetota bacterium | reverse complement strand
CGATGCTTTGGGAGCCGTGGGTAAGGGAGCACCCAGGGCTCAGCCCCCGAAGCGGGGCGGCGGAAGCCCTTTGGCCATCCCATCGTTCCGCCGCCCCGCTTCGGGGGCTGGGCCCTCTTGCGCCTACCATCCCACGGCTCCAAAAGCATCGCCGTGGGCTTTATTCCTCCGCCTCCTTCGAAGGCTCAGAACGCGGCCACCTGTCTCGAAGGAGATTACACGCACCCCGCTGCGGGGTCAAGTTGAATGCGGCGAAGGAAGCCGGTAGGATGCCTGGGACTCGCTGGCACAAAGGAGCACACGATGGCGAAGAAACCAGTTGCGGCGTTGTTGTTTTGTCTGGGGGTTGCCATGGGCACGACAGGAATCGGCGGCGAAACGGTGCGCGTCTACCCGGCCCCCGAGGGGGAGGCGGCGTCGGCCGACTACAAGGTGATCGTCAGCGATCAGCCGGTCTTCGTCTACCAGGCGAAGGTGCGGCAGGAGATCGCCAAGCCGCCGGGCTCGATCTGGACGCACGACATGGGCTGCAAGGCCGAGATCGCGTCGCTTGCCTACTTCGACTTCGCGGGCGCCGTGCGGGTGGCCATCACGCCCCAGAGGCCCTTCAAGGCCGCGAGCATTCATCCGCTGTCGTTCGGCATCAAGCCGACGATCGAGGGGCAGACCATCCGCTTCGCGCTCGACCGCCCCCGGAAGCTGACGATCCTGCTCGACGGCTCGGACAGGCAGGCGTTGCACCTCTTCGCCAATGGGATGGAGACGGAAGCTCCGAAGCCCGACGACCCGAACGTCCTGTACTTCGGGCCAGGCATCCACAAGATCGGCTCGACAAAGCTCAAGAGCGGCCAACGGGTCTACATCGCGGGCGGCGCCGTCGTGCGGGGGCAGATTCTGCCCGACGAGAAGCCCCAGGTGTCGAAGCGCACGGGGCTGAAGCACTACGGCGGCGCCATCCTCCACCTCGACAAGGTGTCGAACGTGCGCATCAGCGGCCGCGGCATCCTCGACGGCGGCGACATGCCCCACGCGGCCCGCAGCCTCATCCTCGTCGCCAACTCGCAGGACGTGCAGGTCGAGGGCATCATCCTGCGCGACTCGCCGAACTGGAACGTGTGCATCGCCAACAGCGATCGCGTCGTGGCCCGCGACCTCAAGCTCGTGAGCGGCCGCCTCAACAGCGACGGCATCAACCCCGTCAACAGCCGCAAGGTGGAGATCCTCGACTGCTTCATCCGCAACCACGACGACAGCATCGCCGTCAAGGCCACGCGGCCCGAGGGCGACTGCGCCGACATCCTGGCCGAGGGCTGCATCATCTGGAACGATTGGGGCTACGCGCTCGGCATCACCTACGAGACGCGGGCGCCCATTCACGACGTCGTGTTCCGCAACTGCGACGTGCTGACCGCCCTCTTCGCGCCCCTCGGCGTCTACATGGTGGATTCCGCGACCGTGAGCAACATCGCGTTCGAGGACGTCCGCGTCGAGGCGACCCGCGCCAAGTTCATCCGCATCGCCATCGGCCGCGACATGTGGGCCACCGACCCGCAGCGCGGGCACATCCGCGGCATCCGGTTCAAGGACGTGCAGTTCACGGGCAAGGGCACCCCGCCCTCCGAGATCGCCGGCTTCGACACCGAGCATCCCGTCGAGGACGTGACGTTCGAGAACCTCACCATCGCCGGCAAGCGCATCACGACCGCCGCCGAAGGCCGCTTCGCCATCAACCCCCACACAAGGGATATTGCGTTCAGATGAGCCGATGTTTCCCATATCTCCTGCCGGGCCCGCGCGGTGCCTGATCCCTCTGTTGCCAGCCGCTCATTGTGCTTTCGGGTGGGGCGCGACGGTGGCGGGCCGCGCTCCGCGGGTCCCTGGCCACTTGGGGAACACGGACGCCCACGGACTGACACGGACGGGGGACGGCCAGGGTGGGTGTCTGTGTTCGTCCGTGCTTGTCCGTGTGGTCTCACTTCAGGGCGCGCACAGGGGCGAGGCGAGGGGCAAGATGGCCACCTCCTGTTGCGCGCAGGTGGTCATCTTGGCCATCTTGCGCCAGAAGTCGTGTGTCACCAAGAGCTTATGCCAAGTCGCAAGGTGGCCAAGCCAAGAGAGGTGGCCATCTTGGCGACGCCCCCCGTCGCACCCGGGCCCAGGGGCAAGGTGCTCACCCCCTGTTGCGCACAGGTGAGCATCTTGAGCGTCTTGCGCTAGAAGTATTGTGCTGCCAACAGGTTATGGCGGGCCCCAAGATGCTCAGGCCGGAACAGGTGAGCATCTTGAGCGGCACCCCAGCCCCCACGTGCGGAGTGGGCTGTGTGGCGCAATGTTGAGCCAGACTGGGCAACATCGGGGGACACACTCGGGGCTTGACTCTGGGGCCGGCGGCCATAGAATGTGGCAGGCGGGAAGGAGAGCCAATGGGTAAGGCAGTGTTCGGCATCATCGGGGTTGGGGGGATCGCACAGTCGCAGCATCTGCCGAATCTGTCGCGGGCGCCGCACGCTCGCCTCAAGACGGCGTGCGACCTGCGGGGGGACGTGTTGCGGGCGATGCAGGAGAAGTATCGCATCCCCGTAGTGGTGGGCGACTACAGGGAGCTTCTGGCCGACCCCGAGATTCAGGCCGTCGTCGTGGCGACGCGGGAGGACATGCAGGCGCCCCTGGCCATCGAGTGCCTGAAGGCGGGGAAGCACGTCTATGTCGAGAAGCCCCTGGCCGAAACGGTCGAGGCGTGCGAGGCGGTGGTTGCCGCGCAGCAGAAGAGCGGCAAGTTCGTGGCGGTGGACTTCAACCGCCGCTTCGCCCCCGCCTATCGGCGGGCCAGCGAACTGGCCTGGGGCGACGGCGGGCCGAAGAACGTCCATTACCGCATCAGCGACACCTATTGCCGCGGCTGGGGCAGGAAGTGCCCCCCGGGCGTCCGCGTCGTCCACGAGGTCTGCCACGTCTTCGACCTGCTGCGTTGGCTCACGCGGTCCGAGGTCGCGTCCATCTACAGCGTCGAGTCGCGCCACGACGACGAGATTTTCACCCTCACGTTCACCTCGGGCTGCGTCGCCTCGATCACGAGCAGCGGCTACGTGACGATGGACCTGCCGAAGGAGCGGCTGGAGGCCATCAGCGAGCAGGGGACAGCCATCGTCGAGGAGTTCGTCGAGCTGCGGGCCTTCGGCTTCCCGGGGGCTGAGCCTGTCGAGCGGTTCGCCGGCCATTCGCATCCGGACTACGAGTACTCGCACAAGCACCTGTTCGCCAAGGTGGGCGCGGAGGCGCTGTACGGCATGCGGCGGACCGCCTGGGAGCTGTCGCGCCTCGCGGACGATTCGGCGCCCGACCAGGACGAGCGGCAGAGGTTCATCGAGGGCGGGCAGATGTGGAACTACATGGTGGACAAGGGCTGGCTGGCCGCGCTCGACCACTTCGCCGAGTGCGTGCTGACGGGCGAGACGCCGCAGAATGCCACGGCCCGCGACGGTCTGGAGGCCAGTCGCCTCGCCCACGCCGCCATCCGCAGCCGAGAGACGGGCGAGATCGTTCGCCTCTGACCGCTCACTCGCGGATCACCTCGACGCCGCAGAGGAGGGACGGCAGCGAGTGCTCGGCGGGGGTGAAGGAAATCCTCAAGGTGTCGCTGACCGCGACGCCCTTGACCTCGCGGACGATGCCGCGGAGCCGGGCGCCCGCCTCTTTCACGATGTCGAGGTCATTGAGCGCCTCCTTGCCCTGGAGTGCGATGCTGAAGACGCGCTGGCCGGGCTTCAAGTCGTCCGGCTCGGCGAAGTGGAGGCGAACCGTGTAGGAGGGTGTGCCTGCCGGCGCCTTCGCCATGTCGGGCACGAGGGTAACGGCCAGCTCCCGCACGCCCACCAGGCCCGAGGCCACGACCCACGCGAAGCTCCGCCCGGCCGACTTGACCGATGCGGGATGAACGCTAAATGGGGAGACCTCTGCCGGCGTCATGGCGACGACGCTGCCGGTAGTGCGGGCTTTAGCCCGTATCTTCGGTTCGGTGGTCGGGGCGCCGACATTCAGCCACGGCGTGCCGTCGGGCGCCACGTGGTCGGCGGGCGCGCCAAGATTCAGGCCCAGGCGCCTCACGGGATGGCCCGCGGCGAGAAGCGTCGCCTCGGCGGTTGGGCCGGTGCGGCCGCCCAGACGGGTCCAGTTGGCGTTCTCGGGCCGATGGACCAGCACGTAGGCACTGCGGAGCTCGTCGGAAGGGTAGTTGGCCGCGTAGTTGAAGACGCTCAGGACGCCGTTGGCAGGCACGATGCTCGGCGTGCAGCCCGACCGCATGCCAGGCAGCGGCACGACGTAGTTGTAGCGCAGGTCCTGGTAGCAGACGCGATGGGTCGCCAGGTAGTCGCTGCCGATGAGGAAGTTGCAGCCGCCGGACGAGACCTGCCAGTCCACGGGGTCGCCCGTGAGGATGGAGAGGGCCTTCGCCTGCTGGCCCGTCGCGTAGTCGAACGCGAGGCCGCGGCGGGTGACGATGCCCTGGGGATGCAGCATCAGCGGCTCGGCGTAGGGGCCGCCGTCCTCGACCTGCCAGAGGACCTTGCCGTCCGTGCCCTGGTACGCCAGCAGCAGGCTGGGGGGCGCGGATAACCTCCCGCGGGTTCCGGAACCCGCGGGAGGTTTGGCTGACACCCAATCGCCATCCTTCCAGAGCGTCTTCTCGCGGCAGGGGACGATGAGGAGGTCCTTCTCGGCGGAGTAGGCCGGCTCGTTGAAGTAGAGTTCGACGGGCTTCTTCCACAGCTCGTCGCCCGACTTGAGGTCGAGGGCGTAGAGCATGGGCTGCGGCCAGTTCGTCCGCCAGTTGTTGGCCTTCCAGGCAGCGATGACCTCGGGGATGACGAGGTCGAGAGCGAAGACCTTGCCGTTCCCGATCGCCATGCCCCAGTTGAGCCAGGCGCTCTCGGCTTTGCGTTTCCAGAGCAGGTCGCCCGTTCTGCGATTGGCAGCGAAGAGCCAGCGCATGGGCATGCGCTGCTTGTTCTTCTCGTTGCCCGTGCGCCAGGCGTCCCAGGCGGCCTTGATGTCGGCGGGGTCGAAGGCCGTGGCGACGAGGGTGTCGCCCACGACGCGAATTGCGCCCCAGCACAGCGGCCGCTTCGCCTCGGCGTCCCTGAACGGAATGTCGAGCGCCTGCTCGGTCTTGCCCGTGTTGATGTCGAGCGCGAGAAGCTTCTCCGCGGCGGCCACGTAGATGGCGTTGGGCATCGAAACGACGTTGAGCGAGTTCCCCGAGAGCTTGGCCAGCTCGATCTCGCCGGGCAGCAGGCCCGCGTGGTTGCCCTGCCAGACCGCCGAATCGGGCTCGGGGTAGATGGGCTTGCCGGCGGCGTCCTTGAGCGTGTCGAGGTACGCCCCGTAGTATTGCACCTTGGGCACCTGGGCCTCCCAGATCAGGCGGCCAGTGTAGACGTCAATGCACGAGAGCAGGCCGTGGCCTTGCAGGATGTAGCGTCCCTCGACCACCTCGAGGCCGGGGGGCAGGAAGGCCGAGTAGGTGCGGTGCCAGTCGGCGGCCGGCCCGCCGTACCACAGCAGCCCGAGCGGCGGCTTCACCGCCGTGTCGCGCGCCACGAGCGTCGCGCCCACGTCGTGCCGCTCATGCGTCCAGTCATCGGCGCCGGGGAGGGCGGGTCGCCTGATGTGGTAGCCGTGCATCGCCGATGCTTCGATGATCTCGGCCTTCGGGAGGCGTGCTGCCTTCAGACAGGATTCGAGCTGCCGCCGCTCTTCGTTCCACCGATAGCCTCGGTCTGCACCTAGGCGGAAAAAGGCTGAGCCCCCGTACGGACGAAGCGCTGCGAAGGCGTTCTCCAGGAAGGCAGGGCCTGCCTTGACGCCTGCCGACTCCAGGTCCTCTGAGACGATCAGGCTGGCCATGCAGTTCGGCAAGTGGCAGGTTGCTGGGTTGCCGACATGCAACTCAAGCCGCGGCCCGAGGAGCCCCGCTTCGTCGAGTTTCTTCCGCAGGGAGTTGACTTTGCTCTCATCTGGATCAACTGCCACCACGCGGAGCTTCGACCATGGCGCGCGCACCAGTTCTTCGGTCAGCCGGCCGTCCTTCAGCCCAACCACCAGGCAGAACCCATCGGTTGCGCCGGTAGCCATGAGAAGCGATCCTGCGATGTTCGCCTCCTGCCGCGGCGGCGTCGTGGGCAGGACGTGGGTCTTCGGCTCGGCCTTGGCGGGGCCGAAGCAGTAGAGGCGGCCGCTCTCGGCGGTGACGAAGAGGCGGTCGGCGGCGGCGATGATGTTGGTGACGCGCGAATCGGCCCTGGCGAGCCACGTGACGCGCGGCTTCGTCTCGTCGGCGATGTCAATGGCGACGACGTATTCGCCGCCGCTGGCGAAGAGGCGGCTCCCCGCCTTGATCTCCACGCGGCGCGGATACCAGTCCTTCGGCAGCTCCACGCCCGCCGGCAGCGGGAGCGGCTCGCCGACCTGCGACCACGTGTAGCTCGGGCGCGAGTTGATCCACCACAGGCCGCCGACCTGGATGAGGTCCTTCTTCTTCGTCGCGGCAATCTCGTCGGCGGTGGGGAGGCGATAGAACTTGAGGATGCCGTCGTTCACGCCGTAGATGCGGTCGCGGCCAATCACGGGCGTCCAGATGGCGCCGGTGTGCTCGGCGTTGGCGTAGGTGCGATACGTGGGTTGGCCAGGGGCAACGGCGTATGCCTTGTTGCCGTTGAGGAGATGAGTGTCGCCCCAGGCGGCGAGGACGCAGGTCGGGAGGTTCTTGACCTCGTAGAGGTGCGACGCTTTCTGCGGTCCGCCGGTCTTGAGGTCGAAGACGTTGGGATACTTGCCCGAGGGCATCAAGACCGAGCCGCCGACGACCGTGGGGTAGCCGAGGTTGATGTGGGAGGAGTTGGTCCAGAGCCGCTTGCCCGTCGCAGCGTCCACGGCGTGGGCGAAGGTGCCGTCAATCGGCCACACGCCGTTGCCGAAGTAGACCACGCCGTCGTGAAGGACGGGGGCGATGCTCACTGGCCAGTTGGACGACAGGCGGCAGTGGTTGATGATCTTGCGGTCGGCGGGCGCGCCATCGGCTTTCCAGAGCAGCTTGCCATCGGCGGCGCTGAGGCAGTAGAGCACGCCATCATCGGCACCGAGCCACACTTTGCCTTCCGCCGCAATGGGCGCAAAGCGGACCGGCCCCTCGGCGTAGAAGCGCCACTTGATGTCGCCCGTCGCCGTGTCAATGGCGACGACGCTGTTCGTGGCGTCGAGCCCGACGTAGACCATGCCGTTGGCGACGACGGGGAAGTGCCCCTCGTCAATGCACATCCGCGTGTCGTAGGCGAAGGCCGGCAGCCGCGGCGGCAGCGCCCGAACCCACTGAAGGTGGAGTTGCTCGGGCAGTTGCAGCGGCGTCGAGGCGGTTCGTGCCGCATCGTGGCGGTACATCGGCCAGTCGGCGGTCGCGCTTGCGCGCGCAGAGGGGAGCGCGAGGACGCCGAGAAGAGAGAAGAGCACAGCTCTCACGTGACCAGTCCCCTTCACGAATGCCCTGCTTGCAGTGGTAGCACTTGGCCGTGGGCGACGTCCCAACATTCTGTAGAATGTTGGGACGTCGCCGGGCTACTTCTGCGATGCCAGGACGAGCTTGTCGCCCGTGAAGTGCACGCTTTGGCGGCCGACGGCGACAGCGGCACCGAGGCCGGGTCCCGCGCCCTTGATCTCGGGGGCGGCGCCTTTCTGAATCGTCATCACGACGAAGAAATCGGCGTTGGGCTTCTCGCTCACACCCGACAGGGTGCTGCCCACGGCGCTCACCGCCACGTCGGCCGGGGCGATGAAGCAACCGTGGAGCGTGCCGCCGCCCTTGCCCGTGATCGTGAAGTCCCTGTCATTGACACTCAGGGCGTTGCCCGGCGAGTGCAGCCGCCAGCTCTTCCTGCCCCCGCCCTTCACTCGGTCAACGACCGCAAAGAGGGCAGGGGCGCCCGACGCGCCGCTGTAGTCCACGGCGAAATGGCGCTCGGCCTTGATGTCGAGACCCGTGCGGCGGTTGTAGACGTCGGACATGTCGCCACCCACGACCCCCGAGCCGTCCGGCTTCCACGCGAAGTAAGTCACCTTGCCCAGGCCGTCGCCGTTGCTGCCCTCGATGTGGAGGGCGACCTCGTCGGCGTAGTCCCAGTTCCGCTTGTCGCCGACGATGCCATTGGCCCACGCGGTGCCAAGGCCCGAGATGCGGAAGCTGCCGCCCTGCGGATGGAAGTACGTGCCGCCGTAGGGCCGCTCGCTGCGGTAGAAGATCGTCGCCACGATGTCGTCGCCGTCCTTGAAGGCGTTGCGGAAGAGGAAGGCCCCCTTGCGGCGGTCGGCGATGACTTTGGGCATCGCCTCTTCAGGCGGGCGCGGCTGCACGTCGAGCGGGAAGTAGGCGAGGGCGAAGGCCAGCTCCAGGCACGAGAGGGTTGTGAGCCTGTCGGGGAGAACGCGGCGGCGGAACTCCCAGATGAGGGCGGGCTGAAGCTCGGGCCGCGCCAGGTGCGTCGCGTAGCAGAAGTGGCGAATGCTCAGGGGCGCGTCGGTGCCGCTGTAGCCGCCTCCGCCACTCCCGCACGCCCGCATCAGTTGGAGGGGCAGCACCCAGGGCAGGCCGCTGCCGCACACGAGCGGCCGCCCGGTCACCGTCGGATAGGTCGCGGCCGCCGGCAGCACCATGTCCAGCGAGATCATCGTGTAGCCCTCGGGCTCGGTCTTCCAGGCGTGCTCGCCGATGGCGTGGGTGAACCAGAGGTTGACGTAGCGGGTGCTGGTGGTGAGGCCGAGGGGCACCTGGGGGGCCTCACCCGTCTTCTCGTGCTGGGCCTTGAGGGCCTCCCAGCGGCGCTTCTGCCACTGGTAGCGCTCCCAGAGGCCCAGCCGCTGCCCGTGGTCCGCGGCGGTGAGGAAGGGGCTGACCGCCGGCCCCGCGACCTCCAGGAGAAGGCGATGGACGCCGGGCTGAAGGGCCACGATGTCGCCGTCGCCGAACCGGCGCCCGCTGATGAGCAGGCTCGCGGAGGCGTTCTCGCCCACCGGGATGTGAACCTGGGCGCCTTGCTCCTTGGCGACCTTCAAGAGGCAGTAGAGGTAGCTGCG
Source organism: Planctomycetota bacterium (assembly GCA_035527715.1). Lineage (GTDB taxonomy): Bacteria > Planctomycetota > PUPC01 > DSUN01 > DSUN01 > DSUN01. The sequence continues at coordinate 17,447 of DATKZY010000237.1, read as the reverse complement.
GGAGCCGGCCGGGGCGTCGGCGAAGCGGATCACCCCGGGGAGCTTCAGGAACGGCGGGGTCTTGTGGACGGCCGATTCGGGCAGGCGGGCGAACTTGAGCGTCTTCCCCTGCCACTCGACGGCGGTGCCCTCCTGCGGCACGTCCGGCAGGCGCGGCGTCTCCGCCCCGGGTCCCTCGAACGGGCCGATGACGAGCCAATCCCTCAGAAGCTCGCCGTCCTTGAATTCGGTGATGGGCACGCCATCGTCGCGGGGCAGAGACGCCCCGCCCACAGCATCAGGCGCGATGGAGGCGGCCCGTTGCTGCTCCTTCGGCGGGGCGAGGTCGAAGGGCCCCTTCTCGCGCAGGCCGGCGAGGGTGATCATCACGGCGGGGCCGAAGCTGATAGCGCACCAATTGCTGTTGGCGCTCAGGCAGTTGTTGCCCAGGCCGAAGCGGCCGAGGGCCTGGCCCTCCTTCACCACGTAGTCGTTGAACTCCTTGACCTCGGCCTCGTCCATCGCGGGGTAGGCGAGGTCGTAGGCGAGGGCGACGGGGAGCATCTTGCGGGCCGAATCGTGCTGGTGCCCGATGACGAAGCGCTTCATCCCGTACCGGAGGACGGGGATGGCCTGCCGGCCATAGGCGGGGTCGTCGAGCAGCAGACCGAGGAGCGCCCAGCCGATGGCGTGGTCAACGCCCTGGTCGTCTTCGGTGATTCTGGCACGGAGCGCCTGGACGATGGCACGCCCCAGCTCGGTGTCGGCGCGCTGACGCATCCTGGGCAACTGGTCCCTGCGGAAGAGGAGGCGCGGGTGCTCGCCGCTCTCGACGCTCCAGTCGGCGAACGCGCTCTCAGGCCACTCCTGAAGCTGCACGGAGACCGCGCCCTTGACGTCCTGGCCGTTGAACCAGCCGCGATGGGTGCCTGCGAGCCCCGCGTCGGTCTTCCCTAGTTCCACCTCGTACCTGCCGAAGCCGCCCTGGACCCAGTTGTCGTCGTTGATCGCCACCTGGATGCTGAGCTGTGATCTCTGGGCTTCCTGGCACTGGAGGATTTCGCCCTCGTGATCGCCCTGGTTGTAGGTGGTGGACTTGCCCCAGAAGTCCTTCTCCCAGTGGCCGCGGTGGCGGAGCAGATTCAGCTCGAGCGTGTGGCCGGGGAGGTCGCGGCTCCGCTTGCCCCCGATGAGGGCGTTGTGGAGGAGGAGCTTCACTTGCCCGTTGGCCGGCAACTCCTTCAGAACAGGCGGCGAATCCACGGGGGAGTAAGGCACGTTGTCCACCACGTCCACAATGCGCAGTTCCGCGAGATTCGCAGTCACAGGCGGGACGCCTGTGCCATCATCGCTGGCGGCGAGCTGGTGCCTGGCTCTCTGAAGGGCTGCCTCCGCCTGCGCATCCCCCTTCCCAATCGCATCGAGGACGCCGATCCAGACCTTAAGCTCTTCTGGTTTGGGGAAGACCTTCCAGGCCAGGACGTGCCTGGCGACCGGCTCGATGGCCGGCTTCCCGATGCGTCGGAACGCCTCGGCGATCGTCCGCTTGAGCTCCAGCGAGCACTGCGGAAGGGGCAGTTGGCGGCCGAGGGCCTCGACGGCCGGCGCCCCGAGGCCCACGAGGGCGGCCACGGTGGCCTCGCGGACCGCCTGGTTCATCCCCGCGTCGCGGCGTTGCCGCATCGTGGGATCCGTGGTGTTGAGGAGCTTGACCAGGGTGGGGACGGCGGGCGGGCCGCCGATGGTGGTGGCCAGCTCGACGAGGGCCGGGCGGGCATCGAGGCCCGGCTGGTCCACTGCGGCGTCGAGGTCGCCGAGCGCGGGGGCGCCGATGGCGAGGAGGGCCTTCTTCGCCGCGTCGCGCATCTCGGGGGCCTTGTCGCGCAGCAGGGCGGCCAGCTCCTTGATGCCCTCGGCGTCGGGGACCTTGGCCACAGCCTCGGCCGCAGCGAGGCGGACCTGGAGGTCCTGGTCGCTGAGGCGCCAGCGGATGTGCGGCGAGGTTTTCGGATCGGCGATCTCGCCGAGCGCCCACACGCAGGCGCGCCGGACCTCGGGGTCGGGATCCGTCAGGCAGTAGGGCAGGAAGTCCGCAGCCTCGCGGTCCTTCAGGCGGCCCAGCTCGCGCGCGGCGGCGAGGCGAGTGGACGGGTCGCCGAGCTGCTTGATGAGGGTGGACGGGGCGCCCTGGATCTCCTTGGCTGCGTCGCCCAGGTCGTCCCGCGCGCGGGTGCGCCGCAGGTAGGAGGGGATGACGATCCCCGCGACGGCCAGGAGGAGAAACGCGACCGCGCAGATCTCGGCAACCGTCCGCCTCACTTCGCCTTACCCTTCCCCTTGGCTCCTTTGGCAGGTGGGCGCGCGCGCTGGAAGAAACTCAGGTCAACCTCCGCCGGCTTAGGGCTCGCGACCGTGAGGGGCTGGGGGTCGCCGAAGAGCTTCTGCTGCTCGGCCATCAGCGCGAGCAGCTCCTTGACCTCTCCCGCGTGCGCAGGGTCGGCCGACAGGTCTTTCGTCTCGAAGGGGTCCGCGTCGAGGTCGAAGAGCTGGGTCTTGTTGACCTGTGGGTAGCGGAGAAGCTTCCATCGGTTCTTCCGCACGGCGCGCTGAATGCCCTTGTAGGCGAGGAAGATCGCGTCGCGCACGCCCTCGGCCTTGCCCTGAATGACGGGTGCGAGGCTCTTGCCTTCGATGCCTTCGGGCACCTTCGCCCCCACCAGGTCGCACACGGTGGGGAAGACGTCGAAGAGATAGCCGAAGGCGTCCACGATCTTCCCCTGCGGAATGCCCGGTCCGGTGAGGAACAGCGGCACGCCCATCGTGTGCTCGTAGAGGTTCTGCTTGCCCATGAGGCCGTGGCTGCCGATGGCGATGCCCTGGTCGCTGGCGAAGACGAAGATCGTGTTGTCGAATTCGCCCGCGTCCTTGAGCGCGGCGACAAGGCGGCCGACCTGCTCGTCCATGCCCGTGATGACGGCGTAATAGTCGTGCAGTTGCTTGCGGACTTCGGCCTCGGTGCGGGGCCAGGGTGCAAGCTTCTCGTCCCGGATGACCATGTCGCCGTTGTCGAAGGGGTGGAACGGCAGGAAGTTCGGCGGCATCGGAATCTTCTCCGCGTCGTACTGGTCCATGTACTTCTTGTCGGCCACGCGCGGGTCGTGGGGGTTGGCGGGGGCGAGGTAGATGAAGAAGGGCTTGGCCTTGTCGCGGGTCTTGAGAAACGCGATGGCGTCGTCGGCGAGGGTCTTGCAGGGGAAGCCGCTCGTGCGGTCGCCGTCGCCATCGAGATAGTGGGTGTGGGTGAAGAATTTGTGCACCTGCGTGTCGGTGTTGCCTTTCTTGCCGTGGTGATAGGTTTCGTAGCCGGCCTCGTTGAGCGCGGTGGGGAAGTTCGGGAAGCCGGGCGGGAGATTGCGCACCGAGAACCAAGAGCGGCCGCGCAGCATCATCATGCGGCTGGGGAGGCACACGGCGCCGCTGAAGCCGCCCATGCAATAGGCGTTGCGGAAGATGACGCCCGACTTCGCCAAGGCATCCAGGTTGGGCGTCTTGATGTTCGGGTTGCCCAGTGCCGCGACTGTGTCCTCGCGCTGGTCGTCGGTGAAGAGGAAGACCACGTTGGGCTTGCGGCCGGGCGCCTCAGCGGCGTGGCCCCCCTTGGCGAGAGCGAACGACGCTGCTCCCGCGCCGCACACGTTGAGAAAGCCGCGACGATTCATCTTCCGGTTCTCCTTTCAGTTGTCTACCTGGGTCAGGATGGCGGTGGCCGCTTTGGCCTCCTCGGTGCCGGGGAGGTCGCGGACGACGGCCTCGAGGCGCGCCTTGCAGGCCCGGGCGCGCTCGAGCCAGCGACGCATCCGCGTGGGCGGATGCGGAATCTCCTTGAAGGCGGGGGCGAAGCGGAAGTCAGGCTCCGCCTTCTTCTGCTTCGACGGCACGCGGAAGTCGGCAAGATACGGGCTGAAGCCCGCACTACCAACGGGGTCGAAGCCGGCGATGCTGGTGAACGACCAGCCCTTGCTCCCCGGCTTCACCTGCACGGCGAGGACGTGTTTGCCCTTCGCGACGCGAATGGCGAAGGGGTGGGCGTTCAGGTCGGTCGCGGCCGCCCCGTTGCCGCTCTGCATTGTATCATACACGACTTCGCCGTCCAGATACCAGGTCATGAACCAGTCGCCGCTCGCGTTGACGCAGAGGATGCCGTCGGCGGGGCACTCGACGGTGGCGAAGGCATAGGCGACGCTCGGCGTGCCGATCCGCACGGTCTTCGGCGCGTTCGCTACGTCAGGCTTCTGGCCGGGGCGCAGGTCGAGCAGGCTCGTGAGGTAGACCGTGTTGGCGTCCGCGGGGATGGTGAAGGGCGGGTAGTCGCGGTCGCCGACGGTGAGCTTGTCGGGGATTCGCTTCAGCTCGTCACCTTCGAGTGGCGGGGCGTCGGGCGGCAGGGGGCCGAAGACCTGCCACGTCCTCGGCCAGCCGACCTCCTTGAGCGCGCCCTTCTCGACAGCCTTGGCGACGGCCACGGGCGGAATCTCCTCCTTCGGCTCGACTCTGTAGTACTCGGGGTGAATGCAGACGAGGTAGGGATAGAGGCCGGGCTTGAGGTGGAGCGGCTCGTCGGGCTTGAGCTCCTGGCCAGCGAGCCATTGCGTGACGCCGTTGGCCTTGAGCGTCGGCACGATGATGCGGTCGCGCGGGTTGTCGAGCACGGTGAAGAGGACGCCCGAACCGTCCTTGCTGCTCACGCAGCGAGGGTCCACGCGGGTGGAGAAGACAGGCACGATGTCGCCCGTGCCCTGAAGCTCGTAGGTGCGGTGGAAGAGGGGCGGGTCGTTGAAGGCGTGCTCGCGCGAGAGGGGCTTGAACGACCTGAGCTGCTTCCTCAAGTCGGATTCGGCACCAGAGGGCCCGCCGCCAAGCCAGAACTCGGTGGCCCTGCCATCGAGGAGCTTGCCGATAGGCACATAGTCCGGGAAGTCTTCGTCTGCCGCCATGATGTTGCGCGGGGCGGCGGTCGTGGGCGCGGCGCCGAGGGAGGCGAGGAGGGTCTTCGCCAGCCGCTCCGCCTGGAAGCGCTTGCCTGCGGGCGTCGTCACCGCGATGCACGTGAGGGCCTGCGGCGAACGGAGATACATGCGGCCACCCGCGAAGACCGGGCTCGCGCGGGTGCCGAGGTCAATGAGGTTGCGCGCGACGAGGAACAGCTTGTCGTCGGCCGTGGCGATGGCGACCTGGCCGTGGGTCGTATGGCCGCCGTGAGTGCCGCCGCCCGAGTCGAGGCAGAAGACGTAGCCGCCGGCGACCACGGGCGCAACGTCGTGCATGACGGCGTTCTCGAGCGCCGGCTTGAGGCGGGCGAGGGGACGGCCCGTCGCGGCGTCCTGCACGTGAAGCTCCACTCGCGCGTCGGGGCAGTGCGGGCCGCGCTCGAGCACGGGCATCGAGGTGAAGAGGTACTTCTCCGTGGCGACCGACGGCGCGGCAATCGTGCCGAAGCCGCCGTGCTCGTAGTTGCTCTCCCACAGGCGCTCGTAGTCCGGCTTCCCATCGGCCCTGTGGCGGAAACGGATGGCGAGGTTCTGCGCCTGGGTGGTCACGAAGAGCGCGTCGGCATTCGCGCTCACCCGCAGATCCTCGGGGCGATAGGAGCCGAGGCCGGCTTCGTCCTTGAGCCGCTTGAGGAGGGCGACGCGTTCGGTCGCATCTTCGCCCTTGCGCCAGGCGTCCAGCGTCCTGGGGTCAACGAACTCCTCGAGCTTCGCGTCGCGCGACCAGCGGACCTGGCCGGTCGCGGCGTCGAGGCAGTGGACCGTGCCCTCGGGACCGGTCACGAAGAGCGCGTCGCCTACGACGAACGGCCGCGCCTTCCCGCCCAGCTCGGGCCTGCGCCATGCGACGTTGGTGCCCTTCTCGATGTCCCAGGCCAGCGGGGGCGTGGCGTCGGGGAACACGCAGGGGCTTGAGACTGGCGGCGTCGGGGGCGGCTGGCCGGCGCGCTGCGGCGGACGGGTCGCGATGGCCACCCGCACCCACGATGGCTCGCGGTCGCGGTGGACGCGCACGAGGAGCGTGTTGTTGCCTGCCCTTAGTTCGACCGGCACGACGACACGCCCGCGCGGGCGATAGCGCCACGGCTTCTCGGCGTCGGCCCACACGAGGCGGCCGTTGACCCACAGCTTGGCGAAGTCGCCCGACTCGAGGCTCAGCCAGGATCTCCCTGCCGCCTCGCTCCTGATGTCGGCGGCGGCATACCATAGCTCCCCTTGGAAACGGTTGTAGAAGCCTGGCTTGTCCCACGGCGCGCCGAGTCGCGTGCCCGGACACGTCGCCTCCTGCCACTCGCGTCTCGGGGCGTCGGGCTGCCGTGCGCCGAGTCGGTCCATCTCCTGCACGTGCTTGATGCCGGCCAGCGGCACGACCTGGGGCACGAGGCCCGCGTCGTTCTCCAGGCCCACGCGCTGCTCGAACGGCCCAATCACGCGCCAGTCGCGGACAGGCGACCATTCGGCCTCGACGCTCTGCTCCGGGATTGGCGTGGGCAGTGCCGCGTCGGCAGGGGAGGGCACGCCCGCGAGCATCGCCAGCGCCTCGCGGCAATAGGCCGCCACCTTTGCGGCATCGGCCCCTGCCCAGTCGGGGGCCGCCGTGTCGGTCTGCGCCAGGGCCTCATCCAGCGGCAACGGGTAGTGCTGGAGGGCCAGGTGCAGCGCGCGAATGTGGTGCAGCACCGTGTTGACTTGCGCCCCGCTTGCGTCGCCTCCTGCTTTGGGTCCCGCCTTCAGGCGGTCCCCAATTCTTGCGGGGTCGTCGAGAAGCATTCCGTCGAGGGCGCCGACCTGTTCGCCAAGCTCGCCGCTGGCCGTGAACCTGCCGGCGACGGCCTTGCCGCCGCGGCCGCGCACCTCGCCTTGGTAGTCGCCCATGTCGCCGCTGGCCTTGAACGTGCCGCTGAGGGCATGGTGCGTGAGCCGCGCGTCGAGCTCGAACGTGATCACCTGCGGCGGACGCTGATAGGTCTTGCCCCCGCCCCAGGGAATCCAGCCGTCCTGGTGCAGGTAGACGACTAGCGTGCCGGTGATGCGCCCCGCATCGAGGCGCAGGCCCGTGGCGTCGCCCTCGTGGTAGCCGCCGTTCCAGGTGGGCGTCTGCACCCGCATCGCCGTGAAGCGCGTGCTCGGCACCACGAGGCGGGCGAAGATAGGGCGCTCGACCAGGGTCGGCGCCTTGTCGCCCTTCTTCTTCGGTTGCCAGTGCACGCCGCCCTCGAGGACCAGGTCGAGTAGCACCGCGTCGTCGTGCACGACCGCGTCAATCGCATAGGACTGCTTGCGTGGGATCGCGTGGCCCGTTGGGATGAACCGGTCCCACCAGCTCACCGGCTCGCCGGGCGGGAGCTTCTCGTCGAGGGTCTGGTCGAGCCGGAACTCGACGCGGAGCGAGCCGCGGAGGCGGCCCGCGTCGAGCCTCGCGGCGGAGGCATCCACAGGGAACCGCAGGTTTGGCCGCCAGGCGATGCCGGCGCCGTTGGCCAGGTGGAAGCCGCGCCACTCCTGCATCGTGCCCTGAGCCCAGGCGGGCACCTCGGCGAAGGCGGTCCGCCACTGGCCGCCAGCCCGGCGGAGGACGAGGTGGAGGTCGTCGCGGTCGGCCCCCTCGTCGAGCCGGAGAACCAGGTGCTGTGCAGGCCCTCTCTGCTGGTCGGCGGCCTGGCGCTTTCCGAGCTCGGCGAGCAGGCCGTCCCGCATCGCCACCAGCTTGCCGAAGGCGGCTCGGCCCTCCGCGATGCCTTCCGCTGCGACGGGGGGGCAGGGAATAGCAAGGAGGAGAACGAGGAGGCCGCTGCGGGCAAGGTTCACGATCGTCTCCTGCTCATCTCGGGGCGCCCCCATTCTAGTGGCCGTCCGCGACGCGCGCAAGCTGGACAAACGCGGGCCTCGCGCGTATGCTGGGGGCGTTGCAGGGGGGCTCCCTGTTGCACGGAGGTGCCGGTGATGGCCAGCAAGCGATTCGGAGCGTCGTGCTCGACGGTGAAGCTGGCTCGGCTCTTCAACTGGCCGCCGCCAGAGGTCGCCGGCGAGTGGTGGCAGAAGCTCGCCGAGGCGGTGGGCAAGTACCCCGAGGGCCGGCAGACGCCCTGGGGCATCCCATTCAGGATGGCCGAGGGCAAAGGGCCTCGCGTCATTCTCGCCGCGAAGGGCCGGCCCGATGCGACCGTGCGGCTGCGGGGCAAGGCGACCTTTCTGTGCTTCCTCCACGAGTGGCGGCAACTGCCCGAGACGGTTCGCAGCGAGGACCCGTGCGAGGGCCTCGTGGTCGCCGAATACGAGATCGCCTACGCCGACGGCTCGACGGCAGTCGCGCCTGTCCGCGGGCGCTTCGAGGTGAACATGGCCGAAAGCCCAGGCCCCGCCTGGCTCGCCGTGCCGTTCCACCAGTGGAAGACGGTGGACCCCACGAATGCGCCCCAGGACTGGCAGTGGGGCAGGGCGCAGACGGGGGTCGGCGGCTTCCACGGCGTGCCGCTCCTCTGCGCCATGCCGAACCCCCATCCCGACAAGCCGCTCCGTTCGATCACGATTCGCGGCCTCCAGGAATCGCCGCTGCTCGTGGCCGGCCTGACGCTCTACCGCGGCGGCTCGCACCCGCTGCGCCACCTGCCGCGCCGCACCTATCGCGTGCGGACGGGCAAGACGCCGCCCAAGATCGCGGAGGCCAGCGTGGACCTCGGCGGCATCGCCCGCATCGAGCAGTCCACCGGCCCGCGCGGGAGGAAATGGCTTGCCTCGCCCTATGCCGGTCTCTACAACGCGCAGGAGCCGGTCGTCGGCGGGGAGCAGCTCATCGAGGCATTCGGCTCGGAGGACGCCACGATCACGGTGAGGCCGGAGGGCAAGAGGAAGCTCAAGTTCTCGCTCGGCGAGGCGTTCCACCGCGGCAAGGCCCCCTGCGGCGCGGCAAAGCTCGAAGTCCTCGGCAAGACCCGCCAGTGGATGCGCGTCGTCATCCGCGACGCGGCGACGGGCAGGCCCGTGCCTGCCCGCATCCACATCTCGGGCTCGCGGGGCGAGTACATCGCCCCCTACGGCCACCACGCGCAGATCAACGCCCGCTGGTTCGAGGACTACGGGGCCGACGTCGTGTCGGGCGGGCGGAACTTCGCCTACGTCCAGGGCGAGTTCACCACCGACCTGCCCGTCGGCGACCTCTACATCGAGCTGTACAAGGGCTTCGAGTACACGCCCACCCGCACCAGGGTCACCGTGCGTCCCGGCCAGGAGGCGCTCGAGCTGGCCATCGAGCGCGGCGCCGACTGGCGTCGGGGCGGCTGGGTCACTGCCGACACCCACGTGCACTTCATCAGCCCCCACACCGCCTGGCTCCAGGCCCAGGGCGAGGGCGTGAACGTCGTGAACCTGCTCGCCTCCCAGTGGGGGCGCCTGTTCACCAACGCGGGCGACATCACGGGCAAGCCGGGCGTGGTCGAGGACGACACGATCGTCTACGTCGGCACCGAGAACCGCAATCACATGCTCGGCCACATGTCCATGCTCGGCACCCAGGGCCTGCCCGTCTACCCCATGTGCTGCGGCGGGCCGAGCGAGTCCTACGTGGGCGACCCCGATTTCATGGCCCTCGCCGAGTGGGCGCGCGAGAACAAGCGGAAGGGCGGCGTCGTCATCCGCCCCCACTATCCCTACTGCGGCCACACGGAGGACCCCGTGCCGATCCTGAAGGGCCTGGTGGACGCCCTCGAGATTCGCGGCCTGCGCGGCAGCGACTTCCCGACGCAGGAGTGGTATCGGTACCTCAACTGCGGCTACCGCGTGGCCGTGTGCGGCGGCACCGACAAGATGGGCGCCTACTGCGCCCTCGGCTGGCTGCGCACCTACGCCCTTCTCGACCCGCAGCGGCCCCTCGACTACGAGGCCTGGGCGGAAGCCGTTCGCGCCGGCCGCACCTTCAGCAGCACGGGGCCGCTGATTGACCTGCGGGTGGACGGCCATCGCGTCGGCGACACCATCACGATGAACGCCTCGGGCGGCACGCTCGAGGTCCAGGCCACGGCGGAGGCCGTCTGGCCACTCGGCGGCATCGAGATCGTCGAGGACGGCCGCGTCGTCGCCTCGGAGAGGGGAGGGAAGGGCGTCCGACGCCTCCGCGCCGCCGCCAAGGTGCGCGTCGCGCGCAGCGGCTGGCTCGCCGCCCGCTGCTTCGGGCTGGAGGGGCACCCCGACGCCTATCTCGCCGCCCACACCTCGCCCGTCTACGTGCGGGTCGGCGACACGCGGGCCTTCGACGGCCCCGCCGCCGAGCACATGCTCGGTCTCGTCGAGGGCGGCATCGAGTACCTGAACACCCTGGCCACAGCCTTCGACGAGGCGTCGCGTCGCCGCCTCGTCAAGCTCTACAAGGAGGCCCAGGCCGAGCTTCGCGGCCGGCTCCTCGTCGAGGCGAAGCACCCGCACCACCCCGCTTCGGGCGCCTACCACACCCACGGCCACGGCGCCACGCCCGGCCACGAGCACGGGTAGGCTCAATTCAAGGGCATTGTGTCAGGAGGCGAGACATGTCCGAGGACCAGGCAGCGAAAGGGAAGGCGAGCATCCTGGGGCGCATCGGTGAGTACGCGCTCAAGCTGCTCAGCTTCTTCGTCATTCTCGAGCCGATCTGGATGCTCCTGCCCTTCGCAGGCTTCCTCTACGGCTCCGTGCTGCACATCCAGACGCTGAACCAGAACCCGCACACGGCCTGGCTCACGCACTTCGTGTTCCCCGTGCTCACGGGGGGCCTGCTCGGGCCGATCCTGGTGATCGTGGGCTTCCTGCTCTTCTGCATCGGCGCCGCGCAAATCTACACCGCCAAGTTCCGCAAGTCGGGCCTCGTCACCGGCGGACTCTACCGCTTCGTCCGCCACCCTCAGTACATCTCGCTCACCTTCTTCGGCCTCGGCATCCTGCTGACGTGGGGGCGGGCGATGACGTTCATCGCCTTCTTCTTCATGATGTTCCTCTACTACTACCTGGCGAAGAGCGAGGAGCGGATCTGCACCCGCCTGTTCGGCGAAGCCTACGGGCGGTACCGCGAGCGCACGTCGTTCATCGTCCCGGGCGACAAGCTCCTGCGCCCCCTCGGCGCGAGGATGCCCAAGCTGCGGCTCCCGGCGTCCGTGCGCGTGCTCCTGGCGCTCGCCGTCGCCATCATCGTCTGCTTCGGCCTGATGTGGGCCATCGAGGCCATCAAGCTCGCTATCCGCGAAGTCCCCTACCTGGAGGCCCAGGTGCCCCTCGGCCCGGCCGACCCCGCCGCGGCGGCGGCAGCCCAACAGGTCGTCGCCCATCAGGCCGCGGGCGTGCCCTTCGTGCAGGATGGGCGGCTCGTCGTCGTCCGAGGCCCGTATCGCAACGCCTGGGCCACTGGCTTTGCCGAGACGGTTCTCAAGCGGATCCGCGAATCCGCGACCCTCAAGCCGTTCATTGCTTTCCTCGACCAGCCGGGCGGCGACGTGCTGCTCGTCTTCTGCGGTCCGTATGAGAAGCCCGACGAGAAGGGCACGCCGGGCATGAAGAAGGGCGGCGGCCCCGGCGGCCGCGGCCCCACGCCCGACCCGGCCGGCCCCGACCGCGTCCGCCTCATCCTCATGCGCTGCTCCCTCGCGACGGGTGCGAGCGTGGCCGACGCCTTCGCCGACAAGGCGAAGCGCACGATCCGCCAGGGCTGCGTCGCCCAGGTGAACATCGCGCGCCCAGCGGGCGAGGACTTCGTGGAGGGCGACGGCAAGCCCCGCGGCCCGGGCTTCCCTGGGGAGAAGCTGTGGGACTTCTTCCTCGGACAGCTCGCCGCGCAGCCCGCCGCGGAGCGTGCGACCGCCCCCGCCGTCGCCATCCCCGGGAAGTTCGAGAGCGCCACACTCGTCCTCGTCCAGGCCCCCATCCTGCGGACGCGGCTCGACCCGCAGTTCGCGGAGGACGCGCGCGACCGCCTCGCGGCCTCGGCGAAGTTTCGGGAGCACCTGCGCCGCAGCGGCGCCGGCGGCCAGATCGTCGCCGTCGCCTTCCCGCGGCCCGGGCCGAACTGGTATCGCGAGCACCACGGCCTGCCGCAGATCAGCGTCTTCGTCATCCTCGCCCGCGTGGCGGACGGGGCGGGCCCCGACGCCCTGTTCCGCGAGGGCGGCCGCGACCTCCTGAGCGCCTTTACCGTGGAAATGGACTTCAAGATCGCCCCGCCCGCCGACTGCGCGAGCCTGATCAACCCGATCGGCGGCTGGCGCGACCTCGAGGAGCGCTGGACCTTCTTCCTCAGCGGCGTGGGCGGCACGCAACTCCACCTCCATTCGCACTGAGCGCGTCAGGCCGACCTTCGCCGCGAAGGCGGCTTACAAAGGCGAGTGGTGTCCCCTATGAATGGAGCTCCTTCTCTCGTCGAGCAACGCCAGGTCAGGGTCTTCGTCTCCTCCACCTTCCGCGACATGGCGGCGGAGCGGGACCACCTGGTGAAGTTCATCTTCCCGCAATTGCGCAAGCTGGCCGAATCGCGCGGCGTCACGTGGGGCGAGGTGGACCTCCGCTGGGGCATCACCGACGAGCAGGCCGCCGAGGGCAAGGTGCTCCCCCTGTGTCTGGCCGAAATCGCCGGCTGCCGGCCCTACTTCATCGGCCTCCTGGGCGAACGCTACGGCTGGGTGCCGAAGGCGATTGACCCCGAGATCGAGAAGCAACAACCCTGGCTCAAGCAGCATCGGCAGCTCTCGGTCACGGAACTCGAAATCCTCCACGGCGTGCTCAACGACCTCGCGATGGCTGACCACGCCTTCTTCTACTTCCGCGCTCCGGCCTTTGTCAACGGAATTGAGCCGGCAAAGCGCTCCGACTTCCTCAGCGAGAACTCCGAAGCGGCTGCCAAGCTCGCGGCCCTCAAGGAACACGTCCGCACGGCGCATGCAGAGGGCAAGCTCGCCTACGCCCCACGGGAAAACTACGCCGGCCCCGAGGCCCTCGGCGCGCTGGTGCTCGACGACTTCACGCAGCTCATCGAACGGCTCTACCCCGAGGCGCAAGTGCCCGACGCAGTCGAGCGCGAGTGCCAGGCGCACGACGCCTACGCGCGCAGCCGCCTGCGCGCCTACGTGCCGCGCCCGGCGTACACGCAGCGGCTCGACGCCTATGCCGCCGGCGACGACCCCGCGCCCTTCGTCGTCCTCGGCGAATCCGGCTGCGGGAAGTCCGCCCTCCTCGCCGACTGGGCCATGCGCTATCGCGCCGCACACCCCCAGGAACTCGTCCTCCTGCACTTCATCGGGGGCACGGCCGACAGCGCCGACTGGGTCCACATCCTCCGCCGCATCATGGGCGAGCTGAAGAAGGCATTCAGCCTGGCCGACGAAATCCCCTTCGAGCCTGCCAAGGTCCGCGAAGCGTTCCCCACGTGGCTCACCAACGTGGCCGCGCGCGGCCGCGTCATCCTCGTGCTCGACGCCCTGAACCAGTTGGAGGACAAGGACGCCGCGCCCGACCTCGGCTGGCTGCCCAACTATTGGCCGCCGAACATCCGCTTCATCTTCTCAACGCTCCCGGGCCGCGCGCTGGACGCGCTCAAGGGGCGCGCCTGGCTGGCGTCCGAGCGGAGCATGGAGCTTCCGCTGTTCACGGTCGCCGAGCGCTCCGCCGCCATCGGCGCCTTCCTGGCCCTCTACCGCAAGGAACTCAACGAGGCCCGCAAGCGCCGCCTGGCCGAGGCGCCGCAGTGCGCCAACCCGCTCTTCCTGCGCGCCGCGCTCGACGAACTCCGCCAGTTCGGCGAGCACGACCGGCTCGACGAGCGCATCGGCTACTACCTGGCGGCAAATGACCCCGGCGAGCTGTTCACCCGCATCCTCGAGCGCTGGCAGGGGGACTATTCCGCCGGCCGCGACCTCGTGCGCCAAGCCCTCAGCCTCATCGGCGCTTCGCGGCGGGGCCTCTCTGAAGCCGAACTGCTCGACCTCCTGGGCGAGAAAGGAACGCCGCTGCCGCGCGCCCACTGGACCCCCTTCCACCTCGCCGCCGAGAGCGCCCTGGCCAATCGCGGCGGACTCCTCAACTTCGGCCACGCCTATCTTCACGCCGCCGTCGCCGCCCTGTGGCTCAATCAGGCGGACGCCCTCCGCTCCGCCCGCCAGCGCCTCACCGACTACTTCGCCGCCATCGCCCAACCCACCGACCGCAAGCTCGACGAGCTTCCCTGGCTCCTCTTCGAGTTGGAGGACTGGAACCGCCTCAAGGAGGTGCTGACCGACATCCCTACCTTTCTCCAGATGCACCAGGGGCGGTGGGAGTGGGAGTTGCACGGCTACTGGGTCACGCTGGGTGGGCGCATCCCTGCCGCCCAGACTTACGGGGAAGCATTGAATGCCTGGCTCGCCGCCGATGCCAGGGACCCAGCCGCCACGTCGAGCGTCCTCAACGAGCTCGCCGTTTTCCATTTCGAGCGCGCGGACCACGCTTCCGCCGAGCCGCTCTATCGCCGCGCGTTGGCGATGGACGGTGCGAGCTTCGGGAAGTACCACCCCAAGGTCGCCATCCGCCTCAACAACCTGGCGGTGTTGCTCCAGGAGACGAACCGTCTTGCAGAGGCCGAGCCGCTTTTCCGACGCGCGCTCGCCATTGACGAGGCGAGCTTCGGGAAAGACCACCCCAACGTGGCCCGAGACCTTAACAACCTGGCGGCGTTGCTCAAGGACACGAACCGTCCTGCGGAGGCCGAGCCTCTTCTCCGGCGCGCGGTGGCTATCGACGAGGCGAGCCTCGGGAAAGACCACCCCAACGTCGCCCGGGGCCTCAACAACCTGGCGCAGTTGCTCGATGCCGGGAACCGACTTGCGGAGGCCGAGCCACTCTATCGGCGCGCGCTCGCCATTGACGAGGCGAGCTTCGGGAAAGGCCACCCCAACGTCGCCATCCGCCTCAGCAACCTGGCGCAGTTGCTCCAGGACGTGAACCGTCTTGCGGAAGCCGAGCCGCTTATGCGGCGCGTGGTGGCGATTTTCGAGAAGAGCCTCGGGGCGGACCATCCGAACGTCGCCACGGCCTTCAACAACCTGGCGCAGTTGTTCCAGGACACGAACCGCCTTGCGGAGGCCGAACCGCTTCTCCGGCGCGCGCTCGCCATTCACGAGGCGAGCTTCGGAAACGACCACCCCGAGGTGGCCACTGACCTCAACAACCTGGCGGCGTTGCTCGCGGAGACGAACCGGCTGTCGGAGGCCGAGCCGCTGATGCGCCGCGCACTGGCCATTGACGAGGCGAGCTTCGGGAAAGACCACCCCAACGTCGCCACCCGCCTCAACAACCTGGCGGTGATCATGCAGGACACGAACCGTCTCGCGGAGGCGGAGCCGCTCATGCGACGCGCGCTCGCCATTGACGAGGCAAGCCTTGGGAAGGACCACCCCAAGGTCGCCACCCGCCTCAATAACCTGGCGCAGTTGCTCCAGGCCACGAACCGCCTGGCGGAGGCCGAGCCGCTCCAGCGGCGCGCGCTCGCCATTGACGAGGCGAGCTTCGGGAGAGACCACCCCAACGTCGCCACCCGCCTCAACAACCTGGCGCAGTTGCTCAAGGCCACGAACCGTCTTGCGGAGGCCGAGCCGCTCATGCGGCGTGCGCTCGCCATTTGGGAGCGAAGCCTTGGCAGTGAGCATCCCAGCGTCGCAAGCGCCCTGAACAACCTGGCAGCGTTGCTCCATGCTACGAACCGCCTTGCGGAGGCCGAGCCGATCATGCGGCGAGCGTTGGAGATCATGTTCCGCTTCAAGGCCGGCACTGGGCACGAGCATCCGCGCCAGGGCAAGTTCGCCGCAAGCTACCGAGTCCTGCTGTCCGCGATGGGCCGCAGCGAGGAGGAGGTGCTGGCGGCGCTCAACGCCGTGGGTGCCCCGTTCGGCATTAGCTTTGGGGGGTGAGGCGGAGGGAAGAAGAGGTGTTGGGCGTTAGGCATCGGGGGTTGGGGGTTGAGGGGCCGGGCAGGGTTGTGGTGTATCCGCGTTATGTTTCGGTGACCGATACCTTCATTGCTGATCGGGCATCAGTGCCAGAAATGGGAGCGGAGGGGGGGTGAGCATCCTGACGGGGCGTGGGAGGCAGGGGGCGCGGGGGGATGTGGCGCCATATGTCACGACGCACCCAACCCTTATGGCTCGACGCGCCCTGCCAGCCCGGCGGTTTCAAGATGGCCAAGTCCTGTTGCGCGCAGGTGGCCATCTTGAGCGCCTTGCCGGCCATTGTGGTCACTTCCGCACGGTGGTGAAGGCGCGCGAGATGCGAGAGATGGAAGAGATGGAAGAGATGGAAGAGATGGAAGAGATGGGAGCACTCGCCACCTATGTGCGGGGGGCGTGCGCGTGCACAATGTTGAGCCACATTGGGCAACTCTGAGCCGGAATGGCGAGAATGGGCAAATGGCGTGTGAGCGAGTCTGAGCCACATTGAGCAACACTGGTACGCAAAGGCAAGATGGGCCGATCCTGCCGTTCAGCGGCTCAGATAGCCGGCAAGGACCTGGCCAGTGTAGGAGGCGGGGTCGGCGGCGATGGCCTCGGGGGGGCCTTGGGCGACGATGCGGCCGCCCTCGTCGCCGCCCTCGGGGCCGAGGTCTATGATCCAGTCGGCGCACTTGATGACGTCGGGGTTGTGCTCGATGACGAGGAGGGTGTTGCCGCGGTCGGCCAGGCGGGCCAAGACGTCGAGGAGGCGGGAGATGTCGGCGAAGTGGAGGCCGGTCGTCGGCTCGTCGAGGATGTAGAGGGTGTTGCCCGTGGCGACCTTGGCCAGCTCCGTGGAGAGTTTTATACGCTGGGCCTCGCCGCCGCTCAATGTGGTGGACGATTGGCCGAGGGCCATGTAGTCGAGGCCCACGTCGTGGAGGGTCTGCAGGACGCGCTTGACGCGTGGGAAGGCGTTGAAGAAGGCGAGGGCCTCCTCGATTTGCATGTCGAGGACGTCGGCGATGGACTTGCCGCGGTAGCGGATGTCGAGGGTCTCGCGGTTGTAGCGGCGGCCGCGGCAGGCCTCGCAGGTGATATACAAATCGGGGAGGAAGTGCATCTCGATGCGCTTGGTGCCCTGGCCTTCGCAGGCTTCGCAGCGGCCGCCCTTGACGTTGAAGCTGAAGCGGCCGGGCTGGTAGCCCCGGACCTTGGAGTCCTTGAGCGCGGCGAAGAGGCGGCGGATGTCGTCGAACACGCCGGTGTAGGTCGCCGGGTTCGAGCGGGGGGTGCGGCCGATGGGCGACTGGTCAATGATGATCACCTTGTCAATCCGTTCGATGCCCTCGATGGTGCGGTGCTCGCCGGGCTTGGCGCGGCTGGCGTGGAAGTGGCGCATCAGGGCGCGGTGAAGCACGTCGTTGACGAGCGTGCTCTTGCCCGAGCCGCTCACGCCGGTCACGCACACGAGGCCGCCGAGCGGGATGGCCACGTCGAGGTTCTTGAG